>NZ_JBNHEW010000001.1:0-895668 GCF_059089645.1 Arthrobacter sp. K41 | reverse complement strand
AGCGGGGGCGTCTTGGTTACCCGACCTCTGATGAGGTTGGCGGCCTCATTAACGGCGGCGTTTACCAGCTTTATCAAGGCGGCGCCATTAACTGGTCGCCGGCTACTGGGGCGCATTATTCGGTTGGTGCGATCCGCCAGGCGTGGGCGGGAACCGGTTTTGAGCGGGGGCGTCTTGGTTACCCGACCTCTGATGAGGTTGGCGGCCTCATTAACGGCGGCGTTTACCAGCTTTATCAAGGCGGCGCCATTAACTGGTCACCGGCCACCGGGGCGCATTATTCCGTTGGTGCGATCCGCCAGGCGTGGGCGGGAACCGGTTTTGAGCGGGGGCGTCTTGGATACCCCCTCACGGATGAGTACGTCTCGGGCAGCGGCGTCGCCCAGGACTACCAAGGCGGTCGCATCAGCTGGTCCGCTGGTGGTGGAGCAGTCATCACCTACAAATAACGGCGTCTGATCGGTAAGTTCGAGTCGGTGGGCGGTATTCGCCTGTTGTCGAGCTCCTATTTCACCCTGCATCTGTGGAAACGCGGTTAGTCGCAGGCTGTGGTCCTTACCAACCTTGCCTCATCCGAGGTGGCCAGTTCTTCTATTCCCGGCGCAGTGCCAGCGGCCAGGTCGGCCAAACCTGGGAAAGGATCTTCCGTGGGAATGACAGTTTTTGTCCCGAAATCCAAAGCCCAGTAGGCGTTGAGCTTCCGGATTGCCGGGCAAACGTCCTTGTTGTATGCAGCCTCGTCCCAGTGGTCGAGCAAAAGCTGCTCCATCTCAGTTCTTTCACCGAAGATATGCGGGGCGAGGGGCTGTCGATCGGCTAAAGCGTAAACCAGGGACCCACCCGTCAGCGGATTGGCCACCACCACTCCGTCTGGAGGTACATGGCCTTTTACCTCATTGAGGACCTTCAGTTCGTCCTCGTCCAGAAGATCTGACGTGGCACTTGTCGAGAAAATAAACTCCAGCCGCTGTTGTACTTGGGACAAAGTGCCACCCTGGGCGGCCAGCCCCAGCAAAGCGAGAACAATCCAGACGGAAACGACACTAGTGCCTGCGGGCGCCCGGAATTTAAAAGCCCCGACGACGGAGGCGGGTACCATACCCAGTTGCGTTTGCTCTGACGTCGACAGGTGCTTCAGTAGCGTTCTGAAACGCCACACCAGCCACTCGGCTCCGAAAACGACGATGGGAAGAGTTGTTACTGGGAGTAGAGCGGCCAGCCGGAAGCTGTCGTTGTACCAGACACCTGTCAGAAGCGTCCGGAAAGCCCCGGGCGTCCAGCTGGAGACGACCATGTAAAGAACTGCTGCAACTAGGTACATGCCGAGAATCCACCATGTCTGTCGCAACGTTCGGGCGACCACATAAAGGCCAATGACTGTAAGAGTGGCGAGGACCCAAGCCGTAGTGGTCCCCATGGGCGCGCTGCCCAAAATTTCGCCGATAGCCCGGGCATTCGATTGAAAAGGAGTCCATGGTGCTGCGCCAAGGCTCGGTCGGAGAACCAACCAGGCCGTAGCCACCACTGCAAGGTACAAGGTGCCGGCGATCGCCCATCGAACAACGGCGCGCTTCGTTGTGTTGCCCGCTCTCCACTCGGTGAACGCCAATACCAGACGGCCCAACATGACCGGCACCAGAAATCCCAGCATGGCCACCATGGCGCTTGGGTGGGTCAGCACCATCCCGGGGAATGCCGCGCAGAACGCCACTGCCGGAGGAAGGAAGGAAGAAGCAGGGTTCCGTGACATTCCAAGAAGCTCCACCGCCAGTCCCAAAACAACTGGGAGCAGCGCGATGGCAGCGTTGTTCGGGTAGAGGACGCCGAAACCAATCAATAGGTAAGGAAAAGCGCTGAATCCGGCTGAGAGGACGGCGGCTGCAACCAGAGGGATGGGGCGGTATCCCACCAGCCGGGAGACAAGGAACATACATCCCAGCGGCCATACCAAGGCTCCGATGATGATGGTGCCAACGTTCACTACAAGAGGTATGGAACTGCCTGTCAGCATTTGAAGGAGGGCCATCATGTCGTGCATGCCGGCAGGGTAAAAATAGCTTGATGCTTCTGTCAGGTTCCCGACCGTAAGTGACGACCCGACTTGAGTCTGGACGATATGTTGCACGGCGTTGAGATGGTACACATTGTCGAAGGTCTGCGAAAAACTGTCAGGACTGCCGAAGCCGGCTATGAATCGGGCGCTGATGAGTACTGCTGCAAACAGTAGCCCTAACGGCACCGCGAGGACCGACGTCCTCCGGCCCAAGTCCTTTGTGTCCAGGGGTCCGTTGTCCGCAAGATGGAAGCGGCCAAGCTCCTTGTGCATCCACCACCGGCGGAGGCCCCATGCGACCAAGGCCAGCACCGTGCTGATCGCGAAGTAAACCACTGGCGTATAAGGCAAGTGCAGGTAGGGAGCGACGACGGCGGCGCAGGCAGCGACTGTTGTTGATACGGGCGCGGCCAAAGCCGCCAGGTTAAGGCGGCGGACCCCCATGAGTGCAAGTATTGCCAGACCAGGCAGGAAGTAGATCAATGCAGCCGACGCAAACGTCGGAAGGGTCTGCCACCAAGTCATCGATCCAAGCTCCTCATTCTGATTGTCAACCTTACAATTATGCAGGCCTCAGCTTTGATCCACGTTCAGGCGGCACAGGGGGCGGCACGCCCCTTGCTATAGTTTCAAATCATGAGTAACAAGACGCGATCCGGCACGCTCATCATCATGCCTGCCTGGAACGAGGCCGAAGTGATCGGTGACACGGTCCGAAACGTACGGCGTGTTGTTCCCCAGCATGACATTCTCGTCGTGGACGACGGATCCCACGATGATACTGCCCTGATCGCAGAAAAGGCCGGGGCAGCGGTGCTGCGGCTGCCCTTCAACCTGGGAGTTGGCGGCGCTATGAGGACCGGCTTCAAGTACGCCATCCGGAATGGCTACTCTGCTGCCATCCAGGTTGACTCCGACGGCCAGCACGACCCCCACGATATTGACCGAGTACTGGCAGGACTGGCCGAGGCCGACATTTCGATAGGGGCCAGATTTGCCGGCAGGGGCACCTACGAGGCAAAGGGACCGCGCCGTTGGGCAATGTCTGCCCTGGCGAAGGTCATCTCGAAGGTGGCCCGTACTCCGCTGACGGACGTAACCTCCGGATTCCGGGCCGCGAACGAAAAGGCATTGCACCAGTACATTGACCACTTTCCGGCCGAGTACCTGGGAGACACCATTGACTCGCTGGTCGTAGCCATCAAGTCCGGCTGCCGTGTGGTGCAGATTCCTGTAGAGATGAAAGTCCGGCAGGCCGGCACCCCGAGCCACAGTCCCGTAAAAGCTATGATCTACCTTGCGCGTTCCGGACTTGTTCTTTGCTTTGCTCTAGCCCGCAGGCGCCCTCGCGTGCAGTTGGAGTCAGCTGCCCCCCGGCCGGGCGACATTGCCGGAGAAGGAAGTGTTCCCGCGTGAGTGTTGCTTTTTCTTTGGTCACGTCCATCGGGATGGTCCTGGCCGTCCTGCTGATGCTTCGGGAAGGGAAGCTCCGCGAAAAATACGCGGTGCTCTGGCTGGTTGTTGGGGGCCTGACCATAGTTCTGGGGCTATTCCCTAACCTATTGGACTTTGCAGCGTCGGCTGTAGGAGTTCGTGTTCCCGCCAACCTCTTGTTTGCGCTTTCCATTGTGCTCCTGGTGGGCGTGGGCCTCCACGTCTCCCGTGAACTCACCATACTTGAGGATGAGACCCGAATACTGGCCGAAGAAGTGGCGCTTCTGCGGTCAGCAGTGGGCAAGCTTTCGGAAGCCTCGACCCTTGCTGCCAGCCGTCCAACCAATGACCACGCTGCTGAACAGACGCGCGTTCTGAGAGAAGAGTAAAAATTGACCATAGATGTAATGCTGCCCTATTACGGCGACGTGGCGATGATGAAAGCCGCAGTTGACTCCGTGCTTGGCCAGGACGACAGAGACTTTGTGCTGACCATCGTTGATGACGGATACCCCGATGCCGATCTCCCAGCTTACTTTCAGCAGCTGGTTGATTCGGATGACCGGGTTCGCTACTTCCGCAACGAAACCAACCTGGGCGCCAACGGCAACTACAAGAAGTGCTTGAGCCTGGTCCGGCACGACGTCGTCGTTGTCATGGGGGCGGACGACATCATGCTGCCCAACTATGTGGGCGCAGTTCGAAAGGCTTTCCAGAACCCCGAGGTCATGATATTCCAGCCCGGTGTCGAAGTGATAGACGAAAAGGGAGCCGTCTATGAGCCGCTTGGCGACAAGGTGAAAGCGGGCCTTCGACGTCTGGCGGTCGGTGGGTCGTCCGAAGCAATCATCGCTGGAGAGCCCATAGCAGAAAGCCTCATCACGGGTGACTGGCTGTACTTCCCGTCCGTTGCATGGCGGGCCGAAGCGATCCTCAAACACGACTTCAGGGAACAGTACAACGTGGTCCAGGACATTGCGCTGGCAATGGACATCATCATGGACGGTGGCAAGATGCTCGTATCTGACACCGTTTGCTTCCAGTACCGGCGCCACCGCGATTCTGATTCCTCGGTTCGGGCACTCGATGGTCGCCGCTTTGCAGAGGAACGCGCTTTTTTCGATGAGTGCGCTCGCGACTTCGCCAAGCTGGGTTGGAACAAAGCCGCCCGTGCTGCCCGGCTTCATTTGACGTCCCGGCTCAATGCTGTTTCCCTTACGCCCAAGGTGGTCAGTAAAGGAATGTGGCCCGGCCTGGGCAAGCTTGTAAGGCACGCCTTCCGCCCGTAGCCCCGTTTCTACGGGGGCGCCTCCAATAATCTCAAATCGCCCGGCCGGGAAATACCGGCCGGGCGTCTTTGTGCGTGGACATAGTATCGCCGAGGTGTGTCAGAACGCATTGTTCCAAACGATGAGCTATTTTGGCTGCAATGATGCCGTCATGGCTGTTGGGAGTGGACGTGGTTGGAAACGCGACGGCCGTTGCAACTGCACAAAAGTTGTGAAAGTTGCAACGGCCGTTTGACCGGGCAGCAATGACGAGGCCCGTCAGTCTGACCCTTTCGCGTTATGCGGGACGAGTTCCCGAACTTGCTAGGTCATCGGCGCCGGACGCCGGTTTCGGCTGTCCATTCCAGCGTCCCCATCTGGAAGGTCTGGTAGCAGACACCCGCAGAGCTGCAGGTCTCGGTGCCGGTCGGGTATCCCAAGGGTCCGTTTTCCCAACCCGACTGGCCCCAGTAGGTTGCGATCGCTCCGGCGCGCGTCATGTAGGCTCCGGTTGCAGGAGACCAGTGTATCTGGCCTCCCTGGAACGATTGGTAGCAGCCACCGTCCTTAAGGCCGCACGTTTCTGGTCCGGTCGGATATCCAAGCAGACTGGCTTCATAGCCTTTGGCGGCCCATTCAGCCCTAATCGCTCCGTTTCGCGTAGGTTGAGCACCGGTTCGGGCACTCCAGTGAATCTGGCCGTGTTGGAAGGACTGGTAACACCCGCCGTCTTTAAGCCCGCACACCTCGCTGCGGGTTGGATATCCGAGTACGCCATTTTCGGCGTTGCCTGCAAGCCACCGACCTCGAATTGCTCCCGCACGCGTTAGTTGGGCACCTGTAGTGGCGGTCCAGTGTATTTGGCCGTTTTGATAGGACTGGACGCATCCATTGTCCTTGAGTCCGCAAAGCTCGGGCGACGTTGGGTATCCCAGTGGGCCGGACTCGAATCCATTGGCTGCCCATGCGCTCCGAACTGCACCGTAGCGTGACGTCTGGGCGCCGGTTTTGGCGCTCCAATGGATCTGCCCGCCCTGGTAGGACTGGTAGCACCCGCCGTCTTTAAGACCGCACTGTTCGCCACTGGTCGGATATCCAAGGACGCCATTTTCGAAGCTGCCCGCGGCCCATACGGCGCGTATGGCCCCGTGGGGGGAAAACTGGGCACCTGTTTGCGGGGACCACATGATGGCGCCGCCTTGGAACATTTGGTAGCAGCCGCCATCCTTGAGTCCGCATTGTTCACCGCTTGTGGGATAACCCATTGCGCCGTTCTCAGCACCCGCCAGGCGGTATAGGGACCGGATGGCACCCGCACGGGAGATCCACGCCCCAGTTGATTGGGACCAAAGCGCTTCACCGTTCCGAAAGCTCTGATAACACCCGTTATCTTTGATCCCACACACGATACTGCTCCGGGGAGCGCCGAGCGGCATAGGTTCTGCAAGGCTTGAGATCGCATTCTCTCCCGCATTCAGCGGCCGCCCGTAAGCGAAAGCCTTCAGCTGGGCGTAGGTTCCATTCCATACGTTGGAGTCGCCTACGTAGGGGCCCTCTGGCGAATATTGCCAGATGCTGTACGCTGCCCAGCCATTAGGAAGAGTTCCGGGAGCCGTCGCGTAGCTCGCCAGATGCAGTGGGTGGTCGGAGAAGCCCCCGTTATTTGCAGTACAGGTTTTCCACCAGTCAGTAGTCGTATAAATTGCGGGCTTACGCCCGGTTAGCGCCACCATAGTGTTTGAAAAGTCCCGAATCCAACTGACCATCTGGCTTGCGGTCATGTTGTAGCAGGTGTTGCCCAGAGCCTGGTAGGGGTTGTATTCGATGTCGAGGAGCGGCGGAAGGGTCATTCCGTCAGCCGACCAGCCTCCGCCCCGGGAGACGAAGTACCGCGCCTGGTCCGCCCCTGAGGATGTGCTGGGCGTGGCAAAGTGATATGCCCCGCGGATCATGCCCGCGTTGTAGGACCCGGTGTACTGGCTTGGGTATTCGCTGTTGGTGTAAGTGGTTCCTTCGGTAGCCTTGACGTAAGCGAAGCGAGCTCCCTGGTTAAATTGCCCGTCCCAGTCAATTCCTGGCTGCCAGCTGCTGACGTCCACGCCTTGAATGCCGGGCGGCTTCCATGTGTTGTACGCCTCCGACGACAGGGTCTTGCTCCCTGGCTGGGAGGGCTCTTCTATATCGCCTGAGACAGCCCGAAAACCGGCTCCCATGTACGCCCCGCCCTGCCCCATCTCGGCTTCGAGCGCGGCGGCGTCGGCAGGGGACAGCGGCATGACACCGGAACGGGCGGGATTCGGATTCGGTTCCACGCCGGCCGGTGCGGTTGCCGGAGGCGCCGCTTCCGATGCCTGTTTTGTAGCGGGTTCTGTTGGAGGTATAGAAGTTCCACTGCTCGGATCTGGGGCGGTAACCGTCTGTGAGGTTGTTGACGAAGAGGTAGCAGTGGGCGATGGCAGCGGCGTGGCTACCGCGGACTGGATTGCGATCGAGCTTCCCAGGACCCCAACGACGGCAGCGGCACATGCTGCTGATAGCACTGGCCTTACTCGCCTGCGTTGAGCCCTTTTCGTGTGCCAGCTCTCGTTTTTGCGCTTGGGCATTTTCATAGTACAACTCCGGAACGAGCTCCCTCGGGCAACCGCGTGAGACCTTGGCGGCCGTGAGGATAGGGACAGGGCAGTGGCGGTTACGTCGACGTCGTCAACGCCCCCTAAAAGCTGATTCAAGATAGCACTCCTGAGGCGCTTGTTACTAGGGTTGCTGGTGTGACGTGACAGCTCTCTTGCAGTTCGATGAAACCGGTAGAGTAGATCTGCTGCCGCGGACGTCCGGCAGGACGGTCGACCCTCTGAAGGGTCGGTTCCGTGTGCATAAGTAAGGACTTTCATGCCCATCAGGACCAGCCTCGTCATGCCTCTCTACAACGGCCGCTCCACGGTGGAGCGTGCCATTCGGAGCGTGCTGGCCCAAGACCGGGATGACTGGGAATTGCTGGTTGTCGATGACTGCTCTACCGACAACAGCTCAGACTTAGTACGCACTCTTGTGGAGGCGGAACGGGATGACAGAATCCGGCTGCTACGGCAGGAGCGGAACGGGGGCCCCAGCGCAGCCCGCAATGCTGGCATCGCAGAGGCCAGAGGTGAATTCATTGGTTTCCTGGACTGCGATGACGAGCTGCTGCCAAATTACCTCGCCACAATGGAAGCCCATATGGCAGAGGACATCGACATCGTCGTTGCGGCTCACGTGGCGCAGACTCCGGCGGGCCGGCAGTACCCACGACCAGATTCCGCCCAGGGTCTGCTGACCGGGCTGGAAACCGTGGATTTTGCCCTGCAAGGCAAGCTATGGAACTTCCTTCACGCCAAGGTTTATCGGCGTTCCCTGTTCGACAACTTTTCGTTTCCTGACGACCTTGTCCGCTACGAGGACCTGGTAGTGAATGCCATCGCCTACTCTTACAGCCGCCGTGTACGGATTGTTCCAACACCTGTGTACGTCTACCACGTCCAAGCCCGGTCGCTCACTTGGAGCCAGGAGCCGACTATGGCATTCGTAGACGGACCGCTCAACTCCGTGCGTTCTGGCCTGAACCCCGAGTTGATTAGGCAGGTCAAGGCTCGTTCGTGGAACACGTTACGCACTTTTCTGGGAGTGCTTACTATCTCGGGCGGATTATTTGCGGGAAGCCCCAAGCACAGTATCGACAAAATTATCCGATATGTCCGCGAGGACCTTTCAGTTCGTGACCTTGTCGACGCGACAGTTGCGGCACCCCATATAGGAATATCGGCGATGCTTATAAAGGTCTTCCCGGCCCTTTACGCGAAACTCTATCTCTGGCATGTCCGGCGAACTTTCGATATGGAAAAATAAATGGCTGCTGAATCGCGGTTGGCGGGGGAGACGCATCCAGCGGCTGTACCAGCGCACCACCGACTCCTGTACCTCATCGCCGCTGTAGCCCAAGGTATCGGTGCGGTCGCGGTCCAGCCCTTCGCCATTCGTTTGCTTGACCCCCAGCAGTGGGGGCAAGTTAGTTTCTCTCTGTCCTTTATTTCGATCGGTCTGATAGCTCTTTCGGCTGGACTTCCAATGGTCCTGAGCACGCTGTACTTCAACCCTGATAGGGGGCCAGACAAAGCGCGGTCGCTCAACGGTTTCGGCGTGGGCTTCAGCATTATGGGTGCCAGCCTGGCGGCGTCCATCTTTGCCCTCGTTGCGTTTGCCAACGGTACAATTGCTAACGTTGTGCCGTATCTAATTTCCATAGGCATCATTGGCCTCCACGGGATCACGCAAATGTCCCTGGCCTACTTGCGTTCCGAGCACAGGGCCCTTGCGTTCGTGGTCATCACAGTGGTTGCCACCGTTCTCGGGCATGTTGCCGGACTGCTGGCAATTATTTCCATCGCTCCGACTGCGACTGTATACATGGGGAGCTTTGCCGTATGTGTTGTGGTGGCGTCGGTGGCAGGGGTTGTGGTCAGCAAGCCCGGCGCACCGTTCAGGTATCGGGAATCGCTCAAAAACGCCGTCAGAACGTCTTTACCTGTTTTACCTCACAGCATCGCGCTCGTGCTGATGCTACAAGGTGAGTCGGTCCTAATAACGATTCTGAGGGGCGAGGAGCTTGTTGGGCGGTACAACGCTGTAATGCCCTTGGCGTTGGGTCCCCTTGCCGTCATTATGGCCCTTTCCAACGTATGGCAAACAACCATTTTTTCCCACCGCGGCGTCGATAACACCGGCCAAGTCGGAAAAGTGCAGCGGGAAGCAGTTTTCGTTGGTTTCATGCTCACTTTGGGCGGTAGTGGCGTGGCAGTGTTGGCAACTCATGTGCTGGTGAATGATCCCGAGCCAGTCCTCCTCCTTTTAGCCCGGACCCTGCCGCTTCTTGGCTATGGGTACGTTGTCTTCCTCATTTCGACTTCGCAGTTGTTTGCCATCGGAAAAACACGACTCATGGCTGTGGTCACGCCCTGCATTGCCATCATCGGTCTGGGGCTTGCGTTCTTTCCGGCCGGCAGCGGGGACCTGCTGCTGCTGGGCATCATTAAGGTGGTTTCGTATCTGCTTCTGGGGATTGTTTACGTGTTCGTAGTCCGGCGCTATGACCGCACGCTTGTTGACTTGGGATTGATGCTGAAAGGCATGGCTGCGGCCGTCACCGTTACTGTATTGATGCTGCTGGTGCCGGACTCCCTAGCTTGGGGCATCGGCAGCGCCGCTGCCACCTGCGGTTTAGGCCTTGTGGCCGGTGCCGTTTTACTGAAGCGGCAGAGGACCTCTTAGATTCCTAGCCCAATATGTGCCCGCAAGTTCCGCAGGTAAGATAAACGGGCATACCTAACCAGGGCAGCACTTTTTTGCGGCTCATGTTGCTCTCGTGTCCAAGGACGAAGAGCGAACCCCCGCAGTGTCCCAGTAAACAGGTTGTATCACTACTGCCATCTCTATGGCGAAATTCAGCTACCTTCCGCAGGAGGCAAAAGACTTTGTCATTGACATCGATAGCGGGCTCAACTCTGGAGCCGGATACATCCCTTGCAAAAGGGGATATTGCAACGGAGCCTGGCCGCAAAAACCGGGAGAAGCCGGGACTTCGTCCGGATATTCAGGGCCTCCGCGCTGTTGCTGTTCTTGCGGTTATTGCTGAGCACCTGTTCCACTGGCCGATAGGCGGTTTTGTAGGTGTTGACGTCTTCTTTGTCATCTCCGGGTTCCTGATCACGGGGCTCCTTATCCGTGAATGGGAGCGTACAGGGACAATATCCTTTGCCAATTTTTATAAACGACGAGTAAAACGAATATTGCCCGCTTCGCTGCTTGTTATAGTGGCAACTTTACTTGCTGCTCGAGCACTGTTCGCTGCACCACGCTTTAGCGAAACGCTAGCCGATTCCGTCTGGGCAGGACTGTTCTCCGCTAATTGGCGATTCCTTCTGCAAGGCAGTGATTACTTCCAGGCTGACGGTCCCATTTCGCCATTACGCCATTACTGGTCGCTCGCCGTGGAGGAGCAGTTCTACTTTGTCTGGCCATGGATCATGCTAGCAGCCCTGGTTTTTCTTGGTCGACGGGGCATGTCGCCGTCCCGCTCCCTCCAGGTAGCTGCCATTTTGATCGGCGTCGTGAGTCTGTGGTCCTTCAGCTTGGCCGCCCTCGAGACCGCTTCCGACCCCGGTGCCGCTTACTACTCGTCACTGACCCGAGTGTGGGAGCTTGGTGGGGGTGCTTTATTGGCCTTCGCCACTCCGTTATGTGAGCGTATACCGAAGAAGCTGCGGCCCGTCTTGGCCAATGCCGGGCTTCTTGGCATTGTCACATCCATTTTTGTCCTTACTCCCAACAGTGCTTTCCCTGCGCCCGGAGCACTGTTGCCCGTTCTTTCCACAGCGCTGCTTATTGGAGCTGGCTGCGGGGGATCGCAGAGGTACCTCTTTGTCCTCACTAATCCAGTTAGCCGGTATCTGGGCGACATCTCGTTCAGCCTATATCTATGGCATTTCCCGGTTATCGTCTTCCTAGGGGCGTTGCTTTCTGCCCAAAGCAGCTTCTACTTCGCGATGGTGCTTTTCGTGACCCTTGGTCTCTCGGTCTACTCGTACCGTCTGGTAGAGGATCCCATCCGAAAAAGCTCATGGTTGTCGTCGAGCTCGAAAGACACAACTTCGAAAACGCTGGGTGCGCGTCGAAAACGACGTGCTGCGCGAAGAAATCTCCTACAGGCCTGTGCTGGACTGGCAGTGTTCCTTGTGGTGGCGACGGGTGCCATGGCGGTGAAGATTGCAGTGGTTCCGGCCTCCGATGCAGTTGCGCCGCTCTCAGAAGCGAGGGCGGGGTTCCCCGCAGCGCCCGTGGACGGACCCGCAGGAAAGTCTCTTCAAAAAGAGCTTGCCGCGGCCGTGCCGGAAACCTCCTGGCCACGATTCGAACCCTCGCTGGAAGAACTCATGTCCGAGGACCCTCACCCAGAGCGTGTTTTGCAGTGCGGTTCGCCAGGCAATCATTCTGCCGAGGAATGCACATTTGGTCCTGCTGACGCCACCAGACAGGCAGTCCTAGTAGGCGACTCAATCTCTCAACGATGGGCGATTCCCCTTACTAGGCTTTACGCAGAAAGTGGCTGGAACATTCGTATCTTTGGCCGGCCCGGGTGTCCTTTCAACGACTACCCGATGGTTAAGTCGGCGGAGGAACAGTCCAGCTGTCAGGAGCGCAAGCAACAGGCAGTTGACTTCATCCAACGAACTAAGCCAGACCTTGTCATCGTCGGCAACACTATGGTTCCCGAACGGATGTCAACGACAGGCAATGAGGCTACCGCCTCTGATTGGCAAGCGGGAATGACCTCAATTCTTGACAGAATTTCGGCTTCCAAACAAAGGCTGATCCTAAGTCCGCCCCCCTTTGATAAGGACGTCCGGGAATGTTACACGCCTGTGGGAGGCCCGAGGGACTGCTTGGGTACGGTTACGTCTTTGTGGTACGACATTGCCAGGGCTGATACCGCAGCAGCAGAGGCCAGCCGGAGTGTCTACTTGGATACCCGCTCGCTGTTTTGCACTCCGGACGACTCTTGTCCGAGCTTTGCCGGCGGGATCCCCGTCAAGAAGGACCATACGCACCTGACGATGCCGTACGGCTACCACATACAGGACGCGCTGGAGGAACTGCTAGACAAGCGAGGGCTCCTCTAGTATCGCCCGCGAAAGGGCCACACCCGCGCGGCATGTTGAGGTCGAAGATCCCTTTCTGGCGGCGCCGCTAGGATTGATCGGTGACTAAACCGCGGACCGCCTCTTGCTTGGCCGGGCTGGTGGCCTTCTTATACTCCGGCATAGGATTATGGCGACCAAGTTTCTGGACAGATGAAGCAGCAACCCTCAGCGCTGTAAGGCGCAGTCTTCCGGAATTGGTGGCCATGCTTGGCAGCATCGATGCTGTGCACGGACTCTATTACCTTTTCATGTTCGGCTGGACCCGTATTTTAGGCTATTCCGAGTTCGCTGTGCGTTTGCCCAGTCTTGTTGCCATCGCCTTCTCCGCCGTGATGATGGTCGAGCTTGGCAGGAAGCTCTCAAGCGTTAGATTTGGGATCTTCGCAGCCGCTTTTTTGGTGGTCATGCCGAGGACACAGTACGTGGCAACGGACGCACGGTCATATGCCCTGACGGTCCTTGGGGCAGTTGCAGCCACATATGTCTTGGTGTCGATTCGTGAGCGTCCCAGTACTACTAAGTGGGTGCTTTACTCAGCCATTGGCGCAGTCAGCGTTGGCCTATCCTTTTATGTTGTCTTCCTGTTCGTTGCCCATGCCGTGACGTTACTTTTGGACCCCAGCCTGCGGAAAACCTGGCGCGGACTAACGGCAGCTTCAATTGGGTGGCTTGCTCCCGGGCTTGTTATAGCAGGCACCGCCAGCCAGCAGCAGTTTCAGATTTCGTGGATCCGCCCTGTGGGGCCATCTTTCTTGTTTGAGTTCTCAGTGCTGCAATTTTTTGCAGATGGCTACTTTGCCAAGGACGGTCTAGTGGCACCGCTACCCACTCCGGGTGAGGATTTCTCCATGGTTGCACTGGCATGCTTGCTGTGGACAGCCGCTGCTTTTGGATTGGTCCTGAGCAGAGGACACTTTGTTGTCCTTCTCGCCGTTCCTTGGCTCGTCGTCCCGGCAACAGCGGTTATTGGTGGTTCTCTCCTTACGGGAGGAAACTACTACCTGCCGCGCTACCTGTCCTTTGAACTGCCCGCATTGGCAATCCTGGCAGCAGCTCCTGCAGTTGCTCTTCATCTGCCAAGTGCCATTTGCCGCATCAAGTCTGCAGTGGCGGTTAGCGTTTCGGCCGCTTTGGTGGTCGCCATTCCCTCCTATCTCGGCCAGAGAACCCAGTTCGGTCGCGACCCCCAGGACGATTTCCGCTACATTGCGGAATCAGTGGAATATTTGTCTTCACCAGGGGACGCCTTCGTGATAAGTCCCGCGCAAGGACTCGCAAGTCAGGCTTATCCTGACAGCTTCGAGGGTCTGGCTGATCCCACACGGGGGATAAGTGCGGCCCAATGGCAACGAATTTTCGATCAAAGACTCGACGTGGCCTCCTCCGCAGCTAAAGTTCTCCAGCACCCGACAATTATCTTGGTTGAAAAGTCTAGTGAATCACTTATGGCTCAGGAACTTATGAAGCTCGGTTACGCACCGGGGGAGTCCCGGCGAGGACCTGCAACGACTGTGACCAGATACAGCCGCAACTAGTCCGAAAACTAGCGCCGCTTTGGATAATCACTTACCCAGTGACAAAAACTCGTGACAGAGTCTCACCTGCAGAACGTCTAAAAGTGTGCGAAAGTCATTTCAGTTGGCGCAAGTGCCTGCAACCCCTGGTACCGACAAGGACCGGGGCCGAGAAATAGGGGAACAACTTTTGAAGCTGAAATCGACCTTGTTGACTGCTCTCGCCACCGCGGTGCTATTAGCGGGCGGATCTGCGGCCCAAGCAACCACAGATCGACCGGGCAATGCTCCGGGGAACATCCGGATGGCTACGACTTATTACCCAATGGGAGGAGCAATAGGTCAGTACTGGTACGCCAACAATGGCGGGCATTGGTACGGTCAACCCATTTCTTACGAATATGGAGACGGCAGCGGATGGCGTGCCCAAGACTTTGAACAAGGAACAATAGTCTGGAGTCCTTCATACGGAACCTACGGCGTCCGTGGAGCAATTTTCGGCGATTGGGACTACCGTGGAGGCGCGTACTGGGCGGAGGTCGGCCAGCCAAAGACAGAGGAACACGATGTTCCCGGAGGTCGCGTTCAGGACTTCACGAGCGGTTGGTACCTCTGGTCGCCCTGGTCTGGCGCGCACCCTGTGCGCGGGGGAATTGCAAGTTCATGGTGGAACGCCGGAGGCCCTTCTTCAGTCCTCGGGTATCCGCTTGATGCAGAAAGCTACTCGTACCGAAACGGTGCGAGTCAGAAGTTCCAGCGCGGCTACTACTACTGGTCCGCGGGAACGGGGACGCATTCAGTGCGCGGAGGAATTTTAGGACGGTGGGACTCCGTCGGGAGCGTCTACACCTACGGATATCCGCGGACTGAGGAAATCTGGGCCCCGGGCGGTACCTACCAAGTGTTCGAAGCGGGTACCGTCGCTTGGAACAACTCAGTCGGCGACGCATTCGGAGTCGAAGGTGGCATTGGCGCTGCCTGGTGGAACAATGGCGGCCCCAGCGGTCGTCTGGGGCTGCCGCGAACAAGCGAATACTATGCGGGGTCCGGTGCTTGGGCCCAGTCCTTTGACCGGGGAACCATCTATTGGTCCTCTACTCGGGGAACCTGGGTAGGCTAGCCGATCAAGTAGCGTTTTATATCCGCCTTAAGGTCGCCCGACCTGCTGCCGCCGCGGCACCAGTCCCAGTCATTGCCCTAACGGGCTGGAACTGGTGCACACGGGGAGCGACGTCCACAAGAATAACCAATCCGAGTTTCAGGAGGGGCTACGCCATGAGGTCCGTTGTTCGCCTGCAGCGGATGCCCTGGAAAAGATTTTGTTCAGCTTTTTATCCACACTTTGCCCAATGCGGCTTGTTGCAAAGCTTGGCGCTCCTTAGTCTTTATCCCAGTTGCACTGCCTCCGCCGGAGGCGGCAGTTGTATTGGGGAACTATGGACGCATTGGGGATTGTCGAGGACGAAGTCCGCGAGCTGATTCGTCGCCGTGGGCTTGACCCGCTGCAGCAGGCAGGAGAAGTGCGCCGCCTCGTAGATGCGGCGGTATCAGACTATGACGAGCGGGCACTGATGGGTCCGTTGCCTCCGATTGGCCCTCTTGATGCGGCGCGTAGGTTTCTCTTCGACGCCGTGGCAGGGTTCGGCGTCCTCCAGCCGCTCCTGGATGATCCGACGATCGAGGAAGTCTGGATCAACTCGCCCAATGAGATCTACGTAGCCCGCAACGGCGAATCCGAGTTGACCTCCCTCAGTCTGACGGAGCAACAGGTGCGGGATCTGGTCGAAAGGATGCTCAAAAGCTCCGGCCGCCGGTTGGACATGTCGTCGCCCTTCGTGGATGCAGCCCTGCCTGACGGGTCGAGGTTGCACGTAGTCATCCCTGACGTAACGCGGAGGCATTGGGCAGTTAACATCCGGAAGTTCGTGGTCAAGGCCAGCCGGCTGGAACATCTGGTCGAGCTCGGTACGCTGACGCCGCAGTCGGCCCGGTTCCTCGGTGCCGCCGTTTCCTCCGGGCTCAACATCCTGGTCTCAGGAGCGACCCAAGCAGGTAAGACTACGATGCTTAACTGCCTCGCGGCCAGCATCGGGAGCCGGGAACGGGTGATCACTGTTGAGGAGATTTTCGAGCTGCAGTTCCCACTTCGGGACGTTGTTGGGTTGCAGTGCCGCCAGCCCAACCTGGAAGGCGAGGGTGAGATACCACTGCGTCGGCTGGTGAAGGAAGCACTCCGCATGCGTCCGGACCGGCTGGTAGTGGGCGAAGTCCGGGAAGCTGAAAGCCTCGACATGCTGATTGCGCTGAACTCAGGCTTGCCCGGCATGTGCACTGTCCACGCAAATTCCGCGCATGACGCAGTCACGAAAATCTGCACACTCCCGTTGCTGGCCGGCGAGAACATCTCCAGCGCCTTCGTTGTGCCGACTGTCGCTTCGTGCATCGACCTTGTGGTGCATTGCAGCCGCCGAGCTGACGGGCGCAGGGAAGTGACAGAAGTCCTCGCCCTCGGCCGACGAGTGGAAAACGGCATCATCGAATCGTCACCGGTGTTCACCATGGAGGACGGGGCACTGCAACCACGGCCCAACTCCATGCCGGCACAGGAAAAATTTGCCCGGGCAGGGTACGACGTCGCGGCGTTGCTGGACCCGCGATGATCTCAACTCTTCTGGGAGTTACTGCGGGGACAGGGCTTTTCCTGATCTGGTGGTCCTTTTGGGAGTCGCCGAAACCAGCGCTTCCCAAGCAAAAGACCAGCCGTCTCGGGGACCTGCTGGCTGGAGCTGGAATCGAGAAGGTTTCTGCGTCTGGACTGGTGGGAACCTGCCTGGGGCTTGGGCTTTTTGTAGTGCTAATCTTTTTCGCCGTAACGCGTTCCTGGCCGATCTCCTTTTGCTTCGGCCTCTTTGCGGCTTGGCTTCCCATAACCGTTCTCCGCTGGAGGGCAAAGAAGAGGAGCGCGTTGCTGCGGACGCTCTGGCCCGACATCGTCGACCACCTGCGATCCGCAATTCGCGCCGGGCTTCCGCTGCCGGAGGCGCTTATTCAGCTCGGTGAAAAAGGACCTGAAGAGCTCCGGCACGTCTTCCGGGATTTCGGTGCTGACTACCGGGCGGGCGGCCAGTTCGAAGCGTCGCTCAACCAACTCAAGCACCGGCTGGCTGATCCTGTGGCGGATCGGATCGTTGAAGCGCTGCGCCTTACAAGGGAAGTTGGAGGCTCAGACCTCGGAAAGCTCCTCGGAACTCTGGCCGAGTTTCTGCGGGAAAACGCCCGTACCCGCAGCGAACTGGAGGCACGTCAGTCCTGGACAATCAACGCGGCACGGCTCGCCGTTGCCGCGCCCTGGATCGTCATGATGCTCCTTGCCACCCGGCCGGAGGCAGTCCAGGCCTACAACACACCAGTGGGAGCTGCGGTTCTGCTGGGCGGCTTGGTCGTCTCCTTGGTTTGCTACTCCCTAATGCTTCGGATCGGGGCGCTTCCCCAAGACGAGAGGGTGCTCAGGTGATGGCAATTTCACCCCCGGCAGTGGTGTGCGGAATCCTGATGGGCGTTGGTCTATGGTTGATGATTTTTCGGTCTCCCTTCATGCGTGCTGTCACGTTTTCGGAGCGCATTGAACCACAGCTAAAGTCCCAAAATCTTGAATCCAGGCTGTTGAACACCGGGGAACACAACCTGGCGCCCTTCGGCCCGCTCGAACGGATACTTCGGCCAATATTGCGCGACGGTCTGGCGGCACTTGGCCGACTGAATCCCGTATCAAAAGCTACGGCCCGCAGACTGGCGCAAGCGGGAATCAACAAGTCGCCTGTTGACTTCCGCGCTGAACAGCTCTTGTGGGCGGCAGCCGGCTTCGCTATCTCGATCGTCTTCATCGTCCTCGGTGCGGCTTCCGGCAGATTCAACCCGGTCCTGGCGGCCGTTGCTGTTCTTGGCAGTGCCATAGGCGGGTTCATGTTCCGGGACTACTGGCTTGGTTCACAGATTCGCCGCCGGGAGTCGAAAATGATGGCGGAGTTCCCCAGCCTGGCAGAACTGATGGCGTTGGCAGTCAGCGCGGGGGAGAGCGCAACAGGAGCTCTGGACCGGGTGTGCCGCAGCGCCAAGGGTGAGCTTACGAAGGAATTTTCAAAGGTTCTCACTGAAACGCGCGCAGGTAAACCGCTGATCCAGGCGCTTCAAGAGTTCTCGGCAAGGACGGACCTGGCGCCGCTCGTCCGCTTCGTGGACGGCATTGTCGTGGCTGTAGAGCGTGGAACGCCATTGGCTGATGTTCTCCGTGCCCAAGCCCAGGATGTACGTGATACCGCTAAGCGCGAGCTTATGGAGGCAGCCGGCAAGAAGGAAATCGCCATGATGGTACCGCTCGTATTTGGTGTGTTGCCCCTGACTGTGGTTTTTGCGGTCTTCCCGGGCATCGCCGCGATCAACCTGGGCCTCTAGAGATCAGACACAAACCGAAACACCAAAAGAACCAAAGCGGAAATGGAATCAGGAATGGGACGGAAATGACGGAGAAAATGGGGATTCGCTGCATGGTACTGTTCCTGGCGGTCATGGCGACGCTGCTTCCTGGAGCTGGCAGCAGGAAGGAAAAACACATTCGGGGCACGGCGGGGGTCCATGTATCCCGTCCCCGCCGCTTTCGCAGCCTCACTGCGGGCGACAACCCGGAAAGGGGTGACGTCCCGGGCTGGGTCATGATCACCTTGATGTCCGCTGTCCTCGTAGCGGCGCTGCTGGCGCTCGCAGGTCCGGCGCTGGAAGCCATGTTCAACCAGGCCATGGACAAGGTCGGAAGCTAACCGATGTCACCGTCCACCCACGGTTGGACCACCAACCGCGCTCTGGACATCCGCCGAAAAGATAGGCCCTGGGGCAAGTCAGCCCAGGACAGGTCATCCCAGCGGGAGGCCGCGTCGCGGGAGCGAGGCTCTGCCGTGGTTGATTTTGTCCTGGTCGGCAGCCTGCTCACGCTGTTCTTCCTTGCGATCATTCAGCTGACACTGGTCCTGCACGTGAGGAACACGCTGATCGACGCGGCGGCCTCCGGTGCACGCTATGGGACTCTTGCTGACCGAAGTGCCGCGGACGCGGAAGAACGGACCCGCAGCCTTATTCAGTCCGCCCTCAACGCAGGCTTTGCGCAGCAAGTGAGCACCAGTGAGGTTACGTACCAGGGCCTGCGGACTTTGGAAGTGACCGTCCGTGCCCCGATGCCGGTGATCGGTCTTATCGGTCCCCGAAACTTGCTGGAGGTGAAAGGTCATTCCGCCGTGCAGCCTTAACCCGCTCCTGAAACCCCTTCGTGCCCGTTTGATGATTGCCCTCTGCCGTGAACCGCGAGTTGCAGCGGCCAGCCCCTTCGCTCAGCACGAGTCACCGTGTCCAACAAAAGTCACACCCCACCAAGAAGGTTCGCACCGCAAACAATCCGCGCCGCGGAAGCCGGGCGCCGAAAGCCATGAACGGGGGAGCGCGGTAGTGGAGTTCACTTTCCTTGCGCTCCTGCTGATGGTTCCGCTCGTGTACTTCATCATCACGATGAGCCAAATTCAGGGCGGCTCATTTGCAGTCGTCGGCGCAGCTGACCAGGCCGCCAAAGTCTACATAGCGCAGCCAGACCCGGCCACCGCCCAGGCAGCAGCTGAACAGGCGGTGGCGATCGCGCTCGCCGACTTCGGGCACCAGCCGGAACAGGCGAGGGTAGCAACGGCCTGTAGTGCCGCAGACTGCCAGGCGCCAGGCAGCACAGTCACCGTAACCGTGGGCCTCACGGTGCCCCTCCCGTTCCTGCCGTTTAATGACGACTTACGCCTCAACGCCAGTGAAGTGGAGGCGTCGTCGACGCAACTCGTGGGCAGGTTTCGGTGAAAGCAGTGACCAAGGATGAAGACGGCCAGATGATGGTGATGATCCTCGGCTACGTCGTCGTAGCTTTGCTTGTCACAACTGTTGTCATCGGCATCTCCTCCGTCTACCTGGAACACAAACGGTTGCTCTCACTGGCCGACGGCGCCTCCGTGGCTGCCGCGGATAGCTACACCCTGGGCGAGGTAGCAACACAGGGCGGCAGCCCCTCGGCAGTCCTGAGCCCCGGAAGAGTGAGGAACGTGGCAGCAGCCTTCATTGCCAGGAGCCCCGCGTCGCAGCGCTTCCGTGGCCTCGCCGTCACAGCGGCAACAGGCAGCCCTGACGGTGCCACCGCCGTCGTCGTCTTAACTGCTGCTGTTCACCCGCCGGTGGTGAACTTCCTGATGCCTGACGGCATCCGGATCGAGGCGACCTCAACCGCCCGCTCACGGCTTACGCGCTGACCGCTCTCGGACGCCCCAGCTGGCCGAGCGACCCCGGGCTGGTCGCCAGGTGGCAAGGTCCGGGCCTGCAGCCGGATGGCGTAGGCTTAAACCACCATGGCCAATATTGATTTTTCCGCTGAAATCCGCGCCCTTCGCGCCACCTACGACTCGATCGAGAGGGTCTCCGATGTGGAGGCGCTGAAGGAAGACATCGCCGAACTGAGCGAGCGGGCGGGCGAACCGGACCTGTGGGACGACCCCTCAGCGGCACAGAAAATCACCTCACGGCTTTCCCACCGCCAGTCGGAGCTTGAGCGCCTGAACAGCCTGACTTCAAGGATCGACGACCTCGAAGTACTGGTGGAGCTCGGGCAGGACGAGGACGACGCCGACTCCATGGGAGAGGCTGCGGCAGAACTCGAGTCAATCAAAAAGGCATTGAAAGACCTCGAAGTAGTCACCCTGCTCTCGGGCGAATACGACGAGCGTGAGGCCGTCGTTTCAATCCGCGCAGGAGCAGGCGGCGTTGATGCTGCAGACTTCGCGGAGATGCTGATGCGCATGTACCTCCGCTGGGCCGAGCGGCACGGGTACCCCACCACCGTTATGGACACCTCCTACGCAGAAGAGGCCGGTCTGAAGTCCGCAACGTTTGAAGTGAAGGCACCCTACGCCTTCGGCACCCTCAGCGTTGAAGCCGGAACACACCGGCTCGTGAGGATCAGCCCCTTCGATAACCAGGGCAGGCGCCAGACCTCCTTCGCCGCCGTCGAAGTCATCCCGTTGATCGAGCAGACGGACTCCATAGAGATCCCGGACAACGAGATCCGCGTCGACGTCTTCCGCTCCTCAGGCCCGGGCGGCCAGTCGGTGAACACCACCGACTCGGCGGTCCGCCTCACCCACATTCCCACCGGAACCGTCGTCTCCATGCAGAACGAAAAGTCGCAGCTGCAGAACCGCGCCGCCGCCATGCGAGTGCTGCAGTCCCGGCTTCTGCTCCTCAAAAAGGAGCAGGAAGACGCCGAAAAGAAAGCGCTGGCCGGCGACGTCAAGGCGTCCTGGGGTGACCAGATGAGGTCCTACGTGCTCAACCCATACCAGATGGTCAAAGACCTCCGGACCGAGCACGAAGTCGGCAACACCTCGGCAGTGTTCGATGGGGAGATCGATGACTTCATCGACGCCGGCATCCGGTGGCGGACGGACAACCGGAACGCCGAAAAATAAGGCACTGAAGGAACTGCCGGACGAACAGGAACCGGCGACACACCCCCTGAAACCCGCGTGATACACCGGAAGTACTGCGTATAGTCAAGGGGCCGGGGCCCTACTTTCCCCCAACGAAACCCGCGCACCGGCTGCAGAACTGGGCTGCATCAGAATCAGCCATGCCTGCAGGGTACTTAGGGCCATGATCCGATTCGAAAATGTCACCAAGGTATACGACCAGAAGGCAAGGCCTGCACTGGACGCCGTCAACCTTGAGATTGACCGTGGCGAATTCGCCTTCCTGGTGGGCGCATCCGGCTCCGGCAAATCCACGTTCCTCCGGCTTGTCCTCAAGGAGGACCGGGCAAGTTCAGGTGCGGTGTACGTCGCAGGCCAGAACGTCGCCAAGATTTCCAGCTGGCGCGTCCCGCGGCTCCGGCGTGGAATCGGCGTCGTCTTCCAGGACTTCCGCCTCCTGCCGCAGAAAAACGTCTTCGCAAACGTGGCCTTCGCCATGCAGGTCATTGGCAAGAGCCGCAGCGTCATCCGGGACACCGTTCCCGAGGTACTTAAGACAGTGGGCCTGGAGGGCAAAGAGCACCGGATGCCGCACGAATTGTCGGGCGGTGAGCAGCAGCGCGTGGCCATCGCCCGCGCCGTCGTCAACCGGCCCGGCATCCTCCTGGCCGATGAACCCACCGGAAACCTGGACCCCACCACCTCGATGGGCATCATGGGCATCCTGGACAAGATCAACCAAAACGGAACCACCGTGGTGATGGCAACCCACGACGACGACATCGTCAACGAGATGCGCAAGCGCGTGGTTGAGCTCAAGAACGGCATCATCATCCGCGACGAGGCAAAGGCGCTGTACACCTCGATGATCCCGGTCGTCGGCCAGTCGCGCCGGCTCAAGGACGCCAGCGGCAGGGAAGACCCGGAAACGGGACAGCTGCAGGAAGACGGGGGACGGCGATGAGGCTCGCGTTCATCCTCAGCGAGATCGGCAGCGGACTCCGCCGCAACGTCTCCATGGTGGTCTCGGTCATCCTGGTCACTTTCGTCTCACTCACCTTCGTCGGTGCGGCAGGAATGCTGCAGATGCAGATCAACCAGATGAAGGGCTACTGGTACGACAAAGTCCAGGTGGCCATCTTCCTGTGCAGTGAAGGGTCGACGGCGGCTGGTTGCGCGGGCGGTCCCGTCACCGCCGAGCAGCAGGAAAGCCTCAACGGGTTGCTGGAATCCCCCGCCGTGGCGCAGTACGTCAACGACTTCCAGTTCGAGTCCAAGGAAGAGGCGTATACGCACTTCAAGGACCAGTTCTCGAATTCGCCGATCGTGGATTCCGTGACGCCGGACCAGTTGCCGGCCTCCTTCCGGATCAACATGAAGGACCCGGAAAAGTACCAGATCATCAGCGAGACCTTCTCGTCCCAGCCCGGCGTCGAAACCGTCATCGACCAGCGCCAACTGCTTGAGCGGCTGTTCTCGGTCATGAACGGCGCCTCCCTGGTTGCAGTGAGCATCGCCGGTGTGATGATTGTGTGCGCCATCCTGCTGATTGCCACCACCATCAGGCTCTCCGCCTTCAGCCGCCGCCGCGAAACGGGCATCATGCGCCTGGTGGGCGCCTCCAAGACGGTGATCCAGCTTCCGTTTATCCTCGAAGGCGTCATCGCCGCTGTCATTGGCGCCGCCTTGGCCTCCGCGACACTCTGGGCCGTGGCGCACTTCTTCCTCGGCGAGTACATGTCCCAGCAGTACCCCGATACCGCCTTCATCTCGTCTGGCCAGACACTGATCCTCGTGCCGGCACTGATAATCCTTGGCGGATCCTTGGCCGGAATTTCGTCCCTCTTGACCTTGCGCAGATACCTTCACGTCTAGGTATGCAAACCGAACAAGGAATGCCCATGAACTTTACGGACCAAACTTCCCCCATGCACAGGCCGGCCCGCCGGCGCAAAGACCCGCAGCGAAGCGGAGTCATCAGCGCCGTGCTCGCTGTTGTCCTCGCAGCGGGGCTTGCGTCCTCCACCCCGGTGGCTTTCGCGGATGAGCTTGAAGACCGGCAGAAAGCCCTCGAGGCAGAAGCAGCCAGGGTCCAGCAGTCGTTGGAGTTCGTCGATTCCCGTATCGCCAAGGCTGCAAGCGACCTGGTCCTGTACCAGGGCCGGCTGCCCGGCGCCCAGCAGTCGCTTCTGGAAGCCCAGGGCCGAGTAGCCGGGGCAGTCAAGGAAGTCGAAGCACTTTCCGCCCGCGTAGACATGGCCCAGCAGAACAAGGCCAAAATTACGCAGCAGATGGAAACGGACAAACAAAAGATCGCCGACACCAAAAAGCTGATCGGCCAGATCGCCACCCAGGCGTACAAGTCCGGGGGAGTACCCTCAAACCTCTCACTCTTTTTCGGCTCCAACAATGGCGGAAGCCTGACCGAGACCATGGACCTGGCAGACCAAGCCATGCGCAGCCAGAACGCGGCCATGGACAAGCTGCAGCAGCAGAACGCCACGAACGTGAATTCCGAGGCCCGTCTGCAAGCGGTGGAAGTCGAAATCAAGGACCTGAAAGGGAAGGCTGACGCAGCCCTTGAGCGGGAGAAGGCCGCCCGCGACGAAGCCGCTGTTAAGAAGGAAGAAGTGGACAGGCTGATCGCGGACACCACCCGCCTTGACGCCGAGCTCCAGGCAGCCAAGCCTGGCA
Organism: Arthrobacter sp. K41; assembly: GCF_059089645.1. NCBI lineage: Bacteria > Bacillati > Actinomycetota > Actinomycetes > Micrococcales > Micrococcaceae > Arthrobacter > Arthrobacter sp. K41. Next base: position 871,437 of record NZ_JBNHEW010000001.1, on the reverse strand, counting down.
TCCAGACCCAGCTCGCCGGGGTCCAGGCAAGTCAGGACGCCGTTGCAGCTGAGATTCAGGAACGTGACCGGAAACTGCGTGAAGCGTGGGAAGCCGAGCAGCGCCGCCTGGCGGAAGCAGCCGCAGCGGAGCACCGGAGGCAGGCGGAAGCTGCCGCTGCTGCCGCTGCTGCCGCGGCGGCAGCACGCAACCAGCCGCCACCGCCCGTGCAACCCTACGTGCCCCCCGCACCATCGGCGCCGGTGGTAGGTTCGCCGTCGGCCTTTGGCCTCCGGCATCCCTTCAACGGCGGCGTGCCGATCACATCCGGGTTCGGGTGGCGCGCCACCCCGCCCGGCACCATCGACTTCTATGGGAAGGGCGGCTACATGCACACCGGCCTGGACTTCGGCGCAGCGTGTGGTACACCCGTTTACGCTGCAGCGGCAGGGGAAGTTTTCAGCTCCGGCTGGAGCTCTGCCGACGGCGGCGGCTGGCGGGTGAAGATTTCGCACGGCCTGGTCCAAGGCAACACGCTGACCACTATCGTTTACCACAATGCCAGCGTCGTGGTGTCGAACGGCCAGCGGGTCTCGCAGGGCCAGTTGATCGCCTACTCCGGCAACACCGGCAACTCCACAGGCTGCCACGCCCACTTCGAAACCTGGCTGAACGGCAACGCCGTGGACCCGACGGGACTGCTGTAGGGCGCTTTACCCTGCCGTACACTGGTATGACTCCGCACCGGCTGGGCTGGAGGACATCCGATTCTTGAACTGAGGAGCATTCCGTTGCCTAAAGAAAGTGGCCGTAAAGTGGTGGCCACCAACCGCAAGGCCCGGCACGATTACCACGTGCTGGATACCTACGAGGCTGGAATTGCACTTATGGGGACCGAAGTGAAATCCCTGCGCGAGGGCCATGCCTCCATGGTGGACGGATTCTGCACCTTCTACAATGACGAGCTGTGGATGGAAGCCATCCATATCCCCGAATACAACCAGGGCAGTTGGACCAACCACGCCGCCCGCCGCCGCCGCAAGCTGCTGCTGCACCGCGAGGAACTGATCAAGATCTCGCATAAGGTGCGCGAGTCGGGCTACACCATCGTCCCGCTGCAGCTGTACTTCGTTGACGGCCGGGCCAAGGTGGAGATCGGGGTGGCCCGCGGCAAGCGCGAGTACGACAAGCGCCAAACCCTCCGCGAGCAGCAGGACAACCGCGAAGCCCAGCGCGAAATGCGTGAGCGCAACCGCCGCCGCTAGTCTGGAATGAATGGCGGTCAGGATGCGTTATAGTGGGTAGTCCGGCGGGCTTGCCAGCCGGTTTGGTAAAAGAATATGGGGATGATCGGTTTCGACGATGTTAGTCGCGACAGGTGAAGCGGGCCGAGGATGCAGAATTATCTCGTAAACGCTTTCTGCAAACCAATAAGTGCCGAATCTAAGCGCACTGACTTCGCTCTTGCTGCTTAACCAGTAAGACAGTCCGTCAGCCCGAGGTTGCTATCGCCCCGGATCCTGGCGTCATTTAGATAGCCACTGCTGTTCACCTCCGTCATCGGGGTGAACGGGACTCTTAGGTGACTGGGCCCGGATCAGCCAGCTGTTTGCGGCATGGCTGGGGCCGAGAAATTCCGACGCAAACTGCGCCCGGAGAAGCCCTGACAACACGACATCGGACGGGGGTTCAATTCCCCCCATCTCCACATTTGATATGCGTCAGCACATCCCTACGGATGGGCCGGCTCATGAGATAACACCCCGGTCTGCGGACCGGGGTGTTTTTCTTTGCCCGTGGCAGGTGCCCGCCGCGCTGCAAGTCCCCGCGTCCACGCATCGTTCACCCAAGGCGTAGCGCAGGCGGGACTCGTGGCAGCCGCCCGGTCGTTGTCTCGGGTAGGACCCGGACGTGCAGACCGCCGGGATCGGGCTACATGCAGGAGGTGCCCCATGAACCAAAGCAGCGAGCCAGTTTCGGAAGCGCCCGACGTCGACGCGCTGGATTCGTATTCGCAGACAGTCATGCGCGTGGCCGCCGCCGTTACACCTCACGTTGCCGCCTTGGAGATGTCTGCCCCGCGCCGCAACGGCCGCATGCGTCTAGGAGCCGGTTCGGCCGTGCTTTTCACCGAAGACGGCTACCTTCTGACCAATGCCCACGTGGTAGCCGGTACCCAGCGCGGGCACGCGGTGTTCGCCGATGGCAGCCGGATGGAGCTGGAGCTTGTGGGCGCCGATCCGCTGTCCGATCTTGCTGTTGTTCACGGCAGACCACCGCGGATACCGCCGGCGCAGTTCGGCGCTGCGGAGTCCTTGCGGGTAGGCCAGCTCGTGGTGGCCGTGGGCAACCCCTTAGGCCTGTCCGGTTCGGTGACGGCGGGAGTAGTCAGCGGCCTCGGCCGGGCCATTCCTGTCTGGTCCGCCGGCAACAGGCGGGTCATCGAGGATGTCATCCAAACAGACGCCGCGCTGAACCCTGGCAACTCCGGCGGAGCGCTGGCGGATACGCACAGCCGGATCGTTGGCATCAACACTGCAGTTGCAGGTGCCGGCCTTGGCCTGGCGATCCCCATCAACGCCACCACCCAGCGCATCATCTCGGCCCTGCTCAAGGATGGACGGGTACGCAGGGCCTACCTTGGCCTCGTCAGCACGCCTACCCGGCTCACCCCCAGTGCCGTCATCAGAACGGGCCAGCGGGATGCGCTGCGGGTGGTGGAGGTGCTTCCCGGTTCTCCGGCGGACAAGGCAGGCCTGGCAGCAGGGGATATCCTCCTTGCCGCCGGCGGCCGCGCTGTCAGCGACGCCGAAAGCCTTCAGCGGCTGCTCTTCTCGGACGCCATCGGCGAACCCCTCCAGCTCGCGGTGCTCCGGGACGGCACGGAAATCCGCCTCATCGCCGTCCCCGAAGAGATGACCAGCAACGGAAAGTAACGCGCCCAGTGCGCTGGCAGCAGATGCCGGGGCTGGTGTAGCACTAGTCCTGCCCCGGCACGTCCGCAATGCCCACGAAACGCGTGCCGACGCCGTCGAACTCGCTGCGGACGTATCCCTCGCGCACGCGCGGAACATCCTCAGGCCGATGGTGGCCGCACACAACGTAGGTAAAGTCGGGCCACCACTTCTTTGGCCGCGCTGCTTCTTCGTATCCACAGACGGCGCACTCAAGATGGACCCAAACAGCCCGCTTGCCGGTACGGTTGGCGCGGGACTGGACCAGCCAGGGCGGCGGGTTGTCCAGGATCTCGCCCAGTTCGGCCTCGGTCATCCACTTTGGAAGGCCGTGGCGCTGGGCCATTTCCATCGGTACATCAAGGGCAATGGCCGCGTCACGTCTGCTAATCATCACCATCCACCATACGGGAGCCTGCCAAATCGTCAGTGGTTGCGCTAAGCGGCCAGCCCAATGCCGGCCCCGGCAGCGCCAAAGCCGAGGACAAGGTTGGCCGCCACAAACCACATGGCGGAACCGAACCGCGCTTCAGCCAGCAGCCGCACCGTCGCCGTGGCCCAGGAACTGAAGGTGGTGAGACCGCCTGCCAGCCCCGTTGCCAGTGCCGTCTGCCATTCCGGAGCCAGCCCCAGCTTCAGCGCCATGGCGTGGGAAACCCCGATGAGAAAGCAGCCCAGGACGTTCACCAGCAGCGTGGCCCAGGGCCAGTGCAGCCGCGCCCTGGCCTTCCAGCCACGACCGGGACCGGCAGGGGAAGCACCAACCGCATTGGCGGTCCGGATAGAGGTGTGATGGGCAAACCAGCTGTCCACCGCGAAGCGCAGAAGGGCTCCCGCGATGCCGAACAGGCCCACCAGGACAGCAGCCATCACGAGGGGGTACCAGGCAAGCTTTCGTGGCGCCGGGCCACCAGCGTGCCGAAACGCCACCCCACGCCGGCCGCGGCCAGCCCCAGGACAACCGACAACACCAGGTAGGCCACATACAACACATGCGCCCCCGCCCGGGCCAGCTGGTCCACCGAAAACACCACCGCAGAAAACGTCGTGAAGGACCCAACCAGCCCAGGCCCCAGCCCGGCCCGCAACCAGAACGCGGTATGCGGCCTGGCGATCCAGACAGTAGTCAGCGCGGCCAGCACGAAGCTGCCCGCCACGTTGATCCACAACGTGGCCCACGGCACCGAGCCGGCAGCATCCGGGAACACCAGCCCCAGTCCGTACCGCAGTTCAGTGCCGAGTAGGCCTCCGGCCGCAACAGCAAGCCACGCGCGGCCTGCCGGCATGCCGGCGTGCATTCAGCTCTCTCCCAGCAGGCAGCCCGGGTGCGGATGGTCGCTGTGCACCCACAGTGCCGAGGTGATTTCGTCCGCGAGGTCATAGTCCCTGGTCCTGCCCGCGTTCCTGATCCGTACTACCAGGGCACCGCCGAACGGCTTGCGGCCCACCACCTCCACTTCGGCGTCGAGGTCAATCTCCTCCGCGGAAAGGTAGCGGAGCAGGTCCGGGTTTTCGTCGCTGATCCGGGTGATCCGGCCGGTATGGCCCTGGTCCAGCTCACCCATCAGGTGGGCCGGAGGCATCAGCACCTTCCCGTCCGCCGTGGGAATGGGGTCGCCGTGCGGATCACGCTGCGGGTTCCCAAGTTTTTCGGCAACGCGCTCAATAAACGTGTCTGAGACTGCGTGCTCCAGCAGTTCAGCTTCGTCATGGACCTCATCCCAGCTGTAGCCCAGCTGCTGGACAAGGTAGGTCTCAATCAGGCGGTGGCGCCGCACCATGGACAGTGCCAGCCTAACGCCGGCGTCCGTGAGCGTGATGGCACTGTAGGGCTTGTGGTCGACAAGCCCTTGGTCCTTCAGCTTGCGGACCATCTCGGAGACTGAAGAATTGGCAACACCGAGCCGCTGAGCCAGCTGGGAGGACGTGATGGGCTTGTCCTGCCACTCAGTGAACGAATAGATGACCTTGACGTAATCCTCGATGGAGGAGGAGGGCGCGCTGGTCTTCACAGCTCCAAGCCTACCCGTTGCCCGTTTCCCGTCACGCTTTGAAGGCCCGCCAGGTGAGCGTCAGGTAGGGCAGGTCAAGCTCTTCATCCTGGCCGTGTCCCAGGTGCTCGTGGAGGTACCAGTCCAGGTTGGCCAGCACCTTGTCCCGGATTGCTTGACCTGCGCGGAGGTAATAGCTTCGCGACTTGGTGAGTTCCACCAGGTCCGTGGTGGTGACGCGGTCCTGCCAATGGGTCACATGGCCCTCAAGCCCCTTGAACTCCGGTCCCACGAGCGGGCGGAAGTCCGGTTTGTACACGTCCCCGGCGTGCATGATCCGGGAGAGCCGGTGGACCCAGGGAACCGATGTATCCAGCTGGTTCCAGACCAGTCCCAGCGTTCCGTTCGGACGCAGGACGCGTGCCAGTTCCGTGCTCGCGGCCAGGGCATCGCACCAGTGCCAGGCCTGGGCAACACTGACGACGTCGAAGGCCTCCGGTGGCAGGCCCGTTGCCTCTGCGGTGGCATGGACCGCCGTGGCGCCGGGGTAGTGCGCCTGCAACTGTTCGAGCATGTCGGCGGAGGGGTCCAAGGCGGTGACGGTAAGGCCCAGGCCCAGCAGCAGTTCGGTGAACTTTCCGGTGCCGGCTCCGGCGTCGAGGGCGTCAAGGGCTCCCTGCGGCACCAGCCACTGCGCGGATTCTTCCGGGTAGCCAGGGCGGACCTGCTGGTAATGCCGGCCACCGTCCTGGAAGCTCTGGCCGAGCTCCCGTCGCCGTCCGTGATCAAGTTTGGGGCCACCCCGTACCACGTGTGGCCTCCTTCGCCTGATGCCCTGGGTATCCTTCGAATTTACCGTACCCGTCGTGCCGGCAAGGCCAGAAGGCAGAACCAGCGGGCAGCAACAGGAGCTCCCGGCAGGGAGCTCAGTCGTCGAGGCAGGGGGCCGCGCCGGCGGTTCCCGGCGTGTTGGGGGCCCAGTGCGGGTAGGTGCGGGTGTCGTTGGCGGGGACCCAGCGCCCGGCGTCCACCACGTAGTCCCACCCAAGGCCGTGGCGGCGCAGCGACTCGATGCCGGCAAGGAGCCGTTCGGCATCCTCAAGGCGTGAGCCGACGCCGAAGCTGGCGCGCAGTGAACCGGAGGGCAGGCCGAGACGCTTCAGCAGCGGGTGGGCGCAGAAGCGGCCGTCGCGCAGGCCCACACCGTGCTCAGCAGACAGGTAGGCGGCCACCAGTCCGGCGTCGTAGCCTTCCACGGAGAAGTTGACCACGCCGATGGTGTCCGTGTCCGGGTTCGTGTCCTTGAAGATCGTGTGGACGGTTACGCCGTCGATCCTCTGCAGGCCTTCCACCAGGTACGAGCGGATGGCGGACTCGTGGGCGTGCCACTGGTCCTGGTCAAGCCCGGCAATCACCTGTGTGGCGCGTGCCAGCGTGGCTGCGCCCAGGACGTTGGGGGAGCCGCCCTCGTGGCGGGCCGGGCCGGTGGCCCAGCTGACGCCGTCGAGCCTTGCTTCCTTGACGGCGCCTCCCCCTGCGAGATGCGGCGTTCCGGCGTCCAGCCAGTCCGTGCGTCCCACCAGCACGCCCGCGCCGAACGGTGCGTAGAGCTTGTGGCCGGAGAAGGCGAGGTAGTCCACGCCGTCTGCTGCGATATTGATGCGGCGGTGCGGTGCCAGCTGGGCGGCATCCACCACAATCCGTGCGCCGTGTTCGTGGGCCAAAGTGGCCAGGATCCGGACGGGAAGGATTTCCCCGGTGACGTTGGAGGCACCGGTGACAGCAAGCAGGCTCACGCCGCCCTGCTCCAGTTCGGCGCGGACCGACTCGATGGTCCCGGCGATGGTGTCGGCGGCGACAATGCTGCGGTGGGGGACGCCCTGCCACGGAAGCAGGTTTGCGTGGTGCTCGATGTCCAGGTACAGGACGTCGCCGTCGGGCCGGCCATCCGTTTCCGGCAGGCATCCAGCCAGCAGGTTCAGCGAATCAGTGGTGTTCCGGGTAAAAATCACCGAATCATCCGGACGGCCGCCCACGAATCCGCGCACGATGTTGCGGGCGTTTTCATAAACGGACGTGCTGATCTGGGACGCGTAGCCGGCTCCGCGATGGACGCTGGCGTAGAACGGCAGGATCTCGTTGAGGTAGGCCGAGACCACGGAGAGGGCGGGAGCAGAGGCTCCGTAGTCGAGGTTGGCGTACCGGACGTGCCCGCCGGAGATCAGCGGCGCCTGGATTTCGGCGCCGGTGACGGCGGAAAGCGGCCGCCCGGCAACAGCCCGGCGGGCGTCGAAGGCGGCAGCATCAGACTGGACAAATTCTGGCTGGGCGGCGGCGTTGGGGGAGACGGTGGCAGTAGTCACGGCAGACCTCACTCTGAAAGGACTCCCAGTACCGGGAATCCGCGCTTGCCGCATCCGTTCCGGACCGGCCTGGTCGTCACCCGGGGCACCCCACCGCGGTTGGAGGGTTGCCGGCCAGCAAACCGGGGTTTCGCGCTGGCACTCGTGACCTGGTTAAGAGCGTAGGACATGCAGCAGGAAGGTTCGAAGCCGGCTGGAATGTTAAGCGTTTTGTTACGCACCGACTGAAAAGTCCCGCTATGGCCGAAGAAAACGACGGCGGGCGCCTCCTTGGGGAGGCGCCCGCCGCTGATTGTTCGATGCAGACGCTTAGAGGAGATCGTCAAGGTCAGGGTTCAGCCGGCGGAGAACCTCGGAGTGCAGGATGGAATTTGTGGCCAGCGCGTTGCCGCCAAAGGGCCCGTCCTCACCCTCCAGGGAGGTGAAGCGGCCACCCGCCTCGACCACGATCGGCACAAGTGCCGCCATGTCGTACAAGTTGAGTTCGGGTTCGCAGGCGATGTCCACCGAGCCTTCAGCCACCATGCAGTAGGACCAGAAGTCGCCGTACGCACGGGTCCGCCAGACATCCTCGGTAAGGCCCAGGAAATTGTCCAGGCTGCCGCGTTCCTTCCAGCCGCCCAGGCTCGAGTAGGACAGCGAAGCATCGGACAGGTTGGCGACGTTGGAGACGCGGAGCCGGGTGGCGGCCGCCAGTGACCGTCCCATGTAGGCGCCCATGCCCTTGGCCGCCCACCAGCGCTTTCCCAGGGCCGGTGCGCTCACCACTCCGACGACGGGCTCGCCTTCATCCACCAGTGCGATCAGGGTTGCCCACACGGGGACGCCGCGGACGAAGTTTTTGGTGCCGTCGATGGGGTCGATGATCCAGCGGCGGGACCCGTGGCCGGTGCTGCCGAACTCTTCCCCGAGCACGGCGTCACGCGGGCGGGACCGGGACAACTGGCCGCGGATGGCTTCTTCTGCGGCCTTGTCCGCGTCGGTGACCGGCGTCAGGTCCGGCTTGGTCTCCACGTGGAGGTCCTGGGCCTTAAAGCGGCTCATGGTCTGGTCATCCACGGAGTCCGCCAGGACGTGGGCCAGGCGCAGGTCATCGTTGTAGCTTGAAGCGGGTTGGATCATGGTTCCAAACTACCGTCTGTGCGGGGTTCTGCTGGGAGGTCGGCCTTGTCAGTTGACGCTTCCCAGTTCCTTGGTCTCCTGCGCCTCCAGGCGTGGGTCGGTGCCCAGCAGGCGCCGCAGCGAAGCGAGCCGTGCTGCCCCCGTGGCGCCGGCGTGGCCGCCGCCCACCCAAGCGTCGAGTCCGCAGTTCACCGCCGTGGCGGTGTGCTTGCAACCGCGTTCGCAGTCCTCGATGCCGGGGGAGAGGTCCGGGAAGGAGCGCAGGATCCGGTCCGGATCCACGTGGGCCAGGCCGAATGAACGGATGCCGGGGGTGTCGATGATCCAGCTGCCTACCGGTGCGTCTGCCAGTCTCAACGCCAGCGCCGACGACGAGGTGTGGCGCCCGCGCCCCGTCACGGCGTTGACGCCGCCGGTAGCCCGTTCCGCGCCGGTCAAGGCATTCACCATGGTGGATTTGCCCACCCCTGAATGCCCCAGCATGACCGTGACTTTCTCATCAAGGTACGCGCGGAGCTCAGCCACGGCTTTGCTGTCGAGCCGTGCGGAGAGGCCGTCGTCCGAACGGGCATCAATGCCTGAAGCGCTGGAGTCCGCAGTGCGGCTGATGATCACCGGGAAGTCCAGGTGCCTGTAGTTGGACAGCAGGTCCGCCGGATCCTTAACGTCCGCCTTGGTGACCAACAGGATCGGCTCGATCCCGGCGTCGTAGGCCGCCACCAGGGCGCGGTCGATGAAGCCGGTGCGCGGCTCGGGGTTGGCCGCAGCCACCACAATCACCAGCTGGTCCGCATTGGCCACCACAGCCCGCTCCACCGGGTCCGTGTCATCGGCGCTGCGCCGCAGCAGGGTCCGGCGGGCCTGGATCTTCACCAGCCGGGCCAGGGTGTCCGGTTCGCCCGAGACGTCACCTACAAGGGAGACGAAATCTCCCGCCACCACCGGGTTGCGGCGCAGCTCCCGGGCCCTCGCGGCTATGACAACCCGTTCGTTTCCTGAGTCCTCGCCCACCACTGCCGTGTAGCGCCCGCGGTCAACGGTGATGATCCGGCCGGTTACGGCGTCGTCGTGGCTGGGCCGGTCTTTGGTGCGCGGGCGCGAACCCTTTTTGCTGGGCCTGATGCGGACATCGGATTCATCCCAGGAGTCAGTGCTGCGCGCCACTGGTGGTACCTTCCGCGCGGGCTGTGGCCGGCCCTGCCTGGGCCAGCATGTCCGCCCACAGCCGGGGGAAGTCCGGCATCGTTTTCGCGGTAGTGGCGATGTCCTCCACCTGCACGCCCTCCACTGCCAGGCCAAGGATTGCCCCGGCCGTGGCCATGCGGTGGTCGGCGTAACTGCGCACGACGCCGGCGTGCAGCTGGGCGGGCCGGATCACCAGACCGTCACTGGTTTCCTCGGCATCACCGCCCAGGCGGTTGATCTCGGTGACCAGCGCCGCCAGCCTGTCGGTTTCGTGGCCGCGAAGGTGCGCTATGCCGCTGAGCCGGGAAGGGCCGGTGGCCAGCGCGCAGAGCGCTGCCACGGTGGGGGCGAGTTCGCTCGTGTCCGCAAAATCGGCGCCCTTGATTTCAGGTCCGCCCGTTACGGTGAGGACGCCGTCCCGAAGCGTGACGTCCGCGCCCATTTCAGTGAGGATGGTCCGCCAAAGGTCTCCCACCTGCTGCGTCTGTTCCGGCCAGTCCGGGATGCGGACTGTTCCGCCGGATGCCAGGGCAGCGGCCAGGAAGGGACCGGCGTTGGACAGGTCCTGCTCGATCCTCTGGTCGAAGGCGCGGATGGGTCCCGGGGCAACAACCCAGTGGTTGGGAACCGAATCGTCAACAACAACCCCGGCTTCGCGCAGGACGGCTACGGTCATGTTGATGTGGTCGAGGCTCGGCACCGGCTTCCCGACGTGCTCAAGGTGCAGTCCTTCGGTGAACCTTGCGCCCACCAGAAGCAGCGCCGAAACGAACTGCGAGGACGCGCTGGCGTCGATGACCAGGTGGCCGCCGCGCACCTCTCCGGTGCCTTCCACCACAAACGGCAACGACGACGGCGCCCTGCCGCCTTCGGCGGTGACCGCCACCCCCAGCGCCTTGAGAGCTTCGATAATGGCCCCCATGGGCCGGTTACGGGCGTGGGGGTCGCCGTCGAACTCGCTGGCCCCGTTACGGAGCGCCGCCAGCGGCGGAACAAAGCGCATCACCGTGCCGGCAAGGCCGCAATCTATCCTCGTGGAGGACGGTGCCGCACCCGCCGGGAGCGGGACCACTTCCAGGTCCGGACCGAACGCGCCGTCACCCGGGACCTCCGTGATGGTGGCGCCCAGCTGCCGGAGCGCATCAATCATCAGCGCCGAATCCCTGGAATGCAGCGGCGCGCGCAGGCGTGACGGGCCCTCGGCCAGCGCTGCAAGTACCAGGTACCGGTTGGTCAGCGACTTTGAGCCCGGAACCCTGACAGTGGCATCGACAGGCCGAGATGCGAAAGGCGCAGGCCAGTGGGGAAGGGACGTTCCTGCGTTGTCCTGGGTGGCGGCGGCTGCTGCGGTCATGTCCTGCTTATGCCCCCGTGGCCTGTTCAACGGCGCGGCGTACAGCCTTATCAGCTTTGTTCAGCTTCTTGTTGGTGGTCTTCCTGGCGTCCGCGGCAAGGTGCGCGGCACCCTTCCTGGCATCGGCAGCCAGGTGCTCAGCGCGCCAGGCCAATCCCGGCTTGCCGTTGGTGTCAACAGACGCCAGGAGTGCCCCGCCGCTCAGCGAGAGGTTCTTCAGCAGCTGGCTGCGGCGGTTCCCGCGCCCTTCCTTGCTGCTGATGTCCGCACTGCGCCATTCAACGAAGGTGTTGAGGAGGGAAATGACGGTCAGCACGGTGGCCGAAAGCCGCGAAAACTTCCCGAGCCCAAAGAGGACACCCGCGCCCACCTGGGTGCCGCCGATGACCCGGGCCAGCGTTTTCTCATCAGTCCGGAACGGCAGCGCCGCCGTGGCCTTGCTCAGAAGCGGTGACAGCTGCTGCGCAGTGTCATCGGCATTTTTGAGCTTATCCATTCCGGCAAGAACAAAACTGGAGGCCAACATTGGCCGTGCGAGAGTGCGGACAAAGGACATGAATTTCCTCCTGGCTGGACGAACCGCGTCGGGTGCGGCGAAGTCGGTTCTAGTCTTGCACTTTTGGGGAATATTTGCCCGGGGGCCGGGGTTATCGAAACTGGGTCCGCGAAAGCCTGGCCCGACAGACAAAGCACCGGACAACAGAGTGGAGTTGGCCCTTGAGGCGGGTGTTGGACGGAATTGACGCAGCAGGCCCGGTGGCAATGGTCTCCCTGGAGACCGAACCCCGCGGGTACGGCTCACCGCGTGCGCGGAGCCTGACAGTAGACTTGAAGGCAATGAGCACCTTGGATCCGGCCGTTTCGGCCATGTATGAGGCTTCCCAGAGCGAAGCCAAGACTGACGCACGGCCGGGGCCTGCAGAGCCAACGGCAGAAGTACAGCCGCTTGATGCGGAAACTACTGACGTGGCAGTCGATGTTTCCATGGAGTCCGCGGAGGCGCGCCGCGCCCGTTTCGAGCGTGATGCCATGCAGTACGTCGATCAGCTGTACTCAGCCGCGATGCGCATGGCCCGGAATCCCGCCGACGCCGAGGACCTCGTCCAGGAGGCCTACACCAAGGCCTTCTCTGCGTTTCACCAGTACAAGCCGGGTACCAACCTTAAGGCCTGGCTGTACCGCATCCTGACAAACACCTACATCAACCTGTACCGCAAACGGCAGCGCGAGCCGCTTCAGTCCAACTCGGACACCATCGAGGATTGGCAGCTCGCGAGGGCCGAATCACACACCTCCAGCGGGCTGCGGTCCGCAGAGGCAGAGGCGCTGGATCACCTGCCCGATTCGGACGTCAAGCGTGCGCTCCAGGACATTCCCGAAGAGTTCCGCCTTGCGGTGTACTTCGCGGATGTCGAAGGCTTCGCGTACAAGGAAATTTCGGACATCATGAACACCCCCATCGGCACGGTGATGTCCCGGCTCCACCGCGGCCGGAGGATGTTGCGGGACATGCTCGCAGAGTACGCCGCAGAGCGGGGATTCAAAACGGCCGCCCCCCAGCAGGACGCGGCGGAAAGCACACAACAGGAGAACAGGAAATGAGCGACTGCCAGGGATTGGGCGACTGCGACGATACCCGGATGCAACGCATCTATGAGTATCTGGACGGCGCCCTGACCCGTGAGGACATCACGGAAATCAAAACGCACCTTGATGAATGCCCCGAATGCACGGAGCAGTATGACCTTGAGTGCGTCATCCGCAACATGGTCAAGCGCTCCTGTACCGAAGCTGCGCCGGATAACCTTAAAAACGCCATCCTGGACCGGATCCACTCGATCCGGCCAGTGGATGTCTAGCTCGGCTGTCCGGCCACAGGGCCAGGGCCGCGATTTCCTCACCTGAACACAAAGGAACCCCGAAAGCCATGTGGCTTCCGGGGTTCTTTTGCTGTGAACCGTAGTACCTGGCCTTTGCCTAGGTGTTGGGGCGCTTCCCGTGGTTCGCGCCGCCACGCTTACGGTCACGACGCTTGCGTGCACGCTTGCTCATAGCTGGCCTCCTTACTGTTGTACTCAAAAAGAGCTGCCCTCAAGTCTCCCACATGATGTGGCGCCCCGCGAACCGGCAACAGCCACGTGACCTGCGGTTCGATGGAGCTCTCGTGTGGCAAAGCTATTTTTCCGCAAGGGAGTTGCGGACTGCGATGCGGGCCTGTTCCAGCACCGTCCGAAGGGTTTCCAGGGCCACCGGGCTTATGGGCTGCCGGCCCGCCTGCTGGCGCAGCTCGGCTCGGAGGTCGTCCCGGAACGACTGGAGCAACATCTCGGCTTCTTTAAGGGCGCGTTTGCCTTCCGGTGCGGACCTGGTCCCGGCGGCAGTGAGATCGACGGAACCGGCCGCGGCCCGCGCCGCTTCGGCGGTGGCTGCGAGGTCAGCCCGCAGCCCGCGCATGTTGCTGCGGATGTCCTCCCGCAGGTTGTCCGCAAGCCGCCGGACAGAAACGGAAATTTCCTTTTCCACTGCGGCCAGTTCTTCCCGCCGCAGGTTCAGTTCCGCGACCCCTGCAGGCGTGATGCGGTAGTTGGTGCGGCGCCCGGCCGATTCCGTGGCCACCAGCCCTTCTTCCTCGAGCTTCCCCAGCCGCGGGTAGATGGTGCCCGCGCTGGGGGAGTAGGTGCCGCCGAACCTGTCCTTGAGCGCCTTGATGAGTTCATAGCCATGCTTCGGGCCGGATTCCAGCAGCGACAGCAGGTAGAGCCGCAGGGCGCCGTGGGCGAAGACGGCGGGCATCAGGACCGTTCTTCCGCGTTTCCGGCCGCTCCGCTGTGGATGATGGACGTGGTGCCTGAGACGGAGTTGGTCCTGACCAGCATGAGTTTGGCGTCAGGTCCGGCGATGGTTTCTACTTTGCCGCCGGGCACGTGATACTCCTGGTGGTCGATGACCACCGTTCCGCTGGCAGACTTGGCGACGATGTCCACGCCGACGTCGTCGGGAATCCGGATGGTGAGGTCACCGGAGACTGAGTTAGCACCGAAGTCCTGGGTATAGCCCAGCAGGTCGAAATTCATGCCGCCGCTGACCGTATTGGCCCGGATGTGGCTGAAGTTTCCTGAGGCCGTTACCTCGCCGGAAACAGTCTTGGCCGTGAGGACGCCACTGTGGTCCCGGGCGCTTACCTCGCCGCTGACGGTGTTGACGTGCAGTTCGCCGTCAGTGCCGTCGGACATGACAGAACCGGAAACAGTGTTCAGGCGGGTGCGGCCCGCCATCCCCGAAACGAGGCCGTCACCGCTCACGGTGCCTGCCTCCACCTCAACAGTGGCGGGAACCGCAATGCTGATGACTGCGTAGTTCTCGCTGTTATGGTTGACCGTTCCCATCAGGTTCTTGAACCAGCCCTGGGGACCGTGCAGCTGATGGCGGACCTCAAGCCGGCCGTCCTCGAGTGAAACGGCCACGGGGTCGCCCCGGACCTCCGAGATCTCGATCCGGGTAACCGGCTCGTGGTGCGCCACCACATCGAAGCGGCCGCGCACCATGCCCAGCTTGAGGGACGTCACCGAGTCGACGTCGATGGTTTGCGCGCTTGTGACATCCCAGGTCTGATCAGCCATTGGTCCTCCAAAAACGATATATCGCGTGATGCACCCAACGTACCGCCCCGGGCAGCCCGGGTCAAGATATATCGCGATCCGTACCTATTCGGGTACGGCCATCCCCAGCCACTGGAACCAGCCGCGGTGCAGGACCAGCCAGGCCATCAGCCCATATCCGGCCTGCCCCGGAGTGCCCCCGTTTGCCGCCAGGTCCTGGCGCCACTGTTCGTGGTTGAGGAGGGGGGAAAAAGTATCCACATAAAGATGCTTCCGGCGGGTGGTGACGTCAGCGAAGGCTGTGTTCAGCTCGTCCAGGCGGCGGTTCTGTGCGGGGTCCAGGGTTGGGGGAGGTCCCACCACAAAGACTCCGAGCCGGTTCTGGGACGCTGAGTCCAGGATGTTGGCAAGATTGAGCCGGCTGCGGGCGGTGGAAAGCCCGAATTCGATGTCGCGGCCGGACAGGCCAATCACCAGGCGGTTCTCGGTTTGCCCGCTGAACCGCCGGCCGGCTTCATCCATCCACCGGGCGGCCAGGCCTTCCGTTCCTTCCTGCGGACAGGGGAGGGCGTAGCTCTCCAGGAGCACGCCGTCCTGGGGAGTGCGGGCCAACACGCGGCCCAGCCAGCCGAGTGCCCGAGGGTCACCGAGCCCCGCCAGCAGTTCATCGCCTACAGCTGCGATACGCAGCTTCCTGTCTTCCACACGTTCCTCTTAACTTCGGTGCTGACTGCCCGTCGCCAACCGGACCACTTAGGGGGATCGGGCAGGCGCTGTCCATCCCATTAAACAGAACTGCCCGGCCGGAGTCTGGTATTTCGACGTCCGGCCGGGCAGCCTTACT
Source organism: Arthrobacter sp. K41 (assembly GCF_059089645.1). Lineage (NCBI taxonomy): Bacteria > Bacillati > Actinomycetota > Actinomycetes > Micrococcales > Micrococcaceae > Arthrobacter > Arthrobacter sp. K41. The sequence goes on along the minus strand of NZ_JBNHEW010000001.1, from coordinate 856,046 downwards.
GATTACTACCGCGCAAATGCCTGCTTCAAGAGGGCATCCTGTTCCGCGGCGTGGCGCTTCATGGAGCCGGCGGCCGTGGAAGCCGAGGCCGGACGCGACACCAGGCGGACGCGCCGTTCAAGGGCGTCCGGCAGGTTCAGGCCGATGAACGGCCACGGTCCCTGGTTGGCAGGCTCGTCCTGCGCCCAGACGACCTCGGCGTTCGGGTACTTTGCCAGCTCCGCGGCGATCTCCGCGGAGGGCAGCGGGTAAAGCTGCTCCACGCGGACGATCGCCGTCGTCTTGTCATCGGTCTTCTGCCGCGTGGACAGGAGATCGTAGTACAGGCGGCCCGAAACCAGCAGAACGCGTTCGACGGCTTCCGCAGCCAGCTGTTCATGGTCCCCGATGACAGGCTGGAACGTGCCATTGGTGAAGTCCTCCACGGAAGACGCGGCACCCTTAAGGCGCAGCAGCTGCTTCGGCGTGAAGATGATCAACGGCTTCCGCGGGCGGCTGTAGGCCTGGCGGCGCAGCAGGTGGAAGTGCGAGGCTGCCGTGGTGGGGTTGGCCACGATCATGTTTTCCTCGGCGCACATCTGCAGGAAGCGCTCAATCCTCGCCGAGGAGTGGTCCGGGCCCTGGCCCTCGTAGCCGTGCGGAAGCATCAGTACCAGCGAGGAACGCTGGCCCCACTTTTGCTCGGCCGAGGAGATGAACTCGTCAATGATGGTCTGGGCACCGTTGACGAAGTCGCCAAACTGGGCTTCCCACAAAACGAGGGCATCGGGGCGTTCCACTGAATAGCCGTATTCGAAGCCCATGGCCGCGTATTCGGACAGCAGCGAGTCATAGATCCACAGCTTGGCCTGGTCATCGGAAAGGTTGCCCAGCGGCAGCCATTCCTTGCCGTTGGCGCGGTCGTGGAAGACGGCGTGGCGCTGCACGAACGTTCCGCGGCGTGAGTCCTGGCCCGCCAAGCGCACGGGGACGCCTTCCATGATGAGCGAGCCGAAGGCTGCAATCTCGCCAAAGCCCCAGTCGATGCCGCCTTCGCGGGACATCTGTTCGCGCTTCTCCAGCAACTGCTTGAGTTTGGCGTGGACGGTGAAGCCTTCCGGAATCTCCAGGTGGGCTTTACCGATCCGCGCCAGGGTGTCAGCGGAAATGGCGGTGGCCACCTGGGAACCCGTGCCGGAATCGGACTGCTGGGCGATGGGCCGCTCGATGTCCGAGACGGCTGCCGAGTCCGCGGTGATGATCGGAATCGGGGATGTCTGGGCCGCGTGGGTCTCAGCGAAGACCCGCTCCAGGCGCTCCTGGTAGTCGCGGAGCAGCTGCTCGGCTTCTTCCTCGGTGATGTCACCGCGGCCGATGAGGGACTCGGTGTAGAGCTTGCGGACCGACCTCTTGGCTTCGATCAGGTTGTACATCAGCGGCTGGGTCATCGAGGGGTCATCGCCCTCGTTGTGCCCGCGCCGGCGGTAGCAGACCATGTCGATCACAACGTCCTTGTGGAACCGCTGGCGGAACTCGTAGGCGAGCTGGCCGATCCGGACCACAGCTTCGGGATCGTCGCCGTTCACGTGGAACACCGGTGCCTGGATCATTTTGGCAACGTCGGTGGAGTACGTGGAGGACCGGGACGATGACGGGGCGGTGGTGAAGCCCACCTGGTTGTTGACCACAATGTGGATGGTTCCACCGGTGCGGTAACCGCGGAGCTGGGACAGGTTAAGGGTCTCAGCCACCACGCCCTGGCCAGCGAAGGCGGCGTCGCCGTGGACCACGATGGGCAGGACCGGGAACGACTCGCCCTGGTCCAGGCGGTCCTGCTTGGCGCGGACAATGCCCTCCAGGACGGGGTCGACTGCCTCCAGGTGGGACGGGTTGGCGGCCAGGTAAACCTTTGTCTCCTTGCCGTTGTCCGAGGTGAACGTCCCCTCGGTGCCCAGGTGGTACTTGACGTCACCGGAGCCCTGGACCGAGCGCGGATCCTGGGTGCCCTCGAATTCGCGGAAAACCTGTGCGTAGGTCTTGCCCGCGATGTTGGTGAGCACGTTCAGGCGGCCGCGGTGCGCCATGCCGATGGCTACCTCGTCAAGGCCGTCGTCAGCGGCATCGGACATGATGGCGTCCAGCAGCGGGATCAGGGACTCGCCGCCCTCAAGGGAGAAGCGCTTCTGGCCCACGAACTTGGTCTGCAGGAAGGTCTCGAACGCCTCAGCGGCATTCAGCTTCGAGACAATGCGGAGCTGTTCCTCACGGCTGGGCTTCGAGTACGGGTGCTCCAGCTGGTCCTGGAACCACTTGCGTTCCTCCGGTTCCTGGATGTGCATGTACTCGATGCCCGTGGTGCGGCAGTAGGCGTCGCGCAGGACGCCGAGGATGTCGCGGAACTTGAGCATCGGCTTGCCGCCGAAACCACCGGTGGGCCACTCGCGGTCCAGGTCCCAGAGCGTCAGGCCGTAGGTGAGGACGTCAAGGTCCGGGTGCTTGCGCTGGACGTATTCGAGGGGATCAGTGTCCGCCATCAGGTGTCCGCGGACGCGGTAGGAGTGGATGAGCTGCTGGATCCGGGCGACCTTGTTGATCTCGTCCGCCGGGTCCACCTGCTTGTCCGCGCTCCAGCGTACGGGCTCGTACGGAATGCGCAGGGACTCGAAAATTTCGTCGTAGAAGTTTTGGGCACCCAGGAGCAGCTGATGTACCAGCTTCAGGAATTCACCGCTGCCGGCTCCCTGGATCACACGGTGATCGTAGGTGGAGGTCAGGGTGAGGACCTTGCTGATGGCGTTCTGCGCGATGATCTTCTCACTGGCGCCCTGGAACTCGGCCGGGTAGTCCAGCGCACCGACGCCAATGATGGCTGCCTGGCCCTTGGAAAGGCGCGGCACGGAGTGGACAGTACCGATGCCGCCCGGGTTGGTCAGCGAAACGGTGGTGCCCTGGTGGTCCTCAGCCGTCAGCTTGCCGTTGCGGGCGCGCTTGATGAGGTCCTCGTAGGTGTGCCAAAACTCGGAGAAGTTGAGGGTTTCAGCCTTTTTGATGTTCGGCACCATGAGCAGGCGGGTTCCGTCGGGCTTCGGCATGTCGATGGCGATGCCGAAGTTGACGTGTGCCGGCTGGACGGCAACAGGCTTGCCGTCCACTTCGTCGTAGTAGACGTTCATGGAAGGGAACTGGGAGAGCGCACGGATGACCGCGTAGCCAATGAGGTGCGTGAAGGAGACCTTGCCGCCGCGTGCACGGGCCAGGTTGGAGTTGATGACAACGCGGTTGTCGATCAGCAGCTTGGCGGGAATGGCCCGGACGCTGGTGGCGGTGGGCACCTCGAGGCTGGTGACCATGTTGGTGGCAATGGCCTTCGCCGGGCCGCGGAGGACCGAAACGACGTCCTCTTCGGGAGCCGTGGGTGCCTTGACATTCTTGGGCAGCTGCGCCGGGATGGGCTGCGAGCCCGTGCCGGTACCAGTCTTTTTGGAACCGTCGCGGGCCACAGTGGCAGGAGCCTTCTTGACAGGCGCCGGGGCCGGGGCGGCAGCAGGGGCCGCAGAGGCGGGGGGCGTCGACGGAGGGGCGGGGGCTGCAGCTGGCGGCGCTGCCGGTGCCGCAGGAGCCGCATTCACAACCGGCAATTCCCTCGTTGCAGGGTGGGCAGCGGCGTGCCCGGAATTTCCGTTGGAAGAAGAACCCGCGGCCGCGCCAAAGGATGCAAACAGCGGCCACCATTTGGCGTCCACCGAGTTCTTGTCCTTCTGGTACTGCTCGTACAGTTCGTCAACGAGCCACTCGTTTCCGCCAAATTCCTCTGGTAGACGGTGGCTTGGCTGCTCTGGCACTTGAAATACGCCTCTTCCATGAGTTTGATTTCTCTCCGGCCCACGGTGCCTCAGCACTACGATCCAACCGGTCTCTGCGTCCTCTGAACCCAGACCATTGCCAGTCTAGTAAGCATCCTGTGGTAACTGCCAATAAGGGTGACCCAAATCATGAAGTGACGTGAAAAGGCCGGAATATGGCGGTTGGAAAGAAGACAGGGAAGGGTTTTTTAGGCCTGGGCAGGGCGCCCGGAAGGCTGCTCCGGGAGTCGCCGCGGGGGTGGTTTGCTCCCTGTAGACTGAAATTCTTATGGACAGTAAATCTAGGTGCCGGCCTGGGGGCTGTCAGCGGAGCGTCAAGAGCGCCGCGCAGTCCACCCGCAGAGCCGGCAAACCCCGAACACACGCCCATCACCATTCGCCGGCACAGCCGGCAGGGGCCGTAAAGGATACTGCGTCGGCATCGACCGACCATCCTCCGCCGGACCGATCTCCCTGGCCCCCCTTTTCTCCGTCAATGCCCTGCCACGCGGCCGCGGCTGTCCGGGCGGGATGCTGAATGGAATGGCTTCTCCTGGCAGCAGGTTTGCTGCTGATCGCCGGCACGGGCTTTTTTGTCGCCGTCGAATTTTCCCTGATTGCCCTGGACCAGGCCACCGTCCAGAGGGCCATCGACGACGGTGACACCGGCGCCGTCCCCTTGCTCGCGTGCCTTAAGTCCCTTTCCACCCAGCTCTCCAGCTGCCAGCTGGGCATCACGCTGACCACCCTGTTGACCGGGTACGTGATGGAGCCATCAGTGGGCCGGCTTTTGGAAGCCCCGCTGGCCGCCGTCGGGCTTCCCGGCGTTGCAGTGGCCTCCATCTCGTTGGTCCTGGCGATGGTGATCGCCACCCTGCTGTCAATGCTCCTGGGCGAACTGGTGCCCAAGAACATGGCAATCGCCCTGTCCTTCCCTGTGGGCCGCGCCCTGGCCCGGCCGCAGCTCATGTTCACCGCCGTGTTCAAACCCGCCATCGTGGTGCTCAACGGCTTCTCCAACAAAGTGCTGAACGTCTTTGGACTGGAGGCGAAGGAGGAAATTTCCGGTGCCAGGACCCCTGCCGAACTTTCGTCGCTGGTGCGTCGGTCGGCCGAGATGGGAACCCTGGATGCCGGGACGGCCAACTTCGTGTCGCGGACACTGAACTTCTCCACCCGGACCGCGGCGGACGTGATGACGCCGCGCATCCGCGTGGAAACCATCGAGGCGGACCAGCCTGTGGCTGACATCCTCGCGGCGGCGCGCAGGACCGGGTACTCCCGGTTCCCGGTCATAGGTGAATCCGCCGATGACATCAGGGGGCTGGTCCACGTCAAGAAGGCGGTGGCTGTTCCCTGGGAGCGCCGGCAGAACCTGGAGGCCGGGGCCATCATGACCGAGGTGCTGCGGGTGCCGGAGACCATCCACCTTGATGCCCTGCTGGCTGAACTTCGCGACGGCAACCTGCAGCTCGCGGTTGTCCTGGACGAGTACGGCGGAACGGCGGGCATCGCCACTCTTGAGGACCTGGTTGAGGAGATTGTGGGCGAGGTGGCGGACGAGCATGACAAGGTCCGCCCCGGTTTGCTCCAGAGTGCATCCGGCGACTGGTACTTTCCCGGACTCCTCCGCCCGGACGAGCTGTCCGAGCAGATTGCCGGCCTGACCGTTCCTGATGAGGCAGCATACGAAACAGTGGGCGGCTACGTCATGAGCGAACTTGGCCGGATCGCCGTGGTGGGCGATACCGTCCCCGTTGGCGGCGGAACGCTCAGTGTCACCAGGATGGATGGCAGGCGGATCGACCGCATCTGTTTCCGGCCGGCGGAACCTGAACCGGAGTCCGGCAACAACGACGACGGGACTGGACGATGAGCGACTGGGCCGGAATACTGTGGCTGGTTGTCCTCCTGTTCGGCAACGCGTTTTTTGTCGCTGCCGAGTTCGCGGTGATGTCAGCCCGGCGCAGCCAGATTGAACCGCTGGCGGACGCAGGGTCCAAGCGGGCGCAGACAACCCTGCGTGCAATGGAGAACGTTTCGCTGATGCTGGCATGTGCGCAGCTCGGCATTACCGTCTGCTCCCTCCTGATCCTGCTGGTGGCAGAGCCGGCCATCCACCATCTGCTGGCCGTGCCGCTGGAGATGCTGGGCCTGCCGGTGGAAGTTGCCGATGTGGCGGCCTTCGCCGTCGCGTTGCTGGCGGTGACGTTCCTGCACGTGACCTTTGGCGAGATGGTGCCGAAGAACATCTCTGTGAGCGTCGCTGACAAGGCAGCGCTCCTGCTCGCCCCGCCGCTCATGTTCGTCGCAAGGCTCGTCCACCCTGTCATCTCGGTCCTCAACTGGTCCGCGAACCACATCCTCAAGATGGTCAGGATCGAGCCTAAGGACGAAGTTAACTCCTCCTTCACCCTGGAGGAGGTGCAGTCGATTGTTCAGGAGTCCACCCGTCACGGCCTGGTGGATGACGAGGCGGGACTGATCACCGGTGCGCTTGAGTTTTCCGAGTACAGTGCGGCGGACATCATGGTTCCGCTGAAAAAGCTGGTCATGCTGAAGGCGGCAACAACTCCGGTGGAGTTCGAGAAGGCCGTGAGCCGCACCGGATTCTCGCGTTTTCCAATGCTCGATGATGACGACATGCTGTATGGCTACCTCCACGTAAAGGACGTCCTGTCCATTCCCGAGGCGGCTTACGGCCGTCCCATTGCCGAAAGCCGGATCAGGTCCCTGGCCAACCTGGCCCTTGATGACGAAATCGAAAAGGCGATGTCCGTCATGCAGCGCACCGGTTCCCACCTGGCGCGCGTTATTGGTCCAGACGGCAATACCAAGGGTGTCCTGTTCCTGGAGGACGTGATTGAGCAGCTGGTGGGTGAAATCCGCGATGCCACCCAGGCCACCGGCGTCCGAAGACTGGGGCAGCCGAACGCAGGGTGAAGCTCCCGGAGCTCCGCGGCGCGGGGCTCCGGGGTCCTCTCGGACAGGCGCGCCTATGTACCTAAATAGGAATCATTCCCATTTAGATATAAGCTGAAGTGGTTCTTTTTCCTTCCCGTCCCGTTTGAACCGAGGTTTCCGTGCGCCGTCTCTCCGTTGCCCGATCATCCCTGACCGCCCTTGCCGGGCTTGGCCTGCTGCTCACCGGGTGCAGCCCCCAGCCGGAGGGTTCACCCGAAGCGGCCGACGGGATCAACGTGGTGGCCTCCACCAACGTCTACGGCGATATCGCGGAAACGATCGGCGGGGACAAGGTCAGCGTTACCGCGATAATCACCAAGACCAGCCAGGACCCCCATTCCTACGAAGCCACCGCCCAGGACCGGCTGGCTGTGTCCAAGGCAGATCTCCTCATTGAAAATGGCGGCGGGTACGACGACTTTCTGCATACCCTGGCGCAGGACAGCAGCATCGACGCCGGCAACGTGCTGAACGCCGTCGAACTCTCCGGGCTGGCACACCCCGGGGAGGAAGCCTCCGGCGGGGCAACACCTGCGGAGCCAGAGGGCGAGGACCACGCACACGACCACGGCGAGCTGAACGAGCACGTCTGGTACAGCCTTGATGCCATGGGGCGGCTGGCTGATGATCTGGCAGCAAAGCTCGGCGAGCTGGAACCCGGTTCAGCTGCTGCCTTCGATGAAAACGCTGCTGCCTTCAAGGCCCGGCTGGAAGAACTGACCGGGAAACTGGAAGGGCTGAAGGCCGGGGCCGCCGGCGCCTCCGTTGCTGTGACCGAGCCCGTGCCCGTGTACCTGCTGGAGGAAGCGGGCCTGGAGAACGCTACGCCTGAGGACTACACTGCCGCGATCGAGGAAGGCTCTGACGTTCCGCCGGCCGTCCTCAAGGCCGCCACCGATCTGGTGTCCTCCAAGTCGGTGCGGTTCCTTGCGTACAACGGGCAGACTGAGGGTCCCCAGACCGAGGCGCTGAAGAACGCTGCGGAATCGGCAGGCGTTCCTGTGATCGATTTCAGTGAAACCCTGCCCGAGGGCAAGACCTACGTGCAGTGGATGACGGACAATGTGAACAACGTCAGCAAAGTTCTGGAGACAAATAGTTGAAACCCGTGGTCAGCCTCACCGGGGCGTCCCTCACTTTCGGTAAGCGGACGCTCTGGGAGGACCTGGACCTGGAGATCAGGCCCGGCGAATTTTTTGCCGTGCTCGGCCCCAACGGCAGCGGTAAAACCAGCTTCCTCAAGGTCCTGCTGGGTCTTCAGGACCTGCACAGCGGAAAGGCCATGCTTGGCGGGAAGCCGGTTGAACGCGGCAGCAGCCTGATCGGTTACATCCCGCAGCAAAAATCGTTCGCCCGCGATACGCCCATGCGTGCCCGCGACCTGGTGGGCCTTGGAGTGGACGGCCACCGCTGGGGACTGCGTATGTCGTCCCGCCAAGCGAACCGCAGGATTGACGAACTCCTCGAACTGGTGGGGGCAACGGACTATGCCAAAGTTCCGGTGGGCCAGCTCTCCGGCGGTGAACAGCAGCGGCTTCGGGTGGCGCAGGCCCTTGCCACTGACCCGAAGGTCCTGCTGTGCGATGAGCCGCTGTTGTCTCTTGACCTGCACCACCAGCAGGCAGTCAGCGCCCTGATCAACAAGCAATGCCACGAGCAGAACAGCGCAGTGGTGTTTGTTACGCACGAGATCAACCCCGTGATCGACTACGTGGACCGCGTGCTCTACCTGGCCGGCGGGCGGTTCAAGGTGGGTACTCCGCAGGAAGTCATGACCACGGAGGTCCTCTCGGATCTTTACGGCAGCCACGTGGAGGTCATCCACGCCAACGGCCGCATCGTGGTGGTCGGGTTGCCCGATGCCACCACCCATCACCATGCCGAGGCCCACGCCCTCGCCGGAGAGGTGGCCTGATGGACGCGGACAGCATCGTCGGGGCGATCTTCAGCTTCGAGAACTACGGTGAGTTGCTGGTCCTTGTCCAGAACTCGATCTGGGCAGGAGCGGTCCTGGGGCTGCTCGGCGGACTGGTGGGGACGTTCGTGATGAAACGTGACCTGGCGTTTGCCGTGCACGGAATATCGGAACTGTCGTTTGCCGGCGCCGCTTTTGCACTGCTCATCGGTGCGGACATCGTTTTCGGCTCGCTGATCGGCTCGGTAGCGGCTGCCCTGCTTCTGGGGCTCATGGGCGTGCGGGCCAGGGACAAGAACTCGATCATCGGGGTGATTATGCCCTTCGGTTTGGGCCTCGGGATCCTGTTCCTGTCCCTGTACGAAGGCCGTGCCGCGAACAAGTTCGGTTTGCTGACCGGGCAGATCGTCTCAGTCGACACCGTCCAGCTTCAGGCGCTCGCCGGAACAGCGGTGGTGGTGATGGTGGTTCTGGCGGCTATTTGGCGGCCGTTGAATTTTGCCAGCGTGGATCCGGAGCTGGCCGAGGCCCGCGGTGTTCCCGTCCGAACGCTTGCCATCGTTTTTATGGTCCTGCTGGGAATCAGTGTGGCTCTTTCCATCCAGGTCGTGGGTGCCCTCCTGGTGCTTGCTCTGCTGATCACGCCGGCTGCGGCGGCCCTTCGGGTGACGTCCTCCCCGGTGGCAGTGGTGGTGCTGAGCGTTGCTTTCGCCGTCACGGCGACCGTCGGTGGGATCCTGCTGGCTCTCGGCGGCCGCATCCCCATCAGCCCCTACGTCACAACGCTGTCGTTCCTGATCTATGTGGTGTGCCGCGTCGTCGGATCTGTCCGATCTTCCCGGGGCATCAACGGACGGGTGCTGCAGGCACGCTGACCCTGCGCTTCGGGGGCCTAGAGGGTGCCGGCTGCCTTGCGCGAGGTGCAGTCCGGGCAAAGCCCGAAAATCTCCACGGTGTGCGCCACTTCCGTGAAGCCGTGTTCGTTGGCCGTGCGGGCCGCCCACGTTTCAACGGCGGGCGCTTCCACCTCCACTGCCTTGCCGCAGTTGCGGCACAGCAGGTGGTGGTGGTGGCCGGTGACGGCACAACGGCGGTAGACCGCTTCGCCGTCGCCGTTGCGCAGCACGTCCACCAGCCCCTCGTCCGCCAGGGACTGGAGGATGCGGTAGGCGGTGGCCAGGGACACCGATACGCCCTGGTTCTGCAGGATGCGGTAGAGCTCCTGGGTGCTCACAAAATCGGCCAGCTCATCCAGCGCGGCGCTGACTGCCAGCCTTTGCTTGGTGACGCGCTGTTCCTTGACGGCAGTGGGACCGGCGACGCCGGCAGGCTTGGTAGCGGTCCCTGCGTTGGCTTTCGTGGCTGCGGCCGAAGCGGGATTGGTGGATTCAGCCTTGGCACCGGACGGCATGAACAGACTCGCTTCCCTCAGGATGGTGGCAGAGATCAAGATTACCAGCCGCAGCTTCGTGGACAGGGTTCAGGCCTGACCCTAGGCTGGCGCTATGAAGCTGACCAAGTACACCCATGCCTGCATCCGCCTTGAGAAGCAAAACCGGGTCCTGGTGCTGGATCCGGGGACTTTTTCGGAAACGGCTGAGGCCCTGGCGGGCGCCCAAGCGGTCCTGGTCACGCACGAACACACCGACCACATCGACGTTCCTGCAGTGGTTGCTGCTCTCAAGGGCAACAGCGCGCTGGCAGTTTTCGCCCCGGCAGGCGTAGCGGACAACCTGCGCAAGGAAGCCTCCGCAGCAGCACCCAGGATCCACAGCGTCGAGCCCGGATCATCCTTCCAGGCAGCAGGCTTCGAAGTGCGCAGCTTCGGCGGCCAGCACGCCTTGATCCATCCACAGATCCCGATGGTTGCCAACATCGGCTACCTCCTGGACGGGAGCGTTTACCATCCCGGTGACTCTTTCATCGTTCCCGACGGCATCAGCGTCCAGACGCTGCTCGTGCCCATCCACGCGCCGTGGAGCAAGTCTGCCGAGGTGGTGGACTTTGTGATCGGCGTGCGGGCACCGCGGGCATTCCAGATCCACGACGGTCTGCTCAATGAGAACGGCCTGAAAATCGTGGAAGGTCACGTCAAACGTCTTGGAGCCAAATACGGCACCGAGTATCAGCACCTGGCCCCGGGAGAGTCCGTGGAGGTTTAGGCCCCGCCGCCGTCCCAGCTCCCGGTATCAAAGAACCGCCGGATCACCGCTTCATACGGCTCGGGGTCCAGGCCGTGGGACGCCAGCCACTCCGGAGAGTAGTAGTTGCCCGCGTAACGCTCGCCGCCGTCGCACATCAGCGAGACGACGCTGCCCCTGCGGCCTTCGGCAAGCATTCCCGCAACAATCTGCCAGACGCCCCACAGGCTTGTTCCGGTGGAGGGACCGGCATGGAGCCCGGCAAGGGTGTGCAGGTGCCGCATGGCGGCCACGGATGCAGCGTCCGGGACTTGGATCATGTGGTCGATCACGGACGGCACAAAGCTAGGCTCCATCCGGGGCCGGCCGATGCCCTCGATCCGGGACGGCAATCCGGAAGCGGGGTGGGAGCTGCCAAGCCAGCCCGGGTAGAAGGCCGAGTTCTCCGGGTCCACCACCAGCAACCGGGTGGGGTGGCTGTGATAGCGGAGGTACCGGCCGATTGTGGCGCTGGTGCCACCGGTCCCTGCGCCAACCACGATCCAGTCCGGCACGGGATGTTCCTCCAGCCCGAGCTGGCCGAAAATGGATTCCGCGATGTTGTTGTTACCCCGCCAGTCCGTGGCGCGCTCGGCGTAGGTGAACTGGTCCATGTAGTGCCCGCCGCTGGTGGCGGCGACTTCTTCCGCGGTTGCGTAAACCTCGGAGGCGTGGTCCACCAGGAGGCAGGAGCCGCCAAACTGCTCAATCAGCGCAATTTTCTCGGAGCTGGTGGTGCGCGCCATGACGGCGATGAACGGCAGTCCCAGGAGCTGGGCGAAATAGGCTTCGGATACCGCTGTGCTGCCGCTTGAGGCCTCAACGATGGTGGTGTCCTCCCTGATCCAGCCGTTGACGAGGCCGAACAGGAACAGGGACCGCGCCAACCGGTGCTTGAGGCTCCCGGTGCGGTGCGTGGACTCATCCTTGAGATAAAGCTGGACGCCCCAGTGCTCGGGCAGGGGTACCGAGTAAAGGTGGGTATCGGCGGAGCGGTTGTTTTCCGCCGTGATTTTGCGGATGGCTTCGTCGGCCCAGTCCCTGCCCGCGGTGCGCTCGATCTTCACCGCACCAGCCTACCTGCGGCCATCCAAGCTGCCGTTAGAGTGGGAGCGTAGGCTGCCCACGCTAAGGAGCACGATGAATCCGTTGATGGATGTTTCCGAACTGGAGAAGCGCGGCGCCGGCGGCCTGCGCACAGTGCTGCTGGATGTGCGCTGGGCGCTGGGCGACCCGCACGGCCACGACCACTACCTGAAGGGGCATCTGCCGGGCGCCGTATTCGTTGACCTGGCGAGCGAACTTGCGGACCCTGCAGTTCCGGAGCGGGGCAGGCACCCGTTGCCATCAGTGCCCCGGTTCCAGCATGCGGCGAGGCGCTGGGGCATCAACAAGGGCGATGTTGTGGTGGCCTATGACGACAGCGCAAATATGGCCGCAGCACGCGTGTGGTGGATGTTGAGAAACGCAGGCCTGGCTGACGTTTACCTGCTCGACGGCGGCCTGGCGGCTTGGCGGGCTGCAGGGCTGCCGCTCGAGCAGGGCGAGGTAACGCCTCCTTCCGGCGACGTCATCCTGGAGGACGGGCAGATGCCGGTCCAGGACGCTGCCGGCGTGACCGCCTGGATGGAAAGTACCCCGATGGCGGGCAGTGCCGGCCATGACGGTCGCCTGCCTGACAGGATCCTGCTCGATGCTCGCGCGGGGGAGAGGTACCGCGGCGAGATCGAGCCTGTTGATCCCCGTGCCGGGCACATTCCCGGCGCTGTCAGTGCGCCTACCTCCGATAACGTGGACAGCGCCGGACGGTTTCTGGCTCCCGCGGAGCTGCGCCGGCGTTTCGAGTCGCTGGGCATCAGCAACGACTCCCACGTGGGCGTCTACTGCGGGTCCGGTGTCACAGCAGCCCACCAGGTTGCCGCCCTGGAGCTTGCCGGCTTCCGCGCCGCTCTCTACCCCGGGTCCTTTTCCGAGTGGTCAAGCAATCCCCATCTGCCGGTGGTGGCGGGGCCGGAACCCAGCGGCGGCGACGGCGGCCCTGCTGAGTGGAAACTTGGCGGCGCTCAAGGGTAGCGTCGCACTATGACTCCTGGACGTCCCGTGCCGCCGCCCCTCGCGAAACCTGCTGCCCCCGGACCTGTTGCTTCCGACGGCGGTGTGCTGGCTGCCGCTTACGGCGCCACGTCCGCGGACAGCGGGTTGGTTCCGCTGACCCTTGCCCGGCGCGCTCCCCAGGCGGACGACGTCGAAATTGCGATTAAGTTTTGCGGGCTGTGCCACTCCGATGTCCACGCGGTGCGCGGTGAGTGGGGCGGCCAGGTCTGGCCGCTGGTGCCGGGACACGAAATTGTGGGTACGGTCAGTGCCGTCGGCTCGGCCGTTACCGACTTTGCGCCCGGGGACCGCGTGGGCGTTGGCTGCATCGTGGACTCCTGCCGGGAATGCGAAAGCTGCCTGGACGGCCTCGAACAATACTGCGAAAACGGCATGACCGGCACGTACGGTGCCGTGGACCGAAGGAACGGCGACTCAATCACACAGGGTGGCTATTCCTCCTCCGTGGTGGTGGACCGCCGCTACGTCCTTCGCGTCCCGGACTCCCTGGACCCCACAGCCGTCGCGCCTCTGCTGTGCGCGGGAGTCACAACGTTCTCGCCGCTGCGGCATTTCGACGTCGAAGAGGGAGACGTTGTGGGTGTGGTGGGGCTTGGCGGGCTGGGCCATATGGCTGTCAAGCTTGCCAAGGCAATGGGGGCAAAGGTGGTGGTGTTTACCACCTCGGAGTCGAAGGTGCCGGCCGCACTGGAACTGGGGGCCGACGAAGTGGTGCTGTCCACGGACGAAACTGCGATGGACGCGGCAAACCGCACCATTGATCTGATCATTGACACCGTCGCTGCTCCGCACGACCTGAATCCGCTGTTCCGGACCCTGCGCGTTGATGGTGCACTTTTCCAGCTTGGCCTTCCGTCCGAGGCGATGCCGCCTGTGAACCCGCGGGCACTGATCAGGCGGCGGATCGCCTACACCGGGTCGTTGATCGGGGGCATAGCCGAGACTCAAGAGATGCTGGACTTCTGCGCGGAGCACGGCGTGGTGGCCGACATCGAAGTCGTTCGCGCGGACCAGCTGAACGAGGCCTACGACCGCATGGTGGCAGGCGAAGTGAAATACCGGTTTGTGCTGGACACCAGCACTTTGCAGGGACCCGCCAAGGAGGCAGACGCATGAGCACGCTTTTCACCCGCATCCTGAACGGCGAGATTCCAGGCCGCTTCGTGTGGCGGGAAAACGACGTATCCGCGTTCCTCACCACCGGTCCGCTGGCGGACGGTCACACCCTGGTGGTTCCCACGGAGGAAGTGGACCGCTGGACGGATGCATCACCGGAAACACTGGCGAGAGTCATGGAAGTCGCCCGGCGGATCGGAGCCGTCCAGGTGGACATCTTTGACGCGCCCCGCGCAGGGCTCATCGTAGCCGGCTATGAGATCAACCATCTCCATGTGCACGTATGGCCGTCGAGGAGCATGGCCGACTTCAACTTCGCCTCCGCGGACCAGAATCCGGATCCGGAGGTCCTGGACGCCAACGCCGAGAAACTTCGGCAGGGACTCCGGGCAGCAGGATACGGCGATTTCGTTCCAGCCTGACGGCCTGCCCGGCCAGGGTGCTGGCCCGGCTAGGCCGGGGCCAGTGCCTTGTTGAGCACCGCGCGGATCCGTTTCTCGGACACAGAGTAGGCAGTTCCCAGTTCGACGGCGAAAAGGCTCACCCGGAGCTCTTCGATCATCCAGCGGACCTGCGCCAGTTCGCCGCCGGCCCGCCGGCCGGGAAGCAGCGCCGACACGGCGTCGTCGTAGTCATCCTCGAGCCGTTGCACCACCGCCATGCCGAGCCCGTCCCGCTGGACGTTGCCCGGGAGGCGCTCCAGCCGCTTTTCAATGGCGGCAAGATACCGGGGAAGCTGGCTTAGCTGCGCATACCCGGTGCGGGCCACAAAGCCCGGATACACCAGCTGTTCGAGCTGGCTTTTGATGTCATTGAGCGCGCTGATAAGGGCCAGGCTGGTGGTGCCCTTCAATTGCTTTTCAATCCGCCGGGTACTGGCGAGGATGCGCTCCACCACCGCCGTCACGCTGAACACGGTGTCAATCAGTTCAGCCCGAACCAGCTCGTAAAGCCCGTCAAAGGACGGCCGGTCCCACGGGAGCTCTGCGGGAGTGAGCTTGTCGATGGCCGCCAGTGCACAGTCTGCAATGAGGGCGGCAACCGAGCCGTGCGGGTTCTGGCTGAATGTCAGCTTCTCCGTGTTGCTCAGGTGCTCCAGCACATAGCGGTCAGGAGCAGGAACGCGCAGGGCCAGCAGCCGGATCACGCCACCGCGCATCGCGTCCTGCTGTTCGTCTGCAGTCTGGAAAACCCGGAGGGCCACCGACGTGCCCTGGTCCTGCAACGCCGGATAACCCGTGACGGTGTGGCCATTGACCACGCTGCTGACCTGGCGCTGGAGTGTTCCGAAGCTCCACTCGGTGAGCCCATCCTGCTCCCTGAACCCGGCGGGGACGGACCCGCCCGGCACTTGGGCGGGCTGCTGCGCGGGGCGACGCCCGCCGTCGGCCTTGCCCGGGGCGCGCCCTGCCTTGCTGCGTGGGGCGGCGGAGGCGGGCGTGGCACCCAATGACTCCGCGATGGCGCGCCGCGTGGCAGGGGCAAGCCTTTCCTGGAGGACCGCCAGGTCCTTGCCCTCTTCCAGCACTTTGCCCTTGCTGTCCACTACCTTGAACGTCACACGCAGGTGCGGGGGAACGGCGTCCCAGTTCCACGAACCGGGCGGGATAACGTGCCCGCGGACGCGGCGAAGCGCAAGTTCAAGGGACGGTTCAAGCTCGTCGGCGGCTGGATCGAAGTCGGACTCGAGAACTGACACTGCCTGCCGGGCCACGTCCGGGGCAGGCACAAAGTTCTTGCGGATCTGCTTGGGAAGGGACTTGATCAGGGCTGTCACGAGTTCCACCCGCTGGCCGGGGATGAGCCAGCGGAAGGCCTTGTCGTCCAGCTGATTAAGGAACAGGACGGGCACTTCGGCGGTGACGCCGTCGCTCGGATTGGGCGGCGAACCGGGAGCCACAGGATGGAACTCGTACGTCAGCGGCAGTTCGAAGCCCTTGTGCAGCCAGGTCTTCGGGTAGGCGGAGACATCGAGGTTGTCGGCGTCGTCGCTAAGGAGGAGGGATTTGTCGTAGTCCAGGAGGTCAGGGTTCTCCTGCCGGGCGTCCTTCCACCACTTATCGAAATGGCGTTCGGACACCACATCCGGCCCGATCCGCGCATCATAAAACTCAAACAGGGTTTCGTCGTCCACCAGGAGGTCCCGGCGCCGCATCCGCGCTTCGAGTTCCTCAACCTCCTGCAGGAGGGCCCGGTTCCGGTGGAAGAACTTGTGGTGCGTTTTCCAGTCACCCTCCACCAGGGCATGCCTGATGAAAAGCTCCCTGGCCACGACGGAATCCACCCTGCCGTAGTTGATCCTGCGCTGGGCGATGATGGGTACGCCATAGAGAGTGACCTTTTCGTAGGCCATCACTGCGCCCTGGCGGGTGGACCAGTGGGGTTCGCTGTAACTGCGTTTTACCAGGTCAGGCGCAACCTGTTCTGCCCAAAGGGGATCGAAGCGGGCGGCAACCCGGGCCCATAGCCGGCTTGTTTCCACCAACTCCGCCGCCATGACGAATGTTGGCGACTTTTTGAACAGAGCGGAGCCGGGGAATATCGCGAAGCGGCTGCCCCTGGCGCCGGCGTACTCACGCTTCCGTTCGTCCAGAATGCCGATATGGCTCAGGAGCCCGGACAGGAGGCTGATGTGGATGCCGTCGTGGTTGCCAACCGGATCTGCAAGGCGCTTGTTGTCCAGGCTGATGCCGAGGGGGCGGGCCAGCTGCCGCAGCTGGGCAAACAGGTCCTGCCACTCCCGGACGCGGAGGTAGTTGATGAATTCGGTCCGGCACAGGCGCCGGAAGGCCGACGACGACAACTCCTGCTGCTTCTCCTGGATGTAGTTCCAGAGGTTCAGGAAGCCGGTGAAGTCCGAGTTCTCATCCTTGAAGCGGTTGTGCTTTTCCGCTGCAAGCTCCTGCTTGTCCGTCGGACGCTCGCGGGGGTCCTGGATGGTGAGGGCTGCTGCCAGGATCATGACCTCCCGGACGCACCCCCGTTTTCCTGCTTCCACGATCATCCGGCCAAGCCGGGGGTCCACGGGCAGCTGGGCGAGTTTCTGCCCGACGGCGGTGAGGCCGCCGCCGCTCTTAGCCCCCTCCGTGCCGTTTTGGGGCCGCGCGGCAGCCAGGGCGCCGAGTTCGCGCAACAGCGTGACGCCGTCGTTGATTGCCCGGGTTTCCGGAGGCTCCACGAAGGGGAAGTTCTCGACGTCCTTCGGCCCGCGCGCTACCCCCATTGCTGTCATCTGAAGGATGACGGCGGCGAGGTTGGTGCGCAGAATTTCAGGATCGGTGAAGCGGGGCCGGGATTCGAAGTCGTCCTCGGAGTAGAGGCGGATGGCAATGCCGTCGGACACACGGCCGCACCGCCCGGAACGCTGGTTGGCCGATGCCTGTGAGACGCGTTCAATGGGGAGCCGCTGGACCTTGGTGCGGTGGGAGTACCGGGAGATGCGGGCCGTGCCGGTGTCGATTACGTACTTGATGCCCGGCACGGTCAGCGATGTCTCGGCAACGTTGGTGGCAAGGACGATCCGCCGTTTGCTGCCGGGGTGGAACACCTTGTGCTGTTCCTGCAGGCTCAGGCGCGCGAACAGGGGGAGGACTTCGGTTCCGGCCAGCCGCCGGTTGGACTGGATGCGGGCCTGAAGCGCTTCGGCCGCATCCCGGATCTCGCGCTCGCCGGAAAAGAACACCAGGATGTCGCCGGGCGCTTCCGCCGCGAGTTCATCCACGGCGTCACAGACGGCATCGAGTGGATCCCGGTCTTCCTCAAGTTCGTCGTCGGAAGCGTTCTCTTCATCTGTTCCGGCGGGCGGCTGTGAGAGCGGGCGGTACCGGATTTCCACCGGGTATGTGCGCCCCGAGACCTCGATGATAGGCGCAGGGTCTTCCGGCGTGCCGAAGTGGTTGGCAAAGCGCTCGGGATCGATGGTGGCGGAGGTGATGATCACCTTCAGGTCGGGCCGTTGCGGCAGGATCCGTTTGAGGTAGCCGAGAATGAAGTCGATATTGAGGCTGCGCTCGTGGGCTTCGTCGATGATGATTACGTTGTATTTGCGCAGGAGTTTGTCGCGCTGAATTTCCGCGAGCAGTATCCCGTCGGTCATCAGTTTGACCTTCGTGTTCCGGCTGACCTCGCCGGTGAACCGGACCTGGAAGCCGACTTCCTGGCCAATGTCCACGCCCAGTTCCTCCGCGATGCGCTCAGCGACTGTGCGGGCTGCAAGCCTGCGCGGCTGGGTGTGCCCAATCAGGCCGGTGTCTCCCAAACCGAGTTCGAGGCACATCTTGGGGATCTGGGTGGTCTTACCCGAGCCGGTCTCGCCGGCAATGATGGTGACCTGGTTCGCTGCGATGGCGGCCATCAGGTCTTCGCGGCGCTCGGAAACCGGGAGCTCGGCAGGATAGGAGATGTGAAGTGTCATGGCTGCTGCCAGTCTACTGCGGGAGCCCGGGCTTCCCGTTTCGACTGGTTGCAGCTATCCCGGTTGACGCGGCCGAAAGGTCAGAAGATGCGGAGCGTGTAGTTGGTGCTGGGAAGGTCCAGCGCGGACCAGGTTTCATGCGATTCGACAGGAGGCGTATGACCGCGGCCGTCTTGCAGAAGTGCCGACACGGTGGCGGCGAATACGAGGAGCAGCAGGACGATAAGGATGGTTGTGAGGATTTCCATGGCTTCATGCTTCTCCTGTCCGGTACTGGGAAAAAGTGGCAGAAATGCCCAAAAAGCCAAAATTCCTGCCACAATGGAAGCATGCTGAAATCAGTAGCCGTCATCGTTGTTCCCAACTTCGCTATGTTCGAATTTGGGACTGCCTTCGAGGTGTTCGGCCTCGACAGGACCGGGCGGGGGAGCGGCGTCCCGGCCTTCGATTTCCGGGTCTGCACCCCCTCACCGGGCAACGTCCCGCTCAGGTCCGGTTTGTCCATGAACGTGGATTTGGGGCTGGAAGCTGCCGCTGACGCCGACCTCGTGATCATGGCTCCTTACGGCAGGGATGAGGAGTTGCCGGATTCCGTCCTGGAAGCCCTTCGGGCTGCAGATGCACGGGGAGCGTGGGTGATGTCCATCTGCTCCGGTGCCTTCGCCCTGGCCCAGGCAGGCCTCCTTGATGGCCGCCGCTGCACCACGCACTGGCACTACTCGGGCCAGCTGGCTGCCGAATATCCGAACGCGCACGTGGACGAAAACGTCTTGTACGTGCAGGACGGCAATATCATTTCCTCGGCCGGTACAGCAGCCGGTATCGATGCCTGCCTGCACCTGGTGCGTGTGGAATTGGGCGCGCACGTCGCCGCCGCCATAGCCCGGGACATGGTGGTTCCCCCGCACAGGGATGGTGGCCAGGCACAGTTCATTGACCGCCCCATGCCTACCTGCGGCTCGGCACCGATAGAGGAACTCCTTCGCTGGATGGTGCAGCACCTGGACCGTGAGCATACGGTGAACGAGCTGGCGGCGCGGGTGCACATGTCGCCAAGGACATTCGCCCGGAAGTTCCGGTCGGAGACCGGTGCGACGCCCGCAGCCTGGCTCAATTCCCAACGGGTGCTTCGGGCGCAGGAACTCCTTGAGGCCACTGACATGAACATCGAGGAGATTGCGCGGGAGTCCGGATTCGGCCACCCGGTCCTGCTGCGGCACCACTTCGGGAAAGTCCTGGATACCAGCCCCCAGTCTTACCGCAGGGCGTTCCGGGGCCAGCTTGCCGAGGTGGGGTAGCAGCAGGGTTTACGTGTCCGGGCGTTGTTCCGTGCGGGCTTCTTCAGCGGCCGCCCGGGTGCTGTCCACCAGCACCCGCCACGGGCCGGTGACCGCCCGTTCGGGCAGGGCTGCGCGATGTTGCCCTGCCCGGATGGAGTAAATGAACCGGTCCGGTTGTGCTTCCTGGAATTGGGATGCGGCGGCCCGCGGTGTCCTGGGTACGGCGTCCCAGGGGCATGCTTCCACAATGGGCTGCCATCGGTTCCTGGCGGTCTCGGACACGGCATTGACAGTCCAAACCCGGGTCATCGCGGCGATACCCCCGGTGCGCTCCACACTGATCTTCATGGCATGGTTCCTGGGTACATCGGGCCTGATTGCCCTAGGTGCGGCAGCCAGGCATCCCGTTAAAGTTTGACCTTCACAGTTTCCCACGCGTTCCGCACGGCGTCATGCTCTTTTGAACCAGAACCGAAAAGCTCCCGGGCCGTAGCCGCTGTAGCGCGGGCGAATACCGTGAAGGTGGCCCCGGTGGGCAAGTCACCGCCGGTGAGCGTTTCGTACCAGATGCGCCCGGGGGAGTCCCAAGCGTTCCCATCCAGCTGTTCGGCCACGAGGTAAAACGCCCTGTTGGGGATGCCAGAGTTGATGTGCACTCCGCCGTTGTCGGCGCTCGTCCTTACGTAAGTGTCCATGGAGTCCGGCTGGGGATCCTTGCCGAGCACGTCGTCGTCGTACGCGGTTCCGGGGGCTTTCATGGAGCGCAGGGCGCGCCCTTCAACCTCAGGGGTGAAAAGGCCCTCGCCAATGAGCCAGCTGGCTTCTGCGGCACACTGGTTCTTTACGTACTGCTCCACCAGGGCGCCAAAGACGTCCGACATGGACTCGTTGATGGCCCCGGCCTGGTTCCGGTATACCAGGGCTGCGGAGTGCTGGGTAACCCCGTGGGCAAGTTCATGGCCGATGACGCTGAGGGACTTGGTGAACCGCTCAAAGACTTCCCCGTCACCGTCGCCGAAGACCATCTGCGTCCCGTCCCAGAACGCGTTGTCATAAAGCTTGCCGAAGTGCACGGTGGCGTTTAGTGGCAGCCCCCGGCCGTCGATGGAATTCCTTCCGAAGACATCGGCGTATAACCGGTGGGTGTGGCCCAGCCCGTCATAGGCTTCGTCAGCTGCCGGGTCCCCCGTAGCGGGCTCACCCTCCTTGCGGACGAGCTTGCCGGGTAATGTTTCCGAACCGTCGGCGTCGAAGACCGAGCGGTTGGCAGGTCCTGGTTTGGCTTGCCGCACTCCAGCCGGGACGTCGGGTGCGGCCTGGGTGCGTGCTTTATGCACTGAGCGCACATGCCCCAAGGCTTCCTTTGCGGCTCTTGCGGCTGCGGAAAACTCCGGAGCGTCCTGCCGGGCCAGCCTTCTCAGCAGGTAGGGCGGAATGATGGAACAGAATGGAACGTGCATGGCGTACCCCCTCAACTAGGTGCGTTCAGACTACGAGGGGGTACCGACAAAGCGGGGGATTCACGCGCAGTTTCGAAGTGGTCGAATGCAACTATCGGGTGCAGCCGGATTGTCTGACCCCTTTGCCATGATGGGTGCATGGGTAAAGCGGCGGTGGTGAGGGCGTTTGAGGACATCAACGCCGCCCTTGCCGTGCTTTATGCCGAAGCGGCGGCTCCGGGTTCCGGGGCGGTTGATGGTGCTGATCCGTTGGCTGCCCTGGCTGATGGTTGCCTGGACATTCTGTCCGGCGCGGCAGCCGTGGAGGCACGGGTCGCGGGGCTGAAGGCCTGGGCGGCGGTGACGTACGCGGACACGGTTCATGCTGTCGCGGCGCCGGGAACCCCGATGCAGGCGCGAGAGATGGCGGTCGCGGCGGAAATCGGTACCCTCCTGGCTCTTGGGGGCCGGGCCGCGGGTTCCTTCCTGGCGACCTCCCACGCCCTGGTGGCCACGTTGCCGCTGACCCTGTCGGCCCTGCGCGCTGGGACGGTTTCGTGGCGGCACGCCCAGGTCATGGTGGAGGAAACGGCCACCTTGGACCTTGCCGGCGCCGCCGCCCTTGAAGCCCACTTCCTGGGTCCGGACACCCCCGTACCATCCACGGCCGCGCCGATCGGGGACGTTCCGGCGTACCGGTTCAAAGCTAAAGCCCGGATCTGGCGGGAACGCCACCACGCCGAGTCCATCGAACAGCGGCACACCAGGGGTGTGGCCGACCGGCGGGTGGAATACCGTCCTGACCAGGACGGGATGGCATGGCTCTCCGCCTACCTGCCCGCGGACCAGGCCTGCGCGATCTGGAACCGCACCACGGCCCTCGCCCGTGGACTCCAGGGCCCCGACGAGCCCCGCACCCTCACACAGTTGCGGGCCGACACCGCCGCCGGTTTGCTGCTCACGGCCCCGGGCGCAGGTACCGCGGACCGTGGGGATGGGGGCGCTGCAAGCGGGGGCGGGAAGGGGGACGGTGAAACTGCTTACGTTGCGGGCATGGGAAAGGTTCGGGCCCCGAAGGCGGACGTGCTCGTCACCGTTCCGGTGTTCGCGTTGATGGGACTGACCGTGGAACCGGCCATGCTGGACGGCTACGGCCCGATCCCGGCGTCGATGGCACGCAAACTCGTCGCGGACGGCGCCAACTCGTTCTACCGGGTCCTCGTTGACCCCCGCGACGGCGCGCCACTGGAGATCGGCCGGACCAGCTACCGGATCACCAAAGCCATGAAGAAAGCGCTCCAGCTCCGGGACGGCAAATGCACGTTCCCCGGGTGCAGCAACAACTCCCTGGACAACGAAGCGGACCACCTCACCGCCTGGCACCACGGCGGCACCACCGGCATCAGCAACCTCGGCCAGCTCTGCCCCAAGCACCACCGCCTCAAACACGCCACCGCCTGGAAGCCCACCCCGGCCACCAAAACCGCACCGCCGGGCTGGACCTCACCCACCGGCCGGCACTACAAACCCGAACACCACGACTGGGAACCACCACACTGGCCGGCAGAGCTCAAGGACCTGAATTTCCCACCCCCCGCCGATCTTTCGCAAGCCTGCATGACCACCAACGACCAGCCCGCCGAAAACCTGTTTTGGCACGAAGAGTTTCCGGAAGACACTTACGACGACTGGCTGCTGCCCGGGTATACGTTGCCCAAAGACCCTCTGCCCGAAGAAATCTGGTGGGCAATGCTCTCCGAGGTCTAACACGATGCCGGGGCACAAAAACCCGAGGAAAAAAGTGTCACCGTCGGGAGCTCGACCAACAAAAAGAAGCACCCCGGCCGGTGGACCAGGGTGCTTCTGTTGGTGCCCTCGATAGGATTCGAACCTACGACCTTCTGCTCCGGAGGCAGACGCTCTATCCCCTGAGCTACGAGGGCAGTCCGGGGATTTCCTGCCGTTGCCGGCGGGACGTCCTAGAGCTTAGCAGGAAGGTGGCCCGCAAGGGAAAATTGCCACTTCTGAGTCGAAAACGCGGCATCCCGGAGTGCGGATCAGTAGCCGAAAAACGAGTCCACGTGAATTCGCCGGGCCCCCGCTTGCCGCGCCGCACGCCTCAGGGAGGCGACGCTCGCCGGTGAGCCCGAGATATAAACCTCGCGGTCAGCGACGTCGGGAATAAGTGCTTTGATCGCGTCACCGGCCAGCCTGGTCCCGTCTGCGGGGAAAGCGGTTATATGCGGTGGCGGCTCGGAGCCATCGGCGATGCGGGCTACGACCCGGACGCCGGCAGCTTTCAATTCATCCACGTACGCGATCTCGTCGGCGCTCCTGGCCAGCAGGAGCAGCACGGCATTCCGGTCCCGTAAGCCTCCGGAGGCGATATGGGAAAGGAAGGGCGTAATGCCGATGCCGGCAGCCATCATGAGAACGGGCTTATGCGGATCGCGGGGAAGGACAAAGTCTCCGCCAACTGACGTTGCCGTCAACTCATCACCCGGGTGCAGCGAAAGAAGGACCTTCTTCGCAGCCGACAGGGGCTCGGCTGTCCGCACGCCGAACTTCACCAGGCGCTCCGTGGGGGAGCCGGTCATGCTGAACACCCGGCGTCTTCCCTTCCCATCAGACTTGGCATGCGGCAGGTCCAGTTCCATGTACTGACCAGGGACAAACCGCACGGGACGGGAGGGCTCGAAGGAGAACTCAGTGGTGCTGGGTGTCAGCCGCCTGGTCCCGTTGAACTTCAGCCGCACACCGCCCCGCTGACCCACCATGAAGGCGAGGAGATTGCCCAGCAGCAGCGCGGCCTCAGGGGAGTTGGCAATAAACCCGAAGTTGTAGGGAACTGCAAAAACCACGCCCACAACAGCGGCAAGGGCCAATTGCTGCCACCTTCGCGGGGGCAGCGTCAGTGGCTCGGTAAGCATAAAGCCCACAAAGAACAGCAGTGGCCGCTGCGCCAATGACTGCCACAACGCCATCCCCATGGACATGTTGGCCTGAAGCAGTTCCGCGGTGATGATGGCACAGGCCACCACGAGGAAAACCGAAGCCATCAGGAACTTGCGTGTGCGGTGCAGCACCAAAAGGACGCCCGGGACCAGGAGCAACAGCATTGCAGGGGTGGCTGCCCACCAGGTGGCGATATTAAGTCCCGTGAGCCCAACCACGAAGGCCCCGGCAGCGGCAGGGTTGAAAATGTGGCGTCCGCGCCACGCGAGCGCGTACTTCGAGGCCGACGCCACGACGCCGGCCAGGGCCACTCCAGCTACGTCCAGCGGCGCGAAGGAGGGCCAGAACAGAAAGTACAGCAGCAGCCCTGTGATGAGTGAAGATTCGGAGTGGGGCCGCACACGGAACAAAGCCGCCAGGGCCCGGTTCGATGCGTACGTCAGGCCGAGGCACAGCACAAGGTGCGCCAGCATCTCCGGAATGCCGAACGTCAGCCAGCCGAGGACATCGAGTAAAAGGCTGTACGCGGCAAGCACAGCGAGGACGATCAGGATGAGCCGGTACATAGTGAACCGGCCCAGCACCGTATCCAGCCGGGCAGCCGGTGCGTAGCCGGCTTTCGGCGTTTCCACTGGGCTCATCTGAACAGTGTCCCTTCAAACTCGGCGGAGTGGGCGGCGCTCCCGTCGGAAAACACGGTCAGCCACGAGAAATCGAACTCCTGCTGCAATTCGCCGCCGGGGGCAAAGAACAGCGCAGTAGCCAGGGCATCGGCCAGCATTGCCGTCTCTGCCATGGCCCACGTGGCGACGGCGGTCCGGACCGGCTGCCCTGTTCTGCCGTCCAGGACGTGGTGCAGGCCGTCGCCCCAAGCCCGGCGGTTGGACGCCGAGGCGCAGAGTGCACGCCCGGCAAGGGGAACAATGCCGATAGCCTGGCCAGGGTCATAGGGATGTTCCAGAGCCACCCTGGTTGACCGGGCGCCCCTTGCCAGCAGGTCTCCGCTGCCGTCGATGACAAAGGAATCGATTCCTTCAGCGTCCAGTTCCCCGGCAAGCAGATCAACCAGCAAGCCCTTGCCTGCTGCCCCGATGTCAAGAACCACGGGCGACCTGGTGGTGATAGTGGTTCCCGCCCACTCGAAAACCTCATCCCAGCGGGGTGCCGGCAAGGGCGGTCCTGAAGGCTCAAGGCTGTAGCCGGGGTCGTACCCCAGCCGCTCAAGGGAGGCGCCAATCAGAGGAGTCACGGCGCCGTCCGTCAGCCGGTAAAGCGTCCGGTACAGCCGCCCAAGCCGGTCCGCCTCGTCCGGGAAATCGAACCGGCCGGACCCCCGCGCCAAGGCGCTGACGCGGGAACCGGCACGGAAACGGGACCAGTCGGCGTCGAACTTTTCCACCCGGCCAAGAAGGCGCACGCGGACAGACCGGGGAAGCGGAAGAGGCGTGGAGATCTCCCACTGCGTGCCGATTCCCTCGAACGCAAAGTCGTCCCAGTCCCCGTCCGGCACCGTCTACTGCGCCTGCGACTTAATCTGTTCCACGGCCTGGTTGAAACCGCCGCTGGTCAAAGAGGAGCCGGCTACCCGGGACACGTTCAGTTCGTCGATGTTCTTCCCCAGCACCTGCGCTGCAATTCCGCCGGCAAATTCACCTTGGTACTTGCGGGTGTTCGGGTTTGACGGATGCTGGGTGATGTTGACGTCCGTCACTGTGCCCTCAGCCAGGGTCAGTTCCACGCCAACTGTCTCGGTGCCGTTTGGGGAAACATAGTTTCCGTCGGCGCTGTAGGTGCCGTCCTTGTACGTGGAGCCACTGGTGGCCAGCGGCGAAGCTTCTGCAGCCGGGGTTGCCGCGGAGGTTGCTGCCGCGCCGCCCGTGGGGGCTGCCGGCGTGCTCTCAGTGGCGGACGGGGCGCACCCGGCTACCGTTCCGGCGAGGGACAGGCCGGCGATTCCGGCGAAAACACTCTTGCGGACTGACGGTCTCATAAAGGCACTCATTTCGGTTAAGTGTTTGGGACGGTGCTTACGCTGGTGTCAACGTTGAACCCAGCGTATTCGTTCAACTTTGCAAGCGCCTTGTGGATTTCCTGTGGAATGCCTACGGCTCCGGACAATTACCCAATTCTTTTGCTGTCACTGGCCCCCGGTAGGCTAGAGGGGTGACTCCCGAAGAACTCTCCCTCGCCATATCCGCCTGCCTGAAAGACGCCGTCGCCGCCGGCGAGATTGCCCTTTCAGCATCAGCAGTGCCAGACGAGGTACGCGTGGAGCGGCCCAAGAACAGGGACCACGGCGACTGGGCCACCAACATCGCCCTGCAGCTTGCCAAGCAGGCCGGCACCAACCCGCGCGAGTTCGCCACCGCACTAAGTGCACGGCTTAAGTCGATCAATGGCGTGTCCGCCGTGGACATCGCAGGGCCCGGGTTCCTGAACATCACCGTTGACGCCGCAACAGCCGGCGCCCTCGCCAAGGCCATCGTTGAAGCCGGCCAGCAGTACGGAACGAACACCGCGCTCGCCGGCCACACGGTGAACATGGAATTCGTTTCCGCCAACCCCACCGGCCCGCTGCACATCGGGCACACCCGCTGGGCTGCCCTCGGCGACGCCATCGCCCGGGTATTGCGCGCTTCCGGCGCCGACGTCACGGCCGAGTACTACATCAACGACGCCGGGTCACAGATGAACGTCTTCGCCAACTCGGTGTACTCCCGCCTGCACGGTTTGCCCGTGCCCGACGGCGGCTACCCGGGCCAGTACATCGCAGACCTGGGCCACGAGGTCCTCACCGAGCACCCCGCCATCCGGGAACTGACCGAAGTTGCCGCCCTTCCAGTCATCCGCGCCGCGGCCTACAAGGCACAGATGAAAGACATCAAGGCCACCCTCGCCGACTTTGGCGTTGAGTTCGACGTGTTCTTCTCCGAGCAGGAACTGCACGACGCCGGCGCCATCGAAAGTGCCGTAGCCCGCCTTCGCGAGCAAGGCCACGTGTTCGACGACGGCGGTGCTGTCTGGCTGAGGACCACTGACTTTGGCGACGACAAGGACCGGGTGATGATCCGTGCCAACGGCGAGCCCACGTACTTCGCCGCCGACGCAGCCTACTACCTGTCCAAAAAGGACCGCGGCTTCACCGAAAAGATCTACCTGCTCGGCGCCGACCACCACGGATACATCAACCGGCTCAAGGCCATCGCCGCCTGCGCCGGGGATGATCCCGAGGTAAACATCGAGGTGCTGATCGGCCAGCTGGTTTCCGTCAACGGTGCCAAGCTGTCCAAGCGCGCAGGCAACATCATTGAGCTGAAGGACCTGATCGACTGGCTTGGCAAAGATGCCGTCCGCTACTCCCTGGCCAGGTTCCCGGCGGACTCGCCGCTGACATTGGACCCGGAGCTGCTGAAGAAGCACAGCAACGAGAACCCTGTGTTCTACGTGCAGTACGCCCACGCCCGCTCCCGCGGCGCAGCACGCAACGCCGTCGATGCCGGCGTGCAACGCCGTGTGGACGGCACCGACAGCTTCGACGCCTCCCTCCTTGACCACGCCACGGAGAACGAACTGCTCTCATACCTGGGCAGCTACCCCTCGGTGGTGGCAAAGGCCGCGGAACTGCGTGAACCACACCGCGTGGCACGGCACCTGGAGACCATCGCCGGGGCATACCACCGCTGGTACGACGCCTGCCGCATTGCGCCCATGGGGGACGAACCGGTTACTGATGTCAACCGCACCCGCCTGTGGCTCAACGACGCCACCAGCCAGGTGCTGGCCAACGGCCTTAACCTCCTTGGCGTTTCCGCGCCGGAACGGATGTGACGGAAATGTCTGTAGAAACCACCAGGACCGCGTCGCCGCTGGCACCCGAGTGGCTCGCGGTGCCCGCTGACCTGAACGCCCTCCAGGAACCGATGTGGGCGGGCAGCGTGCAACGCAACGACGCCGGCTCGCTTACTGTGGGAGGCCTCACCGTCCAGGAGCTTAAGGAGCAGTTCGGCTCACCCCTCTTCGTCCTGGATGAGGCCGATTTCCGCTCCCGGGCACGGGCTTTCAAGGATTCCTTTGATGCTGCCTTCGCTGACATCTGCGGCGGGGTCGATGTTTACTACGCGGGAAAGTCCTTCCTCTGCACCGCTGTTGTGAAGTGGGTTGAGGAGGAAGGCCTGCGCCTGGACACGTCCTCCGGGGGAGAGCTGGCCGTGGCTGCACGCGCCGGAATTCCCGGTGAGCGGGTGGCGCTGCACGGGAACAACAAGTCCGACGGCGAGATCAACCGTGCCCTGGACATGGGACTCGGCCGGATTGTTGTGGACAGCCTGTCCGAGCTGGTGCGGGTGGGCGACATGGCCCAGGCCCGCGGAATACAGGCCAAAGTCATGCTGCGGCTGACCCCGGGCGTCCACGCCCACACGCATGAATTCATCGCCACCGCGCACGAGGACCAGAAGTTTGGCCTCTCCATGGCCGCAGACACCACGGAGCAGGCCGGCCTGTCTGCTGCCGAAGAAGCCGTAGCGGCCGCATCCGCGCACCCCGGCATCGAGCTCCTGGGCCTGCACTGCCACATCGGCTCCCAGATCTTTGAGCCCGACGGTTTCGCCCTGGCGGCGGAGAAGCTCCTTCGTTTCCTCGCCGCCATGCAGGAAAAGTACTTCATCGTCATGCCGGAACTTGATCTCGGCGGCGGCTACGGCATTGCCTACACCCCGGTGGACACCCCCCGCCCCGCAGCAGAGATTGCGGCGGCGATGGCCGCCGTCGTCCGATCCACCTGCGCTGAACTGGGCATTGACTCACCCCGGATCTCCATCGAACCGGGGCGCGCGATCGTGGGCAGCACCACCTTCACCCTGTACGAGGTGGGTACGCTCAAGACCGTCCGCGTGGATGCGCCCGGCCCGGATGCATCCGACGCTGCCGGCAACGTTACGTATCCGCGCCGCTATGTGTCGGTGGACGGCGGCATGAGCGACAACGCCCGGCCGGTGCTCTACGACGCGGATTATTCGGCCGTCGTGGCCTCCCGCACGTCAACCGCCGGGCCTCAGCTGTCCCGCGTGGTGGGCAAACATTGCGAGAGCGGCGACATAGTTGTTAGAGATGTATATCTGCCCGAGGACGTGGCAGCCGGTGATCTGCTTGCTGTACCGGGTACCGGCGCCTACTGCTGGGCCCTCTCGAGCAACTACAACTATCTGGCCCGGCCGGGCGTTGTCGCGGTGCGCGACGGATCTGCCCGGCTGATTGTCCGCGGGGAAACCGAAGAAGATCTGCTGAACCGCGACATGGGAGCCTGAATGTCTGAATTGCGAACCCTGAAAGTGGCCCTGCTGGGCTGTGGCAACGTTGGGGCCCAGGTTGCGCGGATTCTCATTGAAGACGCCGACGCCCTTGCCGCCCGCACCGGCGCCCGCCTGCAGCTGTCCGGCATCGCCGTGCGCAACGTCCACTCCAAGCGGGACGTTGAGCTGCCGCAGGAGCTCTTCACCACCGACGCCGAGACCCTGGTCAAGGACGCAGACCTGGTCATCGAACTGATGGGCGGTATCGAGCCGGCCCGCACACTGATCCTCTCCGCGCTGCAAAACGGCGCCTGTGTGGTCACCGGCAACAAGGCCCTGCTGGCCCAGGACGGACCCACCCTCTACGAAGAGGCGGACAAGGCGGGCGTGCAGCTGTCCTATGAAGCTGCCGTGGCCGGCGCCATCCCCATCCTGCGCCCCATCCGCGACAGCCTTTCCGGCGACCGCATCACCCGGGTGCTGGGCATTGTCAACGGCACCACCAACTTCATCCTGGACCAGATGGATTCCACCGGCGCCCAGTTCGCCGATGCCCTCGCTGAAGCCCAGCGGCTCGGCTATGCGGAAGCGGACCCGACGGCCGACGTCGAGGGGCACGACGCAGCCGCCAAAGCGGCCATCCTGGCCACACTGTCATTCCACACCCGGTTTGCTCTGGAAAACGTCCACTGCGAAGGCATCAGTTCAGTCAGCGCCGCTGACATCGCCGCGGCCAAGGAGGCCGGTTTCGTCATCAAGCTGCTGGCCATCGCTGAAAAGCTTCCCGCCGGAGGCACGGATACAGACGGCGCCGAAGGCATTTCCGTGCGCGTGCACCCCACGCTCCTTCCCCGGGAGCACCCGCTGGCTGCCGTCCACGGCGCCTTCAACGCTGTGTTTATCGAAGCCGAGAACGCCGGCGAATTGATGTTCTACGGCCAGGGCGCGGGTGGCACCCCTACCGCGTCCGCCGTCCTCGGCGACCTTGTCTCGGCTGCCCGGCGCCTGGTCCTGGGTGGGCCCCAGCGAACGGAAACCACCACTGGCCACGTTCCGGCCCTGCCCATCGATGCTGCGGTGACCAGCTACTACATCGGCCTTGATGTGGCGGACCAGCCCGGCGTACTGGCCAGAATCGCCCAGTTGTTCGCCGAGCACGGCGTCTCCATCGAAATCATGCGGCAGACCATCCACCGGGATGCGGATTCCAACGTGGAATCGGCCGAACTGCGGATTGTCACCCACCGCGCATCAGAGGCCGCCCTTGCGGCCACCGTTGAGGCTGTGAAGGGCCTCGACGTCATCAATTCAGTTACATCCGTTCTGCGGGTAGAAGGAGTCTAAGTGGCTCACCAATGGCGCGGCGTTATCCGCGAATACGCTGACCGTCTGCCCGTGACGGAGTCCACCCGGGTCATTACCCTGGGCGAGGGCGGCACCCCCCTGGTGCACGCGCAGAAACTCTCCGAGCTGACGGGCTCGGAGGTGTACCTCAAGGTGGAAGGCATGAACCCCACCGGCTCCTTTAAGGACCGCGGCATGACCATGGCCATGACCGCCGCCGTCGAATCCGGCGCCCAGGCCGTAGTCTGCGCCTCCACCGGCAACACGTCCGCCTCCGCAGCTGCCTACGCCACGGCCGCGGGCCTGAAGTGCGCGGTCCTGGTGCCCGAAGGCAAAATCTCCATGGGCAAGCTCAGCCAGGCCATCGCCCACGGCGCCACCCTCCTCCAGGTTGACGGCAACTTCGACAACTGCCTGGACATCGCCCGGAAGCTGGGGGAGTCCTACCCGGTGTTCCTGGTCAACTCCGTCAACCCCGCGCGCATCCAGGGGCAGAAGACCGGTGCTTTCGAGATCGTCGACGCCCTGGGTGACGCCCCCGACATCCACGTGCTTCCGGTGGGCAACGCCGGCAACATCACCGCCTACTGGAAGGGCTATAAGGAGTACGCGGCTCCGTTTGAGTCCGCAACTGCCGGCACCCTTCCCGCCGTTTCCACGAAGACCCCGGCCATGTGGGGCTTCCAGGCAGCGGGTGCCGCGCCCTTCGTTGCCGGCCACCCCATCACCGAACCGGACACCATCGCCACCGCCATCCGGATCGGAAATCCGGCGTCCTGGGAGGGTGCCATTGGTGCCCGCGACGAATCGGGCGGACTCATCGATGCCGTGACCGATGAGGAAATCCTCAACGCCCACCGCTGGCTCTCCTCCCGTGAAGGTGTCTTCGTTGAACCGGGTTCGGCAGCCGGCGTGGCGGGCCTGCTCAAGAAGCACGCCGCAGGTGAGGTTCCCGCAGGCAAGACCATCGTCATCACCGTCACGGGCCACGGCCTGAAGGATCCCCAGTGGGCCCTGCGCACCGAGGACGGCAGCGATGTGCAGCCGGTCAAGGTTTCCAATGACGTGGTTACCGTTGCAGCTGAGCTGGGACTGGAAGAAAAATAGCCTTGGACGCCACCTCGCAGACCGCCGTCGGACTGCAGCTTATTGAACCCGGGCAAAGCGTCACGGTCCGGGTACCGGGCACGTCGGCCAACCTTGGCCCCGGCTACGACAGCCTGGGCCTGGCCCTGGCCCTGCACGACACGCTCACAGTGGAGAGCCTTGAATCGGAGGAACTCCTGTTCAACCTTCGGGGCGAAGGCGCAGACACCCTTCCCCGGGACGCGAGCCACCTTGTCATCCGGGCCATGGAAGCGGCTTTCGAACGGCTGGGGTTCCGCCACGGCGGGCTGAAGGTCACCGCTGACAACGTGAATCCCCATGGACGGGGGCTGGGCTCGTCCGCATCGGCAGTAGTGGCAGCCGTTTCCGCCGCAAACGCTCTGGTTCCCGAGGCAAGCCGCCGCGGGAAGGATTGGATCCTTCAGCTCACCAGCGAACTCGAAGGGCATCCGGACAACGTGGCACCTGCCATTTTCGGCGGACTGGCGCTGTCATGGCAGGACAGTGACCAGTACAGCAGCACCAGCGCGACAGTGTGTGAAACCGTGGTTCCCGTTGTCGCGGTTCCCGATTTCGAACTGTCGACCGAGACCGCACGTGCGCTGCTTCCGGCCTCAATTGGTCATCATGCAGCCGCTATGAACTCCGGACGTGCGGCACTCCTGATCCATGCCTTAACCAGAAAGCCCGAGTTCCTGCTGGCCGGCACGGAGGACTACCTCCACCAGAGTTACCGTGCAGAAGCCATGCGCCCAAGCGCCGCCCTGATTTCGGCGCTCCGGGCGGCCGGGCACGCGGCAGTGGTTTCAGGTGCCGGGCCCACCGTGCTGGTCCTGGCCAATGGACAGGCTGAAGCGGCCGCCGTCGTTGCCTTCATTGAAGAGTTCACCGCCGTGAACGCGCCGGAAATTGGGTGGCGTGTTCTGAAGCTCGCAGTGGACGTCGAAGGTGCTAAGGTGGAGTTGCACCGGCGGTAATTGACGCCTATCTGATCTGCTATTGCACTAGTTGCCGCTTGGTCTCTTACTGCGCAATCTATTCCGGTGCCGCCTGCTTGGTCTGTCGCAGGAATCTGCAGGACACAAACTGCCCCTAAAGCGTCAGTCCTGCGTCCCGCCATGGGCGGAGCGCAAGGTGAATTAGTATCCGGCCCTGCTGGCCGATATCCAACCGGCAAGGCCGAACAATCCGGCTGCAGATCTGAACTGCAGCCCAGATCAAATCATCGCGTCCAGCTCCCAGTCTGGACGCCGTCGAGGGGGAAGGATCCTTCGTGACCGAAACCACTGAGCTGTCGCCAGCTGTGGAACTATCTTCTGCTGCCGAATCACCGGCCGCACCCGCCAAGAGCAGCGGGCTTGCCGGCCTTAAGCTCGCCCAGCTGCAGGCGCTTGCCAGCCAGCTCGGGATTTCCGGCGGTTCCCGGATGCGCAAGGGGGACCTGGTTTCAGCCATTTCCGCACACCGCGCCGGCACCCCTATGACCAAGGCCCCGGCCAAGGCAGCGGAAAAGGCTGTTGAGAACGTATCCGCCCCGGCCGTTGTCCCGGCAGTGTCCGCCCCCGCAGCGGCTGCTGAACCAACCGAGGCTCCTGCCGAGGGAACGCGGGCCCGCGGCCGTGGCCGCAGCCGCCGCGCCGTCAGCGACGGAGTCGTAGCCCCTGCAGCCGCCGAACCGGCTGTTGCCGAAGCCGCCCCCGCAGCTCCGGTGGAGGCTCCCGCCGCCGCTGAGGCTCCAGAAGCTGCTGAAGGCACTGCCGAGCGCCGCCAGCCGCGCACCCGCAACCGCCGCCGCAGCGAAGCAGCCGCAGCAGCGCCGCAGGGCGCCGAAGGTGTGGAGGCACCGGCAGAACAGGCCGACGCCGAGCAGCCCGCCGGAGCGCAGGCCAACACCGAAAACCGCACGGCAGAACGGGCCGCCGAGCGGACCGAAGCCGAAGCCGGCGACGCCGGGCAGCGCACGGACCGCCGCGAAGGTGGACGCACCCGCGGCCGGGACAACGCCGCACGCGAGAACGCCGACGGCGGCCGCGACAACGCCGGCAGCCGCGAGGCAGGGCAGCGTGAAGGCGCCCGCCGCGAGGACAACCGTGACACTGACGACGCCGACGGCGGCAGCCGCCGGAACCGCCGAAACCGCCGCGACCGCAACGATCGCAACGAGCGGAATGACCGCTCCGGCGGCCAGGACCGGGACAACTCCCGCAACGACCGTTTCCGGGACCGCAACGACCGCCGCCGTGGACGCGCCCAGGGACCGGACGTCGACGACGTCGAGGTCACCGAGGACGACGTCCTGCTCCCGGTTGCCGGCATCCTGGACGTGCTGGAGAACTACGCGTTCATCCGCACCTCCGGCTACCTTCCTGGCCCGAACGACGTGTATGTCTCCCTCGCCCAGGTGAAAAAGTACAACCTGCGCAAGGGTGACGCCGTGGTTGGCGCCATCCGCGCTCCCCGCGACGGCGAAGACCGCAGCCAGCAGTCGGCCCGCCAGAAGTTCAACGCCCTGGTCCGCGTCACGTCCGTGAACGGCAAGACCTCGGAAGAACTCAAGGACCGCGTCGAGTTCGCCAAACTGGTACCGCTGTACCCGTCCGAGCGCCTGCGCCTCGAGACCGACCCCAAGAAGATCGGCCCCCGCGTCATTGACCTGGTTGCCCCGATCGGCAAGGGCCAGCGCGGCCTGATCGTCTCCCCGCCGAAGGCCGGCAAGACGCTCATCCTGCAGTCCATCGCCAACGCCATCACCACCAACAATCCTGAGGTCCACCTCATGATGGTGCTCGTTGACGAACGTCCTGAAGAAGTCACGGATATGCAGCGCACGGTCAAGGGCGAGGTTATTGCCTCCACCTTCGACCGCCCGGCCGACGACCACACCACTGTGGCCGAACTTTCCATCGAACGCGCCAAGCGCCTCGTGGAAATGGGCATGGACGTGGTGGTCCTGCTGGACTCCATGACCCGCCTGGGCCGCGCCTACAACCTGGCAGCACCGGCCTCCGGCCGCATCCTGTCCGGCGGTGTCGACTCCGCAGCCCTGTACCCGCCCAAGCGCTTCTTTGGTGCGGCCCGCAACATCGAAAACGGCGGCTCGCTCACCATCCTGGCAACGGCTCTCGTGGAGACCGGTTCCAAGATGGACGAAGTCATCTTCGAAGAGTTCAAGGGCACCGGCAACATGGAGCTCCGCCTGTCCCGCCAGCTGGCAGACAAGCGCATCTTCCCGGCCGTGGACGTCAACGCGTCCGGCACCCGCCGCGAGGAAAACTTGCTTTCCCCCGAGGAAGTCAAGATCATGTGGAAGCTGCGCCGCGTCCTCTCCGGACTCGAAACCCAGCAAAGCCTTGAACTCCTGACCAACAAGATCCGGGAGACCCAGAGCAACGTCGAGTTCCTCATGCAGGTCCAGAAGACGACGCTTGGTGCAAAGTCCGATAACGACAAGTAACGCTTCGGTCAGCGGCTGATTCTGCTGCCCCGATGCTGACGCCGCACAGATTTTTCCGCCCCCGCCCCTACGCTGGGAGGCTTCCGATCTTCGATCGTTAGCCTCCCAGCTCCGGCAGGCCCGATGCCACTCCCGGGGCGGAAAAATCTGTGCGGCTTCGTCGTTAAGCCCACCAGCCGCGGCACGTTCCCGTTTGTTACTAGACTTGTACAAGTCGAAAGAGGTTTTGAAATATGTTTGAGTCCGTACAGGGCCTGCTTGATGAGCATGATGCTATCCAGGCGCAGCTGGGGGATCCTGCTGTTTATGCTGATCAGCGGCTTGCCCGGAAGCTTGGGCGGCGTTCGGCTCAGCTCAATGGGATTGTAGAGGCGTACCACAAGTGGGAAGGCCTGCGTGATGACCTCGCTGCTGCCAAGGAGATGGCTGACGAGGATCCCGAGTTTGCTGCTGAGGTGCCCGAGCTGGAGGAGGCGCTGGAAGCAGCGGCTGCCAAACTTCGGCGCCTGCTCATTCCCCGCGACCCTGACGACGCCCGCAATGTGATCCTCGAGGTCAAGGGCGGTGAAGGCGGCGATGAGGCTGCCCTGTTCGCCGCCGACCTTCTGCGGATGTACACCCGGTACGCGGAGTCCCGCGGCTGGAAGACGGAAATCATCTCCGCCACGGAATCAGACCTTGGCGGCTACAAAGACGTGCAGGTTGCCGTCAAGGGCAGCTCGAACGATCCGGCGGAGGGCGTTTTCGCCCGGCTCAAGTTCGAAGGCGGCGTGCACCGTGTGCAGCGCGTTCCCGTGACGGAGTCCCAGGGCCGCATCCACACTTCTGCCGCCGGCGTTCTCGTCCTCCCTGAAGTGGATGAGCCCGAAGAACTTGAAATCAACCAGAATGACCTCAAGATCGACGTATACCGGTCGTCCGGACCCGGTGGCCAGTCCGTGAACACCACCGACTCTGCTGTGCGCATCACCCACCTGCCTACCGGCATCGTGGTGGCCATGCAGAACGAGAAGTCGCAGCTGCAGAACCGTGAAGCCGGCATGCGCGTGCTGCGGGCCAGGATCCTCGCCCACCAGCAGGAGCAGATTGACGCGGAAAACTCTGCCCAGCGGAAATCGCAGATCCGCACCATGGACCGGTCCGAGCGCATCCGCACCTACAACTACCCGGAAAACCGGATTGCGGACCACCGCACCGGTTACAAGGCCTACAACCTGGACCAGGTGATGAACGGCGATCTGGAACCGGTTATCCAGTCCGCTATCGAGATGGACGAACAGGCCCGCCTGGACGCCATCGGCGACTGACGCGTCCCGGAATACAGCGCATGACACTCGGTCAAGGCCAGTCCCTCGCAGATGCCGTCAGCGAAGCTACGGGTATTCTGCGCGAGGCCGGCGTACCCAGCCCGCGGGTGGACGCCGAGCTGCTCGCCGACCACCTGCTGAACGTCGGGCTGGGCCGGCTGCGTGCCCTGATGCTCGGTGATACCCCTGCGCCTGCGGGTTACGCGGCTTTGGTGGCGGAGCGTGCCAGCAGAATACCGCTCCAGCACATCACCGGAGTGGCGCATTTCCGCTACCTCCAACTCGCCGTGGGGCCCGGAGTTTTTGTACCCCGGCCGGAAACCGAATCCGTTGTTCAGCTGGTCATCGACCACGTCAAAGGCATGCGGAATCCGCGGATTGTTGACCTCGGGACCGGATCCGGCGCCATTGCCGGATCCATCGCCCACGAAGTGCCCGGAGCGGAAGTGCATGCGGTGGAATTCAGCCCCCTCGCCCACGCCTGGGCGGCGAAGAACCTGGCCCCCCTGGGCGTCCGTCTCGTGCTGGGGGACCTGCGGGACGCGCTGCCGGAACTCGACGGGACCTTCGACGTCGTCATTTCCAACCCGCCCTACATCCCGGCCGAAGCGGTCCCCATTGAGCCCGAAGTGGCCCTGCACGACCCTCCGGAAGCACTGTACGGCGGGGGAGCGGACGGCATGGAACTTCCGACGGCGGCAGCCGCCTCGGCTGCCCGGCTACTGGTACCGGGGGGCTACTTTGTCATGGAACACGCCGAAGTCCAGGCGGGCTGGATCTCGGCCATGCTGGCACGGACAGGGAACTGGACCGCCATCAGCACGCATCGGGACCTCAACGGCAAGGAGCGCGCCACCAGTGCCCTGCTGACGGAACCGGACCACAGGGAATGAAAGAATAAGCCAGTGACCACAACCTATGACTGCACCAGCGACGACGAGCGCGCCCAAGGACTTGAGCACGCCCAGCGGGCCATTGGCGAGAAGAAATGCGTAGTTTTTCCCACCGATACGGTCTACGGGATTGCCGCCGATGCCTTCTCCCCACAGGCCGTAACCATGCTCCTGGTGTCCAAGGGACGCAGCCGCACCATGCCGCCGCCCGTGCTGATTCCGCGCATCAACGCCCTCGACGGGCTGGCCACTGACGTATCGGCGGACGCCCGAAAGCTTGCCGAAGCGTTCTGGCCCGGCGGCCTGACCCTCATCCTGCATGCCCAGCCGTCGCTGGACTGGGATCTTGGCGAAACCAAAGGCACAGTGGCGCTTCGGATGCCCGATGATGAGATCGCCCAGGAACTGCTGACGCTCACCGGGCCGCTGGCCGTTTCTTCCGCCAACCGCACCGGCCATGCTCCCGGGCAGACAGCCGCCGCAGCGCGCGAACAGCTGGCCGATTCGGTTGAGGTTTACCTTGAAGGCGGCGTCCGTCCCCTCGACGGTGCTGCTGCAGTACCGTCCACCATTGTTGACGCCACCGGCCCCCGCCTGCGCGTGGTCCGGAACGGTGCCGTGAGTTTGGACCAGCTCCGGGAGCATGTTCCCGGCGTCCTGGGACTCGGCGAAATTCCCATGGTTGCAGAAGAACCGGAGGTTCCGGAGCCCTCGGAGGCCCCGAAGGTTTCTGCGGCATCGGATGCACCGGAGGCCGGCGCCCGCCCCGCCGCCGGCAGCAGTGCCGTCAACAGCACCGACAACCTCCCGGGGATCTGACATGCAGCCCAAAGTGGCCGTCGCGGCCGTAACCTTTGACCGCCACGAGGAGCTTGCCCTCCTCCTGAAGGGTTTGGCGGCGCAGACAGCGCCCATCCACTCCATCGCCCTGGTGGACTCCGGCACTGACCCGGCCACCGCCGTCGTCAATGCCGGGGGAGCGCAGAACATCAACTACCTTCGCTCCGAAGCCAATCTCGGCGGCGCAGGAGGATTCGCCTACGCCATCCTGGCGGCCATGGCCAGCGGCGCCGAGTGGATCTGGATGATGGACGACGACGGCCACCCCGAGGACGCCACCTGCCTGGCCGAACTGCTGCGCACCGCTGAGGAACACCAACTCGACATTGTCAGCCCGCTGGTGGCCGCCACCGCCGACCCCAACCGGCTCTCCTTCAACTTCCGCATCAACGGGCTGCTGACCAACGACAGGTCCCGGCTGGCGCCCATGGGCTACCTTCCGGACATGGTGCACTTTTTCAACGGTGCACTGATCAAAACCGAAGTTTTCTACAGGATTGGCATTCCCGACGTTAAGTTCTTCATCCGCGGCGACGAGGTTGATTTCCTGTCGCGCGTCAAGAAAGCAGGACTGAAGTACGGCACCCTCGCCACCGTCGCGGTGCAGCATCCCGCCACCTGGACGGAGATGAAACCGGTGTTCGGCGGATTCATCACCCCCGTGATCCCCGAAGGTGAGTTCAAGCGCTACTGCTACTTCCGGAACCGGGGCTACCTGACCCGCAAGTACCGGAACCTGCGCTGGTTCAGCGCGGACGTCGTCGGCTTCCCCTATTACTTCCTGAAAGCCGGGGACCTCAAAGGCCTGGCGCACTGGTTCAGGGCCTATTCAATCGGCTTCCGCGGCAAGGGTTTCGGCTCGCCCGCGGAACTGATGTCCGCAAACAGCTAGGCACCCGTGGAGAACCTTTACGCCGTCGTCGTCACCTACAACCGGGCAGAATTCCTGCGCAACCTGCTCGATTCCTTCGCCCGGCTGGACACTGCCCCTGCGCGGATCCTCGTAGTGGACAATGCCAGCACCGACCACACTCCGGACGTGGTCGCCCAGGCCATCGAAGCCGGCGGGCCGCCCATCCAGTACGAACGGCTTGACCGGAACGTTGGCGGGGCCGGCGGGTTTTCGCGCGGCGTGGAGCTGGCACTGGAGTCCGGGACCGAATGGCTGTGGCTGATGGATGACGACGTCGAGGTTCTGCCCGGCGCGGTGGAGGCATTGGAGAAGTTCACGCCGGAGTACTCCTGCCTCATCGGCCGCCGGTACGACGCCAACGGCAAGCCGTTCTTCTGGCAGCACCATTTCGTCGAGGCGCTGGGCATCTTCCTTCCGGTTTCGCGCGATGTTTTCCGGCACTCTGAGGTCTTCCATACAAACGTAGGGAACTTTGAAGGCATGCTTATCCATGCTTCCGTTGCCCGTAGCATCGGCCTGCCGGATCCCCGTTTCTTCATCACCTGGGACGACCTGGTCTACGGCTGGCTTGCCGCGCAGCAAACACCGGTGGTGTACGTCAATGCCTTTGTCATCAAAAAGGTCCGCGCGCAGCGGCAGGTGGACCTGGGACTGCGCCATCTCAATGATTCCTCCGACCTGAGCCGCCGCTATGTGATGCGCAACCGCGGGCATGTGGCGCACTACCTGCGGGCATACGGCAAATTCAACCGGGCGGGTTTCGCAGCCGGCACCGCCCTGACCTTCCTCAAGGAACTTGTCCGCCTGGTCCTGGTCGAGAGGACCCTCAAGGGGGCGGGCGCACTCTGGCAGGGATGGCGTGAATCACGAATAATCCTTGCGGACAGGGGCTGGGAACCCATGCCGCCGCTGCCGGCATATCCGGGCAGCGGAACCCGAAGCAATTAGTATCGTCTTAGGCCCCTTCGCCGTCCGACGGTCTTGCGGCGGGGTATTTTGAAACAGGCGCCTGGCCGCCGTGGTATTGGAAGTCGGTTGCATCTTTCGTTGAGTACAAAATCAGAAACGCAGGCATCTGCCGCCGTACGGGACGAGAAACCCGCACTCTGGATCTGGATCCAGCTCTTCCTGGACTCAATGTCGTGGGTTGTGGCGATCGGACTGGCGCTGCTGCTGCGCTATGAGATGGGCATCCGGATGGAACAGTTCGCCGGAGCGGTCGTTATCGCTGCCATCGCGGTGGTGGCCCAGATGCTGGCCGGCTACTCCCTCGCCCTGTACCGCGGCCGGTATCCCTTCGGCAGCTTCCAGGAGGCCAAGGCGCTGGTCTTCGTCACCGTCATTGTCGCCGCCACCATCACTGCGAGCCTGCTGGTGCTCTACGAAGCCATCAGCATCGGCCGCAGCGTGGGCCTGATCGCCTTTCCCTTCGCCTGTCTCTTTATGTGCGCCGCCCGGTACGCGAAAAGGCTCTATGTGGAAGGCAAGGCACGGCCCGGGGACGGGGCACAAAACACGCTGGTTTACGGCGCCGGATTCCTCGGCAACTCCCTGGTGACACGGATGCTGCAGGATCCGGATTCCCCGTACTTCCCGGTGGGCCTGGTCGATGACGACCCGGCCAAAAAACACCTGCGGCTCTCCGGCGTCCAGGTACAGGGCCGCGGCGATGACCTGCCGGCCATCATCCGCCGCACCCGCGCCTCGGTCCTGGTCCTGGCCTTCGCCAACGTCGAGGCCTCCGTAGTCCGGCGCATTTCCGATGCCGTGGCGGGCCTGAACGTGCGTGTGCTGGTGCTTCCCCCGCTGCGGGACATGCTGGGCGGCGGCGCACCTGCCGGTTTTTCCGATTTCCGCGAGGTGGCGGTCGAGGACCTGATCGGCCGGCGGCCGGTGGACATCAAGGTCGACGAGATTGCGGGATACATCAAGGGCAAACGGGTTCTGGTGACCGGCGCCGGCGGATCCATCGGATCCGAGCTCTGCCGGCAGATCGTCCAGTTCGAGCCGGCGGAACTGATCATGCTGGACCACGACGAGACGGGCCTGCAGCAAACCCAGATCTCCATCACCGGCCACGGCCTGCTGGCAGGCCGGGACACAGTGCTGGCCAACATCCGCGACGCTGAAGCACTGCAGAACATCTTCGAGGACCGGCGCCCTGAAGTGGTCTTCCACGCCGCCGCCCTCAAACACGCGCCGCTGCTGCAGCAGTATCCGGTGGAGGCCTGGAAGACCAACGTCTGCGGCACCCTGAACGTCCTGCGTGCTGCCCAGCGGGCCGGTGTCTCGCACTTTGTGAACATTTCCACCGACAAGGCGGCCAACCCCACCACCGCCCTTGGCCACTCCAAGCGGGTGGCGGAAAAACTTACCGCCTGGATGGCAGGCCAGACCGGCAGCAAGTTCGTGTCGGTCCGCTTTGGCAACGTCATGGGCAGCCGCGGCTCGATGCTGCCGCTCTTCACCGAGCAGATCCGTGTAGGCGGTCCCGTCACCGTCACCGACCCCGATGTCACACGGTTCTTTATGACCATCCCCGAGGCATGCCAGCTGGTGATCCAGGCAGGTGCCATCGGTACCGGCGGCGACGTACTGATCCTGGACATGGGTGAACCGGTCCGCATCCTGGATGTCGCGCAGCGGATGATTGCCATGTCGGGCAAGGACGTGGAAATCATCTACACCGGGCTGCGGCCGGGGGAGAAGCTGCACGAAGTGCTGGTCGGCAGCGGTGAACGGGACCAGCGGCCCCTGCACCCAAAGATTTCACACACCAAGGCCACCGAGCAGGACCCGGACAAGCTTGACCTCAACGTCTGGCTGGCCCGCTGTGAGGCAGAACAAGGCGCCAATATCACCGCCATCCCCGATGATGAGGCCAACGACGCCGGTGAGATCCGGGTGGCCTCATGATGCCGTTGGCCCTGGTGGCCGGGATCACGCTGTTGGCCAGCCTGCTGCTTCCCTTTGCCGTGAAGCCCTGGCTGGTCCGGATGGGCGTGGTGGATGTTCCTTCCGCCCGTTCATCGCACGTCAAAGCGACCATCCGCGGCATGGGTGTCGCCGTGGCCCTGGCAACAGCACTTGGCTATGCCGCTGCGGTGCTGCTGGGGGTCGTGACAGTGGACCGCTCAGTATTCGCCGTCGTGCTTGGCATCATTGCCGCGTGCGCAGCCGTGGGGTGGGCCGAGGACCTGCGCGGCATGTCCATCCGCGGGCGCGCGGGCGCCCAGCTCGGCATCGGGGCCGTCGGCTCGGCGGTGCTCATCGCACTGACAGGACAGTCGTTCTGGTGGCTGCCGCTGGCTGCCGTGGCGATCGCGGCCTACGTGAACATCGCCAATTTCATGGACGGCGTCAATGGCATTTCGGGCCTGCACGGGGTGACAGCCGGGGCTGCCTATGCCGCGGCCGGCTGGCTGTCCGGACAGCCATGGCTCGCGGCCGGTGGTTTGGTGCTGGCCACGGCATTCCTCGGTTTTCTTCCATGGAACCTCAGCCGCGGTTCCGTCTTCCTTGGCGACGTCGGCAGCTACCTGCTGGGTGCCTCGATTGCCGCCCTCGCCGTAGCCGGCTTCCTCGGCGGCGTCTATGTCGAATACGTTCTTTCACCAATCCTGGTGTACGCCGCGGACACCGGCTACACCCTGCTGCGCCGGATCAAGGCAGGGGAGCGGTGGTACGCCTCGCACCGGGAGCATGTATACCAGCGGCTCACCGACGTGGGATTCTCGCACCTCCAGTCTGCAGCAACTGTCACGGTGTGCACCGCCGCCGTGATCATCCTGGGCTTTGCCGCCGCCACTGCGCCGCTTCCGGTCGTCGCCCTGTGCGTGGCCGCGACCGTGCTGGTGCTTGCCCTGTACCTCGCCAGCCCGGACCTCATCAGGCGGTACCGGCGCCCCTCCAAAGTCACACGGCTTCCGGTGAGCTAGCGGTGTTCTATCTCGTGTAGAATTCGAAGGCAGCCAAAGCTGCCCTTCAAACTGCCTCCTGGCTCCGTGCCTGATGCTGCCGACGATTGGGATCAAATGACCTCCAACGCCGAGTCCGGACCTGCCTCCGGCAACGGAAACGTTGGCGCATCCAGCCCCACAACGTCCCTGTGGCTGAACCTCCTGGGACGAAGTTCCGCAGCTGCTGCGGCCGGACTCGCCCTGTGCGCAGTCCCTGCAGCAATCCTCGACGGCGGAAGCGGCGCCGTGTCCAGTACTCTGGGCGGCCTGCTTGTGATGGTGTTTTTCGGGATCAGCCTGCTG
Source organism: Arthrobacter sp. K41 (assembly GCF_059089645.1). Taxonomy (NCBI): domain Bacteria; kingdom Bacillati; phylum Actinomycetota; class Actinomycetes; order Micrococcales; family Micrococcaceae; genus Arthrobacter; species Arthrobacter sp. K41. Next base: position 812,436 of record NZ_JBNHEW010000001.1, on the reverse strand, counting down.
GTGGGCCACTTCATGGGGCGCAACAATCCATCCGGGGCCATCGGCATGTTCGTCGCCACCTACTTCGTGAAGGTGGTTGGATTCGCGGCGGTCCTGTTCGTCATCGGGGCTCCGCAGTGGCTGCATGGCCGCTGGTTCGTTGCCGGTGCCGTCACCGCCGTCGTACTTTGGCAGGCTGCCGAACTTTACGGTTTCAGCAAAGCCCGCCTCCAGATCTACAACGATCCAGAAACCAAGGAAACCCGCGATGCGTGATCCCAGGAACCCCAACGAAGCATCCAACGGCACGGGCAAATCGGACGGCTCTGCCCCCGGTGTATCACGCGACGGAACCAGCGGCGGATACAACGCCGGCATGGCCGTATTCAGCTACATCATTGGCGGAATCATCGTCTGGAGTTTGATAGGGTGGGGTCTGGATTACGTGTGGGGAACGCGCTGGATTGTGCTCGCAGGCGCTCTGCTTGGAGCCGTCGGAGGTTTGCACCTTTCCCACATGCATGGCCTTACCAGTTCTCGAAAAATTGCTGGAGAGCGCCATGCTGCCAGCGGGCCGTCCCAGGACGGCGACACTAATGCCAAATAATTTCACAGGGGGAACAGCAGGCCTTTCGTCTGCCGGTCCCCGCCCAACGCCCAATGATGGACACTGCAGAGAGGAAACGCGTTGATCGCGCTTGCGCTCCCGGCCCAAGATTCAGGAGAGTTTACTCCTCCTGGAATTAACGAAATGCATTTGCCGGCAATCCTGCCGTGGGGTGCCGCAGAAGGATTCTCCAAGCAGATGCTGCTGGTCCTCCTCTCTGTTGTCTTTATCTCCGTCTTCTTCGTGCTCGCCGCACGCAAGCAGCAGCTGGTACCCGGCAAGCTCCAGTTCGCCGGCGAGGCCGCCTACGGCTTCGTCCGCAATGGAATCGCCAAGGACATCATCGGCGGCAGGGACTTCATTAAGTACGTCCCGCTGTTGTTCAGCCTGTTCTTCTTCATCCTGGTGAACAACATCTACGGTGCCATTCCGCTGTTCCAGCTCCCCACGTTCTCGCACGTGGGCGGCGCCTACGTACTGGCCGGCCTTGTCTACTTCACCTGGATCGCCATCGGCGTGAAGAAGAACGGACTCCGCTACTTCAAGCTGGCCACCGTGCCTTCCGGTGTTCCCTGGTTCATCCTTCCGATCGTGATCCCGATCGAGATCATCTCCAACTTCCTGGTCCGGCCCGTCACGCACAGCCTCCGTCTGTTCGCGACCATGCTCGCAGGACACCTCATCGTGATGATCGCCGGATCCGGCATCGAGTACCTCATCATGCAGGAGAACCTCCTGCTCAAGGGGACCTCCGTACTGGTTCTCGCCGGCGCCATCGCCATGTACATGCTTGAAGCCCTGATCATGGTCCTGCAGGCCTACGTCTTTACCCTGCTGACCGCGATCTACATTGAAGGCGCGCTTCACGCCGACAGCCACTAGGCACCCTTAAGCTTCCCCTCGCGGGGATGATAGCAACCCAAACAACCTGCCACATGGGTGGCATCTTGAAAGGAAGAAAAATGGAAGGCAATCTCAACCTCGTAGGTTACGGTCTGTCCGCAATCGGCGGTGGTATCGGTGTTGGTCTCGTATTCGCTGCCTACATCAACGGCGTCGCCCGCCAGCCGGAAGCACAGCGTGTCCTGCAGCCGATCGCGTTCCTCGGCCTTGCGCTTACCGAAGCCCTCGCCATCCTCGGCCTGGTCTTCGCCTTCGTTCTCTAGTCCTTAGAACGAAGCGAACTTACAGAACCGAGTAGAAAAGGACGGGTGAAATATGAATCAGCTGATCATCTCAGCCGCCACTGAGGGCGAAGTTAACCCCCTGATGCCCAACCTCTGGGAAATGGGCGTTACCCTGGTGGGCTTTGCCATCCTCATGTTCATCGTGGTCAAGTTCGTTGTCCCGATGTTCGAGAAGACCTTCGCCGAGCGTGCCGAGGCTATCGAAGGCGGCATTGCAAAGGCTGAAAAGGCCCAGGCTGAGGCGTCTGCTGCACTCGAAGAGTACAAGCAGCAGCTGACCGACGCCCGCGCCGAAGCCAACCGCATCCGTGAGGAAGCCCGGGCCGAAGGTGCCCAGATCCTCGCGGATCTCAAGGAAAAGGCAGCAGCAGAGTCTGCCCGCATTACGGCCCAGGCCCACACCCAGATCGAATCCGAGCGCCAGGCGGCCGTTGTGTCCCTGCGTTCGGAGGTGGGCACTTTGGCCACTACCCTGGCCGGCCGCATCGTTGGCGAATCGCTGAACGACGACCAGCGTGCAGCACGGGTAGTGGACCGCTTCCTGGCAGATCTGGAGACCCAGAACGCAGGTGCAGCTAAGTAATGGCAGGCGTATCGAGCGAATCGCTGGCAACAGGGCTGGCCATGTTGGAAGCCAAGCTTCCGACGGCGTCACTGCAGCTGGCAAAGGAACTCTTCGGAATTCTGGGAATGGTGGACAGCTCGGCTGGCTTGCGCCGCGCCCTGACTGACCCGTCCCGCAACGGTGACGAAAAGTCGGCGCTGGTCAGGCAGCTGGTTGGCGGGAAAGTCTCCGCTGATGCTGCAGAGATCGCGGGCGGACTGGCCGGCTCACGCTGGGCAACTGCCCGGGATATCGGCGATGCACTCGAGACTCTTGCCGCAACGGTGGTTATTTCCGTTGCTGAAAACAAGTCGGCCGTTTCTGCCTCCGGAATCTCTGGCCTGGAAGAGCTGGAGAACGATCTGTTCTCCTTCAACCAGGCCGTTGCCTCCAACCACGAGGTACAACGTGCTCTGTCCGAACCACAGGCCAGCGCTGCAGCCAAGGCTGCCCTCGCCGAGAAGCTGGTTCCCGGTGTGAGTGAGGAAGCAAAGGTCCTCATCACGCAGGCAGTTACCCAGCCCCGCGGCATCAAGCCCACCCGGCTGGTGGAACGGTTCGCCGAACTGGCGGCCAAGCGGCAGCAGCGCTGGATTGCAACGGTCAGCGTGACCCGCCCCCTGACACCGATGCAGCTTGCCCGCCTCCAGGCGGGCCTGAATGCAATGTACGGGCGGGAACTGAAGGTCAACGTCAACGTTGATCCGTCACTCATTGGCGGCATCCGCGTCCAGGTCGGTGACGAAGTGCTCGATGCTTCGGTTCTCACCCGCCTTGGCGAGCTGCAACGCCAGCTGGCCGGCTAGCCGGACAAGCACAACAAAACTGATAGAAACCCCGGTCATCGCAACGGTGATCACAAAAACAGGAGAGCAGGGACTGCAGATGGCCGAATTGACCATCAACGCCGACGACGTCCGTAATGCGCTGAACGAGTTCGCGGCGTCCTACGAACCCGGAAACGCAGAGCGCGTAGAGGTCGGCCGCGTAACCACCGCTAGTGACGGCATCGCCCGTGTTGAGGGCCTTCCCTCGGTCATGGCGAACGAGCTGCTGCGCTTCGAGGACGGCACCCTGGGCCTCGCCCAGAACCTTGACGTCCGCGAAATCGGCGTCATCATCCTCGGCGACTTCACCGGCATCGAAGAAGGCCAGGAAGTCCACCGCACCGGACAGGTTCTGTCCGTACCCGTGGGCGACGCCTTCCTCGGCCGCGTGGTCGATCCGCTGGGCGTGCCCATCGACGACCTCGGCGAGATCAAGGCCGAGACCACCCGCGCACTGGAGCTCCAGGCTCCCGGCGTAACGCAGCGCAAGTCGGTGCACGAGCCGATGCAGACCGGACTCAAGGCCATCGACGCCATGATTCCGATCGGCCGCGGCCAGCGCCAGCTCATCATTGGTGACCGCCAGACCGGCAAGTCCGCCATTGCGATTGACACCATCATCAACCAGAAGGCCAACTGGGCTTCGGGCGATGTGACCAAGCAGGTCCGCTGCATCTACGTGGCAATCGGCCAGAAGGCGTCAACCATTGCCGCCATCCGTCAGACCCTCGAGGACAACGGCGCACTGGAGTACACCACCATCGTGGCCTCTCCCGCTTCGGACCCCGCAGGCTTCAAGTACCTTGCACCGTACGCCGGCTCGGCCATCGGCCAGCACTGGATGTACGGCGGCAAGCACGTCCTCATCGTGTTCGATGACCTGTCCAAGCAGGCTGAGGCCTACCGTGCAGTGTCGCTGCTGCTCCGCCGTCCGCCGGGACGCGAAGCCTACCCGGGTGACGTGTTCTACTTGCACTCCCGCCTGCTGGAGCGTTGTGCAAAGCTCTCCGATGAGCTGGGCGCAGGGTCCATGACCGGCCTGCCGTTGATCGAGACCAAGGCGAACGACGTTTCGGCCTACATCCCGACCAACGTCATCTCCATCACCGACGGCCAGATCTTCCTGCAGTCGGACCTCTTCAACGCCAACCAGCGTCCTGCTGTTGACGTTGGTGTGTCCGTGTCACGCGTGGGCGGCGCCGCACAGGTGAAGTCCATGAAGAAGGTCTCCGGTACGTTGAAGCTGGACCTCGCCCAGTACCGCGACATGCAGGCCTTCGCCATGTTCGCCTCGGACCTGGACGCCGCTTCACGCCAGCAGCTCACCCGTGGCGCCCGCCTGATGGAACTGCTCAAGCAGGGCCAGTACTCGCCGTTCCCGGTCGAGAACCAGGTCGTCTCCATCTGGGCAGGCACCAACGGCTACCTCGACGACGTTCCGGTTGAGGACATCAACCGCTTCGAGTCGGAGTTCCTGGAGCACCTCACTCACAAGTCCTCCATCCTCACCACGCTGGCGCAGACCAACGTGCTGGACGATGACACCGCGGCAGCGCTGAAGTCCGCCATCGTGGCCTTCAAAAAGGGCTTCTTCGGCGAGGGTGACAACCACTTGGTAGGCGCCGGCCACGAGGAGCACAGCGCTATCTCCGAGGGCGATGTCGACCAGGAAAAAATCGTCAAGCAGAAGCGCTAATTCCACTGGCCGGGTGTGCCGGACCTCCAGGGTCCGGCACACCCGGTCTACGGAATGTTAGGAAAGGATAAGTATGGGAGCCCAGATTCGGGTCTACCGCCAGAAGATCAGCTCGACCACGTCGATGCGCAAGATCTTCAAGGCGATGGAACTGATCGCTACCTCGCGCATCGGCAAGGCCCGTGCGCGCGTAGCAGCTTCACTGCCTTACGCGAACGCGATCACGCGCGCCGTTTCTGCTGTCGCCAGCCAAAGCGAAATCGACCACCCGCTGACCACCGAGCCGGAGCAGATCCGCCGCGCCGCCGTCCTGGTAATCACCTCGGACCGTGGCCTGGCTGGTTCCTACTCGGCAAGCGTGCTGAAGCAGGTGGAGGGTCTCAACGAGCTGCTCCACGCTGAAGGCAAGGAAGTCAAGACGTACCTCGTCGGACGCAAGGCGCAGGCCTACTTTGAGTTCCGGAACCGTGAATACTCACGGGTCTGGACCGGAGGCACCGACGCACCCGAGTTCACTACCGCGCGCGAAGTCGGCGAAGCACTGCTGGCCGATTTCGCAACCGACTACGAAGAGGGCGGCGTGGATGAAATCCACGTGGTGTACACCCGCTTCAAGTCCATGGTCACCCAGGAGCCAACTGTCATCCGCCTGCTTCCCCTGGAAGTTGTGGAAGAGCAGGCGGCTTCAGAAACGGACCTGTTGCCGCTGTACGAGTTCGAGCCGGAAACCGAGCGTGTTCTTGACGCTCTGCTGCCGCGCTACATCGAGTCACGCATCTTCGCGGCCATGCTGCAGGCAGCAGCCTCGGAGCTCGCTGCCCGACAGCGTGCCATGAAGTCCGCAGGCGACAACGCCACGGACCTCATCAAGAAGTACACGCGTCTGCGCAACACGGCCCGCCAGGCTGAAATTACGCAGGAGCTGTCCGAGATCGTTGCCGGCGCCGACGCCCTCGCGTCCTAGCCTGCACGGCCCCGCGTTCAGCTGGACCTGCACCACCACAGATAAACTTAAATCCACGCCATCTACTGAGTGAAGTGAGAGAGATGACTGCCACTGCTACCGAACACGTAGCCGCAACGTCCGGTGCCACCGGCCGTATTGCGCGCGTAATCGGCCCGGTTGTCGACGTCGAATTCCCGGCTGACGCAATCCCGTCCATCTACAACGCCCTGACTACCGAGATCACCCTCAACGGTGTCACCAAAACCATCACGTTCGAGACCTCCCAGCACTTGGGCGACAACCTCGTGCGCGCCATCTCCCTCCAGGCCACCGACGGACTTGTCCGCGGCACGTCCGTGGTGGACAGCGGTGCCCCGATTTCCGTTCCGGTTGGCGACGGCGTCAAGGGCCACATCTTCAATGTCCTGGGCCAGCCCCTGGACGTCGCCGAGTCGGAACTGCAGATCAGCGAACGCTGGCCTATCCACCGCAAGGCTCCGAGCTTCGCCTCGCTTGAAGGTTCCACCGAGATGCTCGAAACGGGCATCAAGGTCATCGACCTTCTCACCCCCTACATCAAGGGTGGAAAAATTGGCCTGTTCGGCGGCGCCGGCGTGGGCAAGACCGTTCTGATCCAGGAAATGATCACCCGTGTTGCCCGTAACTTCGGTGGTACCTCGGTATTCGCCGGTGTTGGCGAGCGTACGCGTGAGGGCAACGACCTCTGGGTCGAAATGGAAGAGGCAGGCGTCCTCAAGGACACCGCCCTTGTGTTCGGCCAGATGGATGAGCCGCCGGGAACGCGCCTGCGCGTAGCCCTATCCGCCCTGACCATGGCGGAGTACTTCCGCGATGTGCAGAACCAGGACGTGCTGCTTTTCATCGACAACATCTTCCGGTTCACCCAGGCGGGTTCCGAGGTTTCCACCCTCCTCGGCCGCATGCCTTCGGCTGTGGGCTACCAGCCCAACCTGGCAGATGAGATGGGCCTCCTGCAGGAGCGCATCACCTCCACCAAGGGCCACTCCATCACCTCGATGCAGGCCATCTACGTTCCCGCAGATGACTACACCGACCCGGCTCCGGCCACGACCTTCGCACACCTCGACGCGACCACGGAACTCTCCCGTGAAATCGCTTCCCGTGGTCTGTACCCGGCCGTTGACCCGCTGACGTCGACCTCCCGCATCCTGGATCCCCAGTACATCGGCAAGGACCACTACACCACGGCTGTCCGGGTGAAGCAGATCCTGCAGAAGAACAAGGAACTCCAGGACATCATCGCCATCCTCGGTGTCGACGAACTCTCCGAAGAGGACAAGATCGTCGTGTCGCGTGCACGCCGCATCCAGCAGTTCCTCTCGCAGAACACCTACACGGCCAAGCAGTTCACCGGTGTTGAAGGCTCCACGGTTTCCATCAAGGACACCGTTGAGGGCTTCACGGCCATCTGCGACGGCGAGCTGGACCACATCGCGGAGCAGGCGTTCTTCAACGTCGGCGGCCTCGATGACGTTGAGCGCCAGTGGGCCAAGATCCAGGAACAGACCAAGTAATATGGCTGAGCTTGAGGTTGAGATTGTCGCAGCGGACCACTTCGTGTGGTCCGGAGCGGCCAGGATGGTCAAGGCCCGCACCAGCGATGGTGAAATCGGAATCCTGCCCGGCCACTCGCCCCTGCTGGCGATCCTGGCCGAAGGTGAACTGGCCATTCAGCCGGTGTCCGGTGACCGTATTGCCGTAGATGTGGACGGCGGATTCTTCTCCGTTGACAACAACCGCGTGGTTATTGTTGCCGACAACGCCCACCTGGGCGGCTCGGCTACCGCTGGGATCCGCTAGCACCACCTTGATGGACGCCCCTGGTTTTTCGTTCATCGCCATGGCAGTCGTGTTTGGACTGCTGATATTCGCACTGTGCCTTTCGGGGGTGCGCCGCTTCAACCTGCGGCGTGCCCTCGGCACGGTGGACGCCTCCATTTGCATGGCTGGAAACAGCTGGCAGATGGGGGTTTGTCGTTATCAGGACAACGACCTCGAGTGGTTCAGGCTGCTCTCGTTGAGTGTCCGCCCCAAGCATAAGTTCAAGCGTCATTCGCTTGAACTGCTGGGCCGCCGCAAGCCCACGGAAGCCGAGGCCGTCAAGGTCCAGCCCGACGTCGTCATTGTCGAATTGCGGTACGAAGGGCAGGACCTTCGCCTTGCCATGAAGTTCGACGCCTACGCAGGCCTGTCGTCCTGGCTGGAGGCCGGACCGGTCATCGGCGTGGGCACCTGGCGCTAGCCGGCGTGGACTGGTTCTTCGACCTCAGGCTCACCGAGGGCCCGGTATATTGGGTGTCCCTCATCCTGGGACTGGCTGGCGCGGCATATCTTTTGGCACGGCCGTCCCGCCTGCCTGCGAAGCGGTGGATCCTTCGTGCCATCGCCGCCGCTGCTGTTGCCTTCGCGCTGGTGGCCGGCGTTCACTGGGCCCTTATCAACGTCTTCTCCGTGTTCCCGGACAACATACCGGATCCGGTCCTGCTCTGGGTGGTGCCCGGTGTCGCCGCCGTGATCCTCTTTCTGCTGCGGCTGCCACGGAGCAGCTGGCGCCGCCGTGCCACAGGCCTGGCGGCAGTGCTCCTGGTGGCGGCCCTTGCATCCGTCCAAATCAACGCCTACTACGGCCTCCACCGCACGGTGAGCGATTTGTTCGGCACTGCGGTGGCCAGGATCCCTGCCCTCGAACCTGGGCTGATGCGCCAGTCCGGCGAGGCCGACGGCGTTCCCCTCCACACGTGGGCACCCCAGGGTGAACTGCCCGAGGGGGGAGTGCTGCGCAAGTCCGCCATCCCCGGCACCCTCTCCGGTATGAGTCCGCGCGAAGCCTACATCTACCTGCCCCCCGCCTATTCCACCGCAAACCGTCCCGCCCTTCCGGTGCTCGTCCTGGTTGCAGGGCAGCCGGGTGGCCCCGCCGATTGGCTCACCGGAGGTACCCTGCAGGCGCACATGGACTCCTTCGCTGAGTCCCACGGCGGCGTCGCCCCCGTGGTTGTAGTGCCCGACCCGAACGGGTCCCAGTCCGCCAACACCATGTGCATGGACAGCCGCATTGCCAAGGCTGATACGTACCTCTCGCGGGATGTGCCGGACTGGATCAGTTCCACCCTGGCGGTGGACACCAACCACGAGCACTGGGCCATCGGCGGATTTTCCTTCGGCGGCACCTGCGCCCTGCAAATGGGAACCCGGCACCCTGAACTGTTTCCGTCCGTGCTGTCCTTCTCAGGCGAAGCGGAGCCGGCCATCGCCAAGGAGCGGCAAAAGACCATAGACGCCGCCTTTCCGGGTGATCCGGCTGCGTTTGAACGGCAGACGCCCCTTGCCATCATGAAAGAGCGCCGCTTCGAGACTAGCGCCGTGTATTTGACCGCTGGACAGAACGACCCCGAATTCGTGACGTACCTCCGTACTGTGGCTGCCGCCGCCCGGGACGCTGGCTTCACGGTCCGGGCCCACGAGGTGGAAAACACCGGACACTCCTGGGATACATCGTCCAGGCGGATAGCCGATGCATTGGAGTTCCTGGCCGAGAGGTGGGGACTGCAGCAGTGAGTTCGGGACAGCAGGCCCGCACAGCGTCACTGGCGTGGGCAACAGTGGGACGCCCTGCCCGGGACCGGGGCATCGCCGCACTGAAATCCATGCCGTTCTCCGTGGCCGTGCTTGCGGTGTTCCTCACCACCGGCGCCGTGACCGGAAGCTACCTGGCCGGGCCCCCGGAACAGTTGCTGGACGTGGCGGGAGTGAGCGGGCCGGGGCTGCGCGCGGGCAACTGGTGGTCCTTGTTCACCAGCCTCTTTTTCGCCACCAACCCGATGGCCTATGTGGCCGCGTGCCTGATGATCCTGCTCCTGCTGGGGCTTGCAGAACGGCGGATGGGTACGCCGGCGGCGGCCATAATCTTTTTTGGCGGCCAGTTCGCCGCTGTGACGCTGTTCCTGCTGCTCACCCAGCTGGCCGGCTACGTGGGCGACGGATGGCTCGACCGGATGGCTGATGACATCCTGATCGGGCCCTACCCGGCAGTCCTGACGGCGGCACTCGCGGCGAGCGGAAGGCTCCCCGTCCTCTGGCAGCGCCGGCTGCGCACCGGCGTGCTGTCCATCTCGCTCCTGCTGGTGCTCTACGTGGGGCATGCAGAAACGGTGATCGGGCTGCTTGGCGCCGTCCTGGGGCTCCTGGCCGGCTGGTGGATCCAGGGCGACCACGGCCACCTGCACCGGCACCGCTCCACCGGCCGGGAAACCCGTAACCTCCTGGCACTGACCGTTGCCGTCTTCGCAGTGGGCCCTATCCTCACAGGGATTGCGCGGGCTCCCACCGGACCGCTGGCGCTCCTGCGTGACGTCGTGCTGAACCCTATGCCCACCCTCAGCCAGCTCGCCTTCAACTGCGGCGCCACAGTGGAAGCAGAATGCATTGAAGCCGGCAGGGCAGGTTTCGCCGGACCCTTCGGCCTTGCGCTGGCAGTAGTTCCGGTGGTCCTGCTGCTGATCTGCGCGGACGGCATGCGCCGCGGCCGGCGGCTTGCCCTGAATATGGCGCTCGCCATCCAGCTGGCCGTGACCGGGCTGGCGGCCGTCTACCTGGCGCTGTTCGCCCTGGTTCCATCCCGTCTTCACGGGCCTTCCGCCCCGCCTATGGGTTCCGCCTTTGCCCACGTGCTGCCGCTGGTGGGGGTGCCCCTGCTGCTGTCGTTACTCCTGTGGGTCAACCGGCGGCAGTTCCGCGTCCAGACCCTTCCCTCCGCCCGCCGGAAGCTGGCCCTGGTGGTGGGCGGAACGTGGCTTCTCCTTGCCAGTACCTATGCGGCCGCCTGGTTCTGGGCCGGCGGTCTAACGCGCGACGGCGGGCTGCTGGGATTGTTCGCCGAGCTCGCCCGGCAGTATGTCCCGGTTCCCATCCCGCAGCATTACCACCGGGTTTTCGCTGACCGGAACAGCGTGGAGGCCGTCCTTTTCGCTTACTCCGGTCCGGTGTTCTGGGTGGTGGCGCTGGCCGCGGTGTGGTGGGCACTGCTGGGCGGACACCATGGGAACGACTCCGGGCGGCAGGACCGCATCAGGGCACGGAACCTGCTTCATCAGGGCGGGGGACCACTGTCCTGGATGGCGCTCTGGGAACCCAACCAGTACTGGTTCAGCCCTGACGGCCACGGTGCGGTGGCTTTCCAGCGGCACGGCAGCGTGGCCCTCACACTGGGCGGAGCCTTTGGTCCGCGGCAGTGGCAGAAGGACGTCACGGCGGGGTTTTTGGCCCACTGCAGCCGTCAGGCGCTGGTCCCCGCGCTTTACTCCTGCGACGATGCTTTCTGGCCCATGCTCCAGGAGCGCGGTTTTTCGCGGGTCGCCGTGGCCCAGGAGACGCGGCTGGCGGTCCGGGAACTCGAATTCAAAGGCAAGGAATGGCAGAACGTCCGGACGGCGCTGAACCGCGCGGCAAAGCTGGGAGTGAAAGCTGTCTGGGGGTCCTATGAGTCGTTGCCTGCAGCGCTTCGCTCCCGGCTGAGTGAGGTCTCGGAGGAGTGGGCGGCCGGAAAGACCGTCCCGGAGATGGGTTTCACCCTTGGCGGCATTGATGAACTTGATGACCCGGAGGTCCTGTGCTGCCTTGCCGTTGACGAGGACGGCACGGTCCACGGGGTCACCAGCTGGTTGCCGGTTTACGATGGCGGGAGGCTGGTCAGCCGGACCCTTGACGTCATGCGCCGGGGAAGCGGGGGATTTCCGGGGGTGATGGAATTCCTTATCGCCTCCGCGGTGCTCGAGCTGCGCGGTTCGGTGGAGGTCATTTCCCTCTCGGGTTCGCCGCTGGCGAGCATCCCTGGAACAGCGGATGATCCAGCCGCGGAAAGCGGCGCTGATAATCTGGTCCGGATTCTCGATCTGGTTGGACACGCGTTGGAACCGGTTTACGGATTCCGGTCCCTGGCAGCATTCAAATCAAGGTTCAAACCGGAGTACCGCGCCCTTTACCTGTATTATCAGGACCCGCTGCACTTACCCGCTATTGGCCGCGCATTAACGCGTGCCTACCTCCCGGGGCTTTCCCTTCCGCAGGGTGCGCGCCTGGTGCGCAAATTGGTGAAGTGAACTCATCCTGTTACCACCAACAAAGCGGGTCGCCACTTAACAGGGTTAACCTATGAGGCAGCACCAACCATCCCGGTAATCAACAAAATGATCCCCGGCACAATTGCCGGGGATCATTTTTCGCTGCCGGCTGCCCTTAGCGGCCGGACGGCGGGACTAGACCAGTGTTACGCCGGTAGCCTGGGGGCCCTTGGCGCCCTGACCGATCTCGAACTGAACACGCTGGTTCTCGTCGAGGGTCTTGAAGCCACCGGTCTGGATCTCCGAGTAGTGCACGAAGACATCACCATCGGAGTCATCCGGGGTGATGAAGCCGAAGCCCTTTTCAGCGTTGAACCACTTGACGGTTCCCTGTGCCATTTATTTCTCCTCAGTATGGAACTTGTTTAAGATCGGCACACCTCGTACCGGCCTTGGTCACTCCGTGAGAAGAATCCTGGATTGCCCGTCCGCAAAAGGAACCGGCGCTGCAGGAGCTTCGCACTCGCAACATGTCTTGCGAGCATGAAAAACACCTACACAAAGACTGAGATAAGAATTTCACGCTGCCCAGCGGAGGTCAACGGTTTGGGCAGGAAAACAAACAAAATTTGGGTGAAAAGAAGGTAAAAAGACCTCTCGGTAACTGACAGGACGCAAATGAGGCACACGGCAGGCGGCGGTAAAGCGGCCGCTAAAAGAGCCTCGACTCGCTGTCGTCCACGCCACGCATGGCGTCGTAATCCAGGGTGACGCAGTCAATGCCGCGGTCGTTCGCGAGGACCTTCGCCTGCGGCTTGATTTGCTGTGCTGCGAAAATCCCGCGGACCGGGGCGAGCAACGGATCGCGGTTGAGCAGCTCAAGATACCGGGTAAGCTGCTCCACGCCGTCGATGTCACCCCGCCGTTTGAGCTCAATGGCCACGGTGCCGCCACCCGAGTCGCGCGCCAGGATGTCCACCGGCCCGATAGCCGTAAAGTACTCGCGGCGGATCAGGGAGTAGCCCTCGCCAAGAGTTTCGATCTGTTCCGCAAGCAACCGCTGCAGATCCGCCTCCACGCCGTCCTTGATCAAGCCGGGATCCACTCCGAGGTCATGGGAGGAATCACTGAGTTTTTCGTGGATGTTGATAATCAGCCGGTCGTCGGTCTTGGCCGACTGTACGGTCCACTGTTCTATGACACCCAGTTCCAGGTCCACGTCTTCGGGGGAAGAGACGCGGAGCGTTGCCGGCGGGCTCATCCAGTTCAGGGGCTTGTAGGAGCCGCCGTCCGAGTGGACCAGGACAGAGCCGTCAGCCTTGACCAGCAGCAGCCGGGTGGCAAGGGGGAGATGGGCTTTGAGCCGGCCAACGTAATCAACGGAGCATCGGGCTATGACAAGTTGCACGCCGTACAGACTACCGGCTGGGGCAGAATGGATGCATGCCGCGTTCCAACCGACCCCGCCGCCCCGTGTCCGGGAAACCAGGTGCCGCTGCAGGCAGGGCGGGCGGAAAGAAGGGAAGCAGCCAGGTCCCGGAACTGGACCTGGAACGTGCCCGGGCCGGCATCGCGCGGCGGGAGAGCGCTCCCGACGGCGAGTGGATGGTCCGCACGATGACGGCCAGGAACGCTGAGAAGACGTATATCTGCCCCGAGTGTTCCACCGCGGTCCTGCCTGGAGTTGCCCACCTTGTGGTCTGGAAGGATGACCACCTTTTTGGTGCTGCTGCGGGGTTGGCGGAACGCCGCCACTGGCACACCAACTGCTGGATGACCCGCAGCTACCGCTACCGGTAAGGTCCGGGGCGCTGCTGTCGCTAAGCTGGCAGGCATGACTTTTGATCCGGCGTCGTATGAATTCAGCCAGTCCACCGGTCCCACACCCATCCGTGCTTCAACAGTCCTGCCGGCCAGGCGCGAAAACGTGGAGCTTGAGACGGCGGACGGCCACACCCTGGTGGGTGAACTGGCGCTGCCGGAGTCCGGACCGGTCAAGGCCACGCTCATCACCCTTCACCCGCTGCCCACCCACGGCGGGTTCATGGACTCACACGTCTACCGCAAGGCCTCCTACCGGCTGCCCGCGTTGGCCGGCATCGCGGTGCTGCGGTTCAACACCCGCGGCACTGAGTCCCCGCGGGGCACCAGCACCGGTGCCTTCGAGGAAGGTATCGGCGAGCGGCATGACGTGGAGGCCGCCGTCCGCTTCGCCGTCGAACGGGGCCTGCCCAACCGGTGGCTTGTGGGCTGGTCCTTTGGCACCGAACTGGCCCTGATGTACGGGGCTGCAGAGCCGGTTGCTTCACAGATTGAGGGTGCTGTGCTGCTGTCCCCGCCGCTGCACCGGGCGCAGGACGCGCACCTGCTGGAGTGGGCACAGTCCGGAAAACCGCTCAAGGTGCTGGTGCCTGAGCATGATGATTATCTGCAGCCTGATGCCGCCGCCGGCCGCTTCAGCCTGGTGCCCCAGGCGCGCGTTGTGGGGGTCAAGGGCGCCAAACACCTGTGGGTGGGGGAGAAGTACGCAGCCCGCGTGCTGAACGAAATAGTAGAAGAAGTTACTGCCTCCGGCAGTGGCGGCACCGGCCTGCCGCAGGAATGGGACGGCCCGGCTGCCAGCGCCCCGGCCTAGGTGCAGGGATTCCGTTGCTGACGCTGCGGTGCCGGGGCGTCAGTGCTTATCCTGGCGCACGATGTAGATTTCGCGGATCAGCAACAGGACGGCTGCCGCCGTCGGAATGGCTATCAGGGCGCCGAGCACACCCAGCAGGCTGCCGCCGGCAATGACAGAGATAACGGCCACCGCACCCGGCACCGCCACTGCCTTCTGCATGATGCGCGGGGAGATGAAGTAGGCCTCGAACTGCAGGTAGGCAAAGTAGCAGATGCCGTAGGCGGCGGCGCTTTGCCAGCCTTCTGTCAGCGCGATGAGGACTACCAGAACGCCCGCAATCAGCCCGCCCACCAGCGGGATAAACGCCAGCAGGGCAACCACGAACGCCAGCAGGAGCGCGAAGGGGATCCCCACGATGGACATCACGATGAAGGCAAATGTCGCATTGAGCAGGGCCACGCACGCCTGCCCGATAACGTAATTGCCCACCGAACGGGTGATCTCCTCTGACAATGCCTCCACCCGCGCGCGGCGGGAGCGGGGTGCCAGCCGGTAACCCCACTTCTTCATGGCCGGCAGGGCCGCCAGGAAATACAGGCTCAGGACCAGCACAATCAACGTGCCGAACAGACCGTTGGCCACCGTTGACCCGAACGTCACTACCCCGCCGAAAATCCCGCCCACCGCAGCGGGGTCGTTGACGAACTTGTCCAGCTCCTCCGTTATCCGTTCCCGGACACCGAACTGGTCATCGAGGCTGCGGAAAAAATCGGAATCGATAAAGTCCCGCACCCACACGGGTGCCTGCTGGACAATCTCCGTCACCTGCTCCACGATCGTGGGGATCAGGGTGGCGAAAAATCCGACGACGGCACTCACCAGCACCGTGACGGACACCAGGATTCCAGCCGGGCGGGGGATCTTCCGGCTCTCCAGCCAGCTGACCACCGGCTCCAGGCCGAGGGCGATAAACAGCGCCGCCACGATCCACAGCAGCAGCTGAGTGGTGTTTGAGCCGATCCAGTAGACAAGCAGTGCCAGCCCCACGCCTACGGTGCCCATAAAACCCATATAGAGGGGATGCTGCGGCGACATCCGCGGGCCTGGAGCACCGAACTGGGGCTCCACCTGGCCGGGCTCGCCATCGGCCTGGTCCTGGTGGAAGTACTCGGGCGGCATTTCAAAACGGAGCCTTGGCTGCGCCCCGGGCAGCGGCTGGCGAAGGCGGTGTACCACCACACCGAGGGCCGCGGCGGCAGCGCCCCTTCGGCGCACCGGCGCCGGGACCTCCGGAGCGCCTGCCGAAGGCTCGGCACCCGCCGGATTCTCGTGTGCCGGGGAGGACTCGTCCGTCTTGTCAGTCACTGGGAATTAGGGCCTGTCCGATGCATGGGCCCTGCTTGCGCGGGCCGGTGTGATGATCATCGCAAACACTATCAGCAGCCTTGTCAACACCTGCGGAGCGCCCGTCCCCAATGAACCAGAAGCAGCGTTTCAGGCACCGGCGCCGGGCCCGTGGTAACGAAACCGTTACTATTGAACGTAAACCCCGCTGATGATAGGTGTTCCCTTGCGTTTAAAGACTGCAGCCGCACTCGTGCTGCTCGGCCTCCTGACACTGCTGGCCGGCATCGGCCAGAAAACCATCTGGGCCCCGTCCGAGACTTTCACGGCTACCGCGCCCGCTGATGCCGGCGCGGCTCCGCTGACGGTGATCGACCAGAACCTGCGCACCCTGCATGGCGGCACCGTCAGGATCAACATCGAGGGTGATGGCAACTTCCTGCTGGCGTCAGCGCGTCCCGATGACGTGGACGCCTGGGTAGGCCAGACTGCGCACAACACCGTCACAGGGGTATCCGAGGACGGTAAGTCACTCCAGGTTGAACACGCCGACGGCGAAGCCACCGCGCCTAACCCCGCAGGATCAGACCTCTGGGTTTCCACCGAGAACGCAAGCGGGGAACTGGAGTACTCCTGGACCCCGCCGGCGGACGGCGACTGGACCCTCCTGCTGGCTTCGGACGGGACCCAGCCTGCTCCGGCCTCAATCTCCATGACGTTCCCGAACGATACCTCCACCCCTTGGGCCATTCCCCTGATGGTGCTGGGCTCGCTCCTGATCCTGGGCGGAATCGTCCTCGCCCTGCTCTCGGTCCGCAAGCGCAACGGCGACCGTGACGGAGAGGGCAGCGGGTTTGCCCAGCGCGCCCGCGCCAGGACAGAAGCGCGCTCGTCCTCGCGGGTAAGCATGGCTGCTGCCGGCGTGGTTGCCGCGGCTGTAGTTGCCGGAACCGGTGTGGCAGCGAACGCCACCTCGCCTTCGCCTGAGCCTTCTCCTGAGTCGTCAGCGTCCTCCCCGGCGCAGGAGCAGTCCGGCTCGCCGGTGCTGCTTGATGCCCAGTTCCGCCGCATCCTGGAGCAGGTCTCCAGCGCAGCGGACGCCGGCGACGCAGCAAAGGATGCAGCGAAACTTGCAGACCGCGTTGGCGGGACTGAGCTTGAAGTCCGGACGCAGAACTACAAGATCCGCTCACAGGTGGGATCCTACGAGGCACGGATGCCTGTTCGCTCCACCAAGCTTCTTACCACGGTGGTCACAAGCAACCGTGACTGGCCCCGGTCGGTGCTCGCCGTAACCCAGGGCGAGGGCAACGTGGTCCCGCAGCTGCTGACGCTCGTCCAGTCATCTGCCCGCGAAAACTACAAGCTGGTGGAAACAAATCCGCTGCAGCCCGGCACCACCTTCCCCACCATCAACCGTGATGGCACGGAAACGCTGGCCGCCGGTGACAAGACCGGGCTCCTGTACAGCGGAGAAGAAGCTATGTCCGGCCTTGCCGACCGCCTCACCTCCGCTGAGTCCGCCTTCAAGGACAAGCTGGTGGAGGGGGAGTCCTCGCCGTACATTGCAGACACGCTGTCCTACCAGGCAGAGGTGGTTAAGGCAGGCGAAAACGGCAACTTCACCTTCACGCACAAGGTGGTTCCGGAAAACACCGTTGTGTTCCGCACGGCGGACGGTGGCGCCCTGGTCCTGGGCCGGATCAACTTCGGCTTCGAAGGAACGCCCAAGGCTGCCGGTGACAAACTGACCATCGGTGACGACGCCGCAGCACTCGCCGGCGGCAAGGAAACCACCACGGGCATGGTCCTGAACTTCGCCGAGTCCATGGCTGTTTACGTTCCCCCCGCAGGCTCCACAGACCCCATGCGCCTTGTGGCTGCCACCCGCGGCCTGGTCGGGGCCAGCTTCAAGTAGGCGCCTTACGCCCATTACCCCCGGCAGCGGCCGGAGTGGCTAGAGTGGAAAGCATGAGTTCGCCAGCTTCCCGCCCAGTCCCTCCTGCCGCTGCCAGCCTGCTTAACCTGCGCGGCGCCGTCGACCTTTCCTCGCTGAAGCAGCGCCCGGCCGCACCGGCCCCGGCCACGCCGCCAGCTGGACCGGAAGCGCCCGGGGGAGCTCATCCCGGCGCCGCTCCCGGCACTCCCGAACTGGTGGTCAACGTGACCGAGGGCAACTTCCAGCAACTGGTGGAGTTGTCCACGCAGGTACCGGTGGTCTTCGCCCTCTGGGCCTCCTACTCACCCGAATCGGCAACCATGCTGGACGTCCTGGAACGCGTGGTGGAAAGCTATGGCGGCAGGCTGGTCCTGGGAGCCGCCGACATCGAAGCGTTTCCGCAGCTGGCCCAGGCGTTCCAGGTGCAGGCTGTGCCTACCGCCGTCGCGGTGCTCAAGGGCCAGCCGGTTCCGCTTTTCCAGGGCGGCGCCGACGAACAGCAGATCCGCGGCCTTTTTGACGAGCTGCTGAAGGTGGCAGCGGCCAACGGGGTGGCCGGCAGCCTGGGCGGTGGGGCCGGGCAGGAAGCCGGGCCTGCCCCGCTGCCGCCGCTTCACCAGAAAGCCTTTGACGCCATTGAAGCCGGTGATTACGCGGCGGCGGCGGAAGCGTACCGCCAGGCCCTGAACGAGATGCCGGCGGATCACGAAGCGAAGGCGGGGCTGGCCCAGGTGGAACTGATGGAGCGCCTGCAGCCGCTCTCGGCCCAGGACAGTGAAGCGCTCCGTGGCCGGGCAGCCAATGAGCCCGACAACCTGGAGGCACAGCTCGCCGTCGCCGACCTGGACGTGGCGGGCGGGCACGTGGAGGACGCGCTGAACCGCCTGGTCAGCTTCATCGGCAGAAACTTTGGACCGGAGCGCGAGACTGCCCGCCTCCGCCTGCTTGAGCTGTTCGATGTGGTGGGCGCGGCAGATGAGCGTGTGGCCAAGGCGCGCCAGGCGCTCGCGAGGGTGCTGTTCTGATGTCCGCTTTGTTTGAGCCGCTGAAGCTCCGCTCCCTTGAGCTCCAGCACCGCGGCTGGGTGTCGCCCATGTGCCAGTACAGCTGCGATGCCGACGCCGCGCCCGGCGTCCCGCACGACTGGCACCTGATGCACCTCGGTTCCTTCGCCGCAGGCGGCGCGGCACTCACCCTCACCGAGGCTGCCGCAGTGAACCATGAAGGCATGATCAGTCCACGCGATGCAGGCCTCTACAACGACGCGCAGGCCGAGGCCTGGCAGCGGATTACGTCCTTTGTGCATCGGTACGGGGCGGCAGAAGCGAAGATTGGTGTCCAACTGGCCCATGCCGGCCGGAAGGCCTCCACGTATTGGCCATTCTCCGGCAAACACGGCAGCGTCCCGGCATCTGACGGCGGGTGGACCACAGTAGGGCCTTCGTCCTCGGCCTTCGACGGGTATGCCGAACCCGCCGTGATGAGCGGGGAACAAATCGCCGGCGTGATCCGCGACTTCGCCGACGCTGCTGTCCGGGCCGTGGATGCAGGCTTCGATACGGTGGAAATCCACGCGGCCCACGGTTACCTTCTGCACCAGTTCCAAAGCCCGCTTATCAACACGCGGACTGACGCCTGGGGTGGTGATGAGGCGGGCCGGAACCGCCTGGTGCTTGCGGTGATTGACGCGGTGCGTGCTGTAATTCCTGACTCGATGCCCCTGCTCCTTAGGATCTCCGCCAGTGACTGGGCCGACGGCGGAGTGGATCTCGCCGCGTCCGTGCGGCTTGCCCAGGAGGCGGCGCAACACGGCGTGGACCTTCTTGACGTTTCCAGCGGCGGTGCCGTTGCCCATCAGCAGATCAAAGCTGGCCCCGGATACCAGACGGGATTCTCCGCCGCCATCCGCAGGGACGCTGGAGTGCCCACCGGAACCGTAGGGCTTCTGACCTCCGCCGGCCAGGCCGAACATGCTGTTGCGACCGGACAGGCCGACGGCGTCTTCATTGCCAGGGCAGCGCTTCGGGATCCGCACTGGTGGCTCCGCGCAGCATTCGAGCTGGGCCATGACATCAAGTGGGCGCCGCAGTATGACCGCGCCGTCCCGCGGCGCACCTTCTGAATACGGCTATCGTCATGACGAAAGGGCAGGACGGCAAGGGGCAGGACCCTGGCGACGGCATCAACCGGCAGCTGGAAAACACCATCCTGGAACTGCTTGCCGCCAGGGCTGCAACCTCCACCATCTGCCCTTCGGACGCAGCCCGGGCTGTTGGCGATGAGAATTGGCGCGACCTCATGGAGCCTGCCCGCAGGGCCGCCCGGCGGCTGGTTGATGCCGGCGAGGTGGTGATCACCCAGGGCGGTTCGGTGGTTGATCCCGCCACGGCCAAAGGACCCATCCGGATCCGCAAGGCTCGATAGCAACAGGCCGCCCGGCCGGGGGTCCTGCGCTTTTTCCGCTGTTCCTGCAGGGGGACCCGGCTTCCCCGCCGCGGGGACTAGTCTGGCATCATGACTGACCAGCAACGTGACCCGGCTCCGCCGGCCGGTCCCGCAGCCGCACTGTCCATCCGGGGGCTGGTTAAGCGGTTCGGGCAAAAGATCGCGGTGGACGGCATCAGCCTGGACGTCCCTGCAGGGTCCTTTTTCGGAATCGTCGGCCCCAACGGCGCGGGCAAGACCACCACCCTGTCAATGGCCACGGGGCTGCTGCGCCCGGACTTCGGCACCGCCGTGGTTCATGGCGTGGACGTCTGGGCCCGGCCGCTGGAGGCCAAGCGGATGATGGGGATCCTGCCGGACGGGGTGCGGCTCTTTGACCGCCTGACCGGCGAACAGCTCATCACCTATGCCGGGCTGCTGCGCGGCATGGACAAGGAGGTGGTGGCCAGCCGCGTGGGCGAATTGCTCGCTGCCCTGGACCTGGCGCAGGACGCCGGCACACTGGTGGTTGACTACTCGGCGGGAATGACCAAAAAAATCGCCCTGGCGTCTGCGTTGATCCACGCGCCCAGGCTGTTGGTGCTTGACGAGCCGTTCGAAGCCGTTGACCCGGTGTCCGCAGCCAACATCCGATCAATCCTGGACAGCTACGTGGCCTCCGGCGGCACGGTGATCGTCTCAAGCCATGTGATGGACCTGGTACAGCGCATGTGCGACCACGTCGCAGTGGTAGCCGGCGGCAGGCTGTTGGCTGCGGGGACTGTGGACGAGGTGCGCGGGGGAGTGCCCCTGGAAGACCGGTTCGTGCAGCTGGTGGGCGGGCGCAGCCACACGGAGGGGCTGGAATGGTTGCGCACCTTCTAAGGCTCAAACTCACGCTGCTGCGCAACGGACTTCGCCGCAGCCCCTGGCAGCTGGTCGGCATGGCCTTCGCCGGGCTCTATGCCCTGGGCATCGTGGCCACGCTGGTGGTGGTGCTGGTCCTGCTGCGCCGGGCCGAACACGAGCTGGTGTACACCGCCGTGGTTCTCGGCGGCTCGGCGGCGGTCCTGGGCTGGGGCATTATTCCGGTGGTGGCGTCGGCTACCGATCTGACGCTGGACCCGGCCCGCTTCACCACGTTCGCCGTTCCGATGAAACAGATGCTGGCGGGGCTGGCGCTGGGCGGTCTGATCGGCATTCCGGGCCTGGCAACAGCTTTGGTGGCACTGTCCACGGTGGTGACCTGGTCCCGGGGCGTGCTGCCCGCGCTCGCAGCCCTGGTGGGGGCAGCGCTCGGCGTGCTGACCTGCATCGTGCTGTCCAAAGTGGTGACCACGGGAACGGCGGGCCTCGCGTCGTCGCGCCGTTTCAAGGACGTCAGCGCGGTCGCATTTATGGTGCCGCTGGTCCTCCTGGGTCCGATCCTGGCGGGAGCAGGACGCGGCATCACTGCCTCAAGCGAATTCCTTCCGGACGTCGCCCGGGTGTTGTCGTGGACTCCGCTGGGCGCCCCATGGGCCCTTGCCGGCGACGTCGCGGCCGGCGCGCCAGGCGCAGCGGCCTTGAAGCTGGTCATTTCCATCGCGGTGCTCGCCGGCTTGGGGTGGTGCTGGAAGCTGCTGCTGGAGCGGGCACTTGTCACCCCGCCCTACTCCGGCGGCGGCAAGCGGACGGGCGGCAAACTGGGGCTGCTCGGCGTCCTGCCCGCTGTTCCTGCCGGCGCGGTCATGGCCAGGGCGCTCACTTACTGGATCCGGGACCCCCGCTACTCCGGCTCCCTCATCGTGATCCCGCTCCTTCCGGTGGTGCTCGTGTTCCAGGGCAGCCAAACCGGCGATTTCGGCACTTTGGCGCTCCTGGCCCCGATGACAGCCTTCATCCTCGCCTGGTCCATCTCCGCTGATGTCTCCTACGACAACACCGCTTTTGCCCTGCACCTGGCCTGCGGGGTCCGCGGCGTGGACGACAGGCTGGGACGGGCCCTGGCGTGCCTGGCCTTCGCACTGCCGGTGGTCCTGCTGTTCGCCGCCGGTTACCCTGCCTTCACCGGCGATTGGGGCCTGTTGCCTGGCCAGCTGGGACTGAGTCTGGGGATCCTTTTTACGGGACTGGGATTGTCCTCCGTGGTCTCGGCCCGGTACACGGTGGCGGTTCCGCTGCCCGGCGACAGCCCCTTCAAGAAGCCCCCTGGAAACGTGGGCCAGACCCTCGCCGTGCAGTTCGCCGGGCTGGGCGTCCTGATGGTCCTGGTGCTGCCCGAGGCCGCCCTCCTGGCCGCACAACTGCTCACTGGCAACAGCTTGTTCGGCTGGCTGAACCTTGCCGTCGGGCCCATGCTGGGCGCGGGCCTGTTGGTGGTGGGGGTCCGGCTCGGCGGAAGATGGCTGGACGCCCGTGGCCCCGAGCTGCTGGCCCAAGTAACAGTGAACCGCTGAGGAGTGCATGATGGAGCAGTTAACAGGCAACGAAGCTGACACGGCCCCGAAGGGAACAGCATGGAAGTAGTCATCCTCAACGGCAGCAAACAGATTGCAAAGCTCGCCGCGGACGCCATCGGGGAGCTGCTGCGGCGCAAGCCGGACGCAGTCCTGGGGCTTGCCACCGGATCGTCGCCGCTGCCGGTCTACGATGAGCTCGCCGCCCGCCACGAGCGTGACGGCCTGGACTTCAGCGGAGCTTCCGGCTTTGCGCTGGACGAGTACGTGGGCCTGCCGGCCGGCCACCGCGAGTCCTACCGCGAGGTCATCCGGCGGGAATTTACGGACCGCGTCAACATCGCCCCGGAGAATGTCCACGGCCCGGACGGGACTGCCGCGGACATTCCCGGGGCCTGCCGTGCCTACGAGGAGTCAATCGCCGCTGCCGGCGGCATCGACCTGCAACTCCTCGGGGTCGGCACCGACGGCCACATCGGCTTCAACGAGCCAGGTTCCTCCTTCGCATCCCGGACCCGGATCAAGAGCCTGATTGAACAGACACGCCGGGACAACGCCCGGTTTTTCGGCAGCCTGGCCGAGGTCCCGCACCACGTCCTGACACAGGGCCTGGGAACGATCATGGATGCCCGCCATGTGATCCTCCTGGCAACCGGAGCGCAAAAGGCGCAGGCGGTCCGCGATTTTGTCGAGGGGCCGGTGTCCGCCATCTGCCCTGCGTCAGTACTGCAGTTCCATCCCCACGCCACCGTCCTGCTGGACGAGGCAGCGGCCTCAGCGCTGAAACTGGCCGACTTTTACCGGCACACCTACGACAACAAGCCCGCCTGGCAGGGCATCTGAATGGCTGGCAACAACCGCGGGCAGGCAGGAAAAAAGTACGACGACGGCAGGCGGCGGGGTGCCGTTTCCCCCGGCCGGGGAGGCGCCGCCGTCGAACTTCCCCTTGAGGGAAAGGCTAAGATGGGTGGCATGACTAGCATGACGGACCCTCTCGAAAACGACCCGATGCGCGAGCTTTCCGGGACTGGAACGTCCACGGCCACCATTGAGCGCGAGGAACTGCGCCAGGAAGTGGAACCCGGAGACCGTGAGCGCTTTTCGCACTACGTGCGCAAGGAAAAGATCATGGAGTCCGCGCTGACCGGCGAACCCGTCATCGCCCTGTGCGGTAAAGTCTGGACGCCCGGCCGCGACCCGCAGAAGTTCCCGGTGTGCCCGATGTGCAAAGAGGTCTATGACGGCCTCCGCCCGGGCAACGACGGCGGCAAGGGTCCCGGAGGGGACTCAGGCAACAACAAGTAGTGACGGAGACGCTTTTTGGCGGCCCCACCCTGCCTCCGGCTTATCCGGAACGCGCAGCCTGGGGAACCGCCCCGAAACTCCGTGCCTGGCAGCAGGAAGCCCTGGACCTCTACCTGAGGACAAGCCCCCGGGACTTCCTGGCCGTGGCAACGCCCGGCGCCGGTAAAACCACCTTCGCGCTGCGGGTCGCGTCAACCCTTATTGACTCCGGCGCGGTCAACCGGGTCACCATCGTCGCGCCCACGGACCACCTCAAGCGCCAGTGGGCAGATGCCGCGGCGAAGGTGGGAATAGCCATCGACCCCAACTTCAAGAACTCTGACGGCCAGCACGGCCGGGGATTTATAGGCGTCGCTGTTACGTACGCGCAGGTTGCCAGCAAGCCCATGCTGCACCGGGCCAAAACAGAGGCCGCACGAACTTTGGTGATCCTGGACGAAATCCACCACGGCGGCGAGGCGCTGTCCTGGGGCGACGGCCTCCGCGAGGCGTTCGATCCCGCGGTGCGCCGGCTTTCCCTGACCGGTACGCCGTTCCGCTCGGACACCTCACCCATCCCCTTTGTGGAGTACGCCGAGGACCGGGACGGGATCCGCCGGTCCAGGGCGGATTACACCTATGGCTATGGCAACGCCCTGCGGGATCACGTGGTCCGGCCGGTGATGTTCATGGCCTACTCCGGGCAGATGCGCTGGCGGACCAGCGCGGGAGAGGAGATGGCGGCATCCCTGGGCGAGGCTGCGGTCACCAAGGACATCACCTCGCACGCATGGCGCACGGCGCTGAACCCGGCAGGCGAATGGATCCCTGCCGTGCTTGCCGGGGCGGACAAGCGTCTCAGCGAGGTGCGCCGCACCGTCCCCGACGCCGGCGGGCTGGTCATCGCCACTGACCACGAGGATGCCCGGGCATATGCCGGACAGCTGAAGCGCATCACCGGGGAGTCACCCACGGTCATCCTTTCCGACGACGCCAAGGCCTCCAGCAAGATCGAGGAATTCACGGCCAGCGAGAAGCGCTGGATGGTTGCCGTGCGGATGGTGTCCGAAGGCGTTGACGTGCCCCGCTTGTCCGTGGGGGTATATGCGACGTCAACGTCCACCCCGCTCTTCTTCGCCCAGGCGGTGGGCCGCTTTGTGCGTGCCCGCAAGCGGGGTGAGACGGCGTCAGTCTTCCTGCCGTCCGTGCCGCAGCTGATGGCCCTGGCCAACTCCATGGAAGCCGAGCGCGACCACGCCCTTGACCGCCCCGAGAAAGAGGACGGGGACGGCCTCTTCAACCCCGAGGACTCGCTGATGGCGGAAGCCAACCGCGAGGACAAGGCCTCAGACAGCCTCGCGAAGGGCAAGTTCGAGGCCCTGGACTCGCAGGCGTCCTTTGACCGTGTCCTGTTCGACGGCGGCGAATTCGGCACCGGCGGTGAGGTGGGGTCTGATGACGAGATGGACTTTTTGGGGATTCCCGGGCTGCTGGACGCCGAACAGGTGGGCACGCTGCTTCGCCAGCGCCAGCATGAGCAGCTCAACCGCAAGAGCCGGCGTGCTCCCGCGGCGGCAGAAACTGCGGCTCCGGCCGTTCCGGACCACCGGATGCTGATGGACCTGCGGAATGAACTGGCCAAGAATGTCGCTGCCTGGTCAGCCCGTACCGGGACGCCCCACGGCGTGGTCCACACCAAGCTGCGGACTGTTTGCGGCGGTCCACCGGTTGCACAGGCCAATGAGGAACAGCTGCAGTCCCGTCTGCGGAAGCTTCAGGACTGGTTTATCGGCCGCAAATAGGCGGGCCGGCAGAAGTGCTTCGGAAGTGAAAGTGGCCCGGTGCTGAGCACCGGGCCACTCGAGTCACTGCGTACCTGCGTGGCGGAGAAGGGCTCAGGCGACGTCCACGCCACCCAGCTCCATTTCGGTGATCGCTTCCTCAAGGTCCTTCGCGATTCCCGCCGTTAGGGAACGGATGACCGTCACCGAATAGCCCGCCTGGACTGCGTCAAGAGACGTCGCCTTGACGCAGTAGTCGGTGGCGATGCCCACCACCACCACGTCCTCGACGTCGTTGCTCTGCAGCCAGTCGTCCAGGCCGATGGCATCCTCGGCTGCGGCATACCGGTCAGCGTCGCCGGCGCCGGGAAGTGCCCCCGGTTGCCGTTCCCCGGTGGGAACGGCGTCTTCCGGCGCCTGCAATCCCTCAAAGCCGGAGTACGCCGCAGCGAACTGGCCCTTTTGGAAATAGGCATCGATGTACTCGGTGTCCAGGTCGGGGTGCAGCTCCGCACCGCGGGTTCCGGCCACACAGTGCGGCGGCCAGCTGTCGATGAAGTCCGGGGTTTCTGAGAAGTGGCCGCCGGGATTGATGTGCCAGTCCTGCGTGGCCACGATGTGGTCAAACTCAGTGTGGTGGGCATCGACGTATTCGCTGATGGCGCCTGCCACCGCTGCGCCGCCGGCTACGGCAAGCGACCCCCCTTCGCAGAAATCGTTCTGGACATCAACGATGATCAGGGCGCGGGACATCAGTCCTCCTCAGTTGTCTTCATAAATAGTGGGGATGGCTGCTTCACCGCGCTGAAGGCGGTTGACCACGGCCGGAAGTTCAGCCATGGATTCGGCGTGCCGCCGGCGCGCCCGGAGCACACCTTCGGAGCCGGTCCAGCCCGGCATCAGTTCGCCGTTTTTCATGAACTGCTGCAGCAGCGGGCGGTCATTCCCGTCATCCTCCGGCCGGACGCCCACACCCACAACCTCCGCCGTGGCTATGCCCCGTTCGTTCAGTTTCCGCAGCGCATACTTGCGCCCGCCCACACTCGCCTTGTTCTTGGCCGCCTTGGCAACGGAGACGAAGTTGCCGTCATCGTCCGTGCGGCTCACCAGCTTGTACACCATGCTGGCGGTCGGGGCGCCGGACCCGGTGACCAGGGAGGTGCCCACGCCGTAGGAGTCCACGGGGGCTGACTGGAGCGCGGCGATGGCGAACTCGTCCAGGTCGGAAGTGACCACAATCTTGGTGTTTTCGTTTCCCAGGCTGTCCAGGAGCTGGCGGACCCATTGGGCCTGCGCCACCAGGTCTCCTGAATCCAGCCGGACCGCCCCGAGCCGCGGACCTGCAAGGTCCACCGCCGTGCGCACGGCCGCTTCGACGTCGTAGGTGTCCACGAGCAGGGACGTCGCATCACCGAGGGACGCAAGCTGGGCTTCAAAGGCATCACGCTCGGTGTCATGCAGAAGGGTGAAGGAGTGAGCGGCAGTGCCCACGGTCTTGATCCCGTAGCGGATGCCCGCCTCCAGGTTGGACGTGCTGTCAAAGCCGGCAATGATGGCAGCCCTTGCGGAGGCGGTGGCGGCTTCCTCGTGGGTGCGCCGTGAGCCCATCTCGATACAGGGACGGCCGCCGGCGGCGCTGACCATCCGGGATGCGGCGGAGGCGATGGCGCTGTCGTGGTTGAGCACGGACAGCAGGTACGTTTCCAGCATGCACGCTTCGGCGAAGGTGGCTTCGACGATCAGGATGGGGGAGTTCGGGAAGTACGCTTCCCCTTCCGGATAGCCCCAGATATCACCGGAGAAACGGTAGGACGCCAGGTACTCGAGCGTCTCCTCGTTGACCACCTTGGTCCGGGCCAGGAAGTCCAGTTCGGCCTCGCCAAAGCGGAAATTTGCGATGCCCTCAAGGAGACGTCCGGTACCTGCCACAATGCCGTAACGCCGGCCGTCCGGTAGCCGCCGGGCAAAGGCCTCGAACACGGACTTGCGGTGCGCGGCGCCGGAATGAAGCGATGCCTGCAGCATGGTCAGCTCGTAGTGGTCAGTGTAAAAGGACGTGCGGGGATGGTCCCAGCCGGCAGAGGTGCTCACGAAAGTCACTCTAGTCCCCGCCGGCTCCCACGTCTTGCTTCGCTTCGCCGCGGGTCCCTCGCCTGCGTGGGCCCACCCGCCGGCGTGGGCGCGTCCTCCCCATAGAATGGACAGATGACCTTAAGCGTTGCGCTCGGCCCTGATACCCAGGAGGGCACCCGGACCGGCACCGCGGAGTCAACAGACTTCCTTGCCGCACCGGACATCCCCTGGAACCTGGTGATCTGGAATGACCCCGTCAATCTGATGAGCTATGTCAGCTACGTGTTCCAAAGCTACTTCGGCTACTCCGAAAGCAAAGCGAACAAGCTCATGATGGAGGTCCACAAAAAGGGGCGTTCCATTGTTGCCTCCGGCAGCAAGGAGCAGGTGGAGCGCCATGCGGTCGCCATGCACGGCTTCGGGCTGTGGGCAACGGTGGAGAAGGCCAGCGGCGGGCCGGGCGGCAATTCGGGAAAGTCCGGCGGGCCGGGCCAGGGCAAGGGGAAACGTGGCTAAGGCATTCAAGTACGGATTCAAAGGCATCACTGGCTATTTGGAGCCGGCCGAACGTGAACTGCTGCGCAGCCTCATCAACGACGTCATCTCCATGCTTCAGCCCGAGGAGCGGAAGGGCCAGGATCCACTGGCTGCCCTGATCGGCCTCGACATGGAGGTTGCGGTCCCCACCGACCGGGC
This sequence comes from Arthrobacter sp. K41, assembly GCF_059089645.1. Lineage (NCBI taxonomy): Bacteria > Bacillati > Actinomycetota > Actinomycetes > Micrococcales > Micrococcaceae > Arthrobacter > Arthrobacter sp. K41. Next base: position 783,893 of record NZ_JBNHEW010000001.1, on the reverse strand, counting down.
GGTGAAGCGGCTCCTGCCCAACGTGATGAAGGACGACGACGGAGCGTCCCTTGAGTTCCGCCAGCTCACCGAGCGGTCGCTGCGGGAAACAAAGATCGGCGCGCTCCGGGCCGCGGCGCTTGACCTGGATAAAGACGAGATCGTGCTGACCGCTGACGGTGCCCGCCACTGGTCGATGGCCTTGAACGACGTCCGGCTTGTTTTGGCAGAGCGGCTGGACATCCAGGACGAGGAGGACGCCGAGCACGTCCACCTGATGCAGGACTGGTCCCAGGCCGAGGACGTTGAGAGCTACCTGGCCCTGGTCTACAACTTCGCCACCTGGCTGCAGGAGTCACTGGTCCAGGCCATGCTGCAGTCCATGGAAACCCGCCGTTGACCCGCGGGGCGCCCCGGTCCCGGCGCTGTGACAAATTAGACATGAGTCGCAGGCCACAAGATGGTGCCTGACGCTGCAGGGAAGACCTATCCTCGAATAATCATGACAAGAGCCTCGAGCACGGACCCGTCAACTCAAGCCGCAGCGGTGTCCGAAGCCGGTGACCTCCCGGCTGCCGCCGTGGAATCACGGCCCATCGGCGTTTTCGACTCCGGCGTAGGCGGCCTGACGGTGGCGCGGTCCATCATCGACCAGCTTCCCAACGAGTCCATCTTGTATGTGGGGGACACGGCGCACGGCCCCTACGGCCCCCTGCCGATCGCGGAAGTCCGGGCCAACGCCCTGGGCGTGATGGACGAACTGGTGGACTCCGGTGTCAAGCTGCTCACCATAGCCTGCAACTCGGCGTCGGCCGCTGTGCTGCGCGACGCCCGGGAGCGGTACACCGCCAAGTACGGCATTCCCGTCATCGAAGTCATCCAGCCTGCTGTGCGCCGCGCCGTTGCCGCAACACGGAGCGGCAGGGTGGGCGTGATCGGCACCTCAGCCACCGTCGGTTCCCGTGCCTACGAGGACACCTTCGCGGCCGCGCCGGACCTAAACATCACCTCCGTGGCCTGCCCCGAGTTCGTCAGCTACGTGGAGGCCGGCATCACCACCGGCCCGGCCCTGCTGGCCGTCGCGGAGGAATACCTGGCACCGCTAAAGGCTGCCGGCGTGGACACCGTAGTCCTGGGCTGCACCCACTACCCGCTGCTCACCGGCGTCATCTCCTACGTCATGGGAGCGGACGTGACCCTGGTGTCCAGTGCCGAGGAAACCGCCAAGGACGTTTACCGCGCCCTGGCCACCCACAACCTCCAGCGGACCGGCGATATACCTCCGGAACACCACTTTGTGGCAACCGGCGACGCCCATCAGTTCGAGGCCCTGGCCCGTAGGTTCCTGGGGCCCGAAGTGCTCTCGGTCCGGCACGTCGACCATGTGGCCGCGCAGTACCCCACAGGCAGCCTTGCCCGCATCACGCCCGAGATGATCGCTGCGGCCCAAAGCGCCGGAAGCCGACGCCGGATCTCCAACTTCGTGGGCAGTTCCGTCATGGGGGGTTCCGGCCAGTGAAGCTCACCATCGTAGGCTGCACGGGGTCCTTTCCCGGCCCCGGTTCACCGGCGTCGTGCTACCTCCTGACGGCGAACGACGGCGAGCGGACCTGGAAGGTGGTCATGGACCTGGGCAGCGGTGCCCTGGGCGCCATCCAGCGGTACACCGACCTTGAGGATATCGACGCAATCTTCCTCACCCACCTCCATCCGGACCACTGCATGGACCTGTGCGGCCTGCACGTTGCCGTCCGGTGGAAGCCCGGCGGCTGGGGCCGCGGCCGGATTCCGGTGTGGGGACCGGCCGCCACGGCAGACCGGATGGCGACCGCCTACGGGCTGGAGCTGGACCCGGGGATGCACGAGGAGTTCGACTTCTCCAACTGGGCCGAACGGGAAGCCGTGACCGTGGGCCCGTTCACCGTGACCCCCTTCGCAGTAAACCACCCCATCGAGGAGTGCTACGCCCTCCGCGTGGAAGTGGTGGAGCCGGACAAGGACGGCAACAACATTTCCCGGACTTTGACCTACTCCGGTGATACGGACTCCTGCGCCGGGCTCGAGGAGGCGGCCAAGGATTCTGACCTTTTCCTCTGCGAAGCCGCCTTTGAGGAAGGCCGGGACGACGGCATCAAGGATGTGCACCTGACCGGCAAACGTGCAGGAGAGGCTGCTGCCGCTGCCGGGGCGAGGCGGCTCCTGCTGACCCATATTCCGGTATGGACGTCACCGAGCACTGTCATGGCCGAGGCCCGCCCGGTGTTCGGCGGCGACGTCGCCGTGGCTGTGGCCGGGGTGCACTACACCATCTAAAGGCTTCCCCGTGCATGCCGTGGCACCGGACTCCCGCTGCTGCCGGCAGTGGATAAGCTAAAGGCATGACTTCTGAAGCAACTGCAGTGCCCATCGTGCGCGCCGACGGCCGCGCCCCGGACCAGCTCCGGCCCATCAGCATCACCCGCGGATGGTCCAACCAGGCCGAAGGATCGGCCCTGATCGAGTTCGGCAACACCAGGGTCCTGTGCACCGCGTCATTGACGGCCGGAGTGCCGCGCTGGCTCAAGGGGGAGGGCCGCGGCTGGGTCACCGCCGAATACGCCATGCTGCCCCGCGCCACGAACACCCGCTCCGACCGCGAATCGGTCAAGGGCAAAATCGGCGGCCGGACCCACGAGATCTCCCGGCTCATCGGCCGTTCCCTGCGGTCCATCATCGATACCAAGGCCCTGGGCGAGAACACCATCGTGCTGGACTGCGACGTTCTCCAGGCTGATGGCGGAACCCGGACCGCTGCCATCACCGGCGCCTACGTTGCCCTCGCCGACTCCATCAGGTTCGCCCGCGACAACAAACTGATCGCCAGGAACGCCCAGCCCCTTATCGACACCATCGCGGCTGTGTCGGTGGGCATCATCGACGGCGTTCCGATGCTGGACCTGCCCTACGTTGAGGACGTGCGGGCGGAGACCGACATGAACGTGGTGGTCACAGGCTCCGGCAAGTTTGTGGAAGTGCAGGGCACCGCCGAAGGAGCGCCCTTCGACCGCACCGAACTTGACCAGCTCCTGGACCTGGCCCTGCTGGGAACCACCCAGCTCGCCGCCATCCAGCGCGAAACCCTGGCAGACACCCTGTGAGCGCGGTGCCCGCTGCGCCGCGCCTGGTGCTTGCCACCCACAACAAAGGCAAACTCCGCGAGCTGCGCGAACTGCTGCGCGGGCAAGTGCCGGGGCTCGACGTCGATACCCAGGTGGTGGACGCGGCGGCGGCAGGCGCCCCCGACGTCGTCGAAACGGGTGTGACCTTCGCCGAGAATTCGCTGCTGAAAGCGCGCGCTGTCGCCGATGCGACGGGCCTTGTGGCCATCGCCGATGACTCCGGCCTCGCTGTGGACGTAATGGGCGGGGCTCCCGGAATCTTCTCGGCACGGTGGGCCGGCAGGCACGGCGACGACGACGCGAACCTGCGGCTCCTGCTCAACCAGCTCGCCGACGTGCCGGACGCCCACCGGGGTGCTGCCTTTGTCTGCGCCGCTGCCCTTGCTGTTCCCGGTTCGGCCGCCGGCCACGGGCGCGAGGTGGTGGAATACGGCCAGCTTGAGGGTGTCCTGCTGCGTGAACCCCGCGGCGGGGGCGGGTTCGGCTACGACCCGGTGCTGCAGCCGGCAGGGGAGAACCGCAGCTGCGCGGAGTTGTCAGCTGATGAGAAAAACGCGATCAGCCACCGGGGCAAGGCCTTCCGTGCGCTGCTGCCGGCCGTGGTCGACGCGCTCCAAAACGCCAGCCGGTAACCCAAACTGGTTAAACAGCTGTGCTCCCCGCCGGAACGGGGAGCACAGCTGTTTAACCGAAGGGAAAGGCCCGCAGCCGGCAGGGCCGGCGGCGCTGCAGGCTACTCGGAGCGGCTGCCCTGGACATTGCGGGGCGTTTTATGCTCGTTTTCAGGAGCATGCTCTTCGATGAACTCGTCCACCGGGTCCGTGCCGTAAGCCTTCGCCTGGCGTTTCGCCGACAGGCCGCGGAGTACCTCGATGCCGATGGGCAGGACCGACACAAGGACGATGGCGATGAAGATTATGTCCAGGTTGTCGCGGACCCAGGGGATACGGTCGCCCAGCAGGTAACCCAGGAGCGTCACGCCGCCGCCCCAAAGCACTGCGCCAATCACATTGAAGAGGAAGAACTTCTTCTTGTTCATCTGGGCGACCCCGACAATGACGGGAACGAACGTCCGGATGATGGGAACGAAGCGCGCCAGGATCAGCGCTTTGCCGCCGTGCTTTTCGAAGAAGGCATGGGCGTTTTCAACATTCTCACGCTTAAAAAGGCGGGAATTGGGCTTATTGAAGATGGCCGGTCCGGCTTTGGAACCAATCAGGTAGCCGGTCTGGTTGCCGATGATGGCGGCCACAATGATCAGCAGCGCAAAAAGCCACACATTGAACTTGATGGTGTCGGTAGCCACCAGCAGGCCTGCGGTGAAGAGCATGGAGTCGCCCGGCAGGAAGAAGCCCACCAGAAGCCCGGTTTCCGCGAAGACGATGCCGCACACAAGGAGGACCACCCAGGGTGCCAGGGCAGGATCAGCCAGGAAGACCTGGGGGTTCAGCCAGTCGGGCAGGAAGGATGCCAGCTGTGGCTGCACCGGTCCCGCACCTCCCAGCATGGACACAGCGAAGTCGTTCATCACAGGAAAGTTCACCTTCCAAGGGTACTTGACGCGGTTCCGGCACCAGCCGCTGGAGGACCCTCCAGGAAGGCCCTGCTGGTGATCTCGATGACAGGGCCGCGAAGCTGACGAGGGAAGGACGGTCTCCGGAGGTAAGGTTGGCGCGTGGGTTTGGACTTTACGGCGATCGACTTCGAGACTGCGAACGGGTTCCGGGGCTCGCCCTGCGCCGTAGGACTGACCAAGGTCCGGGGCGGACGGATCGTTGAGGAAGCCTCGTGGCTGATGCGCCCGCCTGCCAGTTACGACCACTTTGATTACCACAACGTTCGCATCCACGGCATTACGGCCCGTGACGTGGCGGGGATGCCGCGCTTTGGCGAGCTCTTCCCCGAGATCGGCGCCTTCATCGGCGATGACATCCTGGCCGCCCACAATGCAGCCTTCGACCTGGGGGTCATCCGTTCCGGCCTTGAAGTCTCCGGCCTCGCCGGCCCGGGCTACGACTACGTCTGCACCGTGATGCTGTCCCGGCGGTGCTACTCGCTGGTGTCAAACTCGCTGCCGTTCGCGGCCGAGGAAGCCGGCGTGCCGCTGGTCAACCACCACGACGCCGCCGAAGATGCCCGGGCCTGCGCAGGCATCCTGATCGACATCGCCGGCCGCAACGGAGCCAACAGCATCGCCGAGCTCTATCTTTCCCTGGGGCTGGTGATGCCCCGCCAGGAAGCCTTCGACCCCGCACGGGACGGGTTGTCGAAGCCCAGCCTGGCCGCGCTCGCCAGTGCAGCCGGCAGCGGAGCGGCGCTGCTCCGGCCGTTCCAGACGGGCTGGCCAGAGGAGGGGGCGAACCCGGACCCCAATCCCGACGCCCATCCCGGTCATCCGCTCTACGGGCAGACAGTCGTCTTCACCGGACAGCTTTCCCTGGGCCGGCCCGAAGCGAAGGTCCGGTCAGCCGAGCTGGGTGCCCGGCCCGAAAGCCGCGTTACCGGCCGCACCACGGTCCTGGTGGTGGGGGACGGTTTCGTGGCTTCGGACCTTCGCTCCGGCAGGCTCACCGGCAAGGCACGGCGCGTACTTGAGCTCCATGACCGCGGCCAGGCCATCGAGGTCCTCTCCGAGGGGGAATTCCTGCAGATGGTGGGCAGCTTCGCGGCAGCGCCGGTCAGCGCCTGAATGCGTGGAAGTCGGCGGAACCGCTGGGAATGTCAGCCTTCGCCGGTGGTGACCTTTACGAGCAGGTCCGCCATGCCACGGATCACTTCCGGCGCCTCCAGGGCCTCCAGCCATTCGGCGGGCAGGCACTCCTCGCCGTAAAAGGCGCCGAGGATGTTCCCGGCCAGCGAGCCGGTGGAGTCGCTGTCGCCGCTGTGGTTCACCGCCAGGGCGATTGCATCGCGGAAGTGCTGCGCCGGGTCCGCGGCCGTTGCGCCGGGGGCCTGCCCGCCGCCGTCGGGGAAGGTGGCAAGGACGGCGTAAAGCGCGACGGCGAATGCCTCCTCCGCCACCCAACCCCCGCCAAGTGCCTGGGCCAGTTCCTCCGGCGGCACGATTCCCTTGCCGGCCAGCCGGAGAGCGCCCTCCAGCCTGTCAGGGAGCTCCGGGGAAACGCCCTCGAACCCGGCGGCATGCGCCGCTGCTGCTGCCGCCGCTTCCCGCAGCCCGTCACCAGCGACGAGGTGGTGGATGAGCAGGCTGAAGGTTCCTGCGCTCTGGCGCGCTGACGGGTGGCCGTGCGTCAGGGAGGCGGCGTCGGAACTCAGCTTGTAGACGGCGTCGGCCGTTATGTGCGGGATCAGCCCGAACGGGGCGGACCGCATCACTGTCCCGCAACCCTTCGATTGCGGGTTGACGGGCCGGACCGAGGTGCCCATTTCGCCCGTTGCCAGGCCGGAAATGCACGCCTTGCCCGGATGCCGCCGCTGGTGCAGCACCTGCTGTTCGTCGATCCACCGGGGCTGGGGCACGGGGGCCGATGCCGGAGCTGCTTCCCCTTGCGTTGCAAGCCACCGCAGGTACGCCAGCCACAGGCAGGCGTTAACGTCCGCGCCCACTCCGGAGTTCGCCCACTCCAGAGCCTCCACCAGGCCGTCAACGGTATACAGCGTCATCTGCGTGTCGTCCGAAAAGTGGCTGCTCGCTGCGATGGCATCAAAACCGGTAAGGCCGGAAGCGCCAAAGCGGTCGCGGATCTGATCAATCGAGTCGAACTCCACGGCGTAGCCCAGGGAATCCCCCAGTGCACCACCCAGGAGGCAGCCGTGGATGCGGGACTTCAGGGAGGGCTTGGATGTGTCCGGCTCGATGCTCATGCAGTAAATTTACCGTGGTGCGCCGCGGCCGCCTTCCGCAGCTGCGGGCAGCCGAAAGCGCACCGCAATCCGTCTACCCTAAGGTCCCACCATGTGCCCGCCTGTCCCGGCCCCTCACGACGCACTGCAGCCGGACAAACGCCGGTGATGGTGGCAGCTGCGGTGTGTCCGGAAGTGTCAGTGGCAGCCGATAGCTTAGAAACATGAGGTTACTTCACACATCGGATTGGCATCTGGGCCGGTCCTTCCACGGCGTCGGCATGCTGGATGCTCAGCGCGCCTTTGTTGACCAGCTGGTGGACACCGTCACCCGGAAAGCCGTAGATGTTGTGCTTATCGCCGGGGACGTCTACGACCGCGCCCTTCCGGGTGTGGATGTGGTCCACCTGCTGGACGACGCCCTGGTAAGGCTGACGGCGGCAGGAGCCCAGGTGGTGCTCACCAGCGGCAACCATGACTCAGCCATCAGGCTGGGGTTCGCCTCCCGGTTGCTGGAGCGGGGCGGAGTGCACCTGCGGACCAGGCTGGAGAGCCTGGACCAGCCCCTGCTGCTCCCTGCAGGCGCAACCGCTGGCGGGGGAACCTCTACGGGTGAAGCCGTCGTGGCAATCTACGGCATACCCTGGCTCGAGCCGCGGCTCGTGGCCGAACAGCTCGGCGCCCAGGCTGCCAGCCACTTTGAAGTTACCCGCGCGGCAACGGAACTGCTCCGGCAGGACATCGCGCGCCGTTCAGAGTCGGCAACAGTCCACTCTGTGGTCCTCGCCCACACCTTTGCCAGCGGTGGGATCAGCTCGGACAGCGAACGCGATCTCAGCATCGGCGGCGTGGGCGCGGTTCCCCTGGACCTCTTTGACGGCTTCAGCTACACCGCCCTGGGCCACCTTCACGGGCGGCAGGCTCTTTCTCCCCAGGTCAGGTATTCGGGATCGCCCCTGGCGTACTCCTTCTCCGAGGCCTCCCATCAAAAGGGCGCCTGGCTGGTAGACATGGGGCCGGAAGGGCTGGCCCGTGTTGAGGAAGTCCTGTGGGATGCCCCGCGGACCCTGGCCGTACTGCGCGGCTCCCTGGCTGACCTGCTCGAGTCGCCCGAACACGCGTGGGCTGAAAGCGCCTACTGCCAGGTCACCCTGACAGATGCGCAACGTCCCGCCCGTGCCATGGACCGCCTTCGTTCGCGCTTCCCGGACACTCTGGTGCTGGGATTTGATCCCGAGGACGGAGCTTCCGCCTCCGCAGCAACCTACAGCAGCAGGCTTGCCGAAGCGCCCGATGACCTAGCCGTGTGCTGCGGTTTCCTCGAGCACGTCCGCGGCCGCACCCCGGACGAGGCAGAGAAAGCCGCGCTCGCGGGAGTACTGGAAAACGTACGCCTGCAGGAGGCCTCCCGATGAGGATCCACCACCTCAGTATTTCGGCATTCGGCCCCTTTGCCGGCACCGAGGACATCGATTTCGACGCGCTCAGCGCCCATGGCCTTTTCCTGCTGAACGGCCCCACCGGTGCGGGCAAAACAAGTGTGCTGGACGCCATCTGTTACGCCTTGTACGGCTCGGTACCGGGAGCGCGCCAGGACGGCAAACGCCTGCGCAGCGACCACGCCGAGCCGGGCCACGAACCTGCCGTCAGCTGTGAGTTCTCCGCACAGGGCCGTCGCTACGAGGTCACGCGTTCGCCCGCCTGGGAGAAGCCCAGCGCCAGGGGCAGGAACGGGTTCACCACGCAGCAGGCAAAGACCCTCCTGCGGGAGCGCGTGGACGGGGCGTGGATTGAAAAGTCTGCCCGCAATGACGAGGCAGGCGCGGAGATACTCGCCCTGCTGGGAATGGACCGGGAACAATTTACCCGCGTGGTGATGCTGCCCCAGGGGGATTTCGCAGCGTTCCTGCGGTCAAAGGCCACAGACCGGCTCGAGCTGCTGCAGAAACTCTTTGGCACCCAGCGGTTCGAAGCAGTCGAGCAGGAGCTGTCCCGCCAGGCGCAGGCAGCGAAAGAAGATGTCTCGGTCCTGTCCGGCCAGCTTGAGCTGTTGGCGGCCCGGGCAGAGTCGGAAGCGGCAACCCTGCACCTGGCAGACGAAGGCCCGGCCCCTGACAACAGTGCTGCACGGCTCGCCTGGCTGGAGGAGGCTGCGGCCGAACGCGTGCGCGAATTGACGCACCAGGCCAAGGCTGCGGACTCGGTCAGCCGCGAGCGTGACAACTGCGTTGAAGCGGAGACCGCCCGCCGGGACCGGCACCGCAGGCTGGCGGAAGCAACCACACGGCAGGCCGGCGTGCAGGAAGCGCTGCCGAGGCTGGAAGAGGTAATTAACCGGCTTGGCCGGCACCGCCAGGCGGAGGTACTGGCCGGACAGCTGCGCAATGTCGACGCCGGTGCCGTCAAGGTCAGGCGCGCCGCCGCCGCACTGGAATCGGCATCTACTTTGCTTCGCCTCGCCGCCGAGGAAGACCCCGAACTTGCCCAGCTGGACTTCGGCTTCCCGGCAGCCGAGGGGCCGGATCTGGCCGAGCCGGACACATTCCCCGGCGCCGCGGACGAACTGAACCGGATCCGGTCCCTGCTCGCGGTGGTGGAAGCGAGAATTCCAGACGAGGACCGTCTTAAAGCGCTCCGCTCCAGGCACAAGCAGCTGATGGCCAAACAGGAGGACCTCACCGGGGCTGCTGCCGCGCTGGCCGGCCGGGTGGAGAGCCTCCTCAGTGAACGGTCACGCCTCACCGACAGCCTGGGGCCCTTGGAGGTGCGTGCGGGAGCGGCGGCCCTGCGTGCGAAGGAAGCAACGGCGGCCGAGGAACTGCTCGACGTGGTCCGGCAGTACGCTGCGGCAGCGTCCTCCCGGAACGCGGCGGTCCTTGCACACGATGCTGCCCGGGAGGACCAGCTGGAGACCAAACGGCGCTGGCTTGACGTCAGGGAAAAGCGGCTGGCGAACGCCGCCTCCGAACTCGCGGCCAAGCTGGTGGAGGGGGAACAGTGCCCGGTGTGCGGAAGCCCTCACCACCCCATGCCGGCGCCCGTGGATGGCGGCGGCTCCCGGCTTGCCCAGGATGAGGAAGCAGCCCACCAGCTGTATGAAGCCGCTGAAGCCGCGTACGCCTCAGCCGGCCACAGGCTGGCCGAGGCAAACCAGCTGGTAGCCGTCCTCGCCGGCCAAGGCGGGGAAACTCCCCGGGAAGAGGCAGCGGGCACAGCCGAAGAAGCGCGACGGGCTGCCGCCGACTCCGAACAGGCGGTCGGGGAGCTGGCCGCGGCCCGGTTGCGGCTTGAAGCACTCGAAGCGGGCATTGCAGCTGCCCAGTCCTCGCGGGCGGGCACCGAGGCGGAATTGGCCCAGATCGCGACTTCACTACAGGACACGGCTGAACAGTCGTCGCTGCTCGACGAGGCCTTGGCCGGGCTGAGGGCAGGCCACCGCAGCCTTGCCCACCGGTTGCGTGCCCTGGAAAACGCCGCCGGTATGCTCGGCAAAGCCGTCGACGCCCAGGCGGGGTTCGTCAGCGCCAAAGCCCAGGCCGCTGAGGCGCTGGAACAGTTGGAGCAGGCGTTGCCGGACGCCGGGTTTGCCACCGCTGACGAGGCCCGGGAACATCTGCTGACCGGCAGTGAAGCTGCTGCCGTGGAGGCCGAGATGCGCTCTGCGCAGGATGAAGCAGCAAGGGTGGCGGAACTGTTCGCATCCGAGGACGTTGTGCTCGCCCTCGAGGAAGCGGCTGCCGGACTTGTACCGGACAAGCAGCAACTCGCCGTTTTGGAGGCCGGGGCCGCAGCTGCCCGCAAGGACGCACGTGACGCGGACCTGGCAGCCGGGCTGGCGGGACGCTGCCTTGAGTCCCTCGGCTCCATCCGTGCCGACTACGAGGAGCTGTCCGGCTCAGCGCGGGGGCCGGCGGAGCGGGCACGCATGCTCACCGCCCTGGCCGATGCGGCAGCCGGCCGGGGGGACAACACGTACCGGATGAGCCTGAACAGCTACGTGCTGGCGGCGCGGTTGGAGCAGGTTGCCCTGGCGGCCTCTGAACGGCTCGTTGCCATGAGCGACGGCCGCTACCTCCTGCAGCACACCGACGCGAAGGCGGCGCGCGGTGCAAAGTCCGGACTCGGCCTTGAAGTGGTGGATCAGTGGACCGGGCACCGCCGGGACACCTCCACCTTGTCCGGCGGTGAATCATTTATGGCGTCACTCTCCCTGGCACTCGGGCTCGCAGACGTCGTCCAGCAGGAGGCGGGCGGGGTCGAAATTGAAACGCTTTTTGTTGATGAGGGGTTCGGCAGCCTGGATGAACAATCCCTGGAGCAGGTGATGGATGCCCTGGAGGGCCTGCGGGACGGGGGCAGGGTAGTGGGGCTTGTCAGCCATGTCGGGGAGATGAAGCAGCGCATCGGAACGCAGCTGCAGGTGTTGAAGACCAGGAACGGATCCACCCTGCGGATAGCAGACGCCCTCGACGTCCCGGCCTAGGGAGGCTGGGAGGGGCGGATATACTTGAACCGTTACCGGGTTCGGCGCATCGGGAGGAGGGACGATGCGCATGATTGAACGAGCCCGGAAATGACATCATCCAGTTCCCTCTCACCCGCCCCGGCTTCGGCGCCGCCTTCGGTTCCCGTGCCGGAATCTGCATCTGCCGCCCAGAGCCCGCCTCAGCCTGCTCCCGGCGGCCGTTTCGCCCGGCTTCCCCAACTTGCCGGCCGCGGCTTCATTCCCCTGGGTCTACTGGCCCGCCTGCCATTGGCCATGCTTACAGTGGGCACCCTGACCCTGGTCACCTCCAGCAGCGGTTCCTATGCGCTTGGCGGTACTGCGGCAGGTGCGGTGGGCGTCGGTTCGGCCCTCGGGGCTCCGGTCCTGGGCTCCCTTGCGGACAGGCGGGGCCAACGTCCCGTACTGCTGTGGGCAGCCGTCTTCAATACAGCCGCCGTGGTGCTGCTGATCCTTGCAGCCTCTGCCATGGGAACGTCGGGAAGTTTCCCGGCCGCCGTCCTGGCCGCCTCGTTCCTCTCAGGGGCAAGCTGCCCGCAGGTAGGCCCGCTGGCCCGGGTCCGGTGGATGGCGCTGACGTCACGGGGCAAGGCGCCGGATAACAGGCGGGACCTGGACACGGCGCTCTCGTACGAGAGCACGGCCGACGAAGTAACTTTTGTGCTGGGACCGGCGCTCGTGGGAATCCTTGCCAGCCTCGTGGCACCCTGGCTGCCGCTCGCGCTGGCAGCCGCCCTGACCATCACGCTGGTTCCCGCGTTTGCTGCCCACCACACGCACGCAACGGTGCCGGCTCGCCGTGCAGTTCCGGCAGCGGAACGCCGTGCGAAAGGCAGGATGCCTGCCGCTGTTGCCCTGCCAGTGGTTGCGATGGTGTGCATGGGCACGTTCTTCGGCTCAACCCAGGCAGCGCTGAGCCCGTTCGCGGCCAGCCATGCCACGTCGGAGATTGCCGGGTTGCTGTATGCAGCGATGGGGCTCAGCTCCGCCGCCTCTGCCCTCTCAGTGGCCTATTGGCCACAGCGGTTCAGCCTCTCTTGGCGATGGGTGGTGTCCGCGGCGTTGATGGCCGGACTCGCCGTGCTCCTGCTGGCGCCGTCGTCGCTGGGTGGAATGGTGGCGGTGCTGCTTATCCTGGGTATCCCGGTGGGCCCGGTCATGGTTACCGTCTTCGCTGTCGGAGGGGTGCTGGCCCCTGGTGGACGCTTAGGAACGGTGATGACCGCGTTGGCCAGCGGTATTGTGGCCGGCACCGCCATTGGCTCATCACTGGGCGGCCGGCTGGCGCAGGACCACGGCTACGGTGCTGCCTTCCTGGTTCCCGCCTGCGCGGCAACGGCGCTCGCACTCCTGGGAGCCGGGGCCGCCGTCGTACTTCACCGCAGGAGCGCGCGCCGCTGACTGGAGCCGAGAACCGGCGCAGTTCTCAGGCCAGCTGCCGTTCGATCCTGGCGGCGCTCTCCACCAGCGCCGCACCCACTGCCGAAGGGTCGTGGGCAGAGCGGATGTAGACGACGGCGAGTGCTGCCGGGCGCCCTGCCGGGACGCGGATGGGCGCGGCCAGCGAGGAGACTCCGGCAATGACCTCGTCATGGCTGGCGGAGTATCCGGTCCGCCGGGCATCGGCAGCTTCCGGCCGGTAGGGGACGCCCGTCTCCAGCCGGTCCCATTCAGCTTCGGTGAGCGCTGACTGGATGGCAATCCCGGGCGCCCCGGCATTGATGGGGTGCCGGGTGCCGGGATGCTGGGCGACGGTCGCGCCCGAATGCCGCGGCTCCACGGTGACCAGGGTGATGCAGTCGTGGTGGTCCCACAATGCCACGAACGCCGTCATGTCCAAGGTGTTGGCGAGGTGCGTCAGTTCGGGAAGCGCAGCCCCCTGGAGGTTCCGGGAAACGCTTCGGGCCAGCACGGCAAGTCCTGGCCCGGGCTGGACCCGTCCGGCGTCGTCGCGCACCAGGAGTGAATGGTCCTCGAGCGTTCGCAGGATGCGGTAGGCCACGGAACGGTGCACTCCCATGGCATCGGCGAGTTCGGCGATGGTCATCGGGCCCGGCGCCGCCGCAAGGATCTCGAGGGCCCGGATGCCGCGCGAAAGTGTCTGGGAAGGCGAAGCCTGCGCGGGCGCTGCTCCAGCCGTGACTGCGGCGGTGGGGGTCATGGTGTCCATCCTAGGTCGCTCTGGTACCGCTGCGGCGGCTCTAACCGGCGGCCGGATCCGTGGCCTCATCCGCATAACGAATTGCCGGTTCAAATATAGAACCAGCGAACAAAGCGGTCCAGCTGACCTGTGGCACGAAGCCCCGGACGCAACCAGCCTTAATTGTGCTGATGCGTGTCGCACCTCACACTTTCGTAGTACTCTTTCAACTAACTGACCGTTCTGTCGGTAATCCTGAAGGCGTCCCGGCAGCCCGCTGCCAATAAAACAATGGAGTTTCAATGACCACACCTTCCAAGGTGGATACGCTCGCCGGTCCCAGCACCCGGCGGGAGGAGCGTAAAGTCCTTGCCGGCACCCTGGTCGGCACCACCATCGAGTGGTACGACTTCTTCATCTTCGCCCAATTGACCGCAACGCTGCTGTCACCCCTGTTCCTGGCGCCCCTGAATGCGTCGAACCCCGGCCTGGCGCAAATCCTCTCCTTTGCCCTGATCGGCATCAGTTTCCTCTTCCGCCCCCTGGGCGCAGTAGTGGCCGGCCACCTCGGCGACCGCCTGGGCCGCAAGGCCATGCTCGTCTTCACCCTGGTGATGATGGGCGCGGCCACCGCCCTGATCGGCATGCTGCCCACCTATGCACAGATAGGCGCCTGGGCGCCGATCCTCCTGATCGCCCTGCGCATCGTCCAGGGCTTCTCGGCCGGAGGCGAATGGGGCGGCGCGGCGCTGATGGCCGTGGAGCACGCGCCCCTGAACAAACGCGGCCTGTTTGGCGCCTACCCGCAAATCGGTGTGCCGATCGGCATGATCCTGGCTACCGGCCTCCTGTTCTTCCTGAACAGCAACATGTCCCGGGAGGACTTTGCAGCCTGGGGCTGGCGGGTTCCGTTCCTGCTCTCCATCGTCCTTATCGTGGTGGGCTACCTGATCCGCCGCGCCGTCGCTGAAAGCCCCGTCTTCCAGGAAATGGCGGCTCGGAAGCAGGAAAGCAAGGCACCACTGGGGGTCCTGGTCCGCAACCACAAGAGGCCGGTCCTGTACTCCACCCTGATTTTCATCGGTAACAACGCAGCCGGCTACCTGCTGATCGCCTTCTTCATCGCGTACGCCACCAGGACGCTGCAGATGCCCACGCCCCAGGTGTTGCTGGCCACCACCCTGGCATCGTTCGGCTGGCTGATCTTCACGCTGGCCGGCGGTTGGCTCTCGGACCGCATCGGCCGGGTCAAGACCTTCCTCGCCGGTTACGCGATCATCTTCGCCTGGATGATTCCCATGTTCGCCCTCATCGACACCAGGAACATCTGGCTCTACGGCATAGCGCTGTTTGTCCTCACCATCGGCCTCGGCCTGTCGTACGGGCCCATGTCCGCCATGTACGCCGAGATGTTCCCGGCCAACGTCCGGTACTCCGGCATCTCCATCGGCTACGCGTTCGGGGCCATCCTCGGCGGCGCCTTCGCCGCCACCATCGCCGAAACCCTGCTGCAGACCACCAAGTGGGCCGGGTCCATCGGTATCTACATCATGGTCCTCTGCGTCATCTCGGCCATCGGTGTGCTGCTGGCCAAGGAGACCAAGGGCCGTCCGCTGGGCGTCAGCCACCACTGACCCCAACCGTCCCCCTGGCCTCGCTACGCTCGGCGGGGGAACCCTGACGGCGTGGGCCAACCCACTGTTCAAATCAACGGCGGGCCCGGACCAACCGGTCCGGGCCCGCCGTCGTATCAGCGGCCGGACCAGGAAGCGCTGTTACTGCTTCAGGAAACTGATGGCGTCACTGTCCGTGAGCTGTTCGAAGTGCCGGTAGAAGCTGCCGACGGCCCGGAATTTGCCCGGCAGGTGCAGGCACAGGACGGCGTCGCATACCCGCTCCACAGAGGCCTCGGCTTCGATTGAACCCACAGGGGCGGCGGCCACAACCGTTGCCGCTCCACCCTCGCGGACAGCCTCGACGGCGGCGCGCATGGTGGCCCCGGTCGCCAGGCCGTCGTCGATCAGCAGGACAGTTTTCCCGGAGAGGTCGTGGTCTATCCCCGGATAGAGGTGGACGCGGCGGGCCAGTTCAGCGCGTTCCCGCTGTTCCACCTCGTCCAGCAGTTCCTGGCGCACTCCATGCTCCAGTACCCGGTCCACCAGCGGCTTGTTGAGCAGGCGGACGGTCCGTCCCCGTGCCCACGCCAAAGCCCCGTAGGCAGTCTCCTGGTGTCCCGGGATGCCCAGCTTGCGCACCAGGACAGCTCCCAGCGGGAGGTAGAGGGCCTTGGCGGCCGAAGCCGCTACCGGGATGCCGCCCCGGGCAAGGCCGAGGACCACGGTGCCGGGCTGCTCACGGAACTGTGCGAGTACGGCGGCCAGCTTCTCGCCGGCCTCGGTGCGGTCTTCAAAGCGCGTCAGCATATTTCCCTCCCGGCTCATGCCAGCCCTTCCTTCAGCCTACCGCCGGGGAGGGCAGGAGCCGGCGGCCGCCGGGGCCAGGGCGGATTAGACCGCGAGGAAAGCGATGGCTGCCTGCTTGAAGGCCCGGCTGGTGATGGCGTTGGTGTGATTCCGGCCCGGCAGCAAAACCACTTCCACCATCGCCCCGGCGTGGCGGGCGAGTCCGGCCAACTGCGGCAGGCTGGGGGCGCGTTCGTCCTTGTCGCCGGCCACCAGGAGCATGGGCACGTGCGGCACTGCCTCGGCAGGGTCATAGGGTTCGGCTTTGATGGCTTCCACCAAAGACAGCAGCGCAAAAATGTTGTTGCTGGGTAGCAGCAGCGCCATTTTCAGCAGCCGCGCAGTGGATTCGTCACTGATGGGAGTCCCGTCCGCGAGATAGTCCTGGGCTGCCACGAGGTCGAAGGCCGCGAGGGGATCCGCAATGTTAGGCCCGCCCAGCACCAGCCGATGCACGAGCTCCGGCTGCGTGGCTCCGAACTCCCAGGCGAGTCGGGAGCCGAGGGAGTAACCCACGATGTCCAGTCCGCTGGAAGGGTCACCGTCCTGCACGGGGCGCGCGCCGGCGTCGAACGCTACCTGGAGCAGGTCCGCCCGGATCCTGCTGGGGGAGTAGGAATCCCGATCCTCCGGGGCTCCGCTGCGGCCGTGGCCCGGCAGGTCCACGGTGATGACCCGGCGGCCGGCATCGAGCAGGGCAGCCACCCAGCCGGTGTCCTCCCAATTGAGCTTGCTGGAAGACGAGAAGCCGTGCAGCAGCAGGACGGGCCGTAGCCCGGCATCCACGGCAGGATCATGCACCTTCACGTACAACTGGGGGTCCGTACCCTCCACTGTGTGCGCGTGCTGCTCGCCGGTGTGCCTGCCGCTCATGGTGTCAGTCCTCATCAACTACGGCGCGGGGCGGACCCGGCGCGTCGGAAGCTCGTATTTCGGGACTACTCTACCTGCCTGCCGGGCCGGTAAATCTACGCTGGCGGTGCACGCACCCCGGCGCAGTCGAGCAGCGCCAGGTGCCTTTCGGGAAGGTCATTCCGGCACCTGAAGCGAACTCTAGTTGGGACGGTTTCTGGTGGTGAAGCGGGCAGCTGCAGCACAGGCAACAGCGATTCCCGCAATGAGGCCGATGGTGCTGAAGAGCTGGATGCGGCTGCTCTCGGCGCTGAAGCCTACGGCGAAGATCAGGCCCAGCAGGACGAGCCCCACGATGGTCAGGGCCGGGAAACCCTTCATCCGCAGGGGCAGTGCCGTGCCTTCCCGGTCTGCACGGCGCCGCAGGACCAGCTGCGAGACCAGTGCGCTGCCCCACACCACCAGGCAGGTGGATCCCACCAGCTGGAACAGGGCAGGAAGGATCCGCTCCGGGAACAGCAGTTCCAGGACCGTGGCCACGAAGCCGAACGCCACGGACACCCCGACAGCCAGCATGGGAACGCTGGCGCCGCTCAGGCGGGTGAGGAACCGCGGGGCTTCGGCCCGCTCGGCCAGGGAATAGACCATCCGTGAGGCACCGTAAAGGTTGGCGTTCAGCGCTGAAAGAAGCGCGACGACGGCCACCAGGGTGATGGCCGTTGCGGCACCCGGGATCCGGGCTGCGTCCAGGACGCCGGCGAACGGTGACGCCAGGCTCTCCGAGGTTGCCGGCAGGACAGCGGCGATCACAAAGACTGAGCCGATGTAGAAAACCAGGATGCGCCACACCACGGTCCTGATGGCCTTGCCCACGCTGTGCTCCGGATCTTCGGTCTCTGCCGCCGCCACGGACACGATTTCGGTGCCGCCGAAGGCGAAGATCACCACAAAGAGGGCGGAAGCAATTCCGCCAAGTCCGGCGGGGGCAAAATCTGCCGTCAGGTTGGCCAGCCCGGGGGACGCCACCGCGGGCAGCAGGCCCAGCAGCAGGGCTGCGCCCACCACCAGGAACAATACGATTGCGGCGACCTTGAGGATGGCGAACCAAAACTCGAACTCGCCGAAGTTCCGTACGCCCGTGAGGTTGATGGCCGTGAAGACGACCATAAAGATCAGTGCCAGCGCCCACACCGGAAGCACCGGCCACACCGTAAAGAGAAGCCCGGCGGCTCCCAATGCCTCGGCTGCGATCACCACCACCAGCTGCAGCCACCAGAGCCAGCCGATGGTGGCGCCCGCCGTCTTTCCCAGTGCCCGCTCGGCATACACGGAGAAGGCCCCGCTGTTTGGACTGGCCGCGGCCATTTCACCCAGCGCCCACATCACCAGGATGATCAGCGTGCCCGCCACCAGGTAGGAGATGAGCACTGCGGGGCCGGCCGCCTGCACGCCGGCCCCCGATCCGAGGAACAGGCCGGCGCCGATGGCGCTGCCCAGTCCCATCATGGTGAGCTGGCGCGGTTTCATGGCATGGCCCAGATGGCCTTGCTGATGAACTTCTGCGGACTTCATCGTCATTTTGATGCTGGACCTTCTTGGGGTGTGGATGATGGCTCCTCGTGGGACCTATCGAATTTACCGCCTCCGGCTCCGCAGGGCGTAGTCGGGGCTAACGTCCCTGAACAGGTGAACCAAGGGGAGCTCATTGAAACATTCGCATCTGAACCACTCTTGCCCCTAGAATTAGTTTTGGTCAAAGTGACCATAACTAGGCGGGGCTTACGGAAAGCGACCGCAGGCGAAAAGGGCGGTGGCACATGTATTCGAGCTCTGCGAACGTCTCCGAGCGCCGGGCAGCCCCTCCATCACTGGCCATCTCCACCGTCATCTTCGCGCTGCGACCCAGCGAAGCGTCGGGACGGCCCACGTTGTGGCTGCCCCTGGTCCGCCGGATCCGTGAGCCGTTCAAGGGATTGTGGGCGCTGCCGGGCGGGCCCCTGAGCCACTCCGAGTCCCTGCAGGACGCCGCCTCCCGGAACCTGGTGGAGACCACTGGCCTCGCTCCGAGCTATCTCGAGCAGCTGTACGCCTTTGGCGGACTGCACCGCTCACCCACCCAGCGGGTGGTTTCGATCGTCTACTGGGCCCTGGTCCAGCCCACCGAAGCCGCGCTCGCGGACGAGTCGGAAAACGTCCGGTGGTTCCGGGCGGACCGGCTGGGTGAACTCGCCTTCGACCACAACGCAATCGTGGACTACGCGCTCTGGCGGCTGCGCAACAAGCTGGCCTACGGTTCCGTGGCATACCACCTGCTGGGGGAGTACTTCACCCTCGCCCAGGTCCGGGAGGTTTACGAAGCAGTGCTGGACAGGCAGCTGGACCCTGCCAACTTCCGCAGGCAACTGAAATCAACTCCGGACATAGAAGAAACCGGCGAGTACCTCCAGGGCGGCAAGCACCGCCCGCCCCGCCTCTACCGCTTCACCGGCCGTCCCGGCCTTGACCCAGACAACAGGAGCACACCATGAGCAGCGTCAACACAGCAATCCAGCTGATCACGCGCGAACAGGCCGAAAAGGGCACAACCGCGCAGGGCGGCACGTGCAGCCCCGCCCTCGCCAAGGGGCCGTGGGACTACGACCTCGCCGAGGCGCTGACCGGCATTCCCGCCTATGGCCCCGGCGCCTCCAGCGCGGACATTGCCCCTGCTGCCACCCCGCGCCAGGGTCAGTTGCCCGAAGAGTACAAGCTCGCCGGCGACGCCGAACTGGGCGAAAGGATCCTGGCAGCCAAGGCCGCGCTGGGGAACAGGGCCGTCATCCTGGGGCACTTCTACCAGCGTGATGAAGTCATTCAGTACGCCGACTTCGTAGGTGACTCCTTCCAGCTGGCCAACGCGGCCCTCACCCGGCCTGACGCGGAGGCAATTGTGTTCTGCGGCGTCCACTTCATGGCCGAAACCGCCGACATCCTCTCCGCGCCGGAACAGGCCGTCATCCTGCCCAACCTCGCAGCCGGCTGCTCCATGGCGGACATGGCCGACGCAGACTCCGTGGCCGAGTGCTGGGAGCAGCTCGAAGAGATTTACGGCACCGAGCCCGACGCCGAAGGAAGGGTCCCGGTCATACCGGTCACCTACATGAACTCCTCCGCAGCCCTGAAGGCCTTCTGCGGTGAGCGCGGCGGCATCGTCTGCACCTCCTCCAACGCCAGGACGGTCCTCGAATGGGCGTTCCAGCGGGCCCAGCGCGTGCTCTTCTTTCCGGACCAGCACCTGGGCCGCAACACCGCCAAGGCACTGGGCGTGCCCCTGGAGCAGATGCCCATGTGGAACCCGCGCAGGGACCTGGGCGGCAACGACGAACAGGCCCTGCTCGATGCCAGGGTCATCCTGTGGCACGGGTTCTGCTCTGTCCACAAGCGCTTCAACGTAGGCCAGATCGAGAAGGCCCGGGCCGACTTTCCCGGAATCCAGGTGATCGTTCACCCCGAGTGCCCCATGGAGGTAGTGGACGCCGCCGATTCCGCAGGTTCCACCGACTTCATCCAAAAGGCCATTGCCGCGGCCACGGAGCCCACCACCTTCGCGATCGGCACCGAAATCAACATGGTGAACCGGCTTGCAGCCGAGTACCCGCAGCACACCATCTTCTGCCTTGACCCCGTCATCTGCCCCTGCTCCACCATGTACCGGATCCACCCCGGCTATCTTGCGTGGGTCCTTGAAGAACTTGTCGCCGGGCGCGTTGTCAACAGGATCACCGTGGCGGACTCGGTGCAGGATCACGCCAGGACGGCACTCGAACGCATGCTCGCGGCCAGGCCCTCATGACCCGGCTTCCCACCCAGGCCCCTCCAGGGGGCCGAATGCTGTCCGGACCTGACGGGGTGCCCGGCCGCAGCACGCAGGCGCGTCCGCGGCTGATCGTCGTCGGCAGTGGCATCACCGGGCTGTACGCTGCCCTGCTGGCAGCGGATTCCGGTGCGGAAGCCGTGCTTCTGAGCAAGGGGCAGCTGCGCGCAAGCAACACCTGGTATGCCCAGGGCGGCATTTCCGCCGTGCTGGACGTGCCCGCTACTGGGGACACCGTGGAAGACCACATCGCCGATACCCTCCGTGCCGGGGCCGGGCATTGTAATGAAGAGGCCGTCCGGCTGATGTGTACTGAAGCGCGCCGCGACATCGCCGGACTGCAGCGTTTCGGCGTCCAGTTCGACGCAGAGGCCGACGGCGGCCCGGCCCTGGGGCTCGAAGCAGCCCATTCCGCGCCCCGCATCCTGCACGCCGGCGGCGACGCCACAGGAGCGAAAGTTGCCGCGGCGCTGATCGAGGCAGTGCTGAGCCGACAAGCTGCCGGGATCCTGACGGTTGTACCTTTTGCCCATGCAACACGGCTCCTGCAAGATAACGGCACAGTCACCGGGGTGGAGTTCCTTCAGGACGGCCCCACGGTCGCGGTGTACGGTGACGCGGTCCTGCTGGCAACCGGGGGAGCAGGCCAGCTTTTCGGCAGCACCACAAATCCCGGCGTGGCCACTGCAGACGGCCTGGCGCTCGCCGTCCGGGCCGGCGCTGCAGTGGCCGACCTTGAGTTTTTCCAGTTCCACCCCACCTGCCTCGTTTCCGGCGCCCAGGGTCCCAACACCCAGTCCCCCAATACCCCGGCCACAGCCAGCCTTGACCACGATCCGCTGCTCATTTCCGAAGCAGTCCGTGGCGAAGGGGCCGTACTCGTCGACGGCAACGGGAAGCGCTTCATGCGTCTGTACCATCCGGACGCCGAACTTGCCCCACGGGATGTGGTGTCCCGCAGCATCGCCCTGCACCTGGCCAAGCTCGGGGACCCCGCCGGCCACGTCTACCTCGATGCCCGCGTCATTGAGTCCGGAAAAGGCAAGGGATTCCTGGCAAAGCGCTTCCCCACCCTCACGCAGCGGACACTCGACGCCGGCATCGACTGGACACGGGAGCTGGTCCCCGTGGCTCCTGCGGCGCATTACTGGATGGGCGGAGTGGCCACCGACCTGCACGCCAGGACCAGTGTCCCTGGTCTTTACGCGGCGGGGGAAGTCGCCTGCACAGGTGTACAAGGGGCTAACCGGCTGGCCAGCAACTCCCTCCTTGAGGGCCTCGTTTTCGGCCGCCGCGCCGTTGATGCCTTCCTCTCCAGGGGCTCCGGCCGGGTGTGGCCTCAGGCTGTCCCTCCGGAGGCCGGCGCGGCGGAAACGTGCGCCACGCCCGAGGCCGCGGGCATCCCGTTTTCGCGGGATGCCCTTCGCCGGCTGATGACTGCCAAAGCCGGGGTACTTCGTCAGGGCGTGTTGCTGCAGGAGGCGGCGGAGGCCCTTAACGGGTGGGCCGCCGTCGTCCGTCCCGAATCCGTTCCTGCCGGCGCGGACGTTGAAGAACATGAGGACCGGAACCTGCTGCTCGCCGCGCAGTTCCTGGTGGCCGCCGCGCAGAAGCGCCTGGACTCACTGGGGGCGCACTACCGCAGCGACAGCCCAACTGATGCTGCCGGCATCCCAGACGATATTGAAGGAACCTCCCCAACACGCCCGAAAGCGAGCCTTGTCCATGACTGAAAACTCCGTGATGACAGCGGCGGCTGCCAACGGCCGGCGCCTGGACCTGACGCTGCCGCCGGCGCCCGTACGGGAAATCCTGCAGCGCGCCTTCGCCGAAGACGCCCCGGCGGGTGACATCACCTCCCAGCTCCTGATCCCCGCCGAAGCCCATGCCACCGCAGTGCTGAGCGCGCGCGTGCCCGGGGTCCTTAGCGGCGCCACGGTGTTCCGCGACGCCATGCTGCTGGTGGATCCCGGCACCGAAGTTCAGCTGCTGGTCGGGGACGGGGAAACGTTCGATGCCGGCAGCAGCCTTGCGCGGGTCAGCGGCCGTGCCAGGTCCGTACTGCTCGCCGAACGCGTGGCCCTCAACCTGGTGCAGCGCATGTCAGCCATCGCCACGAGGACGGCCGAGTTTGTCCAGCTGACCGAAGGCACGTCCGCCCGGATCACCGACACCCGCAAGACCACGCCGGGCCTGCGGATCCTGGAGCGGTACGCTGTGCGGTGCGGGGGCGGCGCCAACCACCGGTACAGCCTCTCGGACGCCGTACTGGCCAAGGACAACCACCTCGCCGTGATGACCGGGGGCGACCCCGCCCGGCTCACCGGGCTCCTCACGGCCGCCAAAGCGCAGTTGGGGCACACCACGCACTTTGAGGTGGAAGTGGACCGCATGGACCAGATTGAGCCCGTCCTGGCGGCCGGCGTGGACACCATCATGCTGGACAACTTCACTGTGGAGGAGCTGAGGGCCGGTGTGGCTCTGGTAGCGGGGCGTGCGCAGGTGGAGGCCAGCGGGAACGTGAACCTGGGCACCGTGGCAGGGATTGCAGCTGCGGGAGTCGACGTTATTTCCGTTGGTGCCCTGACCCACACCGTGGCGGCCCTTGACCTTGGGCTGGACGTCGAACTGGTCCTCAGGTGACTGCCCATGATCTTCCTTGACACCGCCGCCACCACCCCGGTCCGCCGCGAGGTGCTGGACGCGATGTGGCCGTACCTGACCGGTGAGTTCGGCAATCCCTCAAGCCATCACACCCTGGGTGAGGCTGCTGCAGGTGCGCTCGCGGGTGCCCGGCGGTCCGTGGCGGCGGTCCTGGGTTGCCGGCCCGGCGAAGTGACCTTCACTTCCGGGGGAACCGAAGCTGACAACCTTGCTGTCAAAGGCATCGCCCTGGCCCGGCAGGCGGCGGACCCGCAGCTGAACCGGGTGGTGGTCAGCGCCGTCGAACATCCCGCAGTGGAGGAGTCGGCCCGGTACCTGGAGCGCTTCCACGGCTTCGTGGTTGATGTGGTTCCCGTTGACGGGCAGGGCCGGGTTACGCCGGCGGCGTTCAGGGCCGCGCTTCGGCCGGAAACTGCCCTCGCCAGCGTCATGTACGCCAACAATGAGATGGGAACGGTACAGCCCGTCGCTGAACTGGGCGCCTTGGCCCGCGCCCTCGGCATACCGTTCCACACAGATGCCGTGCAGGCGGCCGGATGGCTGCCGCTGAACACCAAGGCGCTCGGGGTTGATGCGATGAGTATTTCCGGCCACAAGCTCGGCGCACCCAAAGGCTGCGGCGTGCTGTATGTCCGCGGACGCACCAGGATGGAGCCGCTAATTCACGGCGGCGGGCAGGAACGCGGCCGGAGATCCGGGACCGAAAACGTGGCCGGGGCGGTGGGCCTGGCCACCGCCCTCACCCTGGCACAGGCCAGCCAGGCGGAAGAACGACGCCGGGTGGCGGCCTTGCGGGACAGGTTCATCAGCGCTGTGCTCACCGGTGTTCCGGGGTCCATCCTCACCGGGCATCCCGTCGAGCGGCTGCCCTCTGTGGCGTCCTTCTGCTTTCCCGGAACCAGCGGGGAATCGGTGCTGCTTGAACTCGAACGCCGGGGCGTTGTCTGCTCCAGCGGGTCAGCCTGCGCGGCGGGTTCCGATGCGCCGTCGCCCGTGCTCACGGCATTGGGACTTCCCCCGGAAGTTGCCCAGACGGCCGTCCGGTTCAGTTTCGGTGCAGCGGTGACGGAAGCGGACCTGGAAGCGGCGTCCGGTTTGGTGCTTGACGCCGTCGGCCGGGTCAGGGCACTGGGGGCCTAGCGCCGGAGCTCACAGGGTGCTCCTCTTAGTAGAGTTCGCCTACCGGTATCTCCACGGCCAACCGGTTGGACGGTCCAGCCAGCGGGCAGGCCCAAACCTCGTTGTAGGCGCAGGACGGGTTGTAGGCAAAGTTGAAATCGAGCACGAACGGGGCGTCCCGGCCGGTGCCGTAGACCCCGTGGTACGCACCCTTGATGGTGTCCAGCAAATACCGTCCCGCCCCGCAGCTGCCGCCCGGCTGGCCTGCAGTGGCGTCCCGGAACGGCACAAAGATACCGCCGCCGTATCCTTGCAGCTTCCAGACCGCCAGCTGGCCTACTTCCGGCAGGTCGAAGGTGCCCAGGCGAACGAAGCGGACAGCGCCGTCGGTACCCGTCTCCACGCTAATCTCCCTGCCCGCGCCCTCCGGGGTCAGCGGAACGTGGAACCGGTAAATCGGATCATAGTCCGCCGTCTTCAGCCCGGAGAAGTGCGCCTTATCCGCCGTGGTCAAGGGAGAGGCCGGGTGCGTGGCGAACATCAGGTCGCGCTGGTGGCGCCAGTAGGAATGCGCTTCCGCCGGACTCTCGATGGCAAGCTTGCGGACGTTGTGGTACATGGCAAACGTCCTCAGCCGCCAGTCAGCGGTCTCGACGGCGGAAATATCAGTCCGGTTTTCCTCGGCTTCGCCCTGGTGCTCTTCCATATGCCCAGCCTAGCCCCCGGCCGCAGCATACCGTCCGAGGGCGGCAGCCGGACGGGCGCGCAGGCAGTGATTTCGGCAGAAACGCCGCCGGAATCACCGCCGGGCCGGCAGGCGCCGTTACGCTGGCTGCATGAAAGGCAAGGCATCCATGGCCGTCCTGCTGGCATCGGCCATCCTCCTGGCAGGGTGTTCAACTCCGCCAGGCAGCGGTCCGGGCTGGACAGCGCAGCCGGGCCCTTCAGAAGCCGGAAGCACTGCTCCTGCATCAGCAGATGCCTCCGCAGCAGCAACGCCGGGCGCCGGCGCGACCCCCACCGCAGGCCCAGAGGCTGTTGCCACTGCGGCAGCCTGGAAGACCTTCTCGGATGCCGGCAAGACCGTCAGCTTCGATCTCCCGCAGGACTGGATCGCACAGTCCGTCCAGCCGGACGAGGGAACCCTGCCCGGAGCGCTCAAAGTCGAGGTGAAAAAGCCGGACGGAACTTTCCTGGCAGCGCTGCGGACAGGACTGCCGCCGTCGTCCGCCGAATGCGCTGACGCCTCGAAGCGGCCCTATTCGGTGATCAGCAGCCTCCCGCTGGAGTTGCCCGCCGCCGGCGGGGAAGGAACCATACCGCCGAGGGTGGTTTTCCGGGTGATCCAGGGGTACCGATACTTCGGTTCCTATGGCATCACCAACGTTATGGGCGGCGGTGGCGGGCAGGCGTGCGAGCTCCGCAACGTCGTCCGTGGTCCGGCCGGGAAGGGTGACTTGTCCTTTGGTGATGTGGTCTCCGTGAAGGCCTTCACCCCGGATGAGAAGGTTGCCCCCGCCAAGGCCTTCGACACCCTGGACCAGGCTGCGCGGTACGCCTCGGAGGGAACTGAATTCGCGAACGTCCAACGGATGCTAATGTCGCTGAAGATCAAAAACTAGTCCCGTTCCCGGCCCCACGATGCGCCAGGCAGAGCGGAGACTTTTCTTCCGCCGCCGACACCCCCGGAGAGCAATGGAACGCAGTGTTTCCGCACGACTGGTCTTCAAGACCGTAGCCAACACCAAGGTGGCCATGGCCATCGCCGCAGCGCGGAACAGCGGCTATTCCTCCTTCGAGGAGTCCCTGTCCGTGACGGCCGGGGGACAGCAGGTTCCCCTGACCGAAGTATTGGACCACCACGGGGGCAGGTTCCACTACATGGAGTTTGCCGAGCCGGCCGAGGTAACGGTGGAATATGCTGCCACCGTGGGCGGAAAGGCGGAGCCTGAGGAATCGGAACTCGCCGACAGGATCCGGTACGTCCGGCCCAGCCGCTACGCTGAATCGGACCGGCTCCTGCCTACGGCCTACGCGGAGTTCGAAGGGGTCCACGGCGGCGGATTGCTGCACGCTGTCAGGAACTGGGTCAACGGTGAGCTGCGCTACCTCAGCGGATCCTCCCGGGGCACTGACGGTGCAGTTGAAACACTTCTCAGCCGGCGTGGAGTGTGCCGGGATTTTGCCCACCTGGCCATCGCGCTGCTCAGGTCCAGGGACATTCCGGCGAGGCTCGCCGCGGTCTACGCCCCGGGACTGAGCCCGATGGATTTCCATGCAGTGGCTGAGGCCTATGTGGAAGGGGCCTGGCACGTCATTGATCCCACCGGTCTGGCGCCGCGGGAATCGATGCTGCGCATCACGGCCGGCCGCGATTCTGCCGACACAGCTTTCCTGTCCACCGTCGGAGGAAGCCTTATCCTCAACCAGCTCCAGGTCACCGCTGTTGTCAACGGTGACCTGCCCGTGGAGGACCCAGCCCGGCTGGTGGAACTGGCCTAGCCGGGCCCTGCCCGGCCAGGCTCCTGACCGGTGCAGGACTTGCGCCGGCTGTTTCCGGCGACGGCGGCCGGATGGCTAGCGGAGCGGCCGGGGACCGAGTGAGCTGCGGAGCTTTTCCGTGAGCCGCCGCAGTTCCTTCTGTTCAGCCGGCGTCAGGGCCGGGCCCATCAGGGTGGAAATGTCCCGGACGTGCTCGCGCCCAATTTCCTTTTGCAGTTCCCGGCCCGCGTCCGTCAGCTGCAGGAGCACGCCCCGGCCGTCCTCGGGGGCCGGCATCCGGGCTACAAGCCCGCGTTTTTCCAGCCGCTCCACCAACCTGCTGAGGCTCGATTGGCTCAGCAGCACGTTGTCGTTGAGCTCGTTGAGCCGCAGCCACCCCGTCGGGCAGCGCGAGAGCGTGAAGAGTACGTCGTACTCGTTCACGGCGAGCCTCCGGAAGGCCGGCCCTGACTGCAGCTTACGCATCACCGCCACCTGGGCCCGGAACAGCGACTCCCACGTTTCCGCGGCGAGGCGGACCGGGGACTCGGTATCCTTGCCGGCCATCACGCGTCCGCGGCGGACTTTTCAGCGGACTGGGCTGCGAGCAGCGCAGCGACCCGGCCGGCGTGGGTGGGCGGTTCGGGAACGTGGGCCGGCTTGCGGGCCGCGTATTCCTTGCGCAGGACGGGCAGGACTTCTTCGCCGAACAAGTCCAGCTGCTCGAGTACGGTTTTCAGCGGCAGGCCCGCGTGGTCGATCAGGAACAGCTGCCGCTGGTAGTCGCCGAAGTACTCCCGGAAGGTCAGCGTTTTCTCGATGACTTCCTGCGGGCTGCCGACGGTCAGCGGCGTCTGCGAGGCGAAGTCCTCCAAAGAAGGCCCGTGCCCGTACACGGGAGCGTTGTCGAAGTAGGGGCGGAACTCTTTGACGGCGTCCTGGGAATTCCTGCGCATGAAGAACTGGCCGCCCAGGCCCACAATCGCCTGGTCTGCCGTGCCGTGGCCGTAGTGCTCGTAGCGCTCACGGTAGAGGCCGATCAGCTGCTGGTAGTGCTCCTTGGGCCAAAAGATGTTGTTGGCGAAGAAGCCGTCGCCGAAGTAGGCGGCCACTTCGGCGATCTGCGGCGTGCGGATGGAGCCGTGCCACACGAAGGGGGCGACGCCGTCGAGAGGACGGGGGGTGGACGTGAAGTTCTGCAGCGGGGTGCGGAACTTGCCTGACCAGTTCACGGTGTCCTCGTCCCACAGCTTGCGCAACAGGCTGTAGTTCTCGATGGCAAGCTCGACGCCGTCCTGGATGTTCTTGCCAAACCATGGGTAGACGGGAGCCGTGTTGCCGCGGCCGAGGACCAGATCGACCCGGCCGTCGGCGAGGTGCTGGAGCATCGCAAAGTCCTCGGCGATCTTCACCGGATCATTGGTGGTGATCAACGTGGTGGCCGTGGAAAGGGTGATGCGCTCAGTTTGCGCCGCGATGTAGGCGAGGGTGGTGGTGGGGGAGGAGGAGAAGAAGGGCCGGTTGTGGTGCTCGCCGAGGGCGTAGACATCCATCCCGATTTCCTCAACCTTTTTGGCGATGGCGACGGAGGCCTTGATGCGCTCGTTCTCGGTGGGGATCCGGCCCGTGGTGGGGTCCGGAGTGATGTCGCTGACGCTGAAAACACCGATCTGCATGATGTGCCTTTCCGTTGCTGAGGCTTGCTGGCTTGCTTCCAGTATAGGCCAATGTAGATGCATTTGCATCTATCGCCGGATACAACGCTCCCGGCCGGAGAATATTCCGCTGCTGCCTTACCGGGGCTGCTTGGGGCTACTCGGGGCTTTCGGGGGCAGCGCGGCGTCCGCTGACCTTGGGGACGATGCCGGTGGTCCAGTCACGGAACTCTTCGTCCACGTCAGCAGCGGGGCCAAACTCCGGGCGTTCCTGCAGTTCCCGGAGCAGTGCCTTCCTTTCCCGGCGGCCCTCCACGAGGCGGTACAGCACAGGTACCAGGACCAGGGTCAGGGCGGTCGAGGACGTAAGGCCGCCTATGACCACCACTGCCAGGGGCTGCGAGATGAAGCCCCCGCCGCCGGTGAGGCCCAGCGCCATGGGGGTGAGGGCAAAAACGGTGGCCAGAGCGGTCATCAGGATAGGGCGAAGCCGCTGGCGGGCGCCGTGCGTGATGGCGTCTGCCACGTTCATGCCCGGGCGCCCGTCGCGGGGCTGCCGGTACTGGTTGATGAGGTCGATCAGCACAATGGCGTTGGTGACCACGATCCCCACCAGCATCAGCATGCCGATCAGGGAGGGCAGCCCCAGCGGAACCCCCGTTACCAGGAGCAGGGCCACGGCGCCCGTGGCCGCGAACGGCACCGAGACCAGCAGGATCAACGGCTGGATCAGTGACTTGAAGGTGGCCACCATGATCACATAGACGATAGCGATCGCGGCCAGCAGGGCGAGCCCCAGTTGCTGGAAGGATTCCTGCTGCTGGGTGGTGGCACCGCCGAGTTCGGCAGTGACTCCGGCCGGCAGCTGCACTCCGTCAAGTCGTTTCTGGACTTCCGCGTTGACCGCCCCGAGATTGGATTCCGACGGCGTCACCGAGACGCGCGCGGTGCGCTGGCCGTTGCTCGCGGTGATGGATACCGGCACGTCCAGCTGCTCCACCGAGGCAATGCTGCCCAGCGGGACCGGCCCGCCGGTGGCCGGCAGGGGGATTTGGCGGACGGCCTCAATGCTTGTGAACCTGGTGCCCTGGCCGATCTGCACCGGGAAGTCGTCGGTGTCGATCCTCACCGTTCCGGCGGGGATGGGGCTGATGGCCGAAGCGAGGACCCCGGCCACCTGTTCTTCGTTGAGCCCAGCGGCCACGGCTTTCGCCCTGTCCACTTTCACCTGTACCACCGGCTGGCTGGCGGCAAGGTTGGTGGCCACTTCACTGGTGCCCGGTACGCCGGTCATGGCCTCGACCATGGTGTCGCTTGCCGTCCGGAGGTCCTCCGTGCTGGCGGCCTTGATAGTGATGTCCACAGTGGACGAGGTTCCGAAGCCGCCCTGCTGGGTGCCCACGGAAACCTTTCCCGAATCGGGAACCTTTGCCAGTTCGTTCCGCACCGTCTCCTGCAGTTGCTCCTGGTCTGCCTTTTCATCCGTCACCACTGTGAAGGTGGAGTTGGAGGAGCCGGTTGAGGTGAGCGCGGCAAAGCCTGCCTGGGCATTGCCGGACGTCAGCTGGATGTCGCGGACGCCGTCGATCCCGCGAAGGACCTCCTCAAGGCGGATGGCTGCAGCACTTGTGTCCGCCAGGCTGGTGCCGGCAGGAAGCACCTGCCGGACGGTCAGGCTGTTCTGGCCCGAATTGCCCAGCAGGTTCGTGGCCAGCAGCGGCGTCATGGCAGCGGTTGCACCCAGGACCAGGGCGGCGGCAACGAGGGTGGTCACCGGATGCTTCTGGGTTTTGGAAAGGATGGGCAGGTATCCGCGCTGCAGCCTGCTGCGCTGTTCTGCTTCAAGTGCCTTGGCCCGGGCGGCGGCTGCATCCTGCCCGGCGGCCCTGTCCCGGCTGGGAACCGGATTGCGCAGGAACCAGTAAGCAAGCACCGGAACTATTGTCAGGGAGACCAGCAGGGAGGCCAGCAGGGCCATGGTGACCGTGAGGGCGAAGGGCCTGAACAGCTCACCGGCCAGTTCGCCCACAAAAGCGATGGGGAGGAAAACGGCCACCGTGGTGAGGGTGGATGCCGTGATGGCGCCGGCTACTTCCCTGATGGCGGTCAGGATGGCGGTGATCTTGTCTTCGCCGTAGCTGAGGTGCCGCTTGATGTTTTCGATGACCACGATGGAGTCGTCAACCACCCGGCCGATGGCAATGGTCAGCGCGCCAAGGGTGAGGATGTTCAGCGAGTACCGGGTGGCGGACAGGCCGATGAACGTGATCAGGAGCGAGAGCGGGATGGATACGGCCGTTACCAGCGTGGAGCGCGCTGACATCAGGAAGACCAGGATGACCGCGACGGCGAACCCCAGTCCCAGCAGGCCCTCAGTGGTGAGGTCCTTGATGGATTTTTCGATGAAGGGTGCCTGGTCAAATACCGGCGTGAACTTCGCGTTCGATCCCAGCTCGGCCTCAAGTTCGTCCAGGGTGTCCCGGACGGCATGCGAGATGCCTACAGTGTCGCCTTCGGGCTTTTTGGTGACCGAGACGGCGAGGGTTTCTTCACCGTTGGTCCGCGTGATGGATGTTCGTTCGTCGTCCTGGAGGGAAACGTCGGCCACGGTGCCGATGGTGGCCGCGTTTTTCGCCCCGGCGAGGGGGAGCGCCTTGATGGCGTCCAGGGAGTCGACCGGGCTGCCGATCTGAAGGGACAGGGTTTTCCCCTGCTCCTCGAGGGTGCCCGCCGGAACCAGGGAGCCGTTGTTGCCCAGTGCATCGCGAATGGAGGTGATGGTGGCGCCGGCGGAAGCCATGGCGTCGGGGCGGGGAAGGATCGCGATGTGCTGCGTGGCGCCGCCGGTCACGTCGGCACCCCGGACGCCGTCGATCTTCTGCAGCCGCGGCACGCTCAGCCGCTGGAGGTCCGCGTTCAGTTCGCTGAGCGATTTATCCGAGGACACCGCCAGGAACACGATGGGGAAGTCGTTGATGCTGCCGGCAAAGGCCTGCGGCTGTACGTCCTCGGGCAGTGAACGCTTGGCGTTGGAGATGGCCCGGTCGATCTGGTTGCGGGCGCGATCCAGGTTGGAGCCGTAGGTAAAGACCATGGTGATCTGCGAAACGCCGTTGCGCGACGTGGAGGAGGTGGATTCCAGCCCCTCCACGCCGTTCAGCGCTGTCTCCAATGGCCCGCTGACCTGCTTGTCCACTACCTCCGGGGAAGCCCCGGGCATGGCGGTCAGCACCGTGATCTGGGGGAACTCAATCGACGGGATGAGCTCCTGCTTCAGTGACGACATGGTGATCACGCCGAACACGGAAGCGAAAACGGTGACCAGTGCGATCAATGCCCGGTTTGCAAGGGACAGTTGTGCCAGCCGGAACATCGAATTGGTCTCCTGTGGGGTTCTAACAAAACTGTTGCGTGCCGGAGGCCGGCCACTCACCCCGGCAGGGGTCAGTGGGTGGCGGAAACGCTCTCCAGCTGAAGGGACCTGGCCGTCGCCCTTTCGAGTTCCACGGCAAGTTCCGGGTTGTCATCGAGTTTGACCCCGTAGCCGGGCATCATGTCCTTCAGCTTGGACTGCCAGCCCTTGAAGTTCTTCGGGAAGGCCTTCCGGAGCAGTTCGATCATGATGGGCACCGCGGTGGAAGCTCCCGGGGAAGCACCGAGGAGTGCGCCGATGGTGCCGTCACGGCCGGCAATCACTTCGGTGCCGAACTGGAGGATGCCGCCCTTCTGCGGGTCTTTCTTGATGATCTGTACACGCTGGCCAGCGGTAATCAGTTCCCAGTCGCCTGCTTTTGCCTCGGGGTAGTACTCCCGGAGGGCTTCCACCTTGTCCGCGTGCTTCTTGGCCACTTCCTTGACCAGGTAGGCGGTGAGGTCCATGTTGTCCTTGGCAACGGCAAGCATGGGGATGATGTTGCCGGGCCGGATGGACAGCGGCAGGTCCAGGTAGGAGCCGTTCTTCAGGAAGTTGGTGGAGAAGCCGGCGTAGGGGCCAAAGAGCAGGGAGCGCTTGCCGTTGACGTAACGGGTGTCCAGGTGTGGCACGGACATGGGGGGAGCTCCCACGGATGCCTGGCCGTAGACTTTGGCACTGTGCTGCGCGGCGATGGTCTCGTCGGTGCAGCGGAAGAACTGGCCGGAGACCGGGAACCCGCCGTAACCCTTGCTTTCCGGGATCCCGGAGGCCTGGAGCAGGTGGAGTGCGCCTCCGCCGGCGCCCACGAAGACGAACTTGGCGTGGATTTTGCCGTGTTCCCCGGACTTGGGGTACTTCAGCGAAAGGTTCCAGCCGCCGTCGGACGCCTTGGAGATCCCCGTGACATCGTGGCCGTAGTTGATTTCGACGCCGTTGTTCCCCAGGTAGGTAGTCAGCTCCCGGGTCAGTGCCCCGAAGTCCACATCGGTGCCTTCGGTGGCGCGGGTAGCTGCGATCCGGGCTTTGGGGTCGCGCCCCTTGACGATCAGCGGAGCCCACTTGCCGATCTGGCCGTGGTCTTCGGAGTATTCCATGCTGCGGAACAGGGCGTGGGGCTTGAGCGCCTCGTAACGGGTCTTCAGGAACCTGGTGTTCGCCTCGCCAATGACAAAGCTCATGTGCGGCACGGTGTTGATAAAGCCCTTGGGCGACCCGATCAGGGACTGGTCCACGAGGTGTGACCAGAACTGGCGGGACAGCTGGAACTGTTCGTTGATGAGCAGCGCCTTGGTGGGGTCCACCGAGCCGTCTTTGGCTGCGGGGGAGTAGTTGAGTTCACAGAGGGCAGCGTGCCCGGTTCCGGCGTTGTTCCAGGGGTCCGAGCTTTCCAGCCCAGGCTGGTCCAGCCGTTCGAACATGGAGATGGTCCAGTTCGGCTCCAGCTGCTTGATGAATGCCCCCAGCGTGGCGCTCATGATGCCACCGCCAATCAGGACGACGTCGGCATGTGGGGTCTTGGAAATGAAGGTCACGATCAGTCTCCGATTGCAGCGGCTCTGGCTGTCACAGAATATCCCCGGGCAGCCCTACTACTGAAATTGGGCTGGCCCGTCAAGGCTTCAATTGCACTTTGGTGAAAACTTCATTTAAGACAGGGGAAGCCGGATAACTCAGTACCCGGTCCGAAAGGGCCAGCGCGGAGATGGGGAAGGCAATGGGCACGGCGGGAACTGACGCTGCGATCTGGGCATTGATGGTGTGATACTGCTCATCGCGTTCCTCTCCCTCGGGCAAACCGCGTGCCCGGTTGATCTTCGAGAAAACCTGCGGGTCCTGGTAGCCGAACTCGCCGTTCTTTTCCCCGAAGAGGGGTCCCACAAAGTTGTCGGCGTCGGAGTAGGACCCGTTCCAGCCCAAAAGATGCAGGGCGTGGTCACCGGGGGACTGGACTTTCTGGAGATAGCCGTCGGACCAATCAACGGGCACGGGCTGGATGTTGAAGCCCGCCGCTGTCAGCTGCCGGCTGATCTCGGCGTACACCTTTTCGGGGGTGGGAAGGTACGGCCGGGTGACATTCAACGGATAGTAGAACCTCAGCGCTTCGCCGGCGTACCCGGCCTCCTTGAGGTACTCCTTGGCCTTTGCCGGATCGTGGCCCAGCGCAGGGGCGTCGTTGTTGAAGCCGCTGATCTTGGGCGGGACAAACTGCGTGGCGGCTGCGGTGTTGTCGATGAAGAACTTCCGGATCAACGTCTCTTTGTCGATCGCCAGTTCGATGGCCTGCCGGACTTTCTGGTTCTGCAGGACCGGAATCTCCTGGTTGATACCCAGGTACATCACCGAGAACGGATCGCGCTGCACAATTTGCTTGCCGCGCTTCACAAGCTGGTCGAAGTTTCCCACCGTCACGGCGTCGTATCCGTCGATTTTGCCGTCCAAAAGCGCCTGGAGACGTGCCTGTGGTTGGTTGTAGGCCACGAAGTTGATGGTGGCGATCTGGCCGCGGTCCCCCCAGTAGGACGGGTTGCTGACCAGGGTGACGCTGCCTTCGTCCCAGGACTTCAGGTTGAATGGACCTGTGCCCACCGGGTTGGCGCCGAAGGCCGAGATGGCCTGGCCGCCGCGGGTCTGGTCCAGGACATCTGCGGTGCCGGCGGCCAGTGCTGAGGGGGAGGCGATGGCGAAGGCAGGCAAGGTCAGGGCCTGCAGGAATGCGGTGAAGCGCTGCGTCAGGTCGATCTGCACGGTGTCGGCGGACAATGCGGTGCAACTCTTGAAAATGGACAGCCCCGGCTCGTCGGCATGCGCCTTGAACACGTCTTGGAACGAACTGCCGGGGGCCTTCCGGCGGAGGTCTTCAGAGAACGCAAACCACCTGTTGAAGTTGGTACACACGGCGTCGGCGTTGAAAGGAGTACCGTCCTGGAAGGTGACCCCGCTGCGCAACTTGAACGTGTAGCTGCGGCCCTCGTTTGATTCGCTCCACTCAATGGCCAGCAGCGGGGTTGGTTTTCCGGTGGTCTGGTCCACGCCCACCAGCCCCTCGAGGATCTGCCGGGTGATGCGCTGGGATTCAACGTCGCTGGACAGCGCGGGGTCGAGGCCTAACGGCTGCACTGCGGTGCCGAAGTTGAAGGTGGCGATGGGTTCTGCGGAGGTGCTGGGAGTCGGCGTGGATGACGAGGGCGAGGGTGCGGGAATGCCCGTACAGGATGCGACGCTCAATGCCAGGAGGGCGGCCCCGGCCGTGATGACCGTCCGCCGCGATGGACTGCTGGGCACTCGCTTATCACCTCTGGATCTTGCCGGCGCCGCCGACTGCGGGCCGGGACCCAGTCTAGTTGACCGGTACTCCCGTTTCAGGAAGGACCACGGCCAGAGGACCTCAGGCAAAAGCCCGGTGCCCGGTCCTTGCGGAGCGGGCACCGGGCCATCGTTGCGGAATTACTTGGGCATCAGTACCGAATCGATCAGGTAGACCGTGGCGTTCTTGGTCTGGACGCCGCCGCAGATCACGTTGGCGTCATCGACCTTGAAGGTGTCCCCGCTGCCGGAAACGGTGACCGAACCGCCCTGGACAGTGGCGTGGGTGCCGGCGATCTTGTCAGGAGTAATCTGGCCCGGCACTACGTGGTAGGTGAGAATTTTGCTCAGGAGGGCGTCGTCCGTCTTCAGTGTTTCGATGGTGGCGGCGTCGATCTTGGCGAAGGCGTCATCAACCGGGGCGAAGACAGTGAATTCACCGCCGTTGAGGGTGTCCACCAGGTCCACCTTCGGGTTCAGCTTGCCGGATACGGCGGACGTCAGGGTAGTGAGGATCGGGTTGTTGGACGCGGCGACCGCTACCGGATCCAGAGCCATGCCTTCAACGGAGCCGGCACCGGTGGGAACCTGCTCGGCGTACCCTGCGCAACCGGGGCCAACCAGGTTGGCGGCCGGATCCATGGCGGCGGCAGAGGAGCTGGCTGATGGGGAAGGAGCCATGGTGGAGGCCGATGGTGCGGCGGACGGGGCGGATGAACTTGTGCTGCCGGCCGAGCCGCCACACGCCGTCAGGCTCAGCAGAGCGGCAGCTGCAACGCCTGCGACCGTGAAAGTTGTGCGCTTGATTGTCTGCATTTCGGTTCTCCTTGGATTAGCGTTTCACCGGCCGCGGACCGGTTGTCCGGGGCCTTGTTCGCCTTTGGCTTGTGGGCACCTGCCCTTGGCTGGTGTCTCAATGGGTATTCGGGAGTTCCAATAATGCGGATGGGTCAAAAGCAGGAAGTTTTTCTGAGGGCTGCGAATTTGCTGCATATTCAGCACCGCGGGCGGGTTTAAAACGAAAAAGATCCGCCGGCCGGAGCCGGAGGATCTCTTTCCAATTGTGCGCAAGGGGGGACTTGAACCCCCACGCCCGAAGGCACAGGAACCTAAATCCTGCGTGTCTGCCAATTTCACCACTCGCGCTTGGCCCGGCTGCGTGTCCGCACCATACACCGGGCCGGGATACGTACGACGCCGGATCCCAGTTTTTATTGTAGCGTCGCCCGGGAAGGACCTGCGTCAGCGGCCCCAGGTCCGTCGCCGGGCTCTCGGGTCAGGCATCCAGCTTAAGGTCACGGCGGAGCTTCGCCACGTGCCCGGTGGCGCGGACGTTGTACTGGGCAAGCGCCACCTTGCCGTCCGGCGCAACCACAATGGTGGAGCGGATCAGGCCCTGGTAGGTCTTACCGTAGTTTTTCTTTTCGCCCCAGGCCCCGTAGGCCTCCGCTACGGCATGGTCCTCATCGGAGAGCAAGGGGAAGCTGAGGGATTCCTGGGCCGCAAATTTTGCAAGTTTCTCCACCGGGTCGGGGGAGATGCCCAGGACGTCATAGCCCGCTGACTGCAGGGAGGCCAGGTTGTCCCGGAAGTCGCAGGCTTCCTTGGTGCATCCGGGGGTAGCCGCTGCCGGGTAGAAATAGACAATGGTGTGACGGCCCGCGCGCGGTGTCAGGCCGGTGTCATTACCGGCTGAATCCTTGAGCGTGAAGAGGGGCGCTTGGTCACCGGTTACGAGTCTGTCAGCCAATGTTTTTCTCCTTGTTGCAGGCGGGACATAACAGCCTAGTAAGCGGTCGGGACCAGTGCCAATCGACACTTGGCTATACTTGCTGCTATGCCTGATATGGATCACTGGCCCACAGGCCGCCTCCTGTCCACTGCTGCGCGCCTCGTGGAACACTCCTGGAACGAAAAGCTTGGGGCCATAGGCCTCACTCATGCGGGGGTTATTGCCATCGAGGTTCTCAACGCGCAAGGACCCATGACGCAGGCACAGCTTGCCCAATATGTGCGTGTCCAGGCCCAGACCATGGGGAAAACCCTCAGCCGGCTGGAGTCGCACGGCCACATTGCCCGCGTCCGCAGCACCTCGGACCGCAGGAGCCATGTGGTGTCACTCACGGAACGGGGCAAGGAAGCGGTTGCCGCTGCCGTGGAGATGGAGCGAACTGTACTTGCCGCTGCCACCATTGATCCTGATGCCCTCCGGCAGGAACTAAAGGCCGTTGTCCGCGAGCTGGCAAGCCAGTTCGGAACGCAGGCAACCGGAGAACTGCTCAACAATTCATCCATGACTCCCTAGGCGTCCCTGCCAGTATTGCGGGCGCAGCCCGCTTCCAGGCGTGATCGCAGCTTCTTCCGAAGCTGAGGTCACGCCTTTTTGTATACAGGCCCCCAACGAGGAAGGCGGGCGGCAGCAGCAGAACGAAGTTTGCTGCGGGCGGGCCGCAGGCACCGGATAAAACAAAACAGCCCCTGGCTTGCGTTTCCGCAAGCCAGGGGCTGTTTTCCCAGTGGTGCACCCCCCGGGACTTGAACCCGGAACCCATTGATTAAGAGTCAATTGCTCTGCCAATTGAGCTAGAGGTGCATCTTTTGTTTCGACCGTTTGGGGCTTTTTGTTTCCCCGATGATCTCCGCAACGACATGAAACTCTACACGAACTTTTGGTGCATGTGAAATCGACGCCTCCTTGTATTTCCTGCCTGGCCTCCAGGGGGCCGAAACAGCGGAAAGCCGGGGTTTTCGTTACTGGCGGGCAGCCAAGAACTGCCCCGAAGCGCCCCCGATGCGCCGAGGATCCGGCCGCGCTTCCTTGTGAAATGGGCCACAGCGGTGGGGCTCCTCTCTTGCCCGGCCGGGGCGGGTTCCGCTAGAGCCGCCTCCGCCGTGGCGCCCTGAAGCCTGCAGCCTCGGCGTGGGCGGCCGACTCAAACCACACTTCAGCCCTGGCCAGCTCATACTCGGGGTGTCCCTCCTCGTAATAGACCATGGCACCGGCGTCGCCCTTGACGGTGTAGTCCGCCGGGCCGCTGCCGTCAGCCGCGGCCGACGCCGATCCCTGGCCATAGGGTTCCTCTGCCGCGAGATGCCCGGCCGGCTCAGCCTGGGCAGTGCCGCCTGACGGGGCCTGGGTACGGTCCGCTCCAGTTTCGACCAATGCCGAGGACTGTGCCCTGTCCCGGGTCTCAGCGGCGGCGGCATCATGGGGGACGCGGACACCGGCAATGGGGTGCCGATCGCTCTCCTTGGGGCCCGCCGCGTTGTGGGCCGCGGCCGGGAGGGCAGTCCCTGGGCCGGCGTCTTCTGCATCCTCCAAGGCCGCAGTTTCGGCGCCGGGCAGGGTGGGCGCGTGTGGTTCGGTGTATTCCGGATGATGGACGGGCGCCTGTCCGACTGGTTCCGGTTGCGCGGGGGATGGGGTGGCTGACGCCGGGGCGGCACTTTGCCGGTGAGCTGCATGCTCATCGACGTGGGCAGGTCCCGCCTCCGACCACTGGGTTTCCCATTCAGCTTCGTCCTTGACCCGGCGTTCGTCCTTTGCTGCTCCTGCTGCGCTGCCCGTCGCCGCGGTCATCGCAGTTGCTCCTGTCCTGCTGGTGCCCCGGGATGCGTTCGGAGTCTCTGCCGGCGTGACCCTTTTTTCAACCGGTTCATCGGCAGTGGTGGGTGCAGCGCGCACGGCCTGGGCGCCGGATCCGGCAACGCCGGCCATGCCGGCGGTGGCCGCAGCTTCGGCGGAGGGGGCGGCGCTGCCGCCGGCAAGGGCACCGCCGGTCCGGGCATTGTCCTCGGCCTGGGCAGTGTCCTCTGTCCTGGCAGCACCGTCAGGGCGGGTGCCGGCGTCCGCCCGGGCGCCCTCGGCTTGGCTGGTGCTCTCTTTGGGAGCGGAGGAATTTTTGCGCTTGAGCCACCACCATCCAACAGCGGCAATCACAACGAGCAGTATGATCCAGAAGACAAAGTCCATGGCGGGTCCTTCAGTCGGATGGCAGGGTGCACTTTCCCCGACGCTACGTCGGCTCAACAGCGGTGTCCAGCACCTTGACCTGCTTGTACTCCCGAAACCCAGGAGTGGGCCGGGGGCGTATCCGGCCATAAAGAACCCTTGGGCAACAGCCATGCATCTGAGGCCGCAGACGCTGCAAGAAACCCCCGCAGAACCACCCGGGCAGCGCGCATCTCATTATGTGAGACGAACGTCCACCATCTGAGCAAAATTTCCCCGTTTTCCGCCCTACCCGGGAGATCCTGTCCCCGGGCACCGCCGGGGAGCCCTAGAATTTTCCCTATGAGTGAGGACACCCAGATCGCGACCGACAACAAGCCTGACATCAAGCCCCGCAGCCGGGTAGTAACTGACGGCATCCACGCCGCCCCGGCGCGCGGCATGTTCCGCGCGGTAGGCATGGGCGATGACGACTTCGCCAAGCCCCAGGTTGGCGTCGCGAGTTCCTGGAACGAAATTACCCCCTGCAACCTCTCCCTCAACCGCCTCGCACAGGGCGCCAAGGAAGGCGTGCACGCCGGCGGGGGCTTCCCCATGCAGTTCGGCACCATCTCGGTTTCGGACGGCATTTCCATGGGCCACGAAGGCATGCATTTTTCACTGGTGTCCCGCGAAGTCATTGCCGACTCCGTGGAAACTGTGATGCAGGCCGAGCGGATCGACGGCTCCGTCCTGCTGGCCGGCTGCGACAAGTCCCTCCCGGGCATGCTGATGGCGGCCGCCCGCCTCGATCTGTCCAGCGTCTTCCTCTATGCCGGCTCCATCATGCCGGGGTGGGTAAAGCTCGAGGACGGGTCCGAGAAGGAAGTGACCCTCATCGACGCCTTCGAGGCTGTTGGCGCCTGTGCCGCCGGCAAGATGAGCCTTGAGGACCTCACCCGCATCGAAAAGGCCATCTGCCCCGGCGAAGGCGCCTGCGGTGGCATGTACACGGCCAACACCATGGCCTGCATCGGCGAGGCCCTGGGAATGTCACTGCCCGGTTCGGCCGCCCCGCCCTCGGCAGACCGCCGTCGTGATGAATTTGCCCGCAAGTCCGGTGAAGCGGTGGTCAACCTGCTCCGCAAGGGCATCACCGCGCGCGACATCATGACCCGGAAGGCCTTCGAAAACGCCATCGCCGTCACCATGGCCTTCGGTGGCTCCACCAACGCTGTGCTCCACCTGCTGGCCATCGCCCGCGAAGCCGAAGTCGAGCTGACCCTCGATGACTTCAACCGCATCGGCGACAAGATTCCGCACCTGGGCGACCTCAAGCCCTTCGGCCGCTACGTCATGACCGACGTCGACAAGATCGGCGGCGTGCCGGTGATCATGAAGGCACTGCTCGACGCCGGCCTGCTGCACGGCGACTGCCTCACCGTCACCGGCAAGACCGTGGCGGAAAACCTCGAGGCGATCAACCCGCCGGACGTTGATGGAAAGATCCTGCGTGCGCTGGACAACCCCATCCACAAGACCGGCGGCATCACCATTCTGCACGGCTCCATGGCCCCTGAGGGTGCAGTGGTGAAGAGCGCGGGATTCGACGCTGACGTCTTCGAGGGTACGGCCCGCGTCTTCGAGCGTGAACAGGGCGCCCTGGATGCGCTGGACAACGGCCAGATCCACGCGGGCGACGTTGTGGTGATCCGCTATGAAGGTCCCAAGGGCGGCCCGGGCATGCGCGAAATGCTTGCCATCACCGGCGCCATCAAGGGTGCGGGCCTCGGCAAGGACGTCCTGCTCCTGACGGATGGCCGCTTCTCCGGCGGCACCACGGGCCTCTGCATCGGCCACGTCGCCCCCGAGGCAGTCGACGGCGGACCCATCGCCTTCGTCAAGGACGGCGACCGGATCCGGGTGGACATTGCAGCCCGCAGCTTTGACCTGCTGGTGGACGAGGCAGAGCTCGAAGCCCGCAAGGTGGGCTGGGAGCCCCTGCCCGCCCGTTACACCAAGGGCGTCCTGGCGAAGTACGCCAAGCTGGTGCACAGCGCCAGCACCGGTGCCTACACCGGCTAGCAGGAACCCAAGCCTCCGGCGGTGAACCAGCCGCTGGAGGCAGGGGCGTAACAGGGGGTGATCCAGGGCCCCGGCGGACGGCGCCTTCGCCGGAAGTTCGGGGTAGGATCGCACCGTGGACAGCGTAGTCCACATGGTGAGATAGGGAACTGCCTCGTTGACACTTATCTCGCCCAGAGGGAAAACTGAACGCATGACTTTCGTTACCAGCCGCGCTGCCGCAGTTGCAGTCGTCGTCCTTATCCAGCGCGTGGCATATTAGCCCCTGGTAACGAACCGTCACGCGCAACCCCTCGAAGAGCCGCCAGGCTGAGGGGTTTTTTTATTTCCCCGCAGTCTCCATGAACCACACAGATGATCCACAAGGAAGAGTCCGATGAGCAAAGGATCGCCCATCAGCCCCTCGCTGATGGCTACCAAGTCCGCTGGAGCCCCCAAGGCTCCGGAACGCGCCGACCGTACGGCAGAGCACGCCGTCGCCGTCGCTGACCTTGCTGCCGTCTCTCCTGTCCTTGGGCCGAACAACGTTGTACCCCCAACGGTGATGACCGGCTCGCAAGCTATTGTCCGCTCGCTCGAAGAACTCGGCGTCGACGATATTTTCGGTTTGCCCGGTGGCGCGATCCTGCCCACCTACGACCCCTTGATGGCCTCCAGCATGAACCACGTCCTGGTCCGTCACGAGCAGGGAGCCGGCCACGCCGCGCAAGGCTACGCCATGGTCACCGGGCGGGTAGGCGTGTGCATCGCCACCTCGGGCCCGGGCGCCACCAACCTCGTCACCGCCATCATGGATGCCCACATGGACTCCGTGCCGCTGGTGGCCATTACCGGCCAGGTATCCAGCGGTGTGATCGGCACCGATGCGTTCCAGGAAGCTGACATCGTGGGCATCACCATGCCCATCACGAAGCACTCCTTCCTGGTGACCGACCCCAACGACATCCCGCACGTCATGGCGGAGGCGTTCCACCTCGCCTCCACCGGCCGCCCGGGTCCTGTCCTGGTGGACGTGGCCAAGGACGCCCAGGTTGGCCAGATGACCTTCTCCTGGCCGCCCCGGGTCGACCTGCCCGGCTACCGTCCCGTGACCCGCGGCCACAACAAGCAGGTCAGGGAAGCTGCCAAGCTGATCGCCGCGGCCCGCAAGCCCGTGCTGTACGTGGGCGGCGGCGTGGTCAAGGCACATGCCTCCGCCGAGCTGCTGGCCCTGGCGGAAGCAACCGGCGCTCCCGTCGTCACCACGCTGATGGCCAAGGGTGTCTTCCCGGACTCCCACCCGCAGCACATGGGAATGCCCGGCATGCACGGAACCGTCTCGGCCGTGACCGCCCTGCAGCAGGCCGACCTCCTGATCACCCTCGGCGCGCGCTTTGACGACCGCGTTACCGGCGTCCTGAAGACATTCGCGCCGATGGCGAAGGTCATCCACGCCGACATCGACCCCGCGGAGATCTCGAAGAACCGCACTGCCGACGTGCCCATCGTTGGTTCCGTGAAGGAAATCATTCCGGAGCTCACTGACGCCGTACGGGCCCAGTTCGAGGCGTCGGGCACTCCGGACCTCACCACCTGGTGGGCCTTCCTGAACAACCTCAAGGAAACCTATCCACTGGGCTGGACTGAGCCGGACGATGGACTGACTGCTCCGCAGAAAGTCATCGAGCGCATCGGTGCGCTGACCGGTCCCGAAGGCGTCTATGTGGCAGGCGTCGGCCAGCACCAGATGTGGGCGGCGCAGTTCATCAAGTACGAACGGCCGCACGCCTGGCTGAACTCGGGCGGTGCCGGCACCATGGGCTATGCCGTTCCGGCTGCCATGGGCGCAAAGGTGGGCGAGCCG
Source organism: Arthrobacter sp. K41 (assembly GCF_059089645.1). Taxonomy (NCBI): domain Bacteria; kingdom Bacillati; phylum Actinomycetota; class Actinomycetes; order Micrococcales; family Micrococcaceae; genus Arthrobacter; species Arthrobacter sp. K41. The sequence goes on along the minus strand of NZ_JBNHEW010000001.1, from coordinate 740,645 downwards.
GACCGGGTGGTCTGGGCCATCGACGGCGACGGCTGCTTCCAGATGACCAACCAGGAACTGGCCACCTGCGCGATCAACAACATCCCTATCAAGGTCGCCGTGATCAACAACTCCTCCCTGGGCATGGTGCGCCAGTGGCAGACGCTCTTCTACGAAGGCCGCTACTCCAACACGGACCTCAACACCGGCCATGACACCGTCCGGATCCCGGACTTCGTCAAGCTGGGGGAGGCCTACGGCTGCGCGTCGTTCCGCTGCGAACGCGACGAGGACATCGACGCCACCATCCAGAAGGCCCTGGCCATCAACGACCGCCCCGTGGTCATCGACTTCGTGGTAAGCCCAAACTCCATGGTGTGGCCGATGGTGCCCGCCGGCGTGAGCAACGACCAGATCCAGGTTGCCCGCAACATGACCCCGGAATGGGAAGAAGAGGACTGACCATGAGCCGCCACACACTTTCCGTCCTGGTTGAAGACAAACCCGGCGTGCTGACCCGCGTCGCAAGCCTCTTCGCCCGCCGCGCCTTCAACATCAACTCCCTGGCCGTTGGCCCCACCGAGGTTCCGGGCATCTCCCGGATGACCGTGGTGGTCGACGCCGACGGCGACCTCATCGAACAGGTCACCAAGCAGCTCAACAAACTGATCAACGTCATCAAAATCGTTGAGCTGACCCCCGAATCTTCCGTACAGCGTGACCACATCCTGGTCAAGGTACGTGCGGATGCCGCAACACGTCTGCAGGTGACCCAGGCTGCAGACCTGTTCCGCGCCTCAGTAGTCGACGTTTCCACCGATTCGGTCGTCATTGAAGCAACAGGCCACCCCGAAAAGCTCACCGCACTGCTCTCAGTGCTTGAGCCCTTCGGCATCCGCGAAATTGTGCAGTCCGGCACCCTGGCCGTTGGACGGGGATCCCGCTCCATGAGTGACAGGGCGCTGCGTTCCGCGTAGGACTCCGCCAGGATCCCTCCGCAGGGCGCACCGCCCGTAACCGCACCACCACACACCTATCTGGAAATCCACTCAAGAGGAGTTACGCAAGTGACTGAAATGTTTTACGACGACGACGCCGACCTGTCGATCATCCAGGGCCGCAAGGTTGCCATCGTTGGCTACGGCTCCCAGGGCCACGCCCACGCGCTGAACCTGCGTGATTCCGGCGTCGAGGTTGTCATCGCGCTGAAGGACGGCTCCACGTCCGCCGCCAAGGCCGAGGACGCAGGCTTCACCGTCAAGAACGTCGCCGACGCCGCCGAATGGGCCGACGTCATCATGATCCTTGCGCCGGACCAGCACCAGCGCTCAATCTACAACGACTCCATCAAGGACAAGCTGAAGCCCGGCAAGGCCCTTGCCTTCGCCCACGGCTTCAACATCCGTTTCGGCTACATCCAGGCACCGGAGGGCGTTGACGTCATCCTGGTTGCCCCGAAGGCCCCCGGCCACACCGTGCGCCGCGAGTTCGAGGCAGGCCGCGGCATCCCCGACATCATCGCCGTTGAACAGGATGCTTCCGGCTCTGCCTGGGACCTGGCCAAGTCCTACGCCAAGGCAATCGGCGGCACCCGCGCCGGCGTCATCAAGACCACCTTCACGGAAGAGACCGAAACGGACCTCTTCGGCGAGCAGGCCGTCCTTTGCGGCGGCGTGTCCCAGCTGGTCCAGTACGGCTTCGAAACCCTGACCGAAGCCGGCTACCAGCCCCAGATCGCCTACTTCGAGGTGCTCCACGAGCTCAAGCTCATCGTTGACCTCATGTGGGAAGGCGGCATCGCCAAGCAGCGCTGGAGCGTTTCCGACACCGCCGAGTACGGCGACTACGTTTCCGGCCCCCGCGTCATCACCCCCGCGGTCAAGGAAAACATGCAGGCCGTCCTCGCCGACATCCAGTCCGGTGCCTTCGCCAAGCGCTTCATCGAAGACCAGGACAACGGCGGCGTGGAGTTCAAGGAACTGCGTGCCAAGGCCGAGCAGCACCCCATCGAGGCTGTCGGCCGCGAGCTGCGTTCCCTGTTCTCCTGGCAGCAGCAGGACGTTGACTACGTTGAAGGTTCCGCCGCCCGCTAAGGCCGCAACCGAGGCGCCCCTATAGAGGCAGCTGTGAGGCCGGGTTCACACTTAACAATGTGAGCCCGGCCTTTCCGTCGGCCTAGACTTGTTCCCATCCCCAGGACTGCAACGCAGAGGACCAGACGTGTCAAAACCCGTAGTACTGCTCGCCGAAGAACTTTCCCCCGCCACTGTCGAGGCCCTCGGCCCGGACTTCGAGATCCGCCAGACCGACGGCGCGGACCGCTCCCAGCTGCTCTCTGCCATCAGCGACGTTGACGCGATCCTGGTCCGCTCGGCCACGCAGGTCGACGCCGAAGCCATCGCGGCCGCAAAGAACCTCAAGGTCATCGCCCGCGCAGGCGTGGGCCTGGACAACGTGGACATCAAGGCCGCCACCCAGGCCGGCGTGATGGTGGTCAACGCCCCTACGTCCAACATCGTTTCCGCTGCAGAACTCACCGTGGGGCACATCCTCAGCCTGGCCCGCCACATCCCGCAGGCCAGTGCAGCGCTGAAGGACGGCGAGTGGAAGCGCTCCAAGTACACGGGCACAGAGCTGTTCGAAAAGAAGATCGGCATCATCGGCCTGGGCCGGATCGGTGCCCTCGTCGCGGCCCGCCTGAAGGGGTTCGACACCAAGATCCTGGCCTACGACCCCTACATCACCTCCGCCCGCGCAGCCCAGCTGGGTGTGCAGCTGGTGAGCCTCGACGAGCTCCTGGCCCAGTCCGACTTCATCACCATCCACATGCCCAAGACCCCCGAAACCGTGGGCATGCTCGGCGCGGACGCGTTCAGGAAGATGAAGAAAACCGCCTACGTGGTCAACGTCGCCCGCGGCGGACTCGTGGATGAAGAGGCACTGTTCACGGCCCTGCAGGACGGCGAAATCGGCGGCGCCGGTGTGGATGTTTTCGCCAAGGAGCCCAGCACCGACCTGCCGTTCTTCAAGCTGGACAACGTGGTGGTCACCCCGCACCTGGGCGCGTCCACCGATGAAGCCCAGGAAAAGGCGGGCGTTTCGGTGGCCAAGTCCGTCCGCCTCGCCCTGGCCGGGGAACTGGTGCCGGACGCGGTCAACGTTGCCGGCGGCGTCATTGCCCCCGACGTCCGCCCCGGCATCCCGCTGATTGAGAAGCTGGGCCGAATCTTCACCGCCCTGACCCACGATTCGCTGACCCAGCTGGACGTGGAGGTTGCCGGCGAGATCTCTTCCCTGGACGTCAAGGTCCTGGAGCTGGCGGCCCTCAAGGGCGTCTTCGCCGATGTGGTGACAGAGCAGGTCTCCTACGTCAACGCCCCGGTCATCGCTGAGCAGCGCGGTATCAACGTCCGCCTGATGACCTCACCGGAGACGGAGTCCTACCGCAATGTCCTGACCCTGCGCGGCGCGCTCAGCGACGGCAGCCAGATCTCCGTGGCCGGCACCCTGACCGGACCCAAGCAGATCGAGAAGCTGGTAGGCATTAACGGCTTCGAGGTGGAAATTCCGATCAGCGAGCACCTTGTGGTGGTCGCTTACACCGACCGTCCCGGCGTGATCGGCACCATCGGCCACATCCTGGGCATGAACAACATCAACATCGCCGGCATGCAGGTGGCCCGCCACGACCAGGGCGGGCAGGTGCTCGCGCTGCTGACCATCGACAGCTCCGTACCGCAGCAGGTTCTGGACGCCATCAAGGCCGGCATCGGCGCTGAAATGGTCCGGGAAGTGGACCTGGAGGACTAAGCCCGCGCCCGGCGAAACGCCGCACTGCCACCCTCCGCTCGGCGCGTCCCGGCGGGGCCACGTATGATTGGCCGGTCTGCTTACAATGGCTGGGTCCTGGTTCAGGACCATGCCGGCAGGCCGGCCAATACCTTTTGCACATCCGTCCGTAATTATCCGCGTCCGCCCGGCGCGGTCTCGAATGTGCGCACGCAATCCAGGTCTCAGGGAGTTCCATGAACGCCGTCCAGAGGTTCATCAGAAGCAGAGTGCTGCTGTTGACCGCGGCCATCTTGATCGCAGCCATGTGCTTGTCGGTCCTCGTCCAAAGCCAGTCACAAGCCGCGCTCAGCCGGACGGTGGATGAAAATTCGCGGGGGCTCTACGACATCCTGGTCCAGGCAAAGGCGCCGACGGGTGCGCTGCTGCAGCCGGAAATCGCCAACGGCACCGGCGGCATCAGCTTCGAACAACTTGAAGCCATCCGGAAGCTGTCCGGGACCTCGGTGGCAGCGCCTATCAGCCTCGTGTCGCGGGTGACGCAGAACCTCGAGGCGCCGCGGCTGGAAGCCATGGACTACCTGGGCTACAACGCCGGGCTTGCCGGCACCGCGACGGCCGACCAGGCTGCCGGCGCCACCGCGCCGGCCGATTGGCCTGCGGCCGAGTCTGTCCTCAGCGATAAGGCGAAGAAGTACCGCCTGACTGCCAGTGCCGTCAGTTCCGACGGTGTTTCGGAACAGACGCTGTTCAAGTCCACTGCCGAAGGGACGCTTGGCAAAGCGAAACTCGTCGAGGAACGGGCCGCCGGGGGGAGCAGCATCCGCATTGCCGCTCCCGAAGGCGAAACGGGCGTCAAGTTCCCTGCCCCGGCCGGCGGATCCGAACACAACCTGTTCAACGTATCCGTGTCGCTGCCCCTGGCCCCGGAGGTCACCGAATCCGTCGTTGCCGTCGATCCCGCTGCCGAGCGGGCCCTCCTTGGTTCCGCCGGCGACTTCCTCGCCCCGCTGGAAAAGGCCCCGCCCGCCGACGCACGTGATGCTGGAGCCATCGGCCGCTACTTCGAAGGACTCTTCACCAACGGCATTGGCCTGGACGAGTTGGAAGAAGGCCCGGACTTCCTGGGTGTGAAGCTCAAGTACTGGGCGCCCCTGATGACGCAGTACCAGCAGGCCAAGCGCACCGGCCAGCTGACCGCCGATTCCCAGGCCATTCCCCTCATTGTGCGTTCGGGCACGTCCCTGGACCTGAAGTACAACGTCAAGATTGAGGAAATCGACGACGCGGGCAAGGTGGTCCAGGACGTCGGAACTGTCTCGCAGTCACTGGACCAGGACTACCTGCCGTTTGTTTCGAAAGACCCCTTCGTTCTCGCCTGGCCCGGCTCCACAGACCACTCCTCCGTTCTTGGCGCCACCGGCAACTTCAACCAGGGGCTCTACACTCCCGCGAAGTGGAGCACCGACTTCGCGGCCGCCCCTAAGTACACTGACGGCGGCACCGCAGCAAATGGCGCCGTCGACAAGAACGCAGTCCCGGGCGAGTGGGTCACTGTCAACCGGCTGCCCGAAAAGAGCGCCAACGGCACCCCGGTGGACCAGACCCAGCGCGAGCCGGTGGACGAACGCTCTTACCGGGAGAACCTGGAGACGGGGGAGCAGAAGGCGGCAGCCCCGCTCGCCATGGTTTACGGAACCTTCGATCCTTCCGCAGTGGCAGCGGCCGCCGGTGACGTCAACAAGCTTCCGTTGGGTGGCTACGACCCCGCTCCCTTCACCCTGGTCAAGGACGCCGAGGGCAAGGACGTCGCCGCTGCCGGGCTCAAGCCGTCCCTGAGCGCCACCGGGCTGGCCAGCCAGTCCGCCGGTGCCATCACCGACTACTACGGGCTCGCCGCTGCGCGCGGCTACAAGGAAAACGCAGCAGTCATCGACGCCGTCCGCGTCCGCGCCGATGCACCCGGCAGCTGGAAGGAAGCCCAGCCGGACGTTGAAAAGCTGGCCACCGAGATCCGCGGGATGGGACTGGAGGCCACCATCGTTGCCGGGTCCGCCCGCGAGGAAACCGGCATCTTCGTTCCCGGCTACTCAAAGGACGACGCCGGCAAGGAATCCGACCTGGGCACCGTGCAGCAGTCATGGGTCAGGCAGAACGCGGCAGACGCCGTGACAGGTTCGCTTTCCGGAACAAACATCACGCTGCTCTTCCTGACGCTGTGCGGGGCTGCCCTCCTCACCGGTGCCTCCACCGTGAGCTACATCCGCAAGCGCCGGAACGAAGCGGGAACACTGCGCGCCATGGGCTGGACCCAGCGCCGCATCCGCAGCTGGGTGCTGGAGGAGTTCGGTGTGGGTGCGGTGCTGCTTGCCGTGGCAGGCCTCGTCTTGAGCCTGGTCAGCTGGAGCCTCACAACAGCCCTCGTGTGCGTTGCCGTCCTGGTCCTGTACGCCGGTGCTGCATTCTTCGCAGCCCGGCAGCTGCGCCACCGCGACGTCATCGACCAAGAACCGCAGCACGACGAGCGCCTTATTCCGGTGGACTCACCGCTGACCTTCGCGAACCGCCAGCTGGGCACCAACAAGTTCAACACCCTTGCCCTGGCCGTTGCCGTCGGAGTCTTCGGTGCCGCCGTGGGCGGACTGATCGCCCTGCTGATCGACATCCCCCGCGCTGCCGGCGCCAGTGCACTGAGCGGGCTCGCTGCTGCCAGCGTGGCGCTGCCGAGCATCCTCCTTGCCCTCGCAGGCGTGGTGGTGGGACTCGTCCTGACCCTGGTGACCGGGCGCTTTGAGCTTCACGCCAAGCGGCAGTACCTGGGCATCCTCGAAGCCATGGGGTGGAACCCGGACATGCTCCGCCAGGTCCGGCTTTTCGAGAACGCGCTGGTGGGAAGCGTGGCATTGCCCCTGGGCGTGCTGGGCGCCCTCGGCATTGGCCTGCTGCTGGCCCCCTATGCCGCGCTGTGGGCAGGCGTAGCCGGCCTCGTGGCTGTACTTTGCTGGATACCGATTGCAACGAAAGTGGTCCAATGACAAACCAGACCAATGTCCAGCGGAGCCGCAGGAGCGGCTCCGGCGACGTCCCCCTGCAGACGCGTGCCAACACCATCGTCAAAGAAGCTGACCACGAAACCCCGCTGGAACTGAGCGACATCACCATCCGCTACGGCGGCGGCAAGGGCGGGGCCGAGGCAGTCAGCGTGGTGGAAGGCTTCGACCTCACGCTGCACGCGGGTGAGATGCACTGCGTCGCCGGCCGAAGCGGCTCCGGAAAGACCAGCATTCTGACGGTCGGCGCGGGCCTGACCCTGCCGACGTCGGGTCGTGTCTTCTGGGAGGGTGATTCCCTTGAGAGCATGGGAGACGACGAAATTGCCGACCGCCGTCGTGCACTCATCGGGTACGTGGACCAGGGCGGTGCGCTCATTGACGGAATGAGCGCACTGGAGAACGTGCTCCTGCCGGCTGTGCCGGACGGGGAAGTGGAACAGCGCCGCGACATGGCAAAGGACCTGCTGGACCTCGTGGGCCTGGGCCGCCGTATGCGGCACCGGCCGGCCCAGCTGTCCGGCGGCGAACGCCAGCGCGTTGCGATCGCCCGTGCCCTGATCCTGGGCACCCGGGTCCTGGTGGTGGATGAACCTACGGCGAGCCTGGACCGTGCCTCGGCAAACCGCATCATCAGCATCCTGAAGGACACCACCTCGGACGGCATAGCAGTCCTGGTGGCTTCGCACGACCACGAACTCGTCCGGCTCAGCGACTCCCTGACCGAACTGATCTAGCCTGTCCCTCCGCACCGAAGGTAACGTCCACCCGTGACTGCTTCACAGAAAACGCCGTTCTACATCACTACGGCCATCACCTACCCCAACGGGGTGCCCCATATCGGCCACGCCTACGAGTACATCGCCACGGACGCCATGGCGCGTTTCAAGCGGCTTGACGGGTATGACGTGATGTTCCTGACCGGCACCGACGAGCACGGGATGAAGATCGCCCAAACCGCCGAAAAGGAAGGCATCACGCCCAAGCAGCTGGTGGACCGGAACGTGGAGGTCTTCAAGGCGGCACATGCGGCCCTGGACATCTCGTACGACCGTTTCATCCGCACCACGGACGAGGACCACTACGCTGCCTCGCAGGCCATCTGGAAAAAGATGGAAGCCAACGGGGACATCTACCTCTCCAAATACGAGGGCTGGTACTCCGTACGCGACGAGGCCTTCTACGTCGAGGACGACACCGTGGTCAAGGACGACGGCGTGCGCTACTCGAAGGAGACGGACACCGAGGTGACCTGGACGGCCGAGGAGAGCTACTTCTTCCGGCTTTCCGCCTACCAGGACAAGCTGCTGGCCCTCTACGAGGCCCAGCCCGGGTTCGGTGCCCCGCAGTACCGGTTCAATGAGGTCATCAGCTTCGTCAAGCGCGGCCTGGAGGACCTTTCCATCAGCCGCACCACCTTCGACTGGGGCGTACCGGTCCCGGGCAACGACAAACACGTCATGTACGTATGGGTGGACGCCCTGACCAACTACCTCACCGGCGTGGGCTACCCCGACGTCGATTCAGAAAAGTTCCGTAGGTACTGGCCGGCAAATGTCCACGTTATTGGCAAGGACATTTCCCGGTTCCACGCCATCTACTGGCCCGCCTTCCTGATGAGCGCAGGCCTCGCCCTGCCCAAGCGGGTCATGATCCACGGATTCCTCCACAACAACGGCGTCAAAATGTCCAAGTCGCTGGGGAACGTGGTGGCCCCGGCAGACTTCGTGGAGCAGTACGGCCTTGACCAGGTACGTTTCTTCTTCCTGCGGGAAGTGCCCTTCGGCGCGGACGGCAGCTACAACCACGACGCAATCGTCGGCCGCATGAACGCTGACCTCGCAAACAACTTTGGCAACCTTGCACAGCGCTCACTGTCCATGGTGGCCAAGAACTGCGGGGGCAAGGTGCCTGTCCCGGGCGCGTTCACCGCTGAGGACGACGCCATCCTGGCGCAGGCCGGTGGCCTCCTTGACGTTTCGCGGGCAGCGTTCGAGAAGCAGGAATTCAGCCGTGCCCTCGAAGCGGTGTGGGCCGTCCTGGGCGACACCAACGCCTACTTCGCCGAGCAGGCGCCGTGGGTGCTGCGGAAAACCGACGTCGAACGAATGAACACCGTGCTGTACGTGACGCTGGAAGTCCTGCGGATCGTGGCCATCCTTGCGCAGCCGGTCATGCCCGCCGCTACAGCGGCGCTCCTTGCCAGCCTCGGCCAGCCGGAAGGGGAGGCCCGCCAGTTCTCCGCCATCGGCACGCCGATCAAAGCGGGGACGGACCTGCCGGCACCTTCGCCGGTGTTCCCCAAGTACGAGGAACCCGCGGGAGCGTAGGGGCCGGGACGCTCTCTCACTTAATCCGGGTTTTCCGCGGACGCCCTGTCACCCCTGAATCGCCGGTGAGAGAGCGTCCGCTGTTTTCCTGCAGTAAGTGAGAGAGCGTCGCCTCAGCGTTTCGAATAATGAGACAGCTTGACCAGCATATGGATGTCTTGGCTACGCTGAAAGCATGAGCGCATCCTCCATCGATCTGGCAATTATTCCCGGCGACGGCATTGGCCCGGAGGTCATTGCAGAAGCACTTAAGGTGTTGGAGAAGGCTGCCGCGTCGGAGGGCGTCGAGCTCAAGCAGACCCACTACAAGCTCGGCGCAGAGCACTGGCTGGCAACCGGCGAAACCCTGCCGGACCATGTCCTGGCCGATCTGCGCACCAGGGATGCGATCCTGTTCGGTGCCGTTGGAGCTGCCCCCGGCGATACCCGGATCCCCTCCGGCATCATCGAGCGCGAGATGCTGCTCAAGCTCCGCTTCAGCCTGGACCACTACGTCAACCTGCGGCCGTCCCGGCTTTACGGCACTGTCGGCAGCCCACTGGCCAACCCCGGCGTCATTGACTTCATCGTGGTCCGCGAAGGCACCGAAGGCCCCTACGTCGGCAACGGCGGCACGCTCCGTGCAGGAACCCCCCATGAGGTGGCCACGGAAGTCTCGCTGAACACCGCCCACGGTGTTGAACGCGTTGTCCGCGACGCCTTCCGCCGCGCCAGTGCCAGGGAGCGGAAGCACGTCACCCTGGTCCACAAGCACAACGTCCTGGTCTACGCAGGCCACCTCTGGAAGCGCACGGTGGAGGCCGTGGCACAGGAGTTCCCGGAGGTTACGCACGACTACCTGCACGTGGATGCCGCGACGATCTTTATGGTCACCGACCCTTCCCGCTTTGACGTGATCGTCACCGACAACCTCTTCGGCGACATCCTGACGGACCTCGCCGCAGCCGTCACCGGCGGCATCGGCCTGGCAGCTTCCGGGAACATCAACATGGACCGCACCGCACCGTCCATGTTTGAACCCGTCCACGGGTCAGCTCCGGACATCGCCGGCCAGGGCAAGGCCGACCCCACCGCGGCCATCCTGTCTGCGGCGCTCCTGCTGGACCACCTTGGCTACACCCGCGCGGCCCGCAGGATCGAGGCTGCGGTGGTTGCCGACGTCGAGAAGCGCGACGGCGGTGCCCGCACCACCAGTGCCGTCGGCGACGCCATCGCCGCCGGTCTCTGACCGCGCCAGGGCTTCCGGCATCGGGCGTAAGCTTGTCTCGAATCACCAAATGCCGCCTTGCCTTTCAACGCTGAAATGCCAGGCGGCCGATCGTGGAGGAACCATGACTCAGACCGCCCATGGCGTCGAATTCAGCCAGCAGCCCTCGGCCAACCCGAAGTCTGCTGAAGAGCGTGCAGCAATCCTGGCCAACCCGGGATTCGGCAACCACTTCACCGACCACACCGCCATCGTTGACTACGTCGTGGACGAGAACGGCAACGGCGGCTGGCACAATGCCCGCGTGGAGGCGTACGGCCCCATTTCCCTTGACCCGTCAGCTGCGGTGCTGCACTACGGCCAGGAAATCTTTGAAGGGCTGAAGGCCTACCGCCACGCCGACGGCTCCATCTGGTCCTTCCGTCCCGAGGCCAACGCTGCCCGCCTGAATAAGTCCGCCCGCCGGCTTGCGCTGCCCGAACTGCCGGCAGAGTACTTCCTCGGCGCCATCCGCGAGCTCGTCTCAGCCGATAAGGAATGGGTGCCCAGCGGCGACGGCGAAGCCCTCTACCTGCGGCCGTTCATGATCGCCACCGAAGCCTTCCTGGGCGTGCGGGCTGCGCGGGAGGTTTCCTTCCGGGTCATCGCCTCGCCGGCCGGCAACTACTTCGGCGGCGAACTGAAACCCGTTTCCATCTGGATCTCCCGGGAGTACGCCCGCGCGGGCCGCGGCGGAACCGGTGATGCAAAATGCGGGGGCAACTACGCCGCTTCGCTCATCGCCCAGCAGGAAGCCGAAGCCAACGGCTGCAAGCAGGTCCTCTTTCTGGACCAGTTCAACGACAACGCGGTCGAAGAACTTGGCGGCATGAACGTCTTCTTCGTCATGAAGGACGGCTCACTGGTGACGCCGGCGCTGACCGGGACCATCCTCGAAGGCATCACCCGGATGTCGGTTATTCAGGTGGCCAAGGACATGGGCCGTGACGTCGCCGAGCGCAAGATCACGCTGGACGAGTGGCGGGCGGGTGTTGCCTCAGGCGATATCGCGGAGGTCTTTGCCTGTGGCACCGCCGCCGTCATCACCCCGATCGGGGTCCTCAAGGACGCCACCGAGTTCATCGGCTCCGAGGATGCAAAAGCGGGCGAGACCACCATGGCCATCCGCGAAAAACTGCTGGGCATCCAGACCGGAACGGTTCCCGACACGCACGGCTGGCTCACGCGCCTCGCGTAGGCCACCCTTTCGAGAACGCACGACGGTGCCTGCCGGGCTTCTGCCCGGCAGGCACCTTTGCACTGTGCTGCTCTGGTCCCGCGGAAGAAATCAGCGGCGCGCGGCCTTCCGGGCGGCGTTTTTCAAGGCCTTCCGGGACACAGGCTTGAGGGCCTTCCGCTCTGCTTCTTCGGCCAGTGCCCGGTTGCGGCGGGCGTCGATGATGTCATTCCACAAAGCGGTGGCGAAAGCTCCGCCGTCCTGGGCGTAGACGTCATAGGGGTAATCGGCGAATATGGACGGCGCAGTGCTTCCCGTGGGCAGGGCCTTGCCCGTTACTTCCGCGACGGCGTCGGCGACAGCCCAGGTCCGGGTCAGGTGCCTGGCCAGGTTGTCCTGGACAAAGTTATTCGCGTCACTCGCTGCCGCGGCGCGTTTCAGGAGAGCATCCAATTCCCCGGCGACGGAACGGGCGGCCACTTCTTCCACCGCCCCTGAACCTGACGCAAGGTCTTTGGCGTAGGCGTCGACTTCCTCGCGCCAATCGCTGGTCTCGCGGAACTTCTTCCACGTGGGAAACCACACGATGCTGCCCGTAGCGTGGTTGTGGATGTGCTGGAGTCCGCTGTTCTTCTCGGTTGCCGCGTGGTCGTGGCCGGCGGCGTCAGCTTCGGCGAGGAGATCTGCAAGCGTGGTGGTGCTCATGGTGTCTGGTTCCGGCTTCCTTGTGGACATCAGGTGGTCTTCACTGGAGCTAAACCCGGTTCGCCGGCAGTTCTATTCCACCGCGCGGAAGGGCAACCGGCGCGTGCCGGTGGAAGGATGGGGTGGTGACTTCAGCTTCCGGCCCCGTCCTACAGCGCAGCTCGGCCCTGACGCAGTTCATCCTTGCACCCAACCCGGGCCCCATGAGCCTGGAGGGAACCAACTCCTACGTGCTGCGTGCGGCCGGCAGTCCCGGCGCCGTAGTAGTGGACCCCGGCCCGCTGGATGAGGAGCACCTCTGGGCGCTTGCCGGTACCGGCCCTGTTGAACTGATCCTCATCACCCACCGGCACGCCGACCACACTGCAGGTTCCGCGCGCCTGCATCAGCTGACCGGCGCTCCTGTCCGTGCCGCAGATCCCGCCCACTGCCTCGGCGCCGGAAACCCCCTGCAGGACGGTGAGGCGATCCGGATGGCAGGCATGGACGTCATGGTAACGGCGACACCCGGACACACATCCGATTCGGTGTGCTTCCACCTTCCCGCCGACGGCCCAAACGGTTCCGTACTGACGGGGGACACCATCCTCGGCCGCGGCACCACCATGATCGACTACCCGGACGGGACCATCGGTGATTACCTGGCCTCCCTGGACAGGCTGGAATTGCTGGGGCCGGCCACCGTCCTGCCGGCCCACGGTCCGGTGCTGCCGTCCCTGGCCACCGTCGTGCGGGTCTACCGCATCCATCGCCTGGAACGGCTGGCGCAGGTCCGGACGGCACTGGACCAACTGGGCCCGGACGCATCGGCCGGTGACGTCACGGATGTTGTCTACGCCGGCGTCGACCCTTCCGTGCGGCGCGCTGCCGCTGCGTCGGTTGCGGCACAGCTTCACTACCTGCGGGCGGAGCGGGCCGGCGGCGGCCAGGACCCAGGCAGCCTTGGCGGGACGGTAGGGTAGGAGCCATGCGTATTGCTAGGTTTGTTGTCGATTCTGATCCCCTGTACGGCGTGGTGGAAGGTGAAACGGGCAGCGAGGAGATCACCGTCATTCACGGAGACCCTTTCTTCAACGGGGTGGAGCGCACCTCTGTCCGCCACAAGCTCGAAGACGTCCGGCTGCTTGCCCCGATCATTCCCCGCAGCAAGGTGGTTGGCGTCGGCCGCAACTTCGTGGAGCACGCGCACGAACTTGGCAACGAGGTTCCTGCCCAGCCGCTCCTGTTCCTGAAGCCCAACACCGCCGTCATTGGCCCCAACGATCCCGTCGTGCTGCCGGAGTTCTCTGAAGAAGTGTCCTTCGAAGCTGAACTGTGCGTGGTGATCGGCCGGATTTGCAAGGACGTGCCGGAGGAACGCGTGGACGATGTCATCTTTGGTTACACCTGCGGCAACGACCTCACGGCGCGGGACGTCCAGAAGAGCGACCTGCAGTGGACCCGCGCCAAGGGCTTTGACACCTCGGCGCCCCTTGGCCCGTGGATTGAGACCGAACTTGATCCGGACGATGTACAGATCCAGTCCCGGCTGAACGGAGAGCTGCGGCAGGACGGCAGCACCAGCCAGATGATCAGGGGCGTACGGGAACTTGTGTCTTTGGTCTCCCAGGCGTTCACCCTGCTGCCGGGCGACGTCATCATGACCGGTACGCCGGCCGGCGTGGGCCTGGTGAGCGCGGGTGACCGCATCGAGGTGGAGATCGAGGGCATCGGCCGCTTGTCCAACCCCATAGTCCGCCGCTGACTTTTCTCCGCCGTGACCCCTGGCGGCAGACGGTAAAGTTGAAGCCACTATGACTACTGCTGCTGCACCGAATGCTGCCTCCATCCCGCCCGTCACCGCGGACACTCCCGTCCGGGTCCGTTTTTGCCCCTCGCCCACGGGCACGCCCCACGTCGGACTGATCCGCACGGCCCTGTTCAACTGGGCCTATGCCCGGCACACCAAGGGCACCATGGTGTTCAGGATCGAGGACACGGATTCTGCGCGCGACAGCGAGGAAAGCTACCACCAGCTGCTGGACGCGCTGAAGTGGCTGGGCATCGACTGGGACGAGGGCGTGGAGGTCGGTGGGCCGCATGAGCCCTACCGGCAGTCGCAGCGGAGCGATATCTACCAGGACGTCATTGGCCGGCTCCGGGAGGGCGGCTTTGTCTACGAGTCCTACTCCACCCCGGATGAGATCGAGGCGCGGCACCGTGCGGCGGGCCGCGACCCGAAGCTCGGCTACGACGGCTTTGACCGCCACCTGACGGAGGAGCAGCTCGCGCAGTTCAAGGCCGAAGGCCGCGAAGCCGTCCTTCGCCTACGGATGCCGGACGAGGACATCACGTTCAACGACCTGGTCCGCGGTGAAATCACCTTCCGTGCGGGATCCGTCCCGGACTTCGCGGTGGTCCGCGCCAACGGAGCGCCCCTGTACACGCTGGTAAACCCGGTTGACGACGCCCTGATGGGCATCACCCATATCCTCCGCGGCGAGGACCTGCTCAGTTCGACTCCCCGCCAGATTGCCCTCTACCGGGCTTTGCATGCGGTCGGAGTGGCAAAGTACATGCCGGAGTTCGGCCACCTGCCGTATGTCATGGGACAGGGCAACAAAAAGCTCTCCAAGCGCGACCCCGAATCCAGCCTGTTCCTGCACCGGGAGCGGGGCTTCATCCCCGAGGGCCTGCTGAACTACCTGTCACTGCTGGGCTGGTCGCTCAGCGCGGACGAGGACATTTTCACGGTGGAACAGCTGGTGGAGCACTTCGACATCCATGACGTGCTGGGCAACCCCGCCCGCTTCGACCTGAAAAAGGCCGAGGCGATCAATGGGACGCACGTCCGCATGCTTTCCCCGGAAGTGTTCCGGGAGCGCCTGGTTCCCTACCTCCGCGCAGCCGGCCTGGTGGGGGAGATTCTGACGGACCGGGAAGAGGAGATCCTCACCGAAGCCGCACCGCTGGTCCAGGAACGCATCACCCTGCTGGGGGAGGCGCCGGAGATGCTGGCGTTCCTCTTCAAGGCCGACGACGCCATCGACGTCGCCGCCGACGCCCGCAAAGGACTTCCGGAAAACTTGCCCGAAGTACTCGATGCAGCCATCGCGGCGCTCGAACCGGTGGAGGAGTGGACCGCGGACAACATCCAGACCGCGCTGAAGCAGGCACTTGTTGAGGACCTCGGCATCAAACCCCGCCTGGCGTTCGGACCTGTGCGCACCGCAGTCTCCGGACGGCGGATCTCGCCACCGCTGTTCGAGTCCATGGTGATCCTGGGCAAGGAGTCCTCCCTCCGCCGGCTGCAGGCGTTCCGCGGCTGATGGAAGCTCCCAGCCGGGCAGGCGGCGCAGTGCTGGCCACGCCCTTCGGTACCGTCCGGGGCGTGCTCTTCGATATCGATGACACCCTGGTCGACCTCGAATACTCGATGACCACGGCTCTGCGGGAGGTCAGCGAACACCTCCTGCCGGGGCTTGACCAGGCCGGCTGGGAGCGGTTCGGGCGCATCTTCACGCACGAGACCACGCACTACTACGACCGCTACCTCGCCGGCGAACTGACGTTTAACGAACAGCGGCTGTTGCGCGGCCGGGCGGCATTGGGCCACTTCGGCGTTGAGCTTGGAGAGGGCGAGCAATCGCACCAGTGGCTCAGCGCCTACATCGAAAAACAGCCGGCCTACGTAAAGCCTTTCCCTGACGTGATGCCGCTCCTGGACCTCCTGGACACGGCCGGCATCCCTTACGGGGCCGTCAGCAACAACGTCCATGACTACCAGCGGGCCAAACTGGACGGCGCAGGACTCGGGCGGGTCCGGCGCCTGGTGGGAACGGACACCCTCGGCGTGGCTAAACCCGATCCAGCCATTTACCTTGAGGGCGTCCGGCTCCTGGGCACCAACGCCGCCGACACCCTGTACGTAGGAGACAACCGCCTCCTCGACGCGGAGGGCTCGACGGCGGCAGGCCTTGTCGGTGTCTGGCTCAACCGGGCGGGGGAGCCCGCGGCGGGGTTCGAGGGCAACTCGGTCTCTTCCCTTGAAGGGTTAGTCGCGTAGCGGCGCCTTGTGCGGGCCGCCGCCACTCCGGCGGCCCGCTCACCTTTCGGCGGCAGGGGCCGGAATGCCCGATTTGTGCGAGCCGGAAGTCTCGGGTAAAGTAATTTCTCGTGCTGAGGCGCACGGAGCAGGGTAAATGCCCTGAAAACCGGCCCGAAAGTATCATTGGGATATGGTGTAATTGGCAACACTACGGTTTCTGGTACCGTCATTCTAGGTTCGAGTCCTGGTATCCCAGCTCTGTTTGGAGCCCTGTGCATGGGCCGATAACAGAAGGTTTCGGACGGTCCGCCGATTTGAAACCACAGCGAAGTGTGTGAAACAATCACTGAGCTTGACCAGCGGAAGCGTTGGTTGGAAGTACCGAAAGTACACGGCCCCATCGTATAGCGGCCTAGTACGCCGCCCTCTCACGGCGGTAACGCGGGTTCGAATCCCGCTGGGGTCACCAGCAAGAATGGTCCCGGGCAAACGCCCGGGGCCATTTTTCTTTGCCCGGATGCTTTCCTGCCCGCCCTGGCCTCCTCTTCCGGACAGCACACCGTGGGTTTCCCGGAGGTGTGCTGTTTGGGGGGGCTTTGCGAAGGAACCCCACCAGCGCCGCCCTGAACTGGCATGATGTTGCTGTGACCTACCGGAACGAGCAAGACCACCCGAACGATGCGCAGGCGGCCCCGCCGGCTTTGGCAGCAGTAACGCTGCTGGAAGAGGTCCGGGATGACCTTGCAGGCACGGCACTTCCGCTTGCGTTGCCGGACGCGGAGCAGGCGCGGCGTGATGCGGGCGGGGCGGTGGCCCAGCTCGACGACTACATCCTTCCCCGGTACCGCAGCCTTGATGCCCCGCTCCTGGCAGTGGTGGGCGGTTCCACAGGTGCGGGCAAGTCGACCCTCGTCAACGCCCTGGTTGGCCACCCCGTCACCCGGTCCGGCGCTATCCGGCCCACCACCCGCCAGCCCATCCTCCTGCACCACCCGTCCGAGGCCGCCTGGTTTGAAGGACAACGCGTCCTGCCAAGCCTCAGCCGGATCCGGGGCTACGCTGCCAGCAGCCCGGTGCCGGCAAGCAGGGCGGGAGCCGTGCCGGACGCCGGTGCAATGTCTTCCCTCGTCCTGGTGGCCGACCCCGCAGTTCCGGCCGGTATTGCCGTCCTGGACGCCCCGGACGTCGATTCAATTTCCGATGACAACCGCAAGCTGGCAGCGCAGCTCCTCGCCGCCGCCGATCTGTGGATCTTCGTCACCACCGCCAACCGCTACGCCGACGCCGTCCCCTGGAAACTGCTCCTAAACGCAGCTTCCAGGGACATCATGGTCGCGGTGGTCCTTGACCGGGTACCGCCAGGGGCGGAAACGGAAGTCAGCGAGGACCTGCGCGCCCTGCTGGACCGTGAGGGCCTGGGCGGGGCACAACTGTTCATTATCCCGGAAGCCCCCCTGGATCCGCTGGGCATGCTGCCGGCCGCCGCCGTCCTCCCGCTGCGGACATGGCTTGGCGCGCTGGCGGCGGATGCCGCCGGCCGTTCCGACATCGCCCGGCGCACGCTGAACGGGACTGTCCGGGCGCTGGCCGGCCGTGTGGCTGCCGTGGCCCAGGCCGCCCGGGAGCAGCAGGCCGCCGGGGACAGCCTCGAAGCCGCAGCGGTGGCGGCCTACCGTGATGCTGCCAACCGGATCCTCGACGCCACCAGGGACGGAGCCCTGCTGCGGGGAGAAGTGCTTGCCCGCTGGCAGGACTTTGTGGGAACCGGCGAATTCTTCCGGACTCTGGAACAGAACGTCGGCCGGCTCCGGGACCGGCTGGGCGCCTTTTTCCGTGGTGAACCTGCCCCGGCCGTAACGGTTGAGGCAGCGATCGAGACGGGGCTGCAGGCTGTCATCGTCGACGAAGCCGCAAATGCCGCCGAGGACACAGACCAGCGCTGGCGGACTGACCCCGCCGGGCGCCAACTGCTGGGAACGGACGATCTTTCCGGCACTACGCCGGGCTTTGAGGACAGGACCGCTGCCGAGATCAGGGCCTGGCAGGAAGCGTTAATGGAACTGATCCGCACCGAAGGACAGGGAAAACGGACACAGGCGCGCTGGCTGTCCTTCGGTATCAATGGCCTGGGTGCTGCCCTGATGATCGTTGTGTTCTCGATGACTGCCGGACTGACAGGACTCGAAATCGGAGTGGCGGGCGGAACCGCCGTCGTTGGCCAGCGGCTGCTCGAAGCGGTTTTCGGCGAGGACGCCGTCCGTCGCATGGCCGAAAAAGCACGCGAGGACCTTCACGCCCGGTGCCAGCACCTGTTGCAGGATGAGCGGCAGAAGTTTCTTTCCCGGCTGCCCGGGCGCGATGAGAGCGCCCCGCAGACCCTTGCCGCGCACGCGGACGCACTGGTCCGTCTGGCGGACAACGCATGAGCCGCCACAGCGACACCCGCGAAGCGTCACGGCTTGACCGCAGGCTTTCGGCCCTCAACGATGCCCGCGGGCTGGGCGAGGGCGTCCTTCCCGATGAGTCCCTCCAGGAAGTCTTCACCGTCCTCGAACGCGCCAGTTCACGGCGGTCGCTTTCGGCGGACCACACCGTGGTGGGGTTCTTCGGCGCCACCGGAAGCGGCAAGTCGTCCCTGTTCAATGCGGTCAGCGGAGCTGAAATTGCGACGGCGGCGGCGCGCCGGCCCACAACGTCCGAACCCCTGGCGGGGGTGTGGGGAGCTGAGGGCAGCGACCCCCTCCTCGATTGGCTGGAGGTCCGCAACCGCCACCACGCGGCAGCTGTGGAAGGGTTCGCTGATGAGGAGACGGGCCTGATCCTGCTAGATTTGCCGGACTTCGATTCCACCCGGGCAGCAAACCGCGAGGTGGTCCAGCGGATGGTGGGCCTGGTGGATGTCCTCGTCTGGGTGCTTGACCCCCAAAAGTACGCAGACGCCGCGGTGCACAATGACTTCCTGTCGCGTCTGGCCTCGCACGGCGCCGTCACGCTGGTAGTCCTCAATCAGGTGGACCGGCTTCCGGAGCGTGACGTGCAGCCCGTCCTGGAATCGCTGCGGGCCATCCTTGCCCGGGACGGACTGGCGAAGGTCCAGGTATTGGCGGCGTCGGCCCTGACCGGTGCAGGTGTGGACAAAGTCCGCGCGGCCATCCGGAGCGTAGCTGTGAAGCGCAAGGCCCAGTCCGAACGGCTTGCTGCCGACATCACCAGGGCGTCAGCTGACCTGGCTGCGGTGTCCGGCGGGGGAGAAGCGGCAGGGGTCCGTTCGGCCGCAAAGGAACGCCTGGCCGATGAGCTCGCCGTAGCTGCCAACGTTCCCACGGTGGTCCGGGCGGTAAGCCAGTCTTACCGGCTTGAGTCAGTAAAGCGCACCGGTTGGCCGGTGACCAGGTGGCTGTCCCGGTTCCGGCCCGATCCGCTGCGGCGACTCAACCTGCGAAGCGGGGCTCCGTCTGAGCTGAACCGGACCTCGCTGCCGCCCGCAGGAGCGCCGGAGCGCGCACGCACGGACGCGGCCGTCCGGGAGTTCGCCGACACCGCCAGTGCCGGCGCGCCGGGGCCGTGGCGTGCCGCCATCCGCGGAGCAGCCCGGGAGGGCAGGGAACGCCTTCCTGACGCGCTCGACCAGGCCATCGCCGGAACCGATCTTGCCGCGAACCGCAAGTCATGGTGGTGGGGCGTGTTCAACGTGGTGCAGTGGCTGGCGCTGCTGACGGCGCTGGGAGGCCTTGGCTGGCTCGCCGTCCTGGCCGTCCTCGGCTATTTCCAGATGCCCGTTCCGGAGGTGCCAAGGCTTGAAGGCTGGCCGCTGCCCACGCTGATGATCGCAGCCGGGGTGGTCCTGGGAGTCTTCCTGGCCATAACCGGCCGATTCATTGCCGCTGCAGCTGCGGGTGCGCGGGCGGCGAAGGCGAGGAAACGGCTCAATGCTGCAGTGGCAGCGGTGGCACACGAACTTGTAGTGGAACCCGTGGAAGTGGAAGTTACCAGGCTTTCCGCCTTCAACGCCGCGCTGAAGACGGCCCGGGCCGGATAAGCGGGATATCCGCTGCGGCAAGGCCGGGTTGGAAGGCGGGAGCCTCTTAGTTGCCGGCGGCTGCCAGCTCCGCAGCCGCGTCCCGGACCTTGATGAGGGTACGCAGGTTCCGGGTTGTGGTGGAGGCTTTGAACCTGGGTTTGGCCGTGATCCTGCTGAAGGGGCTGGCCAGCGTTCCCCCCGCCGGCGCCAGCCAGGCCAGTGCCTCGGAACCCAGCCTCGTCTGTTTCGCCCCCTTTAGGGCAGCCCCCGCAGCATCGAGTTCATCCAGCATCGCCTGGTCGGAGGAAAGCGTGATGTAGGTGTGGGTGCTTTTGTCATCGTCCGGGTACGGGCAAGCTGCCACGAGATCGGCCAGCCGGGCTGCGTCGAGCACCACCACCCAGGCGTCATAGCCAAACGCATCGCGAAGGCACTTCTCGCACTCCCGCTTAACTGCAGCCGCATCCAGGCTGCTGGCCAGGACCACGTTCCCGCTGGCAAGCAGGGTACGGGCATCGGAAAACCCGGCAGCCTTCAGCGCCTCCCGGAGGTCCGCCATTTTGATATTGATGCCGCCAACGTTGATGCCGCGAAGAAACACTGCATAGCTGCCCATGGCGGAAATACTAGCCGCCGCCCATCAAAGCTCAGGCGGTCACTTGTCCTTGTTCCGGTTCAGTCGTTGTTCTTGCGCAGGGCCTCGGTGAGGATCCGGCCCGCGTTGCAGACCACTTCGGCATGCAGCCTGCCGGGCTGCCGCGTGAGGCGCTCGATTGGTCCGGAGATCGAAACAGCGGCGATGACCCTGCCGGACGGACCGCGCACCGGTGCGGAAACTGAGGCGACCCCCGGCTCGCGTTCACCGAGGCTTTGTCCCCAGCCCCGCCGTCGTACGCCGGCCAGGACGGTGGGTGTGAAGCGGGCCGACTGCAGCCCTTCGAGCAGGCGGTCGTGGTCCTCCCACGCGAGGAGTACCTGGGCCGCGGATCCTGCCTTCATGGACAGCTGCGTTCCCACCGGGATGGTGTCGCGCAATCCGATGGGGCGCTCGGCGGAGGCGACGCAGACGCGCCAGTCGCCCTGCCGGCGGAAGATCTGCGCACTTTCGCCCGTGGCGTCGCGCAGCTGCATCAACACCGGCCCGGCGGAAGCAATCAAACGGTCCTCGCCTGCAGCCGAGGCAAGTTCAACCAGCCGGCTTCCCAGGACGAAGCGGCCCTGGATGTCCCGGCTCACCAGCCGGTGGTGCACGAGGGCAAGGGCAAGGCGGTGGACAGTGGGCCGTGCGAGCCCGGTGGCTGCCACCAGCTGCGCCAAAGTAGTGGGGCCGGCCTCGAGTGCATCAAGCACATGGGCCGCTTTATCAATGACACCGACTCCACTAGAATTGTCCATGTAATGATATTGCCGTCTCATTATCTGAGATGCAAATCTTTCGGCTGGCGCAGTGCGAACGCGTACTGGTTCAGTGGAACTCATCAGCCAAACAGCAGTGAAGGGAGATGGCCATGGCAAACACATTGGCCGAGAAAGTCTGGGACGCCCACGTGGTGCGCAAGGGTGACGGCGACGGTGCCAATGCCCAGCCCGACCTTCTCTTCATCGACCTCCACCTTGTCCACGAGGTCACATCCCCGCAGGCTTTTGAGGGCCTCCGGCTGGCAGGCAGGAAACTGCGCCGGCCGGACCTGACCATCGCCACGGAGGACCACAACACTCCCACGCTGGACATTGACAAGCCTATCGCCGATCTCACCAGCCGCACCCAGATCCAGACGCTCCGCAACAACTGCGCCGAGTTCGGTGTCCGGCTCCACTCCCTGGGTGACGCCGAGCAGGGCATCGTGCACGTGGTGGGCCCGCAGCTGGGCCTGACCCAGCCGGGCATGACTGTTGTCTGCGGTGACTCCCACACCTCCACCCACGGCGCCTTCGGAGCGCTGGCCATGGGCATCGGAACCTCGGAGGTGGAGCACGTTATGGCCACCCAGACACTGTCGCTGAAGCCGTTCAAAACGATGGCCATTAACGTTGAGGGCACGCTGCGCCCCGGCGTCACGGCCAAGGACATCATCCTCGCCGTCATCGCCAAAATCGGCACCGGTGGCGGCCAGGGCTACGTCCTGGAGTACCGGGGCTCCGCAATCCGCGCGCTGTCCATGGACGCCCGCATGACCATCTGCAACATGTCCATTGAAGCCGGCGCGCGCGCCGGCATGGTGGCGCCGGACCAGACCACGTACGACTACATGAAGGGCCGCCCGCACGCCCCGGAAGGCGCTGACTGGGACGCCGCCGTCGAATACTGGAACACGCTCCGTTCCGACGACGACGCCGTATTCGACGCGCAGGTGGACCTGGACGCCGACACGCTGGAACCGTTCGTCACCTGGGGCACCAATCCCGGGCAGGGCGTTTCGCTGTCTGAATCGGTGCCGTCCCCCGAGGACTTCGGCGATGAAAACGCCAAGGCCGCAGCCGAACGCGCCCTGCAGTACATGGGACTCGAGGCCGGCACGCCCATGAAGGACATCCGGGTTGACACCGTCTTCCTTGGATCCTGCACCAACTCCCGCATGGAGGACCTGCGCGCCGCCGCAGACATCATCCGCGGGCGCCAAAAAGACCCGAACATCCGGATGCTGGTGGTGCCCGGATCGGCGCGCGTCCGGCTGGAGGCCGAGGCTGAGGGCCTGGACAGGGTCTTCAAGGACTTCGGGGCGGAGTGGCGCTTCGCAGGCTGCTCCATGTGCCTGGGCATGAACCCCGACCAGCTGGAAGTGGGGGAGCGCTGCGCCTCCACCTCCAACCGCAACTTCGAAGGGCGCCAGGGCAAGGGCGGCCGCACCCACTTGGTGTCGCCGGTGGTCGCCGCTGCCACAGCCATCCGTGGCACGCTCAGCTCGCCGTCGGACCTTGATCCGGCCCCTGAATCAGCCGCCACCCGCACGAACGCAGCCTAGGACACGCCATGGAAAAGTTCACCACCCACACCGGAATCGGCGTCCCGCTGCGCCAGAGCAACGTTGACACGGACCAGATCATCCCCGCTGTGTACCTCAAGCGCATCACCCGCACGGGCTTCGAGGACGCCCTGTTCTCAGCGTGGCGCAAGGACCCGGCGTTTATCCTGAACCAGGCGCCCTTCAGCGCCGGTTCGGTCCTGGTGGCCGGGCCGGATTTCGGTACAGGATCCTCCCGTGAGCACGCCGTTTGGGCCTTGAAGGACTATGGCTTCAAGACTGTGCTCTCCTCCCGGTTTGCCGACATCTTCCGGGGCAACTCCGGCAAGCAGGGACTGCTCGCCGCCGAAGTGGCCCAGGACGACATCGAATTGATCTGGAAAGAACTGGAGAACGCTCCCGGGACCGAAGTCACGGTGGACCTTGTGTCCAAAACGGTGGTCTGCGGCAACATCGTGGCACCCTTCGAAATCGACGACTACACGCGGTGGCGCCTGCTCGAAGGCCTGGACGACATCGGCCTGACACTCCAGCATGAGGCAGACATCACTGCCTACGAGGCCACCCGCCCTGCCTTCAAGCCGAAAACACTGCCGGCCCGCCTTTCCTGAGCCCGCCCAAGCAGCCGTGACGGGGGCGGCGGCGGCGCGCCACGCCCTGCCGCCGTCGCCCGCGTATTTCGGTTCGGTAACGCAACCTCCTATGCTTGGTTGGAGCCTTTGCAGGGATCTTGGGGCTAGTCATCGTTAGGAAACCGGTATATGAGTAGTGTTCTGACCATCCGCGGCGGAGTCCCGCTTACTGGCCGCGTCACCGTCCGGGGAGCGAAGAATCTCGTTCCGAAGGCCATGGTGGCGGCGTTGCTGGGCAACGAGCCATCGGTGTTGCGGAATGTGCCGGAAATTAAGGACGTGGAGGTAGTCACCTCCCTCCTGCAGCTGCACGGAGTCACCGTGGTCAAGGACCCGGTGAACGGGGACCTGACCCTGGACCCGAAAGCGGCCAAAACGGCCCCCAGCACGGCCATCGACGCCCACGCCGGCGACTCCCGGATTCCCATCCTGCTCTGCGGCCCGCTGATCCACGCCATAGGCGAAGCGTTCATCCCCGACCTTGGCGGCTGCAAGATCGGCGACCGCCCCATCGACTACCACCTGGACGTGCTCCGCCAGTTCGGTGCAGTAGTGGAAAAGCGGCCCGGCGGCATCCACATTTCCGCTCCCAAGGGCCTGCACGGGGCCAAGATTTCCCTGCCGTACCCCTCTGTCGGCGCCACGGAGCAGGTGCTGCTGAGCGCCACGCGCGCGGAGGGCATCACGGAACTTTCCGGTGCCGCAACCGAACCGGAAATTATCGACCTCATCGCCGTCCTGCAGAAGATGGGCGCGATCATCAGCGTCCAGACCGACCGCACCATCCGCATCGAAGGTGTTCGGGATCTCGGCGGCTACAACCATCGGGCGCTTTCGGACCGCAACGAGTCGGCGTCGTGGGCTTCGGCTGCACTGGTGACCAAAGGCGACATCTACGTTGAAGGCGCATCACAGCGCGACATGATGACCTTCCTCAACACCTACCGTAAGGTGGGCGGCGGCATGGACATCGGCGAGGAAGGCATCCGCTTTTACCACCGCGGCGGAAAGCTCACCCCGCTGGTCCTGGAAACGGACGTGCACCCCGGCTTCATGACCGACTGGCAGCAGCCGCTGGTGGTGGCGCTGACCCAGGCCGAGGGCGTTTCGATTGTCCACGAGACCGTATATGAAAACCGGTTTGGCTTCACTGATGCCCTCATCCGGATGGGCGCCAGCATCCAGGTGCACCGGGAATGCCTGGGCAGCGTCCCCTGCAGGTTCGGCCAGCGCAACTTCCTCCACTCCGCGGTGATTTCGGGGCCCACCCAGCTCAAGGGAACCGACATCGACGTGCCGGACCTCCGCGGCGGCTTCAGCCACCTGATCGCGGCACTGGCCGCAACCGGAACCTCCCGCGTTACAGGGATCGACATCATCAACCGGGGCTACGAGCGCTTCACCGAAAAGCTCGCCGGACTCGGCGCCGATTTCGACATCACCACGGCGAAGTAGCGGTACCGAAGTGAAGGAATCGGTCAAGAGCCGCGCCACCCTCGCCGTGGTCGCGGCCATAGTGCGCCCCGTGTTCAACCTCATGATGGACAAAAAGTGGGAAGGCACCGAAAAGCTGCCTGCCGGTGGTTTTATCGCAGCGCCCAACCACTGTACCGAGATTGATCCGCTGATCATCGGCCACATCCTTTACAACCACAAGCGCGCCCCCCATTTCCTGGCGAAGTCCGGACTGTTCAAGGTTCCGGTCCTGGGCTGGGTCCTGCGGGCCACCAAGCAGGTGCCGGTGGAACGCTCGACGGCGGGTGCGAACCGTTCGCTGCAGGTGGCCCAGGAAATTGTTGCCGAAGGCGGCGCCATCATTATTTATCCCGAGGGGACCCTCACGCGCGATCCGGACCTGTGGCCCATGAAGGGGCACACCGGCGCGGCGCGCCTGGCCCTCGAGGGGAATATTCCGGTGGTTCCGATTGCACACTGGGGCGCGCACGAAGTGTTCCCGCGCTACGGTAAGCGGTTTCACCTGTTCCCCCGCAAGAAGTCGAGGGTGGTGGTGGGCGAGCCCGTCGACCTGAGCGCCTTCACCGGCCGTCCCCTGGACAAGGCAACGCTGGCCGGGGCCACCGACGCCATAATGGATGCCATCACCGCCCTGCTCGCAGACATCAGGGGCGAGCAGCCTCCCGCGGAGCGCTGGGATCCGGCCAGGCAGCAGCAGGCGAAGCACGGCCGCTTCGTGGAGCGCGGGCAGCAGCAAAATGGCGAACGGACGGCCGGTGACTCCTGAGGGGAACCACCCCGGTTCAGCCCGGTCCGTCGCGATCCTGGGTGCAGGGTCGTGGGGGACGACGTTCGCCAAGATCCTGGCCGATGCTGCCACTGCAGCAGGCGAGCAGCGCGCCATCCGGATCTGGGGCCGGCGGAGCGAAGTGGTGGAGGAAATCAACACGGTCCACCGCAACGCGCAGTACTTGAAGGAAATCGCCCTCCCCAAGAGCATTACTGCTTCCACCGACGTCCGTGACGTGTTCGAGGGGGCAGATCTGGTGGTCCTGGCCGTGCCGGCCCAGTCGCTGCGGCCGCAGCTGCGCGCATGGAAAGACATGATCGCGCCCGGTGCCATGGTGGTTTCCCTCATGAAGGGCCTTGAGGTGGGAACCGACGCCCGGATGAGCGAAGTCATCAGCGAGGAACTCGGCCTGCCCACCGAGCGCATTGCGATCGTCTCAGGGCCGAACCTTGCCATGGAGATCGCCCGGGAAGAGCCCACAGCCTCAGTGGTGGCCTGCACCGACGCGGCTGCTGCCGGCTGGATCGCACGCAGCTGCACCGCACCGTACTTCCGGCCGTACACCACCTCGGACATTGTCGGGGTTGAGATCGGCGGCATCGTCAAGAACGTCATTGCGCTGGCGGTGGGCATCTGTGAAGGCAGGCAAATGGGGGACAACACCAAAGCCTCCGTGATCACCCGTGGCCTCGCCGAAACATCCCGCCTTGCCCTGGCGTTGGGCGGGGAAGCGAAAACGATGGCCGGACTCGCGGGCCTGGGCGACCTCGTGGCAACGTGCTCCTCACCCCTGTCCCGGAACCACACCGCCGGACGGCTGCTGGGCCAGGGCCTCACGCTGGAGGAGGTGGGCCAGAAAATGACCCAGACTGCCGAAGGCATTAAGTCCGGCCAGGCCGTACATGATCTTGCAAAACAGCTTGGCGTGGAGATGCCCATCACGGCTGCCGTCGTTGCCGTGCTGGCAGGCAAGCTGTCCGTTGACCAACTGGGGCCGGTCCTGCTGGCCCGGGAACTGAAACCTGAAGGCGATTACTGACAATGTCCCATGACAAACTGACCGCAACAGAGCCGGCCGGCGGGGCAAAGCCCCGGGTGGCGGTACTTTTCGGCGGCCGTTCCAGCGAACATGCCGTCAGCTGTGTCACTGCCGCCGGCGTTCTTGGTGCGATCAACAGGGATAAGTACGAGGTCATACCGATCGGGATCGCCAAGTCGGGGCAGTGGGTGCTGGCTGCCGCCGATACCGCCCAGTGGTCCCTCGCCGCATCCTCGCTGCCGGAGGTGGTTCCGTCGCAGCAGACCGTGACGCTGGCCCAGATCGGCGGTGAACACCAGCTGATCGTTGCCTCCCCGAACGAGGTTCCGCAGGAACTCGGCACCGTGGATGTGGTGTTCCCGCTGCTGCACGGCCCGTTCGGCGAGGACGGAACCATCCAGGGATTGCTGGAACTCTCGGACACCCGGTACGTCGGGGCCGGCGTCCTGGCTTCGGCAGTGGGCATGGACAAGCACTTCATGAAAGTGGTCTTCGAAGCCGCGGGCCTCCAGGTGGGCCCCTACATCGCGGTAACGGACCGGCAGTGGAGCAAGGATGCCGAATCCGTGCGGAAAAAGGTGGACCGGCTCGGCTTCCCCGTATTTGTTAAGCCGGCACGGGCTGGATCGTCCATGGGCATCTCCAAAGTTGATTCGCTGGACGAACTGGACGCCGCCATCGAAGAAGCCCGGCGGCACGACCTCAAACTGGTCATTGAAGCTGGAATTGTTGGCCGCGAAATCGAGTGCGCGGTGCTGGAAGGCAGGGGCATCGACGCTCCCCGGACTTCCATGCCCGGCGAAATTTCCGTGGCCGGGGGAAACCACGAGTTCTACGACTTCAACGCCAAGTACGTTGAGGACGACGCGGCCTCGCTCAGCTGCCCGGCAGACCTTCCTGAAGAAGCGATCACCCGGGTGCGCGAACTTTCCGCAGCCGCCTTTGACGCGGTGGGGGCTGAGGGCCTGAGCCGGGTTGATTTCTTCTACACCCCGGACGGCCAGCTGATCATCAACGAGATCAACACCATGCCGGGTTTCACCCCGAAAAGCATGTACCCGCAAATGTGGGCCGCATCCGGTCTGGACTACGCCGGGCTCATTGACGAACTTATTCACCTCGCCCTGAACCGCAAGACCGGCCTCCGCTGAATTCCGGGCTGGATCGCCGGCGCTGAAGCCTCCCTACCCGCCCCTGACCTCGCTTCGGCCAGGGAAGCCGGCGGGCGTGGGCCCCACTACTGGCTTTGCGGCAGGTCCTGGAGCTCTTCCTGGCCCACGCAGTTCCGGGTGGGCGGGATTTCTCCTGCGGCGACGGCAAGATCGGCCAGGACCGTCGCGGAGCTGATCTTGTCCGGATCCAGAAGGATTTCGGTGGCGGGCTCCCGGCCGTAGGTTGTCAGCGTCCAGACGGGGTCGCCTTCCTTGATCACCCAGTCGATTCCGTTGACCGTGACGCAGCGGTCCGTCGTGGGGCCCGGCACGTTGACTCCGCAGCGAAGAACCACCAGGGAGGGTTCGCCCCACACCGCGGTGGCCTGGCTGTTCGTTTTGCGCAACGCAGCGTCACCGATGGCTTCCGGCAAGGCCACCATCATGGGAGCGCAGGCCGGGTTTGCCGCATCCCGGGCTGGGGGAACGTCGACGGCGGGGGAGCAGGCAGCCAGGGCCAGGCAAGCAACAGTCCCCATCACCGCCATCCCGGCAACGCGGGCGGGCAAGGGAAGCGTTGGGCGGTGCATACTCCAAGACTATCGGTGCAGCCGGGTTGTCCCGGACGCACTGCCCGTGCGGTACCTGAATGGGCGCAGGCCGCCAATGTCGGGGGCCCGCTGTAGCGTAGTGGCGTGCCTGAAAAGCGTTTGACAATCCAAGAGCATCCGCCCGTCGCAGCCCTCTCCGAAGCCGAGCTGCTGGCGCGGATTTTCCCGCGCCTGTCCATGGGAGGGGACCACGCCCAAGCCACGCTGCTCGGTCCCGGGGACGATGCCGCTGTGGTGGCGGCCCCTGACGGGAGGACGGTCATCAGCATCGACACGCAGGTGCAGGACCAGGATTTCCGGCTGGAGTGGCCCAACGGGTACCGGACCACCGGCTTTGATGTCGGCTGGAAAGCGGCAGCGCAGAATCTCAGCGATATCAATGCCATGGGAGCTGCAGCCACGTCCCTGGTGGTCAGCCTTACCCTCACCCCGGAGACACCGGTTGCCTGGGTGGAGGACCTGGCGGATGGGTTGACGGCCGGCATCAGGAGCTTGGGCGCCACCAGGTGTTCCGTGGCCGGAGGTGATCTGGGCAGGGGCAGGGAAATCTCCGTCACCGTGGCGGTCCTGGGGACGCTCGACGGCCACCACGCGGTTCTGCGGTCCGGAGCGCAACCCGGTGACGTCGTGGCCCTTGCCGGAACTGCGGGGCACGCGGCTGCCGGCCTGGCACTTCTTGAGTCCGCTGTCAACATCGAGGCCCTTCGCCCTGAACAGCGGGTCTTCCTGGATCGCCAGTGCAGGCCCCGGCCCCCACTGGCTGCCGGGCCTGCCGCCCGGAGCGCAGGCGCCACTGCCATGCTGGACGTCTCGGACGGCCTGCTGCGGGACGGGCTACGGTTGGCGGCGGCCAGCGGCATCACCATTGACCTAGACGCCGCGCCGCTGAGGGCGCTGGCGGACGTGCTGCGGCCTGCCTCGGATCTGTTGGAGACCGATCCGATGGCGTGGGTTCTTGGTGGCGGGGAAGACCACGGACTGCTCGCCACATTCCCACCGCGCGTTCAGCTTCCGGCCGTATTCACTGCGATAGGC
Organism: Arthrobacter sp. K41; assembly: GCF_059089645.1. Lineage (NCBI taxonomy): Bacteria > Bacillati > Actinomycetota > Actinomycetes > Micrococcales > Micrococcaceae > Arthrobacter > Arthrobacter sp. K41. The sequence continues at coordinate 710,645 of NZ_JBNHEW010000001.1, read as the reverse complement.
TCGATACAAGCATTGGGAAGCAACGAAAGCCCGAGCGTCAAAACAGCGGGCCAATCCGCGGACACCGGGGGATGGGATCACTTTGCACACTAAGGTTGCCGCCAACGCGCAAGCGATGAAGAGGTGGCTGGGCAAGGCGGAGACCGTCCTGGGGAACCACAGCGACCGCCTCAATGCCATCAATATCTTTCCCGTGGCTGACGGCGACACGGGCACCAACCTGTACCTAACTGTCCGTGCGGCCTCCCAGGCTGCTGCAGCCGCGGATGACCAGGCCGCACACCTGGACGTTGGCGCTGTGCTGGCCGGCGCCGGCCAGGCGGCCCTGGAGGAGGCAAGGGGCAACTCCGGCACCCTGTTCTCAGTGTTCCTCTGCGCGGCGGCCGAGCCCCTGGCAGGGCACACCCGGCTGACGTCGACACTGCTGGCTGCAGCCCTGAACCGCGCCCAGATCCGGGCTTGGTCGGCGCTCAGCGATCCCGTCCCGGGAACGATGCTTTCGGTCATGGAGGCCGCTGCCCGCGCCGCCGCCGCCGTGGATGCCGGGCAGAACGGCGATGACAGCAACCACGCCCTCGGGCTGGCCCTCGATGCCGCCGTCGAAGCCGCCCTCGCTGCCGTCATCCGCACCGAGGACCAGCTGGACGCATTGACCACCGCGCGCGTCGTGGATGCCGGCGGAGTAGGGATGCTCCTGATCCTGGACTGCCTTCGGTCTGCTGTCCTGGGCGAGGAGCTCCAAAGCGAACTCCTCGATGGGCTCCACGGCTATGACGTGTCCGATCCCCACATCCACACGGCGCTGCCGGACGACGACGGCGTCGAAGTCATGTGCACCATCAGCCTCTCACCGCTGCAGGCCGCCACGCTTCGCCAGCAGCTTGACGAGATCGGCGAGTCGGTCATCATGAGCCAGGTGGGCAGCGGTTCCGACAGCGAGGGAAACTACCGCTGGCGCGTCCACGTCCACGTCCCTGCCCCTGAACCGGCTGTTGCCATCATCCGCTCCCTTGGTGATCCGGTGCAGATCAGTATCAGCGAACTCACCCTGCCGCAGGGACCGCAAACGGATGCAGTGAACTCCAGTGGGCATGAGCGCTGAACTGGACCTCGCGCTGGAACGCCGCATCGGCAAACGTTCCGCGGCGGTGATTGAAAAGCACCTTGGCATCACCACGGTGGACGGGCTGCTGAACTATTTCCCGCGCCGCTACATGTCCCGGGGAGAGTTGACACCCATCAACGAAATTCCGCGGGACGAGGAAGTCACGCTCATTGCCAGGGTGCTTTCCAGCAGCACCAGGTCCATGCAGGCCCGCCGGGGGACAATCACCGACGTGGTGGTCTCCGACGACGACGGGCAGCAAGGGCTGCGGCTGGTTGGCGGCACAGACTACCGGGGCAAAGTCCCCGGCACCCTCAAAATCAGCTTCTTTAACGGCTACAAAGCGAAAGCCGAACTCCTGCCCGGACGCCGGGCCCTGTTCTCCGGAAAGGTCACCAGCTTTAAGGGAGTCCTGGGTTTGACCAACCCCGACTTCCAGCTCCTCGACGAGGACCCTTTCAGCCAGGGCGTCCAGGACCCTGAAAAACTCGCGGCCATGCCCGTTCCGGTTTACCCGGCCACGTCCAAACTTCCCAGCTGGAAGATTCAGAAAGCCATTTCAACCCTGCTTGAAACCGTGGACCTCGACGCCCTGCCTGATCCCGTCCCGCCCGCGGTCGCTGCACGCGAAGGGTTCCTTCCGCTTGCCCAGGCGTACCGGCTCATCCACGTTCCGGAATCCCCTGACGACTGGCAGCGGGCACGGGACCGGCTCCGGTACCACGAAGCGCTGGTGCTGCAGTCCGCCCTGGCCCGGCGCCGCGCACAGCTCGCCGCTGAGGAAGCCACTGCACGCCGGCCCGTCCCTGACGGACTGCTCGCCGCCTTTGATGCCGGCCTCCCCTTCACCCTCACAGCCGGACAGGCCGCCGTCGGGACAACTTTCGCCGCGGAACTGGCCCGCGACTGCCCCATGAACCGGTTGTTGCAGGGCGAAGTAGGGTCAGGAAAGACCGTCGTGGCGCTGCGCGCCATGCTGCAGGTGGTGGACGCCGGAGGGCAGGCGGCATTGCTGGCGCCTACCGAGGTCCTCGCCGCGCAGCACTTCGAGTCGATCCGCCGCGCACTGGGGCCGCTTTCAAGGGACGGCCTGCTGGGAGGGCTCGATAACGCCTCCGTCCAGGTCACGCTGCTGACAGGTTCCATGCCGGCCGCGGCACGCAAGCAGGCCCTGCTCGACGCCGCCTCCGGGACCGCCGGCATCATCATCGGCACCCACGCCCTGCTCAGCGGCAATGTCACCTTCTACGATTTGGGGTTGATCGTGGTGGATGAGCAGCACCGTTTCGGCGTGGAGCAACGGGATGCGCTCCGGGCCAAAGCCAGGAAGCCGCCCCACCTGCTGGTCATGACTGCTACGCCCATCCCGCGCACCGTTGCCATGACGGTGTTCGGGGACCTTGAAACGTCCGTCTTGGACGAGCTTCCCGAGGGCAGGGCACCGATCAGCACCCATTTGGTGGGGCTGGCGGAGAATCCCGCCTGGGCCGGCCGCATCTGGGCCCGTTCACGGGAGGAGATCGACGCCGGCCACCAGGTGTACGTCGTGTGTCCCAAGATCGGGGCCGACGACGACGGCGACTTCAGCCCCGGGGAAGCCGACCTGGATGAAGGCTCCGACGGGGAAAACGGACGGGAACTGGCGTCAGTTACCGCCGTCGTCGAACAGCTCCTGGACGAGCCCGCCCTTTCCGGGGTCCCGATGGCACCACTCCACGGGCGCCAGCCGCCCGAAGTGAAGTCCGCCAACATGGCCGGCTTCACGGCAAACAGCGTCAAGCTGCTGGTTTCCACCACGGTGATCGAAGTGGGCGTGGACGTACCCAACGCCACCCTCATGGTCATCCTCGACGCCGACCGCTTTGGCATCTCCCAGCTGCACCAGCTCCGCGGACGGGTGGGACGGGGAGGCCTGCCGGGGACCTGCCTGCTGGTCACCGCACTGGAGCCTGAACACCCCAGCCGGCGACGGCTGGACGCTGTTGCGGCCACCACGGACGGTTTCGAACTTTCCCAGGAGGATCTCAAGCTGCGCCGTGAGGGTGACATCCTGGGCGCCTCCCAGTCCGGAGGCCGTTCCACTTTGAAGCTGCTGCGCGTGCTCGAACACGAAGCTGTCATCAGCCGCGCCCGTGACGACGCCCAGCACATCGTGGCCGAAGACCCCTCGCTGCGTGCGCACCCGGATCTGGCCGAGGCCATGGACAAGTACCTCAACCCCGAGAAGGAGGCTTTCCTTGAACGCGGTTAGCACGCACAAACCAGAAGCAGGCCGCGGCGCAGGCGCAGGTGCCCAATGAGCCGCATCATTGCCGGTGCCGCTGGCGGTACGCCTCTGCAGTCGGTTCCGGGTTCCTTGACCCGGCCCACCACGGACCGGGTCAAGGAGGCTTTGTTCTCGCGGCTGGATGCCTTTGAGGTCATCAGCGGGGCGCGGGTGCTGGACCTCTACGCTGGTTCGGGGTCGCTCGGGGTGGAAAGCGGCAGCAGGGGAGCCCTGACGGTGGACCTGGTGGAGTTTGATGCCAAGGCGAGCGCCGTCTGCCAGCGCAACGCCGACCTCATCAACGGGGTACTGGGGCGCAAAGCCGTGACGGTCCACCGTTCCAAAGTTGAGCCCTTCCTTGAGCGCGCCGACGACACCGCGGCCTGGGACCTGGTGTTCCTGGACCCGCCCTATCCGCTGGAGCAGGTGGCGCTGTCCGCCGTACTGGAAAAGCTCGCTGCCCACCTCTCGCCGGCCGCTGTGGTGGTGGTGGAACGTTCATCCCGCTCACCGGAACCGGGCTGGCCCAGTGGTTTGGCACGTTTCGCAGAGAAAAAATACGGCGAGACCCGGCTCTGGTTTGCGGAGCCTTTTGTGCCGGACGCCATCGATCCGGACGTTGTTGACGAGGACCCGGTCAGCCACGACGCCGCTGACCGGGACTAGGACGTCAAAGCGTCCAGGTCCACGCCGGCCAGGACCTTGGCGGGATGCGGGCCGCGGGACAGCAATTCCGCAGACCAGCCGTCCGGCCAGGACGTCTGGGTGCCGGCCAGGACGATGTTGCCCGGGTAGCGGCCGTCGAACATTCCGGCTTCAGCAAACGCCGCCACGTCGCCCATCGCCTGCCGCATGGCTGCGACCTGGCTGCGGACAAGGGTAAGCCCGGGCTCGTCGCCCACATTGACGATCAGCAGCCCGTGCGGGGTGAGCCGATCCCGAACCTCGCCGTAGAACGCGGCGCAGGCGAGATGTTCGGGCGCTTCGGGGCCGGAGAAGATGTCCAGGATGACGACGTCGAACAGCAACCCGGGTTCGAGTTCAGCAAGGGCGCCGCGGGCGTCCCCGATGGTGGTATGCAGGTCCGTCCCTTCCGGAAGGGGCAGCTGGCGCAGGACAAAATCCAGCAGTTCACGTTCCAGCTCCACCGCGTGCTGGACGGACCCCGGCCGCGTGGCCTGGATATAGCGGGCCAAGGTCAGTGCCCCGGCCCCCAGATGCAGCGCCGTCACCGGTGTGCCGGCAGGGGCAGCCAGATCCACCAGGTGCCCGATCCGCCGCAGGTACTCATAGAAGATCTCCTCCGGCCGGACCAGGTTTACGTGGGACTGCTCCGCGCCGCCAATGCTGAGCACGAAGCTGCCGTCAATGAAAGCGTCCGGTTCGATGGTTGCGTGCTGTCCGGTAGTTCGCAAAAACCGCTCCGCATGCCCGCCGCTGCGTGCAGGCATCAGAGCCGGTTCCTGAGCGTGGACAGCCGGCGGGCGGCTTCCTCTAGGACATCGGTTTTCTTGCAGAACGCGAACCGCAGCAGACTCCGGGTCCTCTCTGCCCCTTCCGGGTGGCAGAAGACAGGAACCGGAATGGCGGCCACGCCAACCAGGCCAGGGAGCTTGCGCGCCAATTCCACTGAGTCGCGGATGCCCAGCGGTGACGTGTCAACGTTGACGAAGTAGGTTCCCTGGGGGTTGAAAACGTCGAAGCCCGCGGCCCGGAGGCCTTCACTGAGGATGTCCCGCTTGTGCATCAGCTCAGCGGCAATGCCGTGGAAAAAATCGTCCGGCATGCCGAGCCCGGTGGCGATGGCCGCCTGGAACGGCGTGCCCGAACTGTAGGTGAGGAACTGTTTAACGGTGCGCACAGCGGAAACAAGTTCTTCCGGGCCCGTGAGCCAGCCGATTTTCCAGCCGGTCAGGGAGAAGGTCTTCCCGGCAGACGAAATGGTGATGGTCCTGTCTTTGGCTCCCGGCAGGGAGGCCACCGGCACGTGCCGTTGGCCGAACGTGAGGTGTTCGTACACCTCGTCACTGACGATCAGGCAGTCGTGCTTCCGGGCCTGGTCGACGATTCGCTGCAGCACCGGGCGGGGAAAGACGGCGCCGGTGGGGTTATGGGGATTGTTCAGCAGCACCACCCGTGTCCGCCCGGTGAAGGCCGCCTCCAGCGCTGCCATGTCCGGCATGAAGTCCGGAGCCAGCAGGGGCGCGGTCACATGCGCAGCACCGGACAGGCCGATGATTGCGCCGTAGGAGTCATAAAAGGGTTCGAAGGTCAGGACCTCGTCGCCGGGTCCGGCAAACGCCAGGAGGGAGGCGGCGATGCCCTCGGTGGCCCCGGTGGTAACCACCACCTGGGTCTGCGGGTCCGGGGTGAGGCCGTAAAACCTTTCCTGGTGGGCAGCCACTGCTTCCCGGAGTTCCACGACGCCTTTGCCCGGTGCGTACTGGTTCGCTCCGGACGTGATGGCCGCCCGGGCTGCTTCCCGGACTGCCAACGGTCCATCCTCGTCCGGAAAACCCTGGCCCAGGTTGATGGCACCGGTCCGGACCGCAAGTGTGGTCATCTCTTCGAAGATCGTGACCCCCAACGCGCCGTCAGGCCCCAGAAGGTTGGCTCCGAGTGCCGTCCGCTGCCAGGGGGCCGGGGCTGCAGGGGTGGAAACTTCCCGTCGTGGATGCATCCAGTCATGGTATCCCGGCCTTTTTATGGGTAGGTTCGGAACATGAGACGAGCTGTCTGCCCAGGATCCTTCGACCCCATCCACAATGGCCACCTTGAGGTCATTGCCCGGGCTGCGGGCCTTTTTGATGAAGTTCTCGTTGCGGTCTCCACCAACCCGGCCAAGAAGTACAGGTTCGCATTGGAAGATCGGCTGGACATGGCACGGGAAACCCTGGCCTCGCTGAAGGGCATCGTGGTGGAACCCGTAGGGGAGGGACTTCTCGCGGAGTATTGCCGCCAGCGCGGCGTCTCGGCGATCGTCAAGGGACTCCGGTCCTCTTCGGATTTCGACTACGAGCTTCCCATGGCCACCATGAACCGCCAGCTCAGCGGCGTGGAAACAGTGTTCCTGCCGGCCGAGGCCCACTACATTCATTTGTCATCCACCCTGATCAAGGAAGTTGCCGGCCTGGGCGGCAATGTCTCGGAATACGTACCCAGGTCCGTGCACCGGCGGATGCTTGCGGGCGAGCCGGCGCCGGAACAGCAGCAGAGAGGGTAGGCTGGTCCGGTACTTCGGCGCCGCCGGCTGCCTGGTTTGAGTCCCCGTGGCTCTTCAGGCTAAGATGGTACGTCGGTCATATGTTCAACAGGAGTTCTCATTAAACGAGATGCTGGTTCGCCCCTGGCGTTCGACGTCAAGGACCTCGGACGCAGTCCGGGAAGCATGCGGACACTGAAGGAACATGTACCCGCACCGGGTGATCTCGGTGTGGCGCTTATTGGTGTTCAGGAAGGCTCGGATATCGAGCTGGATCTGAGGCTTGAGGCCGTACACGAAGGAATTCTGGTATCAGGAACCGCCCTTGCCGGGGTAACCGGTGAATGTGGTCGATGCCTGGATCCCCTTGCGTATGACCTTGAGGTCAATGTGCAAGAACTTTTCTTCTATGAAGGCGTGGAGCTTTCGGACGGAGAAGATGATGAAGAGCAACGTCGAGTCGAGCACGATGTAATCGATCTTGAACCGGTGTTGCGGGACGCGGTTGTCACCAATCTGCCGTTCCAGCCGGTGTGCCGGGAAGACTGCCAGGGCCTTTGCTCCGAATGCGGAGCGCGCCTGGAAGACGAGCCGGGGCACCACCACGAGGTCTTGGATCCTCGCTGGGCTGCCCTAGCTGATATGGCTAAGCCTGACCGGCAAAATTGATTTGTACGTGTTTGTCTAGAGAGAAATGAGTTAGCCGTGGCTGTTCCCAAGCGGAAAATGTCTCGCTCGAATACCCGCGCCCGCCGCTCGCAGTGGAAGGCGACCGCCCCCCACCTGGTGAAGACCGTGGAGAATGGCCAGGTTACCTACAGCCTGCCGCACCAGGCAAAGGTCGTTACCGACTCGGCCGGCACCGCGCTGTTCCTTGAGTACAAGGGCCGCAAGGTCGCGGACGTCTAATCGGCCCTCCGGCTGACATGATGTCTTCAACTGAAGAGCTTTTGAAGCGTCTCGGTGTCTCTATTGACGCCGGGACGCTTCGTCTTGCGCTCACGCACCGTTCCTACGCCTACGAAAACGGCGGCATCCCCACGAATGAGCGGCTCGAATTTCTGGGCGACTCCATCCTGGGGTTCTCCGTCACGGACGCTTTGTACCGGGACAACCCGGACCTTCCGGAGGGAGATCTCGCGAAGCGCCGCTCTGCCGTGGTCAGCACCCGTGCCCTCGCCGGCATCGGCCGGAGCCTCGGCATTGGCGACTACATCTACCTCGGACAGGGCGAAAAGCTCACCGAGGGCAAAAACAAGGCCTCCATCCTGGCTGACACCATGGAGGCGCTGATCGGTGCCACCTACGTCTCCAACGACATCGAGACGGCCCGTCAGCTGGTGATGCGCCTGATCGGGCCCCTGCTCAAGGACGCCGCCGCCCTGGGCGCGGGGACGGACTGGAAAACCAGCATCCAGGAACTGGCAGCCAGCCGCCAGCTTGGCACCATCCACTATGCCGTGGACGGCTCCGGGCCCGACCATGCCCGGGTCTTCGCCGCTGCCCTGCACATTGGCGGCAAGGCTTATGGCAAAGGCACGGGACATTCCAAGAAGGAAGCGGAGCAGGAAGCTGCCGCCGACGCCTGGCGGGCCCTTACCGGCAGCGCCGGTTCCGCGCCGGCCGGCAAGTCTCCCGGTTCCGTAGCCGCCAAGTAGCCGGCGTGCCTGAACTTCCCGAGGTTGAGGTGGTCCGCCGCGGCCTGGTGAGCTGGGTCCGCGGCAGGACCATCGAACACGTGGAAGTCCTCGACCAGCGCTCGATCCGCCGTCACGCGCTGGGTACCGAAGACTTCGTCGGAAACCTCCAGGGTGCAACCGTTGCGGACGTGGTGCGGCGGGGCAAGTTCCTCTGGATGCCGCTGCTTGATGCGGCCGCAGGGGCTGAGGAACCCGACGGCGGCCCGCGGGTGGCGCTGATGGCGCACTTGGGCATGAGCGGCCAGCTGCTGATGCAGGACGTCAGTGTCCCCGACGAGAAACACCTCAAGGTACGGTTCCGGCTGAGCCCGTGCGAAGGCATGCCGGAACAGTTGCGCTTTGTGGACCAGCGCATCTTTGGTGGCCTGTTCGTCACGGCTCTGGTTCCAACGGACGACGGCGGCCCGGGTGGCCTGGCTGAGTTGCCCCTGCCGCTGATCGCAGAGGAGGCGGCGCACATTGCCAGGGACCCCCTGGATCCGGCGTTTTCCTTCGACCTCTTTTACCGGCGCCTCCGCAAACGCAGGACAGGACTGAAGCGGGCCCTGCTGGACCAGGGCCTCGTGTCAGGCATCGGAAACATCTACGCGGACGAGTCCCTGTGGCGTGCCCGGCTCCACTACGCCCGGCCCACCGACACCCTGCGCCGTGCGGAAGCGGAGAGGGTACTGGGCAGCGCCCGTGAGGTCATGCTGGATGCGCTGGCCGCGGGCGGAACCAGCTTCGATTCGCTGTACGTCAACGTCAACGGCGCTTCCGGCTACTTCGACCGGTCCCTCAACGCCTACGGGCGGGAAGGCCAGCCCTGCAGGCGCTGTTCCGCTGCCGGAATACACGCAACCATCCGCCGAGAGCAGTTCATGAACCGTTCCTCGCACACCTGTCCCGTGTGCCAGCCCCGTCCCCGCAACGGACGCTGGTAGTTCAGGCCGCGCAACCGGTCCAATCCGCGGCCTTCCTGCCGCTAAGCAGTAGATTTGGTGCAGGGAAGCATCCGTCCCAGCCATCCAGGAGATCCAAAAGCCTTGCACCTCAAAAGCCTTACCGTTCGGGGGTTCAAGTCCTTTGCGTCCGCCACCACCTTCAACTTCGAACCAGGCGTCACTGCCGTGGTGGGCCCTAACGGTTCCGGAAAGTCCAACGTGGTGGACGCCCTGGCGTGGGTCATGGGGGAGCAAGGTGCCAAGACCCTGCGCGGCGGCAAGATGGAAGACGTCATTTTTGCCGGTACTTCCGGCAGGGCGCCGCTCGGGCGCGCCCACGTCTCGCTGACCATCGACAACGCCGATGGCGCCCTGCCCATCGAATACAGCGAAGTCACCATATCCCGGACACTCTTCCGCGCCGGTGGTTCCGAGTACGCCATCAACGGTGCGGGATGCCGGCTGCTCGACATCCAGGAACTCCTGTCCGATTCCGGCCTGGGCCGGGAAATGCACGTCATCGTGGGCCAGGGGCAGCTGGACCGGGTCCTGCACGCCACCCCTGAGGACCGGCGTGGGTTCATTGAGGAAGCTGCAGGCATCCTGAAACACCGGCGCCGCAAGGAACGGACAGTCCGCAAGCTCGAAGCCATGCAGGCGAACCTGCAGCGCCTCACGGACCTCACGGGGGAGATCCGCCGCCAGCTGACCCCGTTGGGCAAACAGGCCGAGGTGGCCCGCCGCGCCCAGCGCGTCCAGTTCGACGTCCGCGACGCCCGGGCACGGCTTCTCGCCGATGAGCTCGTCCTGCTGCAGGAAGCACTGGAGCAGGACGTTGCTGACGAAGCCGCGCTGAAGTCCCGGCGGACCGCCGTCGCGCAGGAACTGGAAACCGGGCGCCGGCAGCAGGCTGCCCTGGAGCAGCTGGCAGCGGAAGCAACCCCGAAACTGAACGCGGCGAGGGACACCTGGTACCGGCTGACCGCTGCCCGTGAACGGCTCCGTGCCCTCGGAACCCTCGCGCAGGAGCGAAGCCGCCTGCTCGGGTCCAGCGAGCCCCCGCCAGCCGGCCGGGATCCGGAACAACTGGAGCGGCAGGCCGCCCGGGTCCGCGGGGAACTTGCCGAGCTCGAACGCCACATTTTGGATAAACGCAGCAGCCTTGAAGCCTCCAGCGCAGCGAAGGCAGAGGCAGAGTCGGCCGCCCTTGCCGAAGACAAGCGCCTCACCGCCGTGCTCCGGGCAGCGGCTGACAGGCGTGAAGGACTGGCACGGCTCGCCGGACAGGTCTCTGCCGCAAGGTCGCGCGTCGAATCGGCGCAGGCCGAGCTGGGCCGGCTCCGGGAATCCCAGGCTGCCGGGATGGAACGGCGGGCCAAGGCCCAGTCCGAGTTCACGGCGCTGGAGAACCAGGTGGCGGGCGTCGAAGAAGGGGAAGAATCCCTTGACTCCGAGTACGAGGCCGCCGGGGCAGCCCTTGATGCAGTGCTCCAGGACATCGCAGGCCTCAAAGCCGCCGTGAGCGAGGGAATTAGGAAGCGCGACGCCCTGGCCGCGCGCCGGGATGCCCTGCAGCTCGGACTGAACAGGAAGGACGGGGCAGCGCACATCCTGAAGGCGGGAATGGCCGGGGTACTGGGAACCCTCGCGGCGGAACTGACAGTGGAACCGGGTTATGAAACCGCAATAGCCGCCGCCCTGGGCGAAGCGTCGGAGGCGGTCCTCGTACGGGACCCCGGGGCGGCAGCACGGGCCGTTCAACTGCTCAAGGACGACGACGCCGGGAGGGCCGCGTTCCTGCTCGAACTGGCAGGTGCGGCCCGGGAGGCCGGGACCGGCGGGTTCCCGGCGCTGCCCGAAGGAGCCCGCCGGGCCGTGGAACTGGTGCAGCACGCCGGGCGTGCAGCCGCCGCGGTGAGGCACCTGCTGGCCGCCGCCGTCGTTGTCGCTGACACTCAGGCGGCCGCCGCGCTGGTGGCTGCCCGCCCCGGCACCACCGCGGTAACGCGGGCGGGAGATGTCTTCACCGCGGTTTCAGCCGCGGGCGGATCAGCGAAGGCGCCATCCCTCCTTGAGGTCCAGGCTGCACTGGACGACGCCGACAGCCGGCTCGCAGCCGTCACAGCGGAGCTGGAGCGGAACCGGTTCGCCCTTGCCGCGGCTGAGGCCCGGCGTGTCGGGGCGCAGGAACAGGCGGACGCCGCCCTTGACCGGCTGCACGAATCCGACGCCAGGCTGGCAGCGGTAGCGGAACGGCTGGGGTACCTCAACTCCGTACTTCGCAGCGCGGTGGGGGAGAGCGACCGGCTGGCCGCGTCGCTGGCAAGGGCAGAAGCAAACGTGGTGGCCGAGCAGGAAGCGCTTACCGCCGTGACCGCCCGGCTCGCCGCAGCACAGGAGGCGCCGCTGGAGCAGGAGCCCTCCACTGAACACCGGGATGCGCTCGCCAGGACCGCCGCAGCCGCCCGGGCGGCCGAGGTTGAGGTCCGGCTGGCGCTGCGCAGCGCCGAAGAGCAGCTCGCCGCCACCCGGAACCGGGTGGAATCGCTGGAACGCGCCGCTGCCACCGAGCGCCGCGCCCGGGAAGAAGCAGCAGAGCGGGCCCGCCGCCGCCGTGCCCAGGCGAAACGGGCTGCCGCCGTAGCTGCCGCCGCAGAGCTGGCCCTGCGGTACATGGACGTGTCCGTGGACCTGGCACGGCATGAACGCGACCTCGCTGAAGAGAACCGGGAACAGCGTGACAAGGAACTGCTGAACATCCGGACCGCCAATGACTTCCTGGCGCGGGAGCTGGCCGAACTGACGGACAATGTCCACCGCGACGAGCTGGCCCGCACACAGCAACGGGCCCGCATTGCAGCACTGGAAACACGGTCCATCGAGGAGCTGGGGATCACCCCGGATGCCCTGGTGGCGGAATACGGGCCTGCGGTTCCTGTCCCGGTCCCTGCCCGGGAAAGCGGCGACAAGTGGGCCGCGCTGCGGGCCCCGGTGGATTCCAGCGGAGCGGAAATCATTGAGGGAAAGCCGTATGTCCGCGAGGAGCAGGAAAAGCGGCTCAGGAAAGCAGAACGCGACCTGGCCAGCCTGGGCAGGGTTAACCCCCTGGCACTGGAGGAATTCGCCGCCCTTGAGGAGCGCCACCAGTTCCTCAGCACCCAGCTGGAGGACCTGAAAGCCAGCCGGAAGGACCTCCTGGACATCATCAAGGAAGTGGATGACCGCGTCCAGCGTGTTTTCACGGAAGCCTTCGAGGATACCCAGGCGCAGTTTGTGAGCGTATTCGCACGGCTGTTTCCCGGCGGAGAAGGACGGCTGGTGCTCACCGATCCCTCCGACATGCTTACCACCGGCATCGAAGTCGAAGCCCGCCCTGCGGGAAAGAAAATCAAGCGGCTTTCGCTTCTCTCCGGCGGCGAGCGCTCGCTGACCGCGGTGGCCCTGCTGGTGGCGATCTTCAAGGCACGGCCGTCACCGTTCTACGTGATGGACGAAGTGGAAGCGGCCCTGGACGACACGAACCTCGGCCGGCTCATCACTATCTTTGAAGAACTCCGGAAATCCAGCCAGCTCATTGTCATCACCCACCAGAAGCGGACCATGGAAGTGGCGGATGCACTCTATGGTGTGACCATGAGGGGCGACGGCGTCTCCACCGTCATCAGCCAGCGCCTGGGCCCCGAGGTGTAGGCAGGACGCACGGCGTTCAGCTGCGTCTGCGCCGCCCGTAACGCCCGCCCCGTTATGAGAAGCTAGGGGAGTGAACGACATCCTCCCCATAATTCTGTCCATTGTTGCTGCCTTGGCGGTTATTGGCGGACTGATTCCGGTCCTGCTCAAAACGCGGAAAAACATCACCCAGTACCCCGGAACCCGGGACGCCAATGATCCTGTCCTGCCCCGCAGCGGAAGCACAGCCGTTGAGGACCGCCCGGGCCCGCCGACGGACCGCAGGGCGCCGGACGGGGTGGACCTGGAGGGGCTTGATACCACCACGGTCCCCGATGATGCAGCCGGGCTGGAAGCCATTCCCGTGGACACGCCAATGCCGGTGGCCGGCAGGCTTGTGCGCCTTCGCGGACGGCTGGTGCGCTCCAACAACGTCATGGGCAAGGGACTGCTGGCACTGCTCTCCAGTGACAGGATCGACGAAAACGTCTGGGACGAAGTCGAGGAAACCCTCCTGCTGGCGGATCTTGGCACCGAACCTACCATGCAGCTCGTGGACGCACTCCGGGAGCGCGTCAAGGTGCTGGGCACCCGTACCCCCGAACAGGTCAAGGTGCTGCTCCGGGAAGAACTCATCAAGCTTGTCGACCCCACCATGGACCGGACCCTGAATGTCCAGCGCCATGCCGACAGGCCCGCCGTCATGATGGTTGTCGGCGTCAACGGCGTGGGTAAGACCACTACTGTCGGCAAACTCGCGCGCGTGCTGGTGGCTGAGGACAAGGACGTCATCCTTGGCGCCGCGGATACCTTCCGGGCTGCCGCCGCCGAGCAGTTGGCAACCTGGGGCCAGCGTGTGGGTGTTCCCACGGTGAAGTCGGACATTCACGGCGCGGACCCGGCGTCGGTGGCCTACGAGGCCGTGAAGGCAGGCATTGACCAGGAAGTCGACGTGGTGATGATCGACACCGCGGGCCGCCTCCAAAACAAGGTGGGCCTGATGGACGAACTGGGCAAGGTCAAGCGCGTGGTGGAAAAGCTGGCTGAGGTGGACGAGGTCCTCCTGGTGCTCGACGCAACCACCGGCCAGAACGGCCTGAACCAGGCACGCGTGTTCTCCGAGGTGGTCAACATCACCGGAATCGTCCTGACCAAGCTGGACGGTACGGCCAAGGGCGGGATCGTCGTCGCCATCCAAAAGAGCCTTGGTGTTCCGGTCAAGCTGATCGGACTCGGTGAAGGTGCAGACGACCTCGCCCCGTTCGAGGCGGAAGCATTCGTTGACGCCCTGCTGAACTAGGGCGTGTCAGCCGCCTCCGGTGCCTTGGCGGTCTTAAGGGTCTCACGGGTGCCGAGCCAGGTGCAGGCCGCAACCAGCATGATGCCGCCCGTCACGCCGAACGCCCAGCCGTAGCCCAGCCAGTCCGCAAGCACACCCGCCAGCACCGGCCCAACGATCGCGCCGACGTCGGACGTCATCTGGTAGACCGCCAGGACCTTGCCGCCGGACCTCCCGTTGCCGATCACATCGGCGACCGCTGCCTGCTGGGCAGGTCCGAACAGTCCGGATCCGACGCCGGCCAGCGCCGAAGCCGCCAGGAACCACGCCAGATCCCCGGCGAAGCCGATCCCGGCCGTCGACGCGGCAGCCACAAACAGGCCCGAGACCATCATGGGCTTGCGCCCCAGGCTGTCCGCCAGGCGGCCCGAGAAGGTCAGCGCCGCGGCGTTGCCCGCGGCGAACACCGCCAGGGCAAGCCCTGCTGCCTCGGGTCCGGCCCCAAAGACCGCGGCGGCAAACAGCGGAACGGTGGCCATACGGACCCCGAAAGTGGCCCACCCGTTGGCGAAGCTGGACACCAGGGCGGCGCGGTACGCTCCAGTCCCCAGGGCCTCTCCCAGCTTCATCGCCGGATCCCGCTGCTCCGCCTCGGCGGTTCCCCGGCGCTCGTGGCTCAGCTGCGTCTGGACCACAAGCGCGGCCACTGCCAGGGCCGCGGCGTAGGCCAGGAAAGGTACCCGGAGGCCGAACCCTGCGAGCAATCCGCCCACAATGGGACCGCAGACATTGCCGATGAGGAACGCCGAGGCGTACGCGCCGGACACCCTGCCGCGGCTTTCCGGAGGCGCCAGCCGAATCACCAGCGCCATGGAGGCCACGGTGAACATGACTGACCCTGCACCGCCGAGGCCACGGAAGAGCAGCAGCTGCCAGTAGTCCTGGGCGAACGCGCACGCCGCCGTGGAAAGCGCCACGATCAGCAGCCCCGCGACGTAAACCGGCCGCTCGCCCAGCTTGCCGATCAAACTTCCGCCCGCCGGCGCAAACACGAGCCGCATGAACGCGAAGATGGCCACAATCACCGACGCTTCGGTGTTGCCCACCCCAAACGTGGTGGCAAACTGCGGCAATACGGGCGCAACAAGCCCGAACCCCAGCGCAATAAGGAACGCGGCGACGAGCATCACCTTGATGTCGCGGGGTAACCGGTCCCGCTGCTGCCGGAAACGGGCCCGGACCCTGGCTGTGGCGCCGCTTCCGCGGGGTGCTGCCGTCATGATGCGCAAATCCTTGCAGTCTTGAGTGCCGGGTGCCGGCGAAAACGATGAAACACAACGGTAACAAGCCAGATATGCACCATTTACTTCCTAGAGGTTGTTGTAACAGCCCGGCAATCTAAATCCTCCGCGGGCGAAACACGGCGCGCACAAACTCATTACAGGACGCGAAAAGGCGTTGGCAGGCGGAGGACTCCGCATTATTCGATCAGGAAGGACGTGCGCCATGGAACTAACCCCAGGTCACGTATGGATCATGGTGTCGGCAGCCCTCGTGCTGCTCATGACACCGGGTCTGGCATTTTTCTACGGCGGCATGACCCGAGCCAAGGCCGCGCTGAACATGATGATGATGAGCTTCATTTCCATCGGCATGGTGGGCGTCGTCTGGGTCCTTTGGGGCGCCTCCATGAGCTCCGGCGAGGGATTCCTGCAGATCGTCGGCAACCCGTTCGCCACCTTCGGCCTCGAAGGTATCGACACTCCTGATGGGCTGATCAAGATTGGCTACGCTGCCACGTTCGCCATCATCACTGTCGCCCTGATCAGCGGCGCCATCGCCGACCGGGCAAAATTCGGCGCCTGGAGCGTTTTCGTGCCCGTTTGGGTCACCCTGGTTTACTGCCCCCTGGCCTACATGGTCTGGGGCGGCGGTCTCTTCGGCCCCGAAGGCGCTGTGGGCCAGGCCCTCGGCCCCGCCATCGACTTCGCCGGCGGCACCGTGGTCCACATCAACGCAGGTGTCGCAGCACTGGTACTCGTCCTCATCATCGGCAACCGCAAGGGCTTCGGCAAGGATCCCAACCACCGACCGCACAACATCCCGTTCGTGATGCTCGGTGCTGCCATGCTGTGGTTCGGCTGGTTCGGCTTCAACGGCGGCGCCGCGGCTACCGCCGAACAGGGCGGCCTCATCTGGGTCAACACCCTTGCAGCACCGGCTGCCGCAATGCTCGGCTGGCTGGTCACCGAACGCATCCGTGACGGACACCCCACCTCCCTTGGTGCAGCATCCGGTGTGGTTGCCGGTCTGGTGGCCATCACCCCCGCCTGCGCCAACGTCAGCCCCGTCGGCGCCCTCGGCCTCGGCGTAGTGGCAGGCGTTGCCTCCGCCCTGGCGGTGGGACTGAAGTTCCGCTGGGGCTTTGACGACTCGCTCGACGTCGTCGGCGTCCACCTCGTTTCCGGCATCATCGGCACCGTGGCCCTCGGCTTCATCGCACTGCCCGCCGACGGCGTGGGCGGGGGCCTCTTCTACGGCGGCGGCATGACCCAGATGTGGGCACAGCTTGCGGCGGCCGGCATTGCCATCGCCTACTCCGCAATCCTGACCGCCCTCATCGCCCTGGCCATTCACAAAACCATGGGTTTCCGGGTCTCGCAGGAACAGGAAACGGTGGGTGTGGACCTCAGCCTGCACGCCGAAACTGCCTACGAGTTCGGTGTTGGCGGCCACGGCGGCACCTTCCAGCCGCTGCATGACATGATCACGGGCAAGACCCAGCCGGAAGCCGCGGAGGTTTCCGCAGCCACGCCGGGCGACCGGAAGAACCAATCAGCCACAGGCAAGGAAAGCGTGGGGGCATGAAACTGATCACCGCAATCGTCAGGCCGGAAAAGCTTGAAGCCATCCGGGAAGGCCTGGAGTCCTACGGCGTGCAGGGCCTGACGGTCAGCGCGGCCAGCGGCTACGGCCGGCAGCGTGGCTACACCGAGGTGTACCGGGGGGCCGAGTACAACGTCGACCTCCTGCCGAAAATCCGGGTGGAAGTCCTTGCAACCGACGAGCAGGCCGATGACATCCTGGACGTCATCATCGCGAGCTCGAACACGGGCCGGGCGGGGGACGGCAAAGTCTGGACCATGGACGTCTTTGAGGCAGTGCGGGTCCGGACCGGGGAACGCGGAGTCGCCGCCATCTGAGGCGGAAACTAACCCGGCTAAAGCACCAACAGGGAAGCGGGCAGGAAACCTAAGGGTTTCCTGCCCGCTTCTCTGTTGCCCGCCTCCGCTTAGGAGCCCGCTGGGGCCAGCTGATCAGGCTTCCCGCCCTACTCAGCCCGCGCGGTACCTGCCCACGACGCCGGCCCGGACGATCCGGCGTCGTACTCCTCCAGCGGAACTGTGCCCTCCTGCCATGCCTTCAGGACCGGCTCGACAATCCGCCAGCAGTCCTCCGCCGTATCACCCCGGACCGAAAGCAGCGGATCGCCGGCCAGCACCCCCTCCAGCACTTCACCGTAAGGCAGGAGTGCAGAGGCGCTGAGTTCGGCTTCCAACGTGATCCGGCTAAGGCTGAGGATGTCGCCGGGACCGTTCACATCGACGTCGAACTGGAGTGTGTCCGGCCCGAAGCCGATCCTCAGCTGGTTTGGCGAGTCCACGCCCGTAAAGCCCTGGGGAAGGTGGGGGACCGGCCGGAACGTCACCACGGCCTCCTTGCGCTTGGCGCCCATGGCCTTGCCGGAGCGCAGGATGAATGGAACGCCCTTCCAGCGCCAGCTATCGATCCCCACCTGGATCTGCGCCAGGGTTTCGGTGCCGCGTGAAGCATCCACACCCTCCTCCCCGGCGTAGTCCGGCACTTCCTTCCCGCCAACGGTTCCGGCTGTGTAGCGCGCCCTGTGGGTGGAAGCCGCATAGGGGGCGCGCACGCTGCTGGCGCGCAGGACCGTGGAAACGGCGTCGCGCAGGTCCCGTTCACTGATGCTCGACGGCGGCTCCATTGCCATCAAAGCCATAATCTGGAGCAGGTGGCTCTGGATCATGTCCCGGAGTGCGCCAGCGCCGTCGTAGTAGCGCGCCCGGCCCTCCAGCGCGAGATCCTCGTCGAAGATAATCTCCACCTTTTCCACGTGCTGACGGTTCCAGACCGGCTCGAGGAAGTTGTTGGCGAAACGCAGGCCCAGGATGTTCAGCACCGTTGCCTTGCCGAGGAAGTGGTCGACCCGGTGGATATGGTCCTCCGGTACCAGCTGCACCAGGGTCTGGTTCAGCGAGCGCGCTGATTCCTCGCTGGAGCCGAAAGGCTTTTCCATGACCAGCCGCGTTCCGGCCGGAACCTGCCCGGGCCGGAGTGCCTCGCAGGCAAGCTGGCTGATTCGGGGCGGCAGGGCGAAGTAGATAGCAGTGGGACCGTCCAGCGCAGCGAGCAGCGATGCCAGCGCCCCGTCCGCCGTGACGTCCAGCTGGTGGTAGACCGTCTCCTTTTCCAGGTCCTCCAGTGCCTGCAGGCCATCCGGGCCCGCGGACTCGGCGGAGGCCGCAAAGGACGTCCGAACCCTGTCCCGCCACTGTTCCGGGGTCCAGGGATCTGACCCTGCCCCGACGAGCCGGAGCCCGGCCGAGCGGCCCGTTGCCACCAGCCGTGCCAGACCGGGCAGGAGCAGCCGGCCGGTAAGGTCGCCGGAAGCGCCGAGGATGAGCAGGGTTTTCACTGTTGTTTGGCTCGTCATTTTGCCAGCATGCCACCTTGCGGGCCCGAGTTGGTACCCTTGATAGTCGAGTCCCGATCATCCACTGAAAGAAGTGCACGGCGCGTGTTCAATTCACTCTCTGACCGGTTGACAGCAACCTTCAAAAATCTCCGCGGCAAGGGCCGCCTCACTGAGGCCGATGTTGACGCCACAGTGCGCGAGATCCGCCGCGCCCTCCTGGACGCCGACGTTGCCGTCCCCGTTGTCCGTGAATTCACAGCCCGGGTCCGCGAACGCGCCCTCGGCGCCGAAGTCTCCGGTGCTCTGAACCCCAGCCAGCAGATCGTCAAGATCGTCAACGAGGAACTGGTGGAGATCCTGGGCGGCGAAACACGCCGCATCCGCCTGGCCAAGAACGGCCCCACCATCATCATGCTGGCCGGCCTCCAGGGCGCCGGCAAGACCACCCTCGCCGGCAAGCTGTCCAAGTGGCTGAAGGCCCAGGGTCACAGCCCCATGCTGGTGGCCTGTGACCTGCAGCGCCCCAATGCCGTCACGCAGCTCCAGGTGGTTGGCGAGCGGGCCAAGGTGCCCGTCTTCGCGCCCCACCCCGGAGCAACGTACTCCGAGCTTGAGCACCCTGCCGGGGATCCGGTAGCGGTGGCCCGCGCCGGTGTTGAGGAAGCACGCCAGAAACTTCACGACGTCGTCATCGTGGACACCGCGGGCCGCCTGGGCGTCGATGCGGACATGATGGAGCAGGCACGGCAGATCCGCCGCGCCATTGTTCCCAACGAAGTCCTGTTCGTCATCGATGCCATGATCGGCCAGGACGCCGTCAACACGGCCCTCGCCTTCGATGAGGGCGTCAACTTCACCGGCATCGTGCTGTCCAAGCTGGACGGCGACGCCCGCGGCGGTGCCGCCCTCTCGGTCGCGTCGGTCACCGGCAAGCCCGTGATGTTTGCGTCCACCGGCGAGGGCCTGGACGACTTCGAACTCTTCCACCCGGACCGGATGGCCTCCCGCATCCTCGATATGGGTGATGTCCTCACGCTCATCGAGCAGGCCGAGAAGTCCTGGGACAAGGACGAAGCCGCCAGGATGGCGAAGAAGTTCGCCGACCAGGAGGACTTCACCCTGGACGACTTCCTGGCCCAGATGCAGCAGATCCGCAACATGGGCTCCATGAAGAAGATGCTCATGATGATGCCGGGCGCGCAGAACATCCGCCAGCAGCTCGAGCAGTTCGACGAGCGCGAAATCGACCGTGTCGAAGCCATTGTCCGGTCCATGACGCCGCACGAGCGCGTGGCTCCCAAGATCATCAACGGGTCCCGCCGGGCCCGCATCGCCCGCGGTTCCGGTGTGCACGTCTCAGAGGTCAACGGCCTTTTGGAGCGTTTTGCGCAGGCCCAGAAGATGATGAAGAAGATGGCCCAGGGCGGGATGCCCGGCATGCCCGGGATGCCGGGCATGCCCGGTGCGGGCGGCGGCGCGCGGAAGAACGCAAAGAACGCCCCCAAGAAAAAGGCCAAGTCCGGCAACCCTGCAAAGGCTGCGCAGGAGCGTAAGGATGCCGAAGCCCGCCGCGCAAACGCTGCCAAGGCACTGCCCACCGGAGCCGCCTTCGGCCAGCAGGGAGGCGACTTCGACCCTTCCCAGTTGAACCTGCCCAAGGGCTTTGACAAGTTCCTCGGCAAGTAACACGTCCGCAACCAGTCCCCGCCAAGGGTCGTTGTGAAGGGTTCACAGCGACACCGGGCGAAGCCCGGCTGTGAAGTCGGCGGAGTCGAATAGGGTTGGGTCATGTTCAAGCAGAGGGTAGTGTTCGTGCACGGTGCCGGCAGCTTCGGCTCCGCTGCCTGGCCGCGCCAGCACGGCATGGCACTGTCCTATGACGCACTGTTCCTGCGCCGCCATGGCTACGACCCCCTGGCGGAGCCTGTCCAGGCCTCTTTCGAAGAGGACACAGCCATTGTGCTGCGGTCCCTGGCTGACGACGGCAGGGGTGCTGCCGGAGGTCATGTCGTGGCACATTCGCAGGGAGCCATCGCGGCCATGATGGCCGCCGTGGAACGGCCCGACCTGGTCTTTTCCCTCACCTTGGTTGAGCCCGCCTGTCTGTCACTGACGGCCGAGCTGCCGGCCACGGCAGCGCACATCGGGCTGATGCAGCCCCTGTTCGACGTCCGGCAACAGATGAGCGACCAGGACTTCCAGCGCGAATTCGTCCGCAGGGTCTACGCCACGGACCTGCAGCAGCCGGCCACGGCGGAGGAAAAGCGATCCGCCAGGCGGCTCCGGCTTCAGGCCCCCTCCTGGGAAGCCCCGCTGCACATTGTCCCGGGCGTTCCCACCCTCGTCCTGACCGGAGGATGGGAGCCGCTCTACGAGGAGATCGCAGGTTACCTGCGGGAAACCGGGGCCCTGCACCGGACGGCGGCGGGAGGGCACCGGCCCCACGACTCCCTTGAAGGGGACCGCATCATCCGCTCATTTATCAGCGGCGTCAACCGGGTCCAGTCGGCGCAGGCCTCCTAGGCGTTCCGGTACCCCGCGGCGTTGTACGGGAGCCCATGGCCGCGGCCGGTAAGGGCTTCCGGACGGAAAGAGGCATGTGCATGGAAAAAACCATCCAGTTCACTGGAACCGTCCTGACTGGTCCCGACAGCCAGGAGCGCGGGCTGTGGTCCGTGGACGGAAGGCTCACGTTCCACCGGCCGCCAGGGAAGCCGGAACAAGTCCTGGACGGCTGGGTGCTTCCCGGATTCGTGGACGCCCACTGCCACATCGGGCTGGGACCCGACGGCGCGGTGGATCCGGCGACGGCCGCGGAACAGGCCAGAACCGACCTGAACGCAGGCACACTGCTGGTCCGGGACGCCGGCTCCCCGGCTGACACGCGCTTCCTTCAGGACAGCCACGACGCGCCGGTACTGATCCGCGCCGGCAGGCATGTTGCCCGGACCCGGAGGTACCTGCGGGGCTTCGCTGAAGAAGTGGAACCGGACGGCCTTGTTGAAGCCGTCCGGAAGCAGGCCCGTGACGGCGACGGCTGGGTCAAGCTTGTGGGGGACTGGATCGACCGGGAGGCCGGCGACCTCGCGCCGTCGTTTCCCGCCGCCGCCGTCAGGGACGCCGTTCAGGCGGTGCATGACGAAGGCGCCCGGATTACCGCCCATTGCTTCGCCGAAGACACCCTGGACCAGATGCTGGACGCAGGCATCGACTGCATCGAACACGCCACCGGCCTCCTGCCGCGCCACCTCCCGCGGTTCGTGGAGCAGGGCGTCCCCATCGTCCCCACCCTCATCAACATCGCCGCGTTTCCGGACATCGCGGCGCAGGCGGAACCCAAGTTTCCCCGGTACGCCGCACACATGCGGACATTGTGGGAGCGCCGGGCTGAGCGGGTGCTGGAAGCGTATGAGGCGGGAGTGCGACTCTACGCCGGCACCGATGCCGGCAGCGTTATCCGGCATGGCAGGATCGCCGAAGAAATCCTCGCCCTCCACCACGCGGGACTGCCCATATCCGCCGCCCTTGATGCCGCCTGCTGGGGAGCACGCAACTGGCTGGGCGCCGAGGCGCTGCAGGAGGGGGCCCGTGCCGACGTCGTGCTGTGCCGGGAGGACCCGCGGAGGGTACCCGAGACCATCAGCGCGCCCGCGCATGTGGTCCTGGGAGGCCGCGTGCTTCGCTGATCCAGGGTATTCGGCTTCACCACTTGGAATAAATTGAAGCTTCAAGTAATTTTAACAGTCAAAGGCCTGCGTACCCCAAGGGCCCAAGGACCGGGAGAATTTGATGACTACAGAAGCCGCTACCCAGGATCTTCTTCCTGCCGAACTCACCATGGGCACCGTAATGCTCAAAGTGGGGGACATGAAGGTGATGACCGATTACTACCAGCGCGCCCTGGGGCTTGAGGTGGTCGCGGAACAGGACGGCGGGCTGTACTTGGGCCGGCTGCAAAAGCCCCTGGTGCACCTGGCGCCCGGGCCGGGGCTGAACCTCCCGGGCAGGGGAGAGGCCGGCCTCTTCCACACCGCCCTGCTGTTCGAAAACCAGGCAGACCTCGCGGCCACCATCGCCACTGCCGCCCAATTCGAACCCCGCTCCTTCACGGGCAGCGCCGACCACCTAGTCAGCGAAGCCTTCTACTTCAACGACCCCGAGGGCAACGGCATAGAGCTTTACTGGGACCGGCCCCGGAGCAACTGGTCATGGAACGGCACGGACGTGGTCATGGACAGCCTGGCCCTGCCACCGCAGCGCTACCTGGAACAGCACCTCACCGAGGAATCCCTTGAGCGCCAGCACGGCTCCGCGGCGGGAGTGGGCCACGTCCACCTCCAGGTGGGCGACGTCCAGTCGGCGCGCGACTTCTATGTGGGAATCCTTGGGTTCGAGAAAACCGCCGGCTGGCACGGGCAGGCGTTGTTCGTCTCGGCCGGCCGCTACCATCACCACATGGCCATGAACGTCTGGAACAGCCGTGGTGCCGGCCCGCGCAAGGACACCCTCGGCCTCGGCGAGGTGCTCATCGAGGTGCCGTCCGGCGACGACGTCGGGGCGCTGGCTGACAGGCTGAAGGTCGCGGGCGTGCCGGCGCACCACACCGGCGCCGAACTGCGGTTCGAGGATCCCTGGCGCAACCGCATCCGGGTAGCGGTCCACTAACGCCGGCGTGCCCGCGCCCAGGTCGGCCGCCAGGCAGCGGCGGGCTGTGTAATAGGCTGAAGCTGAACGGCCGGGGCGGCGGATGCCGATCTCCCCAAGGCCGTACCGTCGACGGAATGAGGGCAATTCCCATGGGCTTCACCGAAATCTTTGTGGCCACGCACGATGGCGCGCTTAAGCGCGCCGCACTCCTGGACCAGGGCGGACAGGCGCCTGCCGCCGACGCCGTCAGGATCCAGGGAATCAGCGATTTCGAAGTGGAACAGCTCGGTGACTTGGCGGGCACTGCTGTGCACGCCGGCGGGGCTGATTACGAGCTGACCATGGTGGATGTGGCCAGCGACTCGCTCCTGGCGGTCCCCGCAGCCATGGTCCGTGCCCTGGCGGACCTGCTCTCCTATGAAACCGAGGGGGAGGGCAACATCCTCGACGACGTTGCCGAGCAGTGGGCCGCCCAGGACGACATGCCGTTTGGAGCAGACGAGGCACGCGGTTACGTTCAGCAGCTGGCAAAACTGGCCGGCGGAATCGACGATACGGAACGTACCGGCCTGTACGTCTGGTCCTCCTGACGCCCCCGAAGCATCCCGGGCAGCGGAAGGCGGGGCGCCAAGTCGAAATCCCGGCCTTCATCTGGCACAATAAACAGGTACTCGATCCGCGTGGCCCCTCTCTCCGCGTCCGGATCCTGTCCTTCGAACCCGCAAGTACGGCCCGCCCCACGGGTGCAGAACGCCGGGTTCAACCCCTTTCTGAAACAGGAGTGACCACAAAAGTGGCCGTAAAGATTCGCCTTAAGCGCTTTGGCAAAATGCGCGCACCGTACTACCGCATCGTCGTCGCGGACTCACGCACCAAGCGTGACGGCCGCGCCATCGAGGAGATCGGCAAGTACCACCCCACCGAAGAGCCCTCATACATCGAGGTCAACTCCGAGCGTGCCCAGTACTGGCTGTCCGTCGGCGCCCAGCCGTCCGAGCAGGTCGCCGCGATCCTCAAGATCACCGGTGACTGGCAGAAGTTCAAGGGCCTCCCGGGCCAGGAAGGCACCCTGAAGACCAAAGCTCCGAAGGACGCCTTCGTTGCTCCGGAAAAGGGTTCCGTGATCATCCCGGAAGCCATCACCAAGAAGGCATCCAAGTCTGACGCAGCCGAGGCACCGGCCGAGGCAGAGACCACCGAGGCTGAGTAAGTTGCTGGCAGAAGCGCTGGAACACCTGGTCCGGGGGATCGTCGATTCCCCGGATGACGTCAAGGTCAGCTCGAAGAGCAACCGCCGCGGGGACACCCTCGAGGTGCGGGTCCACCAGGACGACCTCGGCCGGGTGATCGGCCGTCAGGGCCGCACGGCACGCGCACTGCGCACCGTTGTGGCAGCCCTGGCCGGCGGCGAACCGGTAAGGGTCGACGTCGTCGACACCGACCGCCGCCGCTGAGCGCTCAGCACCACCAGTTTTGCTCCGGCCCCTCCACCAGCGGTGGAGGGGCCGGAGTGCTTTCCCCGGAACACCGCAACCACATTCAAGACAGAGGAACACATGCAGCTCCAGGTGGCACGAATCGGCAAACCCCACGGCATCCGCGGCGAAGTCACGGTCCAGGTACTGACCGACGCCCCTGAGGACCGGTTTGTGCCCGGTACTGAATTTGTGGTCGAACCGGTGTCCGCAGGCCCGCTCACCGTGAGCAGCGCC
This sequence comes from Arthrobacter sp. K41, assembly GCF_059089645.1. NCBI lineage: Bacteria > Bacillati > Actinomycetota > Actinomycetes > Micrococcales > Micrococcaceae > Arthrobacter > Arthrobacter sp. K41. The sequence continues at coordinate 685,425 of NZ_JBNHEW010000001.1, read as the reverse complement.
CGCTGGAACAAGGACATCCTCCTGCTGGGTTTCGACGAAATTGAAACCCGGAATGAAGCCGAAACGCTCCGCGGAGCCAAGCTCTTCATCGAAACCGAAGAGCTCGACGAGGACGATGACGAAGGCTGGTACGAGCACGAACTGGTCGGACTTGAGGCCCGCGTCGGCTCCCGCGTCGTAGGCAAGATAACGGCACTTAACACCATGCCTGTGCAGGACCTCCTGATGGTTACCACCCCGGATGGGGAAGAGCTTCTGATTCCGTTCGTCGAGCAGATCGTGCCCGAGGTCAACATCGAGGAAGGGTTCATCCTCCTCACTCCGCCCGACGGCCTCTTTGAAGTCAACTCGGACGATACCGCGGCGCCGGAAACTGAAGGCAAAGCGTAAATGCGGATCGACGTCGTCAGCATCTTTCCCGAGTACCTGGCGCCGCTGGAACTGTCGCTGATCGGCAAGGCGCGCCAGGACGGGCTGCTGGACCTCCGAGTCCACGATCTCCGCTCCTTCACCACGGACAGGCACCGGACGGTGGACGACACACCCTACGGTGGCGGCGCCGGAATGGTGATGAAGCCGGAACCCTGGGCGCAGGCACTGTCCTCCGTAGCCGCTGACCGTCCGGAAGCCGCCGGGAAGCCGGTCCTGATTGTTCCCTCGCCCGCCGGAGAGCGGTTTACGCAGGCCCTGGCCTACGAACTGGCCGGGGAGGAACACCTCACGTTTGCCTGCGGACGCTACGAGGGCATTGATGAGAGGGTCATCGAGTGGTCCCGGGAGCATTTCACCGTGCGCCCCGTCAGCCTGGGCGACTACGTCCTGAACGGCGGCGAGGTCGCCGTACTGGCCATGGTAGAGGCCATTGGCCGGCTCCTGCCGGGCGTCGTGGGCAACCCCGAGTCGCTGGTGGAGGAATCCCACTCGGACGGGCTGCTGGAATACCCGGTCTACACCAAGCCTTCCGTCTGGCGGGATCGTGTGGTGCCGGCCGTGCTCCTCAGCGGCAACCACGGGAAGATCGCCCAGTGGCGCCGCAGCGAGCAGTTCCGACGGACGGCGGAGCGCCGCCCGGACCTGCTCGAAACGTTCGACGCCGGGAAGCTGCCCCGCACGGACCGCGCCGCGCTGCAGGAACTGGGGTACGACGTCGTCGGCGGCCGGCTGGTGCGCCGCCCGGACGCGCCGGGTGAACACGCGGATTGATCGGGGACCGGCTCCGCCGGAAGGCTGCGTCAATTAGCCGTACCCGGCGGAGTGTGGCAAAATTGGTCCTTGTGTCTGCTGGGTCCGCACCTGCCACAGGGGGAGCGCAACCAACAGCTAAGACAACTGTCCTCTTCAATCAGTGCAAGGGGGCGGACCTACCTTTCGGCAGTAATTTCCGGCAGCGCTGCAAAGCGTCCGGGCTTGACTGCCGTGACCCAAAGTGAATGACCCGTGGCGTTCACCAGGAGTGCAAATCATGCATATTCTCGATTCCGTAGATGCAGCTTCGCTGCGCACCGATGTTCCCGAGTTCCGCGCGGGTGACACCCTCAAGGTCCACGTGAACATCATCGAAGGCAAGAACACCCGTGTCCAGGTATTCCAGGGCTTCGTCCTGGGCCGCCAGGGCAACGGCGTCCGCGAGACCTTCACGGTCCGCAAGGTTTCCTTCGGCGTCGGCGTGGAGCGTACCTTCCCGGTACACTCCCCGATCATCGAAAAGATCGAACTCGTCACCAAGGGTGACGTGCGCCGCGCCAAGCTTTACTACATGCGCGCACTGCGCGGTAAGGCTGCGAAGATCAAGGAAAAGCGCGACTTCAGCACCGCCAAGTAAGTCCTTCGCGGACCTACAAAGGCAGGGCCGCAGCCGTATCCGGCCAGCGCCGGAGCCATGCACCAGCGCCAGGATACGGACTTATGGACCACACAAAACGCCAGCCCGGGAAAACGGGCTGGCGTTTTGTGTTCCTTGCCCTTGTCCTGGCCGTCGCCATCAGCGGGCTGGTCCGCTCGCTGTGGCTTGATGTGTACTTCATACCGTCCGAGTCCATGGAACCTCTGCTTGAAGGCGGGGACCGCATCCTGGTGTCCAGGACCGACTTCCGGGCCGAACCGATCCGCCGGGGCGACATCGTGGTGTTCGACGGACGCGGAACCTTCGCCCCGCTCAACAGCGGCAAGGGTCCGCTGGTGGACACCATTGCGGCAGCGGCGCAATGGCTTGGCCTTACCGGCAGCGACACCACCTACGTAAAACGGGTGATCGGCCTGCCCGGGGACACGGTAGTCTGCTGCGGGCCCGACGGGAAGATCACGGTCAACGGCCAGCCGCTGACTGAGCCCTACCTTTTCCCGGGAGACGCTCCCAGCACGCAAAAATTCGCTGCCGAGGTGCCGGACGGGCGGCTGTGGCTGCTGGGCGACCACCGCTCGCTGTCCGCTGATTCCCGGAGCCTGCTCGGCGCTCCCGGCGGGGGAATGGTTCCGGTGGACCGGGTTGTCGGCAGACCGGTCCAGATCATCTGGCCGCTTGATAGATTTGCTGAAGTACCTCGGCCGCCAGCGGCAGGAACCATAACAGAGAACGGACAGTAGATGCCCGAGAACCACGCGCGGACACCCGAACCGCGTCCCGACGGAGCTTCCGAGTCCCGGGCCGGCGCCGCACCTGAGGCAGCCGCCGCGGATTCCGGAGTACCTGCCCCCGAGGCGGCGGGCAGCCGCGCCGCAGCCAGGGCCGGGGAGAAGGCCGGCGGAAGCCAGGTGCTCGCCTGGCTGAAGGAAATTGCCACCGTGGTGGTGATCGCCGTGGTGCTCTCCTTCCTGATTAAGACCTTCCTGTTCCGTGCGTTCTTCATCCCTTCCGAGTCCATGGTCAACACTCTGGACATCGATGACCGGATCTTCGTCAACCTCCTGGTGCCCGAACCGTTCTCGTTGAGCCGCGGGGACGTCGTGGTCTTCCGCGACACCAAGGGCTGGTTGCCGGCTGCGGAGGAAAGGGCTGAAGGACCGTTCACCTGGGTCCAGGACGGCCTGACCTTCGTGGGCCTGCTCCCGGACAACTCCGAACAGCATCTGGTCAAGAGGGTCATCGGGCTGCCGGGGGACCATGTGGTCTGCTGTGATGCCGGCGGTAAACTGACCATTAATGGGACTGCCATTGACGAAAGCTACGTCAATTCCGCTGAGGTTCCACAGATCCGCAACTTCGATGTGACTGTCCCCGAAGGCAAGGTGTGGGTAATGGGCGACAACCGCAACCACTCCGCCGATTCCAGGGCCCATATGGACTCCGATGGCGGGTTCATCGACATCGCCGACCTCGAAGGCAAGGCCGCGGTCATCGCCTGGCCGTTGAACCGCATCACTGCCCTCGACAACCACGAGGACGTATTCGAGAACGTACCGGCGGCGCCCTGACCATGCCCTCCGCAGTTCAGGCCGGCGCCGCCAAGGCAAGGACCGGTTCCACGAAGGCAGCCTCAAAAGCCCCTACCTTGAGGCACGAACGCACGTTCAAGGCCCAGGGAGCGCGGCTGGTTGCCGGCGTTGACGAAGTGGGACGCGGCGCCCTTGCAGGTCCGGTAAGTGTCGGAATCGCGGTGGTGGACCTGGAGCGCCAGAAGCCGCTCGCCGGTGTGAGGGACAGCAAGCTCCTTAGCCCCGCAGAACGGGAACGGCTGGACCCGCTGGTCCGGCGGTGGAGTGTCGCCTCGGCCGTGGGCCACGCGTCCGCGCAGGAAATCGATGACGTCGGCATCATCGCTGCCCTGCGGCTGGCCGGAACGCGGGCATGGCAGGAAATCCTGGCCGCGGGAGTCACCCCCGACCTGGTGCTTCTGGACGGAAGCCATAACTGGCTTTCACCCGCGGATCAACTGTCGCTGTTTGACGGGCCGGTTCTTGACGCCGGTTGCGACGCGCCTGTGCACACCAAGATCAAGGCCGACATGCAGTGCCAAAGCGTTGCCGCCGCCAGCGTCATCGCCAAGGTGGAGCGGGACAGGATGATGCGCAATCTTCACGCTGAGTACCCGGACTTCGGCTGGGACATCAACAAGGGCTACGCCACCGTCCTGCACCGGGATGTCCTTCGGGCGGCAGGGCCCACGCCCTACCACCGCGTAAGCTGGCGCCTGCTCGGCGGGGAGTTGCTGGACGGCGGGCTTGCCGGCGAAGACGAACCGGGGATCGAAGCCTGACTCCGTCCGGGCACGGCCACCAGCGGCACCGCCAATGGTGCAAGATGGAAACATGAGTGCTGAGGATCTTGAAAACTATGAAACCGACATGGAGCTGCAGCTCTACCGTGAATACCGCGACGTCGTCGGACTGTTCAGCTACGTTGTCGAGACCGAACGGCGCTTTTACCTGGCCAACCACGTGGACCTGCAGGCGCGCAGTGCCGACGGTGAGGTCTATTTCGACCTGACCCTGCAGGACGCCTGGGTATGGGATGTATACCGGTCCGCCCGTTTCGTCAAAAGCGTCCGGGTCCTCACGTTCAAGGACGTCAACGTGGAAGAACTGCCGCGCAATGAGGAACTGGCCCTGCCCAAGGACGTCGACCTGGGCCAGTAGTCCCGGACATGCCTCGGCCTTCCGTGCGCTTCCGGCACTTCCTTAACTGCTGACTTTTCCTGCACAGGGGCCTTAGTACACATAGGAAACAGGCTCCCTTACCTTTGCAACCCTGCAGCCTCAGGCTGGTTGCGGAGGTAGAAGATGAAATCAAAAGACCTGTTGGGCCGGCACGGCGAGGACCTCGCGGCCCGTTATCTTGAGTCGCTGGGCATGTTGGTGTTGGAGCGCAACTGGCGCTGCACCGAGGGCGAAATCGACATCGTGGCCCTCGACGGTGACGCCCTGGTTATTGCCGAAGTCAAAACGCGCCGTTCCCTCGACTACGGCCACCCTTTCGAAGCGGTGGGCCCGGAGAAGCTTGCACGACTTCACCGGCTCGGCTCCGCCTGGTGCCGGGACCGGGAGTTGCGGATGCCCCTGCGGCGCGTGGACGTGGTCGCAGTTGTGGACGGCGGCGCCGGTGAACCCCTCGTGGAGCACCTCAAGGGGGTGGGATAAATGGCCCTCGGAAGAACGTACTCCATCGCGCTGGTGGGCCTGAACGGGTACATCGTGGAAGTTGAGGCTGATATCGGCCAAACGCTGCCGGCATTTGTGCTCCTCGGCCTGCCGGACGCTTCCCTGAACGAGGCCAAGGAACGCATCCGGTCTGCCGCCAAAAACTCCGGTATTCCGCTCAGCCGCCGGAAAATTACCGCGAACCTGATTCCTGCCTCCCTTCCTAAACGAGGGTCCGGGTTCGACCTCGCGGTCACCATGGCCGTGCTCCGCGCCGCGAACGATATCAAGCCCACCGGCAATACCGTCTTTATCGCGGAGCTGGGACTTGATGGCAGGCTGCGCCCGGTCCGTGGAATCCTTCCGGCCGTTATGGCGTCTGTGCAGGCAGGGTATCCGGACGTCGTTGTAGCACAGGCAAATCTTGCGGAGGCCGCCCTGGTGCCCGGCGCCAACGTCAGGGGATACCGGACCCTTGCCCGGCTGGCACTGGATTCCGGTGCAGACCCGCAGGAACTCGCGCTGGACTTCGAACCGGAAGACCCTGAGCTTCCCTGCGACGGTCCGGAGGAAGCGGCGGTGCATCCGGACATGGCGGACGTCTCAGGCCAGGGTGATGCCCGGCAGGCCCTCGAAGTCGCGGCCGCCGGAGCCCACCACCTGCTCCTGACCGGACCTCCCGGTGCCGGCAAAACAATGCTGGCGGAGCGCCTCCCCGGACTCCTGCCGGACCTGGGGGACCACGAGGCCATGGAAGTCACTGCCATCCACTCACTGTGCGGCCTGCCGTCGTCAGCGGTCCAGCTGCTGCGGCGGCCTCCCTTCGAAAGCCCGCACCACTCGGCTACGGCCGCAGCCATCATAGGCGGCGGTTCGGGCCTCCCCAGGCCAGGCGCTGCCTCCCGCGCGCACCGGGGCGTCCTGTTTTTGGACGAGGCACCCGAGTACGAGCGCCGGGTGCTCGATGCCCTGCGCCAGCCCCTGGAAAGCGGTGAGCTGGTGATCCACCGATCCGCAGGAACAGCTGCCTACCCTGCCCGCTTCCAACTGGTCCTGGCAGCCAACCCCTGCCCCTGCGGCAAGGCCTCCGGCAAAGGGCTGGACTGCACCTGCACCCCCATGATGCGCAGGCGGTACCTGGCCCGGATGTCCGGGCCACTGCTAGACCGGGTGGATATCCAGCTGCAGGTAGAGCGGGTATCCCTGGCTGAGTTTGGTCAAGCGGGCGTGGAAGAGGATACCGCTTCCGTTGCCGCCCGCGTCCGAAATGCGCGCGGACGTCAGCTTGAACGGTTGATGCCCCTCGGACTGGAAACAAACTCGCAGGTGCCGGGGCGGGTGCTGCGCGGAGAACTGCGGCTCGCTCCGGCCGCCACCCGCATTCTCGACCATTCACTCGAGCGCGGTGTCCTCACCGCCCGTGGCTATGACCGTGTATTGCGCCTTGCCTGGACGCTGGCGGACCTTGGGCATCGGGAAAGGCCGGACACAAACGATATAGGGCAAGCTTTGGGCCTGCGGCAGGCAGCGGCGGTGGCCGCATGAATGGAACGGCAGTGGACACCGAGAGACTTTCCCGTGCGGCGCTTGCCCGGCTCATGGAGCCCCAGGACGCAGCAGGCCTGGCCCTCGTGCAGGTATGCGGGGCAGTGGACGCTCTCCGGATAGCCACCGGCCAGGTGGCAGCCGGGCCGGGGTTGGAACAGGAAGTCTCCGCGCTGCTCGCGGACAGTGGTTCCACTACCAGCTGGGCCGGGATGGCGGCAGCGATAAAACGCTGGCAGCCGCGGATCCCGGACCTCGCCCCGGAACGGGACCTCGCCACCGTGGCGCGGCTGGGCGGCAGGCTGATCATCCCCTCAGACGAGTTATGGCCGGTGCAGCTGGCCGACCTTGGAATTCAGGAACCGATCTGCCTGTGGTGGAGGGGACACGAGCAGCCTCTTCCCGCCGCAGACAAGTGCATCGCCCTGGTAGGGTCCCGCGACAGCACCAGCTACGGTGCGTCGGTGACGGGGGACATCGCCTACTCCCTCGCGCAGCGCGGCCTTACCGTGGTGTCCGGCGGAGCCTACGGCATTGACGCGCATGCCCACCGTGCCGCACTGGCGGGCGGTTCGAGCACCATGCCAACCATTGCCGTGATGGCCGGGGGCGTAGACCGCTTCTACCCGTCGGGCAACGAGGACCTCCTCCGCGCCGTCTGCAACCAGGGGGCGGTGATCGCGGAGGTTCCGCCGGGCTCGGCCCCCACCCGCTACCGCTTCCTTCAACGGAACAGACTCATCGCGGCTCTGTCCGCAGTGACCGTCGTGGTGGAGGCCCGATGGCGGTCCGGGGCGCTGAACACCGCACACCATGCCGAAACGCTCGGCCGCGCCGTCGGGGCTGTCCCCGGTTCTGTCCACAGTGCCAACTCCGCCGGCTGCCACCGGCTGCTGCGGGACGGGGGTGCCATCTGCGTTACTGACGCCGCAGAAATCGCTGAACTTGCAGCGCCCAGTGGAGGCGGGCTGCCAGAACCGCGCCGGGTTGCAGCGGAAGTCCAGGACGGGCTGACCCTGGAGGATCTGATCCTTCTGGATGCATTGCCGCTTCGCTCCACCACATCGGTAGAAAAACTATGCTCCGTCGCCGGCTTGAGCAACGAGTCCGTCCGCGCCGGGCTGGGCCGGCTCGGGCTGCTTGGGTTGGCTGTGTCCGAGAAAGGCGGCTGGAAGCGGGGCAAGGGGACAGCTTGAAAAGCTGGTCAAGGGCGGGACGCGACGCCGCGCAGGACGTACCGTGTCAGTCATCCGAACCGGACCAACAGCTGAGACAGTAGAAACGTGGAGAACCAGGAACTGCCGCCGGAGCTGAGTCAGGCATTGGATGCCTTCTCCAAATACCTGTCGGGGGAGCGGGCCATGTCCGCCCATACCCTGCGGGCGTACCTGGGGGACCTGCGCAGCCTCCTCGCCCATGCCGCCTCCGAAGGTGCCACCCGGCTGAAGGACTTTGAGCTCGGAACCCTCCGTCGCTGGCTCGGTGCGCAGAGCCAGATTGGTGTTGCCCGCTCCACTCTTGCCCGCCGGGCTGCCACCGCCCGTTCCTTTACGGCCTGGGCCCTCAGGGAAGAGCTCATCGACCTGGACCCCGCTTTGCGCCTCAAGGCCCCCAAACGGGAACAGAGCCTGCCCGGTGTCCTGCAGTCACAGCAACTGGTGCGGCTGCTCACCAGCCTCGAGGAGGCCGCTGCCGGCGGCGAGCCGATGCCGGTCCGGAACCGGGCCATCGTCGAACTGCTCTATGCCACAGGCATCCGGGTCGGCGAGCTCGCAGGACTGGACATCGATGACCTCGACCCCGACCGCCGTACCCTCCGTGTTATCGGCAAAGGCAACAAGGAACGCACCGTTCCTTACGGGGTTCCGGCGGCACTGGCCCTGGACGACTGGCTGCGGCGCGGCCGGCCGCTGCTTGCCAGGGACAACAGCGGCCCAGCCCTCTTCCTTGGCTCCAGGGGCGGCCGGGTGGACCAGCGGCAGGTCCGGGAGCTGGTCAACAAGCTCCTGGAGGCGCTGGGAGACACGTCGGCGTCGGGCCCGCACGCCCTTCGCCACTCGGCCGCCACCCACTTACTGGACGGGGGCGCTGACCTCCGGGCCGTGCAGGAAATCCTGGGCCACAGCAGCCTCGCGACCACCCAGATTTACACCCATGTCTCGGTGGACCGGCTGCGGAAAAGCTACCAGCAGGCTCATCCCAGGGCCTGAATCCAAACCCTGCGGGCTTATACCGCCGGTGCGAATCGCACTGGCGTAATTACGCGGCGTACGGCACAATAAGAGTCACGTCCGGCAACTTTCAAGTCCCGCTTGAGGCTCCTTTGCTTCGTGCGGACCAGCAAGTCCGGACACTGTTATTGCTGAACAAGTGAATACCGGCTGGGAGCAGTCCCCGCAGAGCAGGGCACAGCAGTTCCATCCAGGCAGAGGTCGTTGGGGAAGACGTACCTAGAGCTATGGAGGATGGAATGTCTGTTGCAATGACCCGCGGTGTGCTGTTTGTTCACTCAGCCCCTACTGCTTTGTGCCCCCACGTGGAGTGGGCCATCGGCTCCGTCGTGGATAAGCGGACGGATCTTGAGTGGACCCCTCAGCCTGCTGCGCCCGGCATGTTCCGGGCTGAGCTGTCCTGGACCGGCGCTCCCGGTACAGGGGCCCAGCTGGCCTCATCCCTGCGGGGATGGGCGCACCTCCGCTATGAGGTCACGGAGGAACCGAGCCAGGGCGTTGACGGCGGCCGATGGTCACACACGCCCGAGCTCGGGATTTTCCATGCCGTCACCGACGTCCACGGCAACATCATGGTCTCAGAAGACAGAATCCGTTATGCCTACGAGTCGGGCGCAGGCGATCCCGCCGCGGTGTACCACGAGCTGTCCCTGGCACTTGGCGAGGCCTGGGATGAGGAGCTGGAACCCTTCCGCCATGCTGCCGAGGGCGCCCCTGTCCGCTGGCTCCACCAGGTGGGCTGACGGCCAGGCCGCCGGCCGCCGTCGTCTATCCCCAACGCAGGCAACAGCAGCAGCAGTAGAACCAGGAAGCAGTCTCCATAGCAAACAGGAGGCCCCGCCAGCTGGCGGGGCCTCCTGTTGTGTACCGGGGTGAACCCGGGCCGGAGACTAAACGCTGCGCACCGCAACTACGGCGTTGTGTCCGCCGAAGCCGAAGGAGTTGCTCAGGGCCACGATGTTGCCGGCAGGCAAGTCACGTGCGGAGGTGACCACATCGAGCGGAATCTCCGGGTCCTGGTTTTCAAGGTTGATGGTGACGGGCGCCTTCCGGTCGTAGACCGCGAGCACGGTGAGCACGGCCTCAACGGCACCGGAGGCACCAAGAAGGTGGCCCATCTGTGATTTGGTAGCGGATACGGCTACGTTGTCGAGCTGGTTGCCCAGGGCGGCCCGAAGGGCGGTGTACTCGGGCTTGTCACCGACGGGGGTGGAGGTGGCGTGGGCGTTCACATGGACCACGTCCTCCGCCTGAATGCGGCCGTCGAACATGGCTGCCTTGAGGGCACGGGTTGCACCGAGGCCCTCAGGGTCCGGAGCAGTGATGTGGTAGGCGTCAGCCGTAACGGAGGTGCCGGCGAGCTCGCCGTAGATCCGGGCTCCGCGGGCCAGGGCATGTTCCTCGGCTTCGAGGACCAGGGCGCCTGCGCCTTCGCCCATCACGAAGCCGTCACGGCCCAGGTCGTACGGACGGGACGCAGCCTGCGGGTCGTCGTTGCGGCGGGACAGGGCCTGCATGGAAGCAAACGCCGCCAGGGGCATCGGGTGGATGGCTGCTTCGGCGCCGCCGCACATCACCACGTCTGCCTTGCCCGAACGGATCAGGTCCAGGCCCAGGTGCATGGCTTCGGTGCCGGAGGCGCAGGCGGATACCGGGGTGTGCGCGCCGGCGCGGGCACCGAGGTCAAGGCTGACGGCCGCGGCAACACCGTTGGGCATCAGCATGGGAACGGTCATGGGGAGGACGCGGCGGGGGCCTTTTTCCTTCAATGTGTCCCAGGCATCGAGCAGGGTCCAGACCCCGCCGATGCCGGTGGCGAAGGCGACCGCCAGCCGGTCTTTGTCGAACTCGGTGATGCCGGAGTCTGCCCAGGCCTCACGGGCGGCAATGACGCCGAACTGGGTGGAGGGGTCCATCCGCTTGGCTTCGACCCTGCTCAGGACGTCGACGGCGGGCGTGCTGCAGCGGGCTGCGAAGTGGACGGGAAGTTCGTACTTGGCTACCCAGTCGTCCTCCAGGGTGCGGGCACCGGAGACCCCCTTGAGCGCGTTGTTCCACATCGTGGGTACATCGCCGCCGATGGGTGTGGTGGCACCCAGACCGGTGATGACTACTTTGCGTGTCATGGGATCACTCTTTCGTCGGTGGGGATTCCTGCCCGGGTTTTCCCGAGGGTCCCGCATGGTGGTGGTCGGCACTGTCCCGCGTGGAGCGGGGTGCCGGAAAAGTGCTGCGGGCTGCCGGTCCGGCTGTCCGGACCGGCAGCCCGCGAGGCCGATAAACGGCGGAAGCTGTGACTAGGCCTGTGCTCCGGCGATGAAGCTGACGGCGTCCCCGACGGTCTTGAGGTTCTTGACCTCTTCGTCCGGGATGCGCACGCCAAACTTCTCCTCAGCGTTGACCACGATGGTCATCATGGAGATGGAGTCAATGTCCAGGTCCTCGGTGAAGGACTTGTCCAGCTCTACGGCCTCCGGGGCAAGTCCGGTTTCCTCGTTGACGATTTCAGCCAAGCCGGCCAGGATCTCTTCGTTGCTAGCCATGTGATGGCTCCTTTTCTTGTTATTGCCGGCAGGGGCTGCCGGAAACGGTCCAGGACGCGGTTGCGGCCTGTGGGGGCGTTGCTAGGGAAGGACAACTACCTGCGCGCCGAAAACGAGCCCGGCGCCGAAGCCGATCTGGAGGGCCAGCCCGCCGCTCAGTTCCGGCTTCTCCACGAGGAGGCGGTGCGTGGCCAGTGGAATGGACGCCGCAGAAGTGTTTCCTGCATCGGCAATGTCCCGTGCCACGGTAACGGTCTCGGGCAGCTTCAGTTTCTTCACCATTTCATCAATGATGCGCATGTTGGCCTGGTGCGGAATGAAAGCCACGAGGTCTTCCGCTTCCACGCCGGCTGCGTCCAGGGCCTGCTGGGCCACCTTGGCCATTTCCCAGACTGCCCAGCGGAAGACCGTCTGGCCGTCCTGCCGCAGCGTGGGGTAAAGCTCCTGGGCTTCCTCAAGCAGTGCAAGGTCTCCGGTGGAGTCGGACTGCCGGGCGGCCATGCCGAGGTCGCGGACATCGAGCATGGAGCGGGTCATGCCGATGGCTTCCCACTTGCTGCCGTCCGAGCCCCAGACCGAGGGCGAGATACCGGGAGTTTCCGAGGGGCCGATGACGACGGCGCCGGCCCCGTCCCCGAGCAGGAAGGAGATGGTGCGTTCCCGGTTATCGATGACGTCGGACAGCTTCTCCGCGCCCACCACCAGGACGTACTTCGCGGTGCCGGAGCGGACCAGAGCATCGCCCTGGGCGATGCCGTAGCAGTAGCCGGCGCAGGCCGCGGAGATGTCGAAGGCGGGCGCCGGGGTGGCGCCAAGGCGGTCCGCGAGGCTGGCCGCGGCGGACGGCGTGGCGTAGGGGTGCGTGACCGTGGAAACGATGACAGCGCCGAGGTCCGAGGCTTCAATTCCGGCCTTTTCCATGGCCTCGCGGGCAGCGCCCTCGGCCATGTCGATGACGCTGACATCAGCGGAGGCACGGTGCCTGGTTACGATGCCGGTCCGCTGGCGGATCCACTCATCGGAGGAATCGATCCACTGGCAGACATCTTCGTTGGTGACGATGACATCCGGCCGGTATGCACCGAGGCCGAGGATGCGGGTGTGTTCCTGAAGGGGAGCCTGTTTCAGTGTGGGGACGCTCATGCGTTGCCCTCCAGTTCTGCGAAGAGCGCCAGGGCGGCGGAAAGATCATCGGGGGTCTTGACCGCAACGGTCTTGACACCAGGCATGCCGCGCTTGGCAAGCCCGGCCAGGGTTCCGGCAGGAGCAAGCTCAATGACGCCGGTGACACCGCGCCGCACCAGGCTTTCCATGCACAGGTCCCAGCGGACGGGACGCGATACCTGGGCGATCAAGCTGTCAACTGCGGCCTGACCGTCGGTGACTTCCCCGCCGTCGTAATTGGACAGCAGGGGCACCTTGGGTGCCTGCGGCTTCAGCGCCGGCGCCAGTTCCGTGAGGGCGCTGACGGCAGGGGACATGTGGCTGGTGTGGAACGCGCCGGCCACCTTGAGCGGGATGACGCGGGCTTTGGCCGGCGGGTTGTCAGCGAGGGCCTTGAGCTGGTCGAAGGTGCCTGCGGCCACAGTCTGGCCGGCGCCGTTTACGTTCGCGGGGGTCGCGCCGGCGGCTTCGATGGCTGTCAGCACCTCGGCGGGGTCCCCGCCCACCACGGCACTCATGCCGGTGGGAGTGACTGCCGCGGCGGCGGCCATGCTGTTGGCGCGCTTCCGGACGAAGGTCATGGCTTCCTGTTCCGTCAGGACGCCCGCAAGGGCCGAAGCGGTGATCTCACCAACGGAATGGCCTGCGAGGATGACCGGCAGGGAGCCGAGTTCGACGTCGAAGAGGGACGCTGCGGCCACCAGCCCGGCGGCAACAATCAGGGGCTGCGCCACGGCAGTGTCCTTGATCGTTTCCTCGTCCGAGGTGGTGCCGTGGGCAATCAGGTCGATGCCTGCGATGTCGCTCAGGGTGGCCAGGTGGCCTGCCACCGGGGGCAGTTCCAGCCAGGGGGCCAGAAAACCCGGGGTTTGCGAGCCCTGTCCAGGGCAGACTATTGCAAGCACGTATCCAGCTTTCCAAATTACTGTGTGATTCAGCGGTGTTTGTCCGCACCAAGCTCACGGGGTCAGGTTGTAGGAAGTCTACAACGGTTCAGGGCTGGTTCCGCGACGGTTGACGCTCAACAGCGGCTTTGGGCGGGGCGGAAAGCCGGCCAACCACAAGGGCGGCCTGGAGCACAAACGCCTCCCGGGGAAGGAGCGGGTCCCAGCCGGTGACGTCGCAGACACGCTTCAGCCGGTATCTCACCGTGTTGGCATGGACGAAGAGTTCCCGGGCTGTTGCCTCCAGGGAATGACCCAGTTCCAGGTACGTTCCCAAGGTTTCCACCAACCCGTTGGAGGCGGCCAGGAGCGGGCGGTAGATGTTTTTCACCAGCGAGCGGCGGGCGGCGTCATCACCTGAAATCACCCGCTCGGGAAGCAGGTCGTCGGCGGCAACAGGCCGGGGCGCGGAGGGCCACGCCCGGGCTGCTGTCAGGCCGGCGAAGGCGGATTGGGCCGAGCCGCTGGCCTCGAGCAGGGAGCCGGCTTCGGGCCCGTACACCACGGGCCCGGGAGCGAACATGTCGCTGAGCTTGACGTATGCGGTTTCCCGATCCGAAACGCCGCCCAGGATCAGGATCAGGCGGTCACCCTGAATTCCCACGAGGGCATCTTCGGCGTAACGGCCTGCCATCCGGCGGAGCTCGCTGACATAGCTGGCGCTTGGTTCAGAGGGCGAGTTGCCCACCATTACGGTGAACCGTTCCTGTGCCTTCCAGCCCAGGGCGGCGATCCTTGAGCGCAGGGCGTCGGTGTTCTCGCCGCGGAGGATGGCATCCACGATCAGCGCTTCCAGCCGGGTGTCCCAGGAGCCGCGTGATTCGGCGGCACGTGCATAAACATCGGCCGCGGCAAACGCCACTTCGCGGGAATACCGAAGTACGGCCTCGCGCAGGGAAGGCTGGTCGGCCTCCGGAGCGATGACCGGCACCTGTTCCTCCACCACCTCCACCACGATCCGGATCAGCTGCAGCGCCTTCTGCAGACTGATGGACCGGGTCAGTTCTGTCGGGGCTGTCCCGAAAACGTCGGTGAGGATCCAGGAGGGGGAACTGGGGCGTTCATACCAGGTGACAAAGGCGGCGATGCCATTCTGGGCAACCATGCCAAGAGCGGAACGTTCATCGGAGCTGAGCCGGCCGTACCAGGGCAGCGATTTCTCCAGCTCCCGCAGGGTGGTGGTGGAAAGCTGGCCCACGTTTGCCCGCAGCTTTTTGAGTGTTTCGGATTTCTCCGGGGTGACGCCCGGCGGGGACGGTTTGCGCTTGGCGGACGGGGCGGCTGGTGCTGGCATTCTTTGAGCATACGGCTACTGCCCGGCAAGCTCCATTTGTGCAAAGGCTACAATCCCGTTGGTTCTGCGTCACAGCCTGTCCGTGCCTATAAAGAGACGACGGCGGCCCCCCGCCTTTCGGTGAGGGGCCGCCGTCGTCTGTTGCTTGACCCGGAGTTACCTACAGCTCCCGAGGCTTCACGTGCCCGCAAATCCCGGTATCTGCAAACAAGTTCACGGGGAGAGTGTCAGGACTCGCCTCCGGCGTTGCCGGTGGAACCGGCATTGACGTTGTGCAGCCGATACTTGTCGATGGCCTTCATCGGTGCCTGCGCGTCGACCTCACCACGGCGGGCCAGCATCTCCAGGGAACGCACCACGATGGAGTGGATGTCGTTTTTGAAGAAGCGGCGGGCTGCGGCGCGGGTGTCGGAGAAGCCGAAGCCGTCGGCGCCGAGGGTGGCGAATTCGTTGGGGACGAATTGGCGGATCTGGTCCGGGACGGCTTTCATGTAGTCCGAGACGGCGACGACGGGTCCGGTGGCGCCTTCGAGTTGTTTGGTGACGAACGGGACGCGGGCGGGCTGGCCGGGGTTGAGGAAGGCTTCTTCTTCGGCGGCCATGCCGTCGCGGCGCAGTTCGTTCCAGGAGGTCACGGACCAGACGTCTGCGGAGACGCCCCAGTCATCGGCCAGGAGCTGCTGGGCTTCCAGGGCCCAGGGCACGGAGACGCCGGAGGCGAGGATCTGGGTCCGGGGACCGTCGATCTTTGCCGGGTTGAGCAGGTAGATGCCCTTGAGGACTCCTTCGACGTCGAGTTCTTCGGGTTCGGCCGGCTGGGTGATGGGTTCGTTGTAGACCGTGAGGTAGTACATCAGGTTCCGGTCATCTGATTCCGGCCCGTACATGCGTTCGAGGCCGTGACGGATGATGTGGCCCATTTCGTAGCCGTAGGCGGGGTCGTAGGTGACCACGGCGGGGTTGGTGGAGGCCAGGAGGGGGGAGTGGCCGTCGGCGTGCTGGAGGCCTTCGCCGGTGAGGGTGGTCCGTCCTGCGGTGGCGCCGATGATGAACCCGCGGGTCATTTGGTCTGCTGCTGCCCAGAACGCGTCGCCGGTGCGTTGGAAGCCGAACATGGAGTAGAACACGTAGACCGGGACCAGGGGCACGCCGTGGGTGGCGTACGCGGTGCCGGCGGCGGTGAACGCTGCGACGGCGCCTGCTTCGTTGATGCCGGGGTGGATCAGCTGGCCTGCGGGGGATTCCTTGTAGGCCAGGACCAGGTCCCGGTCCACGGAGAGGTAGTTCTGGCCCTTGGGGTTGTAGATCTTCGCGGTGGGGAAGAACGCATCCATCCCGAACGTGCGTGCCTCATCGGGGATGATCGGGGCGATGTGCTTGCCGAAGGCCTTGTCCCGCATCAGGTCCTTGAGGAGCCTGACGAAGGCCATGGTGGTGGCGGCCTGCTGCTTGCCCGAACCGCGCTTGGCGACCTCGTAGGACTTCGCGTCCGGGAGGGTGATTTCGGCGTGCTTGGACCGGCGTTCGGGGACCGAGCCGCCCAGGGCGGCGCGGCGTTCCATCATGTACTGGATCTCCGGTGCGTCCATGCCGGGGTGGTAGTACGGGGGCTGGTACAGGTCTTTGTCGAGCTGGTCATCCGTGATGGGGATCCGCAGGTGGTCGCGGAACTTCTTCAGGTCATCGAGGGTGAGTTTCTTCATCTGGTGGGTCGCGTTGCGGCCCTCGAAGTGGGGTCCGAGGCCGTAGCCCTTGACGGTCTTGGCGAGGATGACGGTGGGTTTGCCCTTGAACTCGGTCGCTGCCTTGTACGCGGCGTAGACCTTGCGGTAGTCGTGGCCGCCGCGTTTGAGGTTCCAGATCTGGTCATCGGTCAGGTCCGCGACCAGGTCCTTGGTGGCGGGGTCCTTGCCGAAGAAGTGTTCGCGGACGAACCCGCCGGATTCGGCCTTGTAGGTCTGGTAGTCCCCGTCGGGGGTTTCGTTCATGATCTTCACCAGCGACCCGTCGGTGTCCTTGGTCAGCAGGTCATCCCATTCCCGGCCCCAGACGACCTTGATCACGTTCCAGCCCGCGCCGCGGAAGAACGCTTCGAGTTCCTGCATGATCTTGCCGTTACCGCGCACCGGCCCGTCCAGGCGCTGAAGGTTGCAGTTGATCACGAAGTTCAGGTTGTCCAGGTTCTCGTTCGCGGCGAGCTGGAGCAGGCCGCGGGATTCGGGCTCGTCCATTTCCCCATCGCCCAGGAACGCCCAGACCTGCTGGTCACTGGTGTCCTTCAGGCCCCGGTTGTGCAGGTACCGGTTGGACTGGGCCTGGTAGATCGCGTTCATCGGCCCGATGCCCATCGACACGGTGGGGAATTCCCAGAAGTCCGGCATCAGGCGCGGGTGCGGGTAGGAGGACAGGGCGTGGCCGGCCCGGGACTTTTCCTGCCGGAACCCGTCCAGGTCCTCCTCCGAAAGCCGGCCTTCCATGAACGCCCTGGCGTACATGCCGGGGGAGGCGTGGCCCTGGAAGAAGACCTGGTCCCCGCCGCCGGGGTGGTCCTTGCCGCGGAAGAAGTGGTTAAACCCGACCTCGTACAGGGTCGCGGCCCCGGCGTAGGTGGAAATGTGCCCGCCCACGCCGATGTTCGCCCGCTGCGCACGGTGGACCATCACCGCAGCGTTCCAGCGCATGTACGCCCGGTAGCGGCGCTCGAACTCCTCATTGCCCGGGAACTCCGCTTCCTGGTCCACCGGGATCGTGTTCACATAATCGGTAGTAGTCACCATCGGCACCCCGACGCTCTGCGCACCGGCACGCTGCAACAGGCTCCGCATGATGTATTGGGCACGCTCGGTACCCTGTTCCCTGATCAACGAATCCAGGGACTCAACCCACTCGGCGGTCTCTTCCGGATCACGATCAGGCAGCTGGTTAGTCAACCCGCTGAGGATATGGGAGGTATCTTCTCCTGCAGCCACGTCCAACCTCTCTTTGCGCGCATTTGATGGCGCACTCAGGCCGGGCAGGGTGACCGCCCGGCGTAAATACGCCGTGTGCGACGTATCGGTTACAACAGCCCGGTCATGTGTGCCGGGCAGGGTCCTAGCATTCCTACGCCTGCACTGGAGTTTCAGGGTTGTTGCTCCGCAGGCTTAGTTGTCACCTGCAACTCTAACTCTGTCCGGAACACGATGCGTAGCCGCAGGCTTCGGGGGCCCTGTTGTATTTCGCCGTCATACTGGTTGTGTGACAAAAAGCCGCTGCGGAGCGGGTTGGCTTCATCAGGTGTGACGCAGAATATGCGCCGCCCCGGGGGCGTCAGCTTGAAGCGCAGGCACAAAGGGTGTTGGCTTGGGAGTAATGGAAATCACTATGCACACTGCATATATGAGGCATTGGAGGAACACGTGAGCGAGGCCGACGCCGCCACATCGGTAAATGTGGCGGAAAAATTGGGTTTCAAGAACGGGGATCTGATTCAGGAGTTCGGTTACGACGACGACGTCGATTTCGACTTGCGTGACGATATTGAAGACTTCACGGGTTCGGAACTGCTGGACGAGGACGACCATGAAGTGGCGGACGCCGTTATCCTCTGGTGGCGCGACGGCGACGGCGACCTCGTGGACAGCCTCATGGATTCGCTGACTACCCTCAGTGAAACCGGCGTTGTCTGGGTCCTTACCCCGAAGTCCGGCAGGGCCGGTTACGTTTCCCCGGCCGAGATACAGGAAGCTGCGCCGACGGCCGGCCTGCACGTCACAACTTCGGCAGGCGTTTCAAAGGACTGGAGCGCGTCCCGCCTGGTGAGCAGGAAAAACAAGTGACGGCAGCGCTTGACGCTGCCACTCAAGGCGTGCCGGCCGTTGGCGTGCCGGCACCTGATTTCGAACTCGCCAATCAGTTCGGCGAACCGGTCAGGCTTTCTTCCTTCCGCGGCCAGAACGTGGTCCTGGTGTTCTATCCCTTCGCTTTTTCCGGAATCTGCACCGGGGAGCTGTGCGAGATACGGGACAACCTGGCCGCCTTCGAGGATGCCAACGCCACCGTCCTGGCTGTGTCCGTAGACAGCAAGTTCAGCCTGCGCGCCTACGCTGCCCAGGAAGGGTACAGTTTCGATCTGCTGGCGGACTTCTGGCCACACGGTGCCGTTGCCACCGCCTATGGCGTCTTCGATGCAGAGAGCGGGATGGCAAAGCGTGGCACGTTCATCATCGATGCCGCCGGAAATGTCCGGTACTCAGTGGTGAACCCGCGCGGCCAGGCCAGGGACCTACGGGAATACCGCGCTGCCTTGGCCAACCTCAGGCAGGCCTGACCGCCCATGGAGCAGCGGCGGGCGGGTGTAGGCCTGACAGGCTTCGCCAGCATGCCGCCGGTGGCTCCAGCGCGGCCCTCGGCGGAGGAGCTAGCCGTTCTGCTCCAGATCCGCGAAATCCTCGCCGGCAAGCGCTTTGCGTTGCTGACGGGCGCCGGGCTCAGTACAGATTCAGGCATCCCGGACTACCGCGGCCCGGAGTCAACTCCGCGGACCCCCATGACGTACCAGGAGTTCATCCGGGACGCCGCCAACAGGCAGCGCTACTGGGCCCGAAACCACATTGGCTGGTCCCATCTCCGCCATGCTGACCCCAACCAGGGCCATCGGGCTTCCGCCGAGCTGGAGCGGCGGGGCTTCCTCACCGGCTTGATAACCCAAAACGTTGACCGCCTGCACGAGGACGCCGGGAGCGTCAACGTCGTTGACCTTCACGGCAGGTATGACCAGGTGGTGTGCCTGGAGTGCCGCCGAACTTATTCCAGGCGCCTGCTGGCGGGAGTGCTGGAGGAGTTGAACCCCGATTTCCTGGCCCGGGCAGAGGAAACGGGACTGGTGGAAATGGCGCCGGACGCGGACGCCGCCGTTGAGGACCAGGCGCTGATCAGAAGCTTCGTGGTGGCTCTCTGCCCTGCATGCGGCGGAACGCTAAAGCCAGACTTTGTATACTTCGGGGAGAACGTGCCCAAAGAGCGGGTTGAGCGCTCGTACGCGATGGTGGACGATGCCCGCGCGCTGGTTGTGGCGGGATCGTCACTGACCGTCATGAGCGGGCTGCGCTTCGTCAGGCATGCCGCAAAGGACGGGAAGCCGGTCATCATTATCAACCGGGGGCAGACGCGGGGCGATGACAAGGCCGTGATCAAGCTGGAGGCGGGCGTCAGCGAAGCTTTGAGCTGGCTGGCCGCCGAGCTTCCGCCCTTGTAGCAGGGGCCGGGCAGGAATGCCGACGGCGCCGATTCGCGTTTCCCGGCCTGCATCCGGTAGAGTCTATGTTCGTTGGTTACGGCGCTGAAGCGCCGGATTCCGCGTGTTTGGGTCTTTAGCTCAGCTGGTAGAGCGCCACGTTTACACCGTGGATGTCATCGGTTCGATCCCGGTAGGACCCACCAGGAAACCCTGTTGTTTCCGCCTGAAGGCGGAAGCGGCAGGGTTTTTTCGTTGTCCGGCACCCGGGGTTTGAATGTCGGTGCCCTGCAATAGGTTTCAGGAATGGAACACGTGATGGTGCGAACCGGAATCAACGGAATGCCCGCGTCGGTTGTGCGCAACGGCAGGGAATGGACAGTAGGAGCCGAACCAGTCCGCTGGTTTGAGCGGGTGAGCTGGTGGGAACTGAACCGGAGGATGCCGAAGGGCCTCAGCCGGGTTGATGTCGAAGTCCTGCAGGTGCAGGTACGGCTCGGGGGCAACCACGGCTCGGCGCTGACCACAATGCTGCTGGAAAGGGACGGTGCAGGCGGCGGGTGGCGTCTGCGGGAGGCAGTCGCGGACGCAGCCTGATAACCGGGGTTCCGGGGGCCCGGTGGCCGCCGGGCATTGGAAAACCCTCCACCGCGACTATTGGGGGATGCCGCGGTGGAGGGTCTGAGATGAATATACCGTGAACGGCAGGAAACAAGGTAGTTCCTGCCGGGGTGTGTCGGCGCTATGTGGGCGGGTCTCCACCAACCGGATCCAAGGGACTCTGACGCCGGCCTGGCGTCCTGCCGGTGCGGTCAATTCAGTGGCGTACCGGAATAAAAACGCGCGGCTGCTCCGTCCAGGTATCAGACATCTGGGACATGGTCCGGCGCATAATCCTGTCGGAGGCATTCCGCGCAGCCGGGGCATCGCCCCTGGCGATGGCCTCTGCGACGTCTACATGCCATTGAAGGGCTGCCTCGTGCGGGTGGTCCGGCATCAGGCCGTGGACGGTGCGCCCGGTCAGGGTCTCGGCCACCTGCCCCATCAGGTTGGCGAACATTTCGTTGCCGGAGCCGGAGAGCAGCAGGGAATGGAACTGAATGTCCAGCTCGAGGAAGCGGGGCACCTCGCCGTTGTGTCCGGCGTCGCGCATTGCGTAGGCGACGTCCACGAGTTCCAGCCGCAGCGGCGCGGGAGCGTTTTCTGCGGCGAGTTCTGCTGCCGCGGGTTCGACGGCGGCACGCAGTTCGGCGAGTGAGCGGAGCTGCGCGCCGCGTGCGTCGCTTGCCAGGCGCCACCTGATGACCTGCGGGTCGAAGGGATTCCAGCGGCTCGCCGGCAGGACCCGGATGCCTACCCGCTTGGTGGTTTCCACGAGGCCGAGGGACTGCAGCACGCGGACGGCCTCGCGGATGACCGACCGCGACACCTTCAGCTCGTCTTCCAGCTGTTCAGCCAGCATGACGTGGCCGGCGGGCAGGTTGCCTGCGACGATGCGGGTGCCAAGATTCTCGATGGCACGGTGATGCAGGCTGGTGGTCATGCAGCTAAGCCTAGTGCTGGCCGGTGCTTCGCCCGCCTTTGTGGTGGACGGGCACT
Organism: Arthrobacter sp. K41; assembly: GCF_059089645.1. Taxonomy (NCBI): domain Bacteria; kingdom Bacillati; phylum Actinomycetota; class Actinomycetes; order Micrococcales; family Micrococcaceae; genus Arthrobacter; species Arthrobacter sp. K41. Next base: position 663,817 of record NZ_JBNHEW010000001.1, on the reverse strand, counting down.
GACACAAAAGCTTCCAGTAGGTGGGCGTTACTTCCCTGTGACCCGTGGAATATATATGCTTTATTCAGACCCTCGGTCTGCAACTGTGCTTCCGCGCAAAGGGAGCCGCTGCACATCCAACGCACAGCATGAATTGGAGTTTTGATGTCTGCACACATCGGTGTCACCGGCCTTGCGGTGATGGGTGCCAACCTGGCCCGCAACCTCGCGCGGAACGGCTTCACGGTCGCACTGCACAACCGTTCGGTGGAAAAGACCGACGCCCTGCTCGAAAAGCACGGCACTGACGGCAACTTTGTCCGGACCGAAACCCTCCAGGAGCTCGTTGACTCCCTGGAGAAACCCCGCCGGGTCCTCATCATGGTGAAGGCAGGCAAGCCGGTGGACTCCGTCATCGAGCAGCTGGAACCGCTGCTGGAAGCCGGTGACATCATCATCGACGCCGGCAACTCCCACTATGAGGACACCCGCCGCCGCGAGGCCGCTCTGGCCAAAAAGGACCTGCACTTTGTCGGCGTGGGCGTCTCCGGCGGCGAAGAGGGCGCCCTGAACGGACCCTCCATCATGCCCGGCGGTTCCAAGGAGTCCTACAAGGCACTCGGCCCGCTGCTGGAAAAGATCTCCGCCAAGGTGGACGGCGAACCATGCTGCGCCTGGGTGGGAACCGATGGCGCCGGCCACTTCGTGAAGATGGTCCACAACGGCATCGAATACGCCGACATGCAGGTTATCGGCGAAGCGTTCGACCTGCTGCGCTCCGGAGCCGGCATTGAGCCGGCAGAGCAGTCCAAGATTTTCACCGAGTGGAACAAGGGCGAGCTGTCCTCCTTCCTGATCGAAATCTCCGCCGAGGTCCTGGGCCACGTCGACGCCAAGACCGGCAAGCCGTTCGTTGACGTTGTGGTGGATGCCGCAGGCCAGAAGGGCACCGGACGCTGGACCGTCATCTCCGCGCTCGAACTCGGCTCCCCGGTCTCCGGCATCGCCGAATCCGTCTTTGCACGCGCCCTGTCCTCCCAGGCGGGCCAGCGCAAGCTGGGCCAGGAACTGCTGGCCGGCAATGAAGCTTCCGTGGAAATCCCTGAGACCTTCGTTGAAGACGTCCGCCAGGCGCTGTACGCGTCAAAGCTGGTCTCCTACGCCCAGGGCCTGGACATGCTCACGTCGGCAGCCAAGGAATACGGCTGGGACCTGAAGCTGGACGAGATCGCTTCCCTGTGGCGGGCCGGCTGCATCATCCGTGCCGAGCTGCTCAAGGACATCACCAAGGCCTACGCTGCCGATGAGAAGCCGGCCAACCTGCTCTTCGCGCCGGCCTTCACCAAGGCCATCGCCGACGCCGTTCCCGCCTGGCGCCGCGTGGTGGCTACGGCTGTCCAGCTGGGTATCCCGGTACCGGTGTTCTCCTCCTCGCTGGCCTACTATGACGGCCTGCGCCGCAAGCGCGTTGCTGCAGCCCTGATCCAGGGCCAGCGTGACCTCTTCGGAGCGCACACCTACGGCCGTGTTGACGCCGAGGGCACCTTCCACACCCTCTGGGGCGAGGACAAGTCCGAGATCGAGGCAGTGGACACCCACTAGCAGCCGCGTTGAGTACGCCGAAGGCCGGCAGTTCCATCAAGGAACTGCCGGCCTTCGGCTTGTTCGGCTGCTGACTCCCGGCGGCGGAAATCGGGGAATCAGATCCGGTATTCGATGTCGTACTCAGCCGGATCGACTGCGGGCTTGGTCTCGCGTTGGGCGTCCCGGTGGCGCCACTTGGCGGGAACACCGGTGACGATTGACTCCGGCGGCGCGTCCTTGACCACCACCGCGTTGGCGCCCACAGCGCTGTCACGGCCGATGGTGATCGGGCCGAGGATCTTGGCGCCCGCACCGATCGTGACGCGGTCGCCAATAGTGGGATGCCGCTTGATCCTTGCCAGTGAGCGGCCGCCGAGCGTGACACCGTGATAAATCATCACATCCTCGCCAATTTCGGCGGTCTCACCGATGACCACACCCATGCCGTGGTCGATAAAGAACCTGCGGCCGATCGTGGCACCCGGATGGATCTCTATGCCGGTCCAGGACCGGCCCAGCTGGGAGAGCAGCCGTGCCGGGAACCGCAGGGCAGGGTTCTGCCACATGCGGTGCGTCAGGCGGTGGATCCAGATGGCGTGAAGGCCGGAATAGGCGAAAAAGTTCTCAAAAGAACCTCGAGCCGCCGGGTCGTGGGACCGGGCGGCGTCGAGGTCTTCCTTCAGTCTTGCAAAAAAGCCCACGAAGTTCTTTCTACAGGAAACGGGCGGAGGGCGGTTCTATTCAGCCGCGGATGTCGTCATAGAGCACGGTGGAGATGTAACGCTCGCCGAAGTCGCAAACAACAGCAACAATCAGCTTGCCTGCGTTCTCCGGGCGCTTCGCCAGTTCCAGGGCGCCCCACACAATGGCACCGGAGGAAATGCCGCCCAGGATGCCTTCCTTGACACCGAGTTCGCGGGCAACGCGGACAGAGTCTTCAAGGGTGGCGTCCAAAACTTCGTCGTACACGTTGGTGTCCAGGATTTCGGGGACGAAGTTTGCGCCGATGCCCTGGATCTTGTGCGGGCCGGGGGTGCCGCCGTTGAGGATTGCGGAGTCCTTGGGTTCCACAGCCACGATCTGGACGCCGGGCTTGCGTTCCTTCAAAACCTGTCCGACGCCGGTTACGGTTCCGCCGGTGCCCACACCTGCGACAAAGATGTCCACGGCACCGTCGGTGTCAGCCCAGATTTCCTCGGCCGTGGTGTTGCGGTGGACTTCCGGGTTGGCCTCGTTGGCGAACTGCTTGGCCCAAATGGAGTTCTCGGTGTTGGCCACAATTTCCTGGGCCTTCTCAACTGCGCCGCGCATCCCTTCGGAGCCCGGAGTCAGGACGATTTCGGCACCAAAAGCACGCAGCATCACGCGGCGCTCCGTGGACATGGTCTCCGGCATGGTCAGGATGACCTTGTAGCCGCGGGCGGCGCCCACCATGGCCAGGGCGATGCCGGTGTTGCCGGAGGTGCCCTCAACGATGGTTCCGCCGGGCTTCAGCGCGCCGGACTTCTCTGCTGCATCCACGATGGCCACACCGATGCGGTCCTTGACGCTGTTGGCCGGATTGTAGAACTCAAGCTTGACGGCGACGGTGGCATCCAGGCCCTCGCTGAGCCGGTTGAGCTTGACCAGCGGCGTGCCGCCGACCAGCTGTGTTACATCGTCATAGATCCGTGCCATGAAAATACGCCTATCTCTGAGGGTGGATACTGAGGTCAGCCTAACGACGCCGCGTAACGCCCGCTAAGCGTTAAGCCATGCAGAGTAATATTTCCTGGCCTTGGCGAGCTTGGGGTTGATGATCACCTGGCAGTACCCCTGTTCGGGATGCTTGGCGTAGTAGTTCTGGTGGAATTCCTCGGCAACAGAAAAGCGGGGGAGCCGGCTGACTTCGGTGACGATCGGATTCGCCCACAGGGCCTGGTTCCGGTCGATCGCTTCCTCAAAAAGGATCTTCTCTTCGGTGGTCTCGTAGAACATGGACGAGCGGTACTGCGTGCCGACGTCGTACCCCTGACGGTTGAGGGTTGTGGGATCGTGCAGGGCGAAGAACATGTCCAGGATGACCTCTGCCGGTATTACGTCCTCGTCGAAGGTCACTGCCACCACCTCGGCATGCCCGGTGGTGCCGCTGCAGACCGAGTAGTAGTCAGGGTGGGGATCGTGGCCCCCGGTGTAGCCCGACACCACTGAGGTGACACCCTTGGTCTTCTGGTAGACGGCGTCGAGGCACCAGAAGCAGCCTCCGCCCAAAACAAAAGTTTTCATGATCTCTTCAATGGTTCGCGGCGCAGGATGATTCCCCGGCCGGTTTACGGCGCCGCTTCAAACGTGGGGTCCCGGCGGCATGATGGGGTAAAACTAAGACTATGGAACCTGTGGACACTGACGTTACCGGCCAGGAGAATCACGACGGCGGCGCCCCTGCCGGTGAGGAGGCAGCGGCGGGCCAGCCCGAGGTTCCCACCCTTGGAGAACTGCTGCTGGCAGTCGAGGAACTGTGGCCCGAGTCCCTGGCCGAGAACTGGGACGAAGTCGGGCTGGTGGCGGGGCACCCTTCCGCTCCGGTCACCCGGGTGATGTTTGCCGTGGATCCCACCCTTGAGGTCATCGAGGAAGCAGTGCAGTGGGGAGCCGAACTCCTGATCACGCATCATCCGCTGCTCCTGAAAGGCGTCACGACGGTTGCTGCGACCACACCGAAGGGCCGGGCGGTCCACCGGCTGATCGAGTCGGGCACCGCCTTGTTGACCGTTCATACAAACGGGGATTCCGCCGTCGGGGGAGTGTCCGACGTGCTGGCCGACGCCCTGGGCCTGCAGGACGCCGCCCCGCTGACGGTGGCTGCCAACGGCCTTCCCGAAGAGGGAATCGGACGGGTCGGTGACCTGGCCGATGCCATGACCCTGGGGGACTTCGCAGCACGTGTCTTCGGGATCCTGCCCTCCGTGGCCGGGGGAGTGCGGGTCTCCGGTGACAAGGACGGGCTGGTGCGCCGGATTGCCGTCTGCGGCGGTTCAGGGGATTCGCTGTTCAATGAGGTGCGTGCCAGCAATGCCGACGTCTATGTCACTGCTGACCTGCGCCACCATCCAGCGTCCGAAGCACGGGAAGCGGCGCTGAACGGCCGGCCCTACCTGGTGGATGTCTCGCACTTCGCCAGCGAATGGCTGTGGCTGCCGGCAGCTGCGGCAGCACTGGGCAACGTCCTGGCTGACCAGGGCCATGACGTCGAAATCAAGGTCAGTACCACCAACAGCGATCCATGGGACTTCATCCTGACTCCGGGCTAAGCCCGTGTGAGTCCACCGGCCGGGCCCACACCGGCAGGGGAACGCAGCGGGCGCAGCGAGGCAGGGGAGCAGGCCAGGCGCTAGAGTCTAGGAAGCGCCGTTCAGGTGCCCGGCCCCGGCCGGAAGGGATCAAGCGGAGGTAACAGTGGCGAAGGCAGCACCGGCGGAACAGTTGAAGTTGCTTGAGCTGCAGGCGCTGGACGCCCGGCTGAGGTCTCTTGCCAACCGCCGCCGCTCCCTTGAGAACGATCCCCGCATCAAGGACCTCGAGGCCGCTTTGTCCGTGGCCAACGGGGAGCTGGGTTCCGCAAAGGTGGCCGTGCACGATGCCGAGGCCGAACTGAAACGCGCCGAGGCGGATGTGGAGCAGGTGACCACCCGCATCGAAAAGGATGAGGCCAGGCTTAACAGCGGAACGGGTCTGTCGAAGGACCTGGTCGCTCTGCAGAAGGACATCGCCTCCCTGAACAAGCGGCGCTCGGACCTTGAGGACGTGGAGCTTGAAGTTCTGGAACGTCTTGATTCCCTCCGGGCCCGGCAGGCAAAACAGCAGGGGATTGTGGACGACATCCAGGGATCGTTCGGCAGCATCCGGGCCGAGCTTGACGCAGCGCTGGCAGAGGTAGAGGCGGAGGCCGGCGGACTCCGCGCCCAACGCGCCGAGTTCGCCGCCGCGCTCGACGCCGGGATGCTGGCTGTGTACGAGAAGACCCTGGCCAAGCGCGGGGTGGGCGCCGCCCGGCTGTTTCACGGCACGTCCGAGGCCTCGGGAATGAAACTGAGTCCCGGCGACCTCGCCGAAATCAAGGCAGCTGCCGCCGACGACATCGTGTTCTGCCCCGACTCCGGCGCCATCCTTGTCCGCTCGGAAGAGTGGGCCTGACCCTCTCAAACAGCGTCAAGCGACCTCTAAGGCCTGGGAACGACGCCTACGGCTGCCAGGCTGGGGGAGGCGGGTAAGTTAGCCCGGCAGGATGATGTTCAACGCGTGTGCCTTCCGTGCTGAACCGGCCACGAGCTCGGCTTCCCACTTTTCGCAGGTCGCCTTGAGCAGTTGGGCCGGCGTCTCCGGCGCCTTGCCCCGCCGGGTCAGGAGGTGCCGGGCAAGTTCACCGCGGGTGTGCTTGGCGAAGTGGCTGACCACCTTCCGGACCCCCTTGACCTCGGTGTATACATTGACAGTGACGGTTTGGGCGGCCGGCGGTGTCCACGCTGCCGCGTAGGTGCTCGACCGGCAGTCCACCAGCAGCTGCCCGGAAGCGGCTTCCGCCAGGGCGTCGGCGAGCTGGGGTTTCCAGAAAGAGGCGAGGCGGCCGACGTCGGGCAGCGCAGTTCCCATTGACAGCCGGTAGGCGGGCACGCTGTCGCCGAAGCGTATGGCCCCCCACAGTGCCGAGATAACGAGTACCGACCCGTCCGCCTTGCGGCGCTGGCTGACGGTGAGGCTTTTGTAGCCCAGGGCGTCGTAAAGCACCCCCGAATAGATCTGGTGGGCTGGAGCCGCAGGTTCAGCGTGGAGGCGGGTGTTCCGGTCGACGTCGTCCTTCAGCGATGCCCCGACCCCCAGCAGCGAGAGGGCGTCCTCATGCGCGCTCATTGTACCCAGCGCGTCCAGCACTTTGGCCCGGTAGGAGTTCAGCTGCGGGAAGCTCAGCGAAGGCCAGTCGACGGCGGATCCGCGGACCGCGGGTGTCTTGCCTTCAGAGGGGGGAAGCAGAATCAGCACCGTCCGATCCTACCGGCGGAGGGAAAGCTGCACGGCGCCGGTAGACTGGTAGCGGATGGGTTGACCAGGCGGCCGCGCGTCACGCAAGTGGCTCGAGGAACGTCCGGGCTCCGCAGGGCAGGGTGGTGGGTAACGCCCACTCGGGGTAACCCGCAGGCCAGTGCCACAGAGAACAGACCGCCTGGGTCGCGCCGGTTTGAAAGCGGCACGAAGCAGGTAAGGGTGAAACGGTGGTGTAAGAGACCACCAGCTTCCCGGGTGACCGGGAAGGCTAGGTAAACCCCACCCGGAGCAAGGCCAGACAGGACACGTTTGAGGGCTGCCCGCCCGAGTGTCCGGGTAGGCCGCTGGAGGGCGCCGGCAACGGCGTTCGTAGATGGATGGCCGCTACTCCCGCGCCGGCAACGGAGCGGGAGCACAGAACCCGGCGTATCGGTCAACCCATCCATCACACTTGTTTGACCTAGGACGCTGCGTTGGGGATGCTGAACCGTGCCCGCTGTTACTGATGGAGAACCCGCCCCGGGAGACGCCGCGCGTCGGTTGCCTTCCCCGGGCAGGCAAGCGGCTGCCCTTGTTGGTTTCCTGGGCCTTTCCTATGCCGTGTGCATGCTGGCCTCCGTCCCGATCATCCTCAACTCCAACGGCTGGTTTGCTGCCTCGGTCAAAGCACCGTGGATGCCGGCCGGGTGGATGTTCCGGACTGTGTGGTTCGCCCTCTATGCCTTCAGTGCGGCCGCGGCGTGGCTGGTTTGGCGCCGGGGAGCCCTGTCGGGCCGAGCCGGAAGGACCTACGCCCTGCAGTTGCTGCTGAACCTGGCGTGGCCGTACCTGTTTTTTGGGCTTTACCCTCTGCTTGGCGCCGCTGCACTCTGGCTCGCCCTCGCGGTCATCTGCGCCCTGGCTCTCGTATTAACGCTGCTGATCCTGCAGTTCGGGCCAGTCCATACCTGGGCCGGGCTGCTGGTACTGCCCTACTTTTCGTGGGTGGTGTTTTCCGCCAGCCTCAACCTCTACTCCGCCATCCACAACTGAGCCATGCCGGTGAATCCACAGCAGCCTGCTGTGTGAGTGATTTCACGCAGCCCATGCACCGGCAGGGGAGTGCACCAATTTAGAATGGATAACGGACGCAGGAGTTCTTCCGCCGGAGTTGCGTTCGCATCCGGCGGTTTTCTTTTGCACACAACCAGGCGCCTGGGGCCAAATCCCGCAGGTGCCAGTGCCCCTGGACATCATCAGGTGGCCGACATTCGTGTACGAGGACGTACGCGGCTGAACCGAGGAAGGTATTTCTGTGAGCCAGACGTCAGATTCTTGTCTTGATACGTGGATGGGCCGGGAGGCCCTCGCCGAGGCCATGATTCCGGTGATCGGCCGGCTGTACCGCGAAAATAACGTGGTGACCAGCATCCATGGCCGGAGCCTGATCAACAAGTCCACCATGAACATCCTCAAGGCGCACCGCTTTGCGCGCCGGATGAGCAAGGACGAACTGCGGCTGGAGGAAACCGCCCCGCTCCTGAACATCCTCGCCGGGCTGGAACTCGGTGCCGCAGCGATCGACATCGCCCGGCTGAACCAGAAGTTCAAGGAAGAGGGCGGCGACGCCACGCTGGAGGAATTCCTTCGCGCCGAACTGGCTGACGTGGTGGGCAAGCGCGGCGGCGACGACCGCACCAGCACCGACGTCGTCCTGTACGGCTTCGGCCGCATCGGCCGGCTCCTGGCCCGCCTCCTGATCGAAAAGGCCGGCGGCGGCCACGGCCTGCGGCTGCGCGCCATCGTGGTACGCCGGGGCTCCGACAACGACCTTTCCAAGCGTGCCAGCCTGCTGCGCCGCGACTCGGTGCACGGGTCCTTCGAAGGCACCATCCGGATCGACGAGACAGCCAACACCATCACGGCCAACGGCGTCCAGGTGCAGGTCATCTACTCGGACAACCCCGCCACCATCGACTACACGGCCTACGGCATCAACAACGCCCTGGTGGTGGACAACACCGGCCGCTGGCGCGACGCTGAAGGCCTGTCCCAGCACCTGCAGAGCAAGGGTGTGGCGCGGGTGCTGCTGACCGCCCCAGGCAAGGGCGAACTGAAGAACATCGTCCACGGCATCAACCACCGCACCATCGAGGACACGGACCAGATCGTGTCCGCGGCCTCCTGCACCACCAACGCCATCACCCCGGTCCTGAAGGCCATCAACGACAAGTTCGGCGTTATCCACGGCCACGTCGAGACCGTTCACTCCTTCACCAACGACCAGAACCTGATCGATAACTTCCACAAGGGCGACCGCCGGGGCCGCTCGGCAGCGCTGAACATGGTGATCACCGAAACCGGTGCCGCGAAGGCCGTCGCCAAGGCCCTGCCCGAGCTGCTGGGCAAGCTGACCGGCAGCTCCATCCGCGTCCCCACCCCCGACGTTTCCCTGGCAATCCTGAACCTGAGCCTGGAAAACGGGACCACCAAGGACGAGGTCAACGACTACCTGCGGGAGATGTCCCTGCACTCGGACCTGCGCAAGCAGATCGACTACATTGACTCACCTGAAGTGGTCTCCACCGACTTCGTTGGGTCCCGCCGCGCGGGCATCGTGGACGGCCTGGCCACCATCTCCAACGAAAAAAACCTGGTGCTCTACGTCTGGTACGACAACGAGTTCGGCTACAGCTGCCAGGTGGTCCGCGTGATGGAGGAAATGGCCGGTGTGAACCCGCCGTCCTTCCCCGCCAAAGAATCCGCCGCAGCCCTGGCTGCCATCTCCGTCTGATCAACCGCGGCGGTGTCCTGATTTCCCGGCTGGTTCCTCTGGAAACAGCCGGGAAACGGGACCACACTTGTGCCATGGATAAAGACTCGACACTCCAGCACGAGACCACCCTGGAACACGCCCTGGATGTGGCAAAAGCCAACCACAAAGAGGCTGTCCGGCTGCTTGAACGCGCCCGCGCCGCCTACCAGGCGGGCGACGTCGGCGAGGACCGGGTGCGGCAGCTTGAAGGACTCCTGGCCATCGCGGAGGAGGACCTCCGGCGGGTGATGCGGGAGCAATAGCTCCCGGTGTGACCTTTCACTCGCCCTCCACAGTGTGGATATCTGCGGGGAGGGACGGCACGTGTCCTAGGCTCTTCTGGTGCGTGAGAACACCCGAAGGGCAGAAACCCGATGACCGTGAGCTGGTCCGCCTATCGACGGTCCCGCCGGCGTTCCCGGCAGGCGTGGGGAGTCCTGGCACTTGCTGCCGTCTCGGCTCTTGGAGCCCTGTTCTGGTTCTTCACCGCCGGCCAGTTTGCCGTGGCGGAGCCCACGGCGTCCGGGCCCACAGAGGCCCCCGTTTTTGACCCTGCCTGGATGAAACCCGTTGTCCCGGTGCATCCGGTGCCACCCGGGACGGCACTGTCCGCACTGGAAGGGCTTGCCGTGAAGGGCCGCGCCGCCAAGGACAACTACGACCGCGAGGCGTTCGGCCAGGCATGGCAGGACGTGGACCGCAACGGCTGCGATACACGCAACGACATACTTCGCCGCGACCTGACGGCGGTGGTCTTTATGAAAGGATCAAAGTGCCGGGTGGCAGCCGGCTCCCTCCATGAGCCCTATCTCGGGCAGTTCGTGGAATTCCGCCGTGGCTCCGAAAGCAGCCGCGCGGTTCAGATAGACCACGTGGTTCCGTTGGCGGACGCGTGGCAAAAGGGCGCCCAGGGCCTAAGTGCGGGGGAGCGTCAAAGCCTCGCCAACGATCCGCTGAACCTCATTGCCGCGGACGGGCCGGTCAACGGCCAGAAGGGCGCCGGAGATGCCGCTACCTGGCTCCCCAAAAACAAATCCATCCGCTGCCATTACGTGGCGCGGCAGGTTTCCGTCAAGGCAGCCTATGGCCTGTGGGTGACGGAGCCGGAAAAAGAGGCCATGAAGCGCGTGCTGGGGTCCTGCCCGGACCAGCAGACCATCTCAGCCAACTGATCCCTGCCCGCTTCCCGCGCACGTAGGCAGTTAAGGCGCGGCCCCGTCGGGCCTAATGGCCGAAGGGATCCGGGTCCACTCCCGGCATCCAGGTCAGCCCGGGAACGCCCCAGCCATTCTTTTTGGCCTGCTTCATGGCTTTGCGGGCGTATCGGTCCATCAGCCGGTTGACGTAGAGCTTGCCGTCGAGGTGGTCGTACTCATGCTGCAGGACACGGGCGAACCAGCCCGTCGCCTCGAACTTCACCGGCTGCCCAAAGCCGTCAAAGCCTTCCACCCGGGCCCACTCGGCACGCTTGAGCGGGTACTGCCCGCTGGGGAACGACAGGCAGCCTTCCTCTTCCTCGTCGGGGTCGGGGACAGCCCCGGAAATTTTCGACAGGGTGAGGACCGGGTTGACCAGGACCCCCGTGGGGGGAGCGCCGTCGTCATTGGCGTACTTGTAGACAAAGATCCGCTTGCCCACGCCCACCTGCGGGGCTGCCAGGCCCACGCCGTTGGCTGCGTCGTTCGTTTCGAACATGTCGGCGATCAGGGCCCGCAATTCGTCGTCGAACACTTCCACCTCGGTTGCCCTGCGGTGCAGCACGGGCTCTCCCCAAATGGTGATGGGCAGAACAGTCATTTTCCGGTCCTTCGGCGGTATCTAATGCAAAAGAAAAGAAAGGAGGCCGCACCGGATATCCGGTACGGCCTCCTTGCTGGACGGCCATAAGTACCATCCTGTGAGGGTGAGCTACGGGGGTTGAACCCGCGACCTCCTGGACCACAACCAGGCGCTCTGCCAACTGAGCTAAGCCCACCATGTGCCCTGCAGAATTACCGGCGGACCGGCTCTCTGGAAAGGCAACTCAAATAGCTTACCTGCTCCGCGGGGATGGTTTGTCCACTTTCGCCCGTTTCAGGAAAATTTCCTGCAAACGTGGCGCAGATTACTCTTCCGGCTGCTGTGCATTGCCGGCCGCGGTAATGCGCTTTGCGATCTGCTGGGCTGTGGCGCTGTCCGGGCCGGGCGCCGGCACAAACACGGCTTCACGGTAGTAGCGAAGTTCGTCGATGGAATCCTTGATGTCCCCGAGTGCGCGGTGGCCGCCCTTCTTTGCCGGCGACTGGAAGTAGGCCCTGGCGAACCAGCGGCGGGAGAGCTCCTTGATGGTGCTGACGTCAATCACGCGGTAGTGCAGGTGCTCCACCACTGAGGGCATGTCCCGCGAGAGGAACACCCTGTCGGTGCCTACCGAGTTGCCTCCCAAGGGTGCCTTGCGCGGATCCGGTACCCACTTTTCGATGTACTCCATCACCGCTGCCTCGGCTTCGGCCATGGTGGTTCCATGGGGCAGCTCCTTGAGCAGCCCCGACTTGGTGTGCATGTCACGGACGAAGTCGTTCATCTGGGCCAGCGCGGCATCGTCCGGTTTGATCACTACGTCCACCCCGTCGCCGAGGATGTTCAGTTCGGAGTCCGTGACCAGTGCAGCCACCTCGATCAAGGCGTCATTCTTGATGTCCAGGCCGGTCATTTCGCAGTCGATCCAGACGATTCGTTCGTTAGATATAGGCACCGGACCAGCCTACCGTTACACGTCCGGGCCACCTGCCGGTGCTAGGATTTCGGGTACGCGGCGGGACTGGTTGCCGCCGTTGTAACCCGCATTGGCCGGCCACTGGGCCCGCGGTGCAGAAGCGCGCAGAACCAAGAGCGCAGACCCAAGAGATTGGACGATCCTGAGATGACGGCGCCTGTGCCTGCAGCCGGGGAACTGGCGGCCGGGGACGCTGCTGCGGTGGTTGTAGCCGGCGTCGACAATCCCCGCTCGCCGCTCCTGGCAGGGTTCGCGGGCTCGATGTTCATGCTGATCGGGTCCCTGGGTGTGGGCTGGCTGGCCCCTGTCTCGGAACTCCGGCGGATGGCGCTGTTCATCTGGATGCGCACAGAAGCAGCGGGTGTTGCCCTGTCCATCATTCTGCTGGCCGTAGGCGGGATGCTCCTTGTCCGCGCCTGGCTCCGGTTGGGCCAGCGCGTGCGCGTCTGGGGAGAAGACGCCCGCAGGGCGACGCTGCAGGCCGTGGTTGCCTGGGGGTTGCCTATGATGTTCTGCGTGCCGCTGTTCAGCCGCGACGTCTACGCATACATCGGCCAGGGCCGCCTGATGGTGGAGGGTTTCAACCCATACGAGAACGGCATCTCGGCGCTGTCCAACTACTTTCAGCTGGGCGCGGACAAGATGTGGACCGAGGCCCCTGTCCCTTACGGACAGTTGTTCCTGTGGATCGAACAGTTCGTCGTGTGGGTCACCAACGTCCAGCCTGAAGCCAGCGTGATGCTGTTCCGGCTGGTGGCGCTGGCCGGAATAGTCCTCTGCGTGATCTATGTGCCCAAACTTGCGGAACTGCACGGGGTCAACCCCAGCCGGGCGCTGTGGCTCACGGTGGCCAACCCCCTCTTCCTGACCAACTTCATCGCCAGCGTCCACAACGACGCCCTGATGATCGGGTTGGCGCTGGCCGGCCTTTACTACTCAGCGACCCGCCGCGTGGTCCGCGGGATCGTCCTCGTGACACTCTCGATCGCCGTTAAACCCATCACCATTGTCTTCCTGCCTTTCATCGGACTGCTGTGGGCCGGCAGGAACGCCGGCTGGCTGCGCAGGTTCTCGTACTGGGGACTGACGGCAGCCCTGAGCCTGGGGCTCCTGGTTCTGATGAGCCTGGTCAACGGCTTTGGCTTCGGCTGGATCAACGGACTCTCGGCACCGGGCAGCATCTACATCTGGTACGCACCCGTCGGGCTGATCGGAATGGTGGTCGCCTCGCTGGGAAACTCCTTCGGGCTGGACGGATGGCTCCTGGCGGACTGGGTGTTCGACGCCGGTAAGCTGCTGGCGGTGGGGATCGCCGCGTGGCTGATCCTCAGGGGCGATTACGACCGGCTGATCCGCCGGCTCACACTGGCGTTCGCGGCGATTGTCCTGCTGGCACCCATGATCCAGTCCTGGTATGTGGTGTGGCTCATTCCGCTGTTTGCCGTAACCGGGATCCGGAACGACTGGCAGGTCAAGGCACTCTACTTTGTGGTTTCGTTCTTTATGATCTACGCCATCTCGGATCAGCTGGAGGTTTTCCCGTACCTTCAAACCGCTGACCTTGGTCTGGCCCTGGCGCTGGCGCGCGTAGCCGCTGCCGTGACCGGACTCCTGTTCGGCCTGTACCTGATCTTCTGGGATCCGCGGACCCGCAGCCTCTTCCGGAAAAGTCCGGAACCGGTGGTTGAACGGCCAGTCATCTAGCGAGGTTCTTCATGGCCTCCCGGCGTGACAGTGGACTCATCCGCTCCTCGTGCGCGGCCACAAAGGCGGCAACCCAGTCAGGCGCAGTTTTTGCGTACTCCCGCAGGGACCAGCCGATCGCTTTCCTGATGAAAAACTCGGGGTCGGTGAGGTTCGCCTCAATCACGCGGCGCAGGAGCTCTGTATCCGTGTTTCCTTTGGCCCTGAGCTGTGCAGTAATGGAAGCCCGCCTCACCCACAAATCCGGGTCTCTGCTCCAGCGCAGAATCACTGCTGACAGCTCTGCCGGGTGCGCCTGCAGCAGGGAGCAGATACGGCCGGCAACGCCGTCGGCGAAGTCCCACCAGGCACCCTGGCGGATGATCAGTTCATAAACCGGGAGCATGCCCAAGTCGGCTGCTGCGAGCTTGCCGGCAGTCAGGTCGATGGCCGCGTACCGCTCCTCGCGGTACTCCGCGGAGCCCCACAGTTCCAGCACGCTGGCCCGCTGCTGTTCTGCGGTGTCAAACGGAAACCGCGCAACCACTGCCGTCACCAGGCGGCGCACTTCCGGTACACGGACGCCTAAAAACGGCATGGCGGACTTCATGTAGCCCTGCGCCCCGGCGGCACGCACCGGGTCAGCCAGTCCACGGAGCCCGGCGCGGATCGCATCGAGCGCTTCCCGGTTCACCATGGTGTCGATCAGTTGGCGTTGGGTGGTTCCACCCAACCCTCTCGATCCAGCCAGGCCGCACACAGCGGGCTCCACTGATCGGGCCCGGGCTCGCCGTCGGCAAGGCCCAGCCCGTGCCGCCCCGTGGGAAAGACGTGCAGCTCGGCCGGCACGCCGGCGCTGAGCAGCGCGCCCGCATAGCCGAGGCTGTGGCTGACCGGTACGGCGTCGTCGTCGGCCGTGTGCCAAAGGAACGCCGGCGGAGTTCCGGCGGTGACCCGCTGCTCGGCTGAGAGTTCCGCCAGGATGTCCGACGGCGGCGCTTCGCCCAGCAGGTTGTCCACTGAACCCTGGTGCACCTCCCGGGTGTAGGACACCACCGGGTAGCACAGCACGGTGAGGTTGGGGACTGCCTGCGGGACGTCGAGGTCCGCACTGCCGGTTGCCACTGCCGTGGAGAGCGTGGCTGCAAGGTGCCCGCCTGCGGAGAACCCGAGCACCCCCACGCGTCCGTGGTCCACGGCGAGGCCATGTGCGCCGCTGCGGATATGAAGCATTGCCTGCTTGGCATCCTCAAGCGGCGCAGGGTGCCGGTCCGGGGCAACCCGGTACCGCAGGACAAAGGCATGAATGCCCAGCCCGGCCAGCCACTCCGCGACAGGTTCCGCTTCGTGGTCAGCCTGCCGGGCGTAGCCGCCGCCGGGAAGTACCAGGATGGCGGGCCGGTCGCCGGGCCCGGGGGTGCGCGAAGGGACAGCGGTGAGATGCAGCGTCACGGTCAGGCAGCCGTCTCGGTGCTGCGCCGCAGGGTCACTTCGCCGGTGATGGGGCGCGGCTCGACGCCGTCGGCTCCTTTTTGCGTATCGGTGCCGTCCGGCCCTTCCCCGGCCGCGGCACCCGGAGCAGTTGCACGGGTGGCAAGGCGGCCGATCTCTTCGAGCGGCAGGCTGACAGTGGAAAGTGCCGGGCGGAAGTCGCGGAGCGTTTCGATGTCGTCAAACCCGGCAATGATGGCATCGCGGGGGACACGGAACCCCTCTGAACGCAATGCGGCCGCGGCGCCGATCGCCATGACGTCGTTGACGGCGAAAATGCACAGCTTGGTACTCCCGCGCCCCTCGCCCGTGTCCGCGCGTCCTGCTTTGATCAGACCGGCAAGCTTAAGCCCGGCCTCGTAGCCGCCTGCACGATTGAAGGTAGTACGCACAATGTCAGCAGGTTCACGTCCGGCGGCGGCCAGGCCCTCCTGGAAACCGCGGATCCGGTCGTCGGAAGTGAAAAGCCCCTCGGGCCCGCCGATGATCACAAAGTCACTCTCCCAGGCCGACGCGAGTTCGCCCGCCAGCGCTGCGGCAAGCTCCTGGTTCGGCACGGCCACCACGTAGTAGCCCTCGGGTGCCCTCGCACCCACCACGGGATGGCCAACTACCCCTACCCGGCCGCCGTTGCGGCAGTACCTGTCCAGCTCTGCGGCGAGTTCAGCGTTGCCTTCCCGGTCTTCCGGCTGGGCAGAGCGGGAACCGGCAATCACTATTGAATCGGCCCGGCGGGCGGCGAACGCAGCGACTGCTTCCTTTTCCTCCGCCGGCGCTCCGCCGGTGGTGGCCAGCAGGACCATTTTGCGCTGTTCCCGTGCCGCTTCCTGTACACCCCTGGCAATGGCGGAAAAGTAGGGGTCTGCGATGTCGTGGACGATCAGGCCGATAAGCCCTGAACTGGATTTGGCAAGGCCTTGGGCCTGGGCGTTGGGAATGTAGCCCAGCGACTCGGCGGCATGGCGTACCCTGTCCGCGATGTCCTGGCCGGGTTTGCGGGCGGACCCGTTCAGGACACGGGAGGCTGTGGCAGGCGAAACACCGGCAAGCCGCGCCACCTCAGTAAGGGTACTTGCAGCCACGGTGTCTCCTGGATGACTCGGGTCGAAAAGCGTAAGGACATTATGGCAGTTTGAACCTACATTGGAAAGCGCTTGCCAACACTTCAATGCGCGTGCATTATTGAGTTAGCGGGAATGCGCTTTCCCAAACCAGCTTGAGTAGAACTGCTCACTCACCGTGGAGGACACATGGGCTTCGAGACAAAAACGATCCGCATCGCCATGAACGGCATCACCGGCCGGATGGGGTACCGCCAGCACCTGCTGCGCTCCATCCTCCCCATCCGTGACGCCGGCGGCTTCACACTGGAGGATGGCACCAGAGTTCAGGTCGAGCCCATCCTGGTGGGCCGCAACGAAGCGAAGATCCGGGAACTGGCCGAAAAGCACAAAATCTCCGAATGGAGCACCGACCTTGACGCAGTGATCAACGATCCCACCGTTGATATCGTCTTTGACGCCTCAATGACCAGCCTCCGCGCAGCGACCCTCAAAAAAGCCATGCTCGCCGGCAAGCACATCTTCACCGAAAAGCCCACGGCTGAAACCCTTGAGGAAGCCATCGAACTGGCCCGCATAGGCAAGGAGTCCGGCGTCACCGCGGGCGTCGTCCACGACAAGCTCTACCTGCCCGGCCTGGTCAAGCTCCGCCGCCTGGTGGATGAAGGCTTCTTTGGCCGCATCCTCTCCATCCGCGGTGAATTCGGCTACTGGGTGTTTGAAGGCGACGTCCAGGCCGCGCAGCGCCCGTCCTGGAACTACCGCAAGGAAGACGGCGGCGGCATGACCACGGACATGTTCTGCCACTGGAACTACGTCCTTGAAGGCATCATCGGCAAGGTCAAGAGCGTCAACGCCAAGACCGCCACCCATATCCCTGCACGCTGGGACGAAGCGGGCAAAGAGTACAAGGCCACCGCCGACGACGCTTCCTACGGCATCTTCGAACTCGAAACCCCCGCCGGCGATCAGGTTGTCGGCCAGATCAACTCCTCCTGGGCAGTCCGCGTCTACCGCGACGAGCTGGTGGAATTCCAGATTGACGGCACGCACGGTTCTGCCGTCGCAGGCCTGAACAAGTGCGTTGCCCAGCAGCGGGCCCACACCCCCAAGCCGGTCTGGAACCCGGACCTGCCCGTCACCGAGTCCTTCCGCGACCAGTGGCAGGAAGTCCCCGCCAACGCTGAGTTGGACAACGGCTTCAAGCTGCAGTGGGAAGAGTTCCTCCGCGACGTTGTTGCCGGCCGCGAGCACCGCTTCGGCCTGCTGTCCGCTGCCCGCGGCGTCCAGCTCGCCGAACTCGGCCTGCAGTCCAATGACGAACGCCGCACCATCGACATCCCGGAGATCACGCTCTAATGACCTCTCTTATCCTTCCCTCCTCCGACGGCGGAACCAGGGAGTACCGGCTCCGGGGCGCTGAATCCTGGGCCCGTCCCGCCGCCCCGCTGACAGCACGCCGCGCCTATGCGGCAGCCCATGTCATTCCCGAGGTCCTGGCAGAGAACACTCCCGGGGCTCCGGCCCGGCTGGACTGGGAAGCAACCATGGGTTACCGCCATGAGCTGTGGTCCTACGGCCTGGGCGTTGCCGATGCCATGGATACCGCCCAGCGCGGCATGGGCCTGGACTGGGCCGCCACCCAGCAGCTCATCAAGCGCACCGGTGTGGAGGCTGCCTCGGTAGTGTCCGCCGGCAATGCGGCCACTGCCGGCAAGTCCGTCCGGGACCTCGTGTCCTGCGGGGCGGGCACTGACCAGCTGGACATCGGTGCCCTTCCTGCCGGAGAAGCCGGACTCAAAGCGGTCCTCGAGGCGTACCGCGAGCAGATTGCCGTGATCTCAGAGGCCGGACCCAAGGTCATCATCATGGCCTCCCGGGCCCTGGCCAAGGTGGCCAGCGGCCCCGATGACTACCTGAAGGTGTACTCCACACTGCTGCAGGAAGTGGACCAGCCGGTGATCCTGCACTGGCTCGGCACCATGTTCGATCCCGCCCTCGCCGGCTACTGGGGTTCGGATGACGTAGCGGCTGCCACTGAGACCTTCCTGGGACTGATCAAGGACAACGCAGCCAAGGTGGACGGCGTCAAGGTCTCCTTGCTGGATGCCAGCCACGAGGTGGCCCTTCGAGCAGCACTGCCCGACGGCGTCCGCCTCTACACCGGGGACGACTTCAACTACCCGGAACTGATCGACGGCGACGGCACCCACCACTCCGACGCCCTGCTGGGCATCTTCGCCGCGATCTACCCGGCAGCATCGGTGGCCCTGCAGAACTATGACGCCGGCAACGCCGTCAAGGCACGCGAAATCCTGGACTCCACCCGCGAACTGGGCAAGCACATCTTCAGTGCCCCCACGTTCTACTACAAGACCGGCATCGCGTTTATGTCCTGGCTCAACGGCAAGCAGCAGGGCTTCCAAATGGTGGGCGGCCTGCACTCCGGCCGCTCGGTGTGCCACCTTGCCAGGACCTTCGAACTGGCGGACCAGGCCGGCCTGCTGCGGGACCCCGCCCTGGCTGCCTTCCGGATGTCCGACTACCTGCGCATCAACGGGGTGGGAGTTTGAGCGACTTCTCACGCCTTGCCATCAACACCGCCACCACTAAAAAGTGGACCCTCGCACAGGTGGTGGAGGGCTGCGTCAAAGCTGGCATTCCGTCGATCGGGCCCTGGCGGGACCGCGTGGAGGAAGCCGGCCTGGACAAGGCGGCGCGCCTGATCAAGGATGCCGGCCTCCGGGTCTCCTCCCTGTGCCGCGGTGGCTTCCTCACCGCAGCCGACGCCGAGGGGCAGGCCGCTGCCCTGGCTGACAACCGCGCTGCCATCCTGGAAGCGGTGGCCCTGGGCACCAGGGAACTCTTCCTCGTTGTTGGCGGGCTGGCGCCGGGGGAGAAGGACGTGGTGGCGGCAAGGCAACGCGTTGCTGACCGGCTTGCGGACCTCGTTCCGTTCGCCGCGGAAAACGGCGTCCGGCTGGTCCTGGAACCGCTGCACCCGATGTATGCCGCGGACCGTGCCCTGATTTCGACCCTGGGGCAGGCACTGGACCTCGCGGCGCCTTTCGAGGCCGCCACGGTGGGTGTCGCCGTCGATACGTTCCACGTCTGGTGGGATCCCGAGCTGAAAACGCAGATTGAACGCGCCGGCCGGGAAAACCGCATTGCCTCCTACCAGGTGTGTGACTTCAACATGCCCATCGCCGCCGACCCGCTGCTGTCCCGCGGCTACATGGGCGACGGCGTGGTGGACTTCGCCACCATCGGCACCTGGGTGCGCGATGCCGGGTACACCGGTGACATCGAGGTGGAAATCTTCAATCAGGAGATCTGGGACACGGACGGCGATACCGTCCTGGCCACGGTCAAGGAGCGATACGCGGAGCTCATCCTCCCGTACGCCTGACCTGATCCAGACCGCGGGCTTCTGCTACGTCACGGCAGGAGCCTGCGCCCCACATGGAAGGACCCGGACCGCTCAGCGGTCCGGGTCCTTTCTGTCTGGAGGACGCTTAGGCGTACATCCCCGCAAACCTGCGGTAACGGGCCAGCACCCCGTCGTCGTCCTGCCCGGCCGGGAGGTCGACGGCGTCGAGCGCCCACTGCGGAAAACGTCCAGTGAGTGCCGCTGCTGCCTGGCGTGCTGCACCGTCGGCCACATACTCGCCGGGACGCGGCACGGTGACACTGATGCCCAGCAGCTGTGCTGCCGCCTGCTGGACCGCGCTGGACTGCGCACCGCCGCCCACCAGGATGACCCGTCCCGCCTCGACTCCCTGTTCCTGGAGTGCCGCCAATCCGTCTGCCAGCGAGCACACAACGCCCTCGACGGCGGCACGCGCCAGGTTCGCAGGCGTGTAGTTGCCGCGGGTGATGCCGTGGAGCGAGCCGGTGGCATCGGGCAGGTTCGGCGTGCGCTCGCCGTCGAAGTAAGGCACGAGGGTCAGGCCGCCGGCGCCCGGTTCGGCGGACAGCGCAAGTTCGTTGAACTCCACAATGGTGACACCGAGCAGAGCCGCGGTGGCATCAAAGACCCGGGTGGCATTGAGCGTGCAGACCAGTGGGAGGTAATTCCCGGCGGCATCGGCGAAGCCTGCCACCAATCCGGACGGATCGGCGGCAGGGGTACCGGACACGGCGAACACCGTTCCGGAGGTGCCCAGCGACATCACCACATCACCTACGGCCGCGCCTGCACCGAGTGCCGCTGCCGCGTTGTCTCCGGCCCCTGGAGCCACGACAACCCCGCCGGGCGTCTTGCCGGCGGTGTCTAGCGGCCCCAATACATCCGGAAGCAGCGGCACGTGTCCGAGCGATGACTCCAGGACCTCCGGCAGGTACGTCCCGGCCGCCGTCGAATAGTAGCCGGTGCCGGAAGCGTCCGAACGGTCAGTGGTCAGCGCCTCGAGGCTTCCGGGGCCGCTGCCTTCGCCGTAGCCCAGGAGCCGCCAGGTCAGCCAGTCGTGCGGCAGGCACACTGCGGCAACCTTCGCTGCGTTCTCCGGCTCGTTGGCAGCCAGCCAATGCAGCTTCGTAACCGTGAGCGAGGCCACCGGGACAGTGCCTGTGGCACCGGCCCAGTAGCGGGCTCCTGCCGCGACATCGCCGTCGCCCGCTTTGATAATCAGTTCCCGCGCGGCGCCGGCGCTGCGGGTGTCGTTCCACAGCAGCGCCGGCCGGATGACCCGGCCGTCACTGTCGAGGCACACCATTCCGTGCTGCTGGCCGCCGACCGATACTGCTGCCACGTCGTCGAGGCCGCCTGCCTGCTCTATCGCTTCCTGCAGGGCAGCCCACCAGTGGTCGGGGTGGACTTCAGTGCCCTGCGGGTGGCTGGCCCTGCCTTGTCGGATCAACGCCCCGGTTTCGGCGTCACGAACCACCACTTTGCAGGACTGGGTGGAGCTGTCGATACCTGCTACAAGTGCCATGGTCAGTGGGCGCCCAGGAGGTGTTCGATGGCGAGTTGGTTGAGGCGTACGAACGCGAAGGAGCGTTCGGCTGCGGTGTCGGCGTTGAAGTCCTCGAAGGCGGTGGTGTCGGCCAGCAGGTCGGTGCCGGTTTCGCCGGCGGCGAGGGTGGGTTCGCCGAGTTCGAACACGCCCGAGGCGGTGAGTGCTTCCTGGACCTGGGGATCGGCGCGGAACGCGAGGGCGCGTTCTTTCAGGAGCAGGTACATGTTCATGTTGGCTTTGGCTGATTCCCAGACGCCGTCGTAGCCATCGGTGCGGGAGGGCTTGTAGTCGAAGTGGCGCGGGCCTTCGTAGCGGGGCCCGCCGCCCGGGAAGCCGTTCTCGAGCAGGTCAACGGTGAAGAACGCGCTGGTAAGGTCACCGTGGCCGAAGACGAGGTCCTGGTCGTACTTGATCCCGCGCTGGCCGTTGAGGTCGATGTGGAACAGCTTGCCCGCCCAGAGGGCCTGGGCGATGCCGTGGGTGAAGTTCAGCCCGGCCATCTGCTCGTGCCCGGTTTCGGGGTTCAGGCCCACGATGTCGCCGTGTTCGAGCTCGGCGATGAACGCCAGGCCGTGGCCGACGGTGGGCAGGAAGATATCGCCGCGGGGTTCGTTGGGCTTGGGCTCCAGGGCGATGCGCAGGTTGTAGCCCTTGTCCTTGATGTAGGCCGCGGCGGTGTCCACACCCTCGCGCATCCGGTCCAGGGCCGCGGCGAGGTCCTTGGACCCGTCGTATTCGCTGCCTTCACGCCCGCCCCACATCACGAACGTTTCGGCGCCGAACTCCGCGGCCGAATCGATGTTCCGCAAGACCTTGGACAGGGCAAAGCGTCGGATGGAACGGTCATTGGAGGTGAACCCGCCGTCCTTGAACACCGGGTGGCTGAACAGGTTCGTGGTCACCATCGGGACCTTCAAACCGGTCTCGGCCAGCGCCGCCTTGAAGTTCTTCAGGATCAGCTCCCGCTCCGAGGCCGTGGCCTCAAAGGGAACCAGGTCATTGTCGTGGAACGTGATGCCATACGCGCCCAGCTCAGCGAGCCGGTGCACCGCCTCCACCGGATCCAGCGCCGCACGGGTAGCCACACCAAACGGGTCAGCGCCGGTCCAGCCCACAGTCCACAGACCAAAAGTGAACTTATCAGCAGGGGTAGGGGAAAGAGTCATGATGCGTCCTTGCACTTGGTTGCGCCGATTGTCCGGCCAGTTAGTTTATTGCCTGAACTATATAAGCATCGGTACGCTAGGGTCAATAGCTAATTGGGAACCCGACAACGGTCCCGCATCGATGAGGGAGAACGGCATGGCGAACACGGCCACAGCGCCCGCACCGTCCAATGCCGCAGCCCCGGGCAGCATGGGAGACGTACGCAGGAGCAACCTTGCCCTGGTCCTCAGCACGGTGGCCGCGTCCTCCACGGCGTCCCACCTCACCCGGGCCCAGATTGCCGCCGCCACCGGGCTGACCAAGGCGTCAGTATCAAGCATTGTCCTGGACCTCCTCGACGCCGGAATCCTGCGGGAATTAGGCCTGAACCCCCAGGGGGAACGGGGCCGGCCGGGCGTGGGGCTGGAAATGAATCCGGCGCGGGGCGTTATGGGCATGGAAATCAACGTTGACTACATTGCCGCGGGCGTTACGGATCTGACCGGAGCCGAAGTGGTTCAGGAGATCCGTGAACTGGATAACCGGGACAGTGCCAGTGGGGCGGTGATGACTGCCCTGGCAGCGTTGGCCGCCGGCGTGCGGAAGGCGGCCTCGGCGAAGGGGGTCGAAATCCTGGGCGGAGGACTCGCGGTTCCTGGACTTGTCGACGACGGGACTTCCACCGTCATCACTGCCCCTAACCTGGGCTGGCGGGACGCAAAGCTTGACGTTGCCGGTTTGCTCCCCGGCCTGCCATTGGGTGTCAGGCTCTTCAATGAAGCTAATGCTGCTGCCCTTGCGGAGTTGGCCCGCGGCGCCAGTGGCAGGAAGGACTTCCTCTTCATCTCCGGCGAAGTGGGCGTCGGCGGCGGGCTGGTCATCACGTCTGAGCTCTTCACCGGTCCGGAAGGGCATGCGGGGGAGGTGGGCCATATAGTTGTCGACCCTGACGGCAGCGCCTGCTCCTGCGGCGGGACAGGCTGCCTGGAGACTGTAGCGGGGCAGGACGCCATCTTTTCAGCGGCGGGCATAGCAGCCAAACGGCAATCAAGGTCCGAAAGCATGTCTGCCCTGACAAAAGCGCTCTCCGCCGGCGAACCCGCCGCGCTGCTGGCCGTCCGGAGAGCCGGGCAGTCCTTGGGCGTGGCCGTTGCGTCCGCATCGCGGGTGGTGGATATCAGGGCGGTGGTGCTCGGTGGGCACTTCGCCGTCCTCGAGCGGTGGCTGCGCCCGCCGCTGCTGGACAGCCTCAGCCGGTATGCGCCGGGGAAGTTTCTGCCCGAGCACATCACCACGGCTGCCGCCGGGGAGAATGGCGCCCTGCTGGGGGCCGCCGGCAGTGTGGTGCGGTCCCTCCTGGAGGCACCGCACCGGCTGCAGTCCTAGCATCGCGCCACCGTTGGCGTGCGCCGCTGACTACGGACCCGGGCAGAACACACAGGAAGCGGCTTTCGCCTGCATCCCGCAGGCCAAAGCCGCTTCTCGAAGTGCCCCAGGAGGGAATCGAACCCCCGACCGGCGGATTAGAAGGCCGCTGCTCTATCCCCTGAGCTACTGAGGCAAATGGCTCCGGAGCTGAAGTCCGGCGCCTCAAAAAGTTTACATTGCCTAGAGTGCAGGTGCCGTCACTGAGTGCAGCGGCGGACTCTTCCTCCACAGGCACACCAGGGGCCGGGTTGTGCACATAGGCAAAGTGCTGCCTCCCGCTGCGCCCGGCGCGGGCGCGATGCTGGTTTTGCCTGCTGAGGCATCACTAGAAGACAGGACGAAGAGATGAGCGACACCATAACGATCCGGGGCTTCGTTGCCACCGAGATCAAGAGCTCCACCACAACGGGGGGAGTGGCCACCGCCTCCTTCCGCATCGGATCCAACTCCCGCCGCTATGACAAGGAATCGGGCACGTGGTCGGACGGCCACACGAACTGGTTCCTCGTTCAGGGCTACCGGCACCTGGCGGGAAGCATGGGCTGCAGCATCAGGAAAGGCCAGCCAGTCATCGTGGTGGGGAAGCTGAAGATCCGGAGCTGGGAAAAGGACGGCCGGGTCTACTACTCACACACCATTGACGCTGACGCCGTGGGCCACGACCTCACCTGGGGCACGGCAAATTTCACCCGGTCCTCCACCAAGCCACTCCTCTCGTTTGTGGAACAGGAACCGGGGTTCGAGGCCGATCCCCACCGCAACCCGGATGGTCCTTTCGACCAGCCGGAGGACAACGAAGAAGAGCTTCCCGGCGACGGCGATCCGGCCGCAGCCTACATCGAGGACAGCAACGGCGAGCTGCTTGCGCTGGATCTGGAGACGGGGGAACTGGCCGAATCCGGAGTCTAGGCATTCCCTGTATCAACGTCGCCCCTGAATTCCTGGGCGGGCAGGACCGCGGCACCCCCGGCCGCGCCTTGCCCGCCCAGGCCGCGCATCCAGCGCCGGACCGACCGCATGGCAGAATGACACCATGCGGACCACTCCTGACCACCGGCAAGAACGTATGTCAGGTTTATCATCGGCCGCTCCGTTCGCTCCGTTCCTCGCCGCGCGTCCCCTGGTGGCAGCAGTCGCCGGAGCCGCGCTGGCTGCCGTGCTGGCGGGATGCGTGGGCGGGGGGCAGTCGGTCCTCCAACCCGGGGCAACTGAACCAGTGATCGCCGCGCCAACCACCGCCGGCAGTGCCGCAGGCACGGCCGCGCCCGGGACAGCGGATACTGAACCACCGGCAGAGAGACCCGGAGGGCAGCGGGCAGCTGACGCAGACGCCGCCGCCACCGAAACGGTCAGGAAAACCGTAACGGATGCCCTTGAACGTCTGGCTGCGGGATCACCGAAGCCGGCCACCGCCCAGGTCACGGACGCCCTGACCGGAGCGGGCATCGCGCCTGCTTCTTTGCAGGTTTCCCAGAGCCGGACCCCCACTGGCCTGGAGGCTGACGCCATCGAAGCCTCGGTGCTGCAGGGCCGGGACTGTGTCATCGGGCAGGTCCGGGAAGGTGCGGTCACGGTGACCGTTCTTCCGGTGCTGGCCAGCGGCAAGTGCTTTGTAGGCTCCTGATCCGGGCGCACCGAATGTGAGATATGCCCGCCAACCCACTAGATTTGGAACCATGGCGGAATTTATCTACACAATGACCAAGGCCCGAAAAGCCGTTGGCGAAAAACTCATTCTGGACGACGTAAGCATGTCCTTCTTTCCCGGCGCCAAGATTGGTGTTGTGGGCCCGAACGGTGCCGGTAAGTCCACCATCCTCAAGATCATGGCAGGGCTGGACACTCCCTCGAATGGCGAGGCCCGGCTCAGCCCCGGCTACACCGTAGGCATTCTCCTCCAGGAACCACCCCTGAACGAAGAAAAAACCGTCCTGGGCAACGTCCAGGAAGGTGTCGGTGAGATCTACGGCAAGATCCAGCGCTTCAACGAAATCTCGGAGGAAATGGCCAGCCCGGATGCTGACTACGACACCCTCCTCGAGGAAATGGGACACCTGCAGGAAGCCATTGACGCCGCGGACGCCTGGGACCTGGACTCCCAGCTGGAGCAGGCCATGGACGCGCTCCGTTGCCCTCCGGCCGACGCCGACGTCACCAACCTTTCCGGTGGTGAGCGCCGCCGTGTTGCCCTGTGCAAGCTGCTCCTGCAGAAGCCGGACCTGCTGCTCCTGGACGAGCCCACCAACCACCTGGACGCAGAGAGCGTGCTGTGGCTCGAACAGCACCTTTCCACCTACGCCGGCGCAGTCCTGGCCGTCACCCACGACCGCTACTTCCTGGACCACGTAGCGGAATGGATCGCCGAAGTGGACCGCGGCCACCTGTACCCGTACGAGGGCAACTACTCCACGTACCTGGAGAAGAAGCGTGCGCGCCTGGAAATCCAGGGCAAGAAGGATGCCAAGCAGGCCAAGCGCCTCAGCGAGGAACTTGAGTGGGTGCGCTCCAACGCCAAGGGCCGCCAGACCAAGTCCAAGGCCCGTCTGGCCCGCTACGAGGAGATGGCTGCAGAAGCAGACCGCACCCGCAAGCTGGACTTCGAAGAAATTCAGATCCCGCCGGGACCCCGCCTGGGCGGCCTGGTGCTCGAGGCCAAGAACCTGCAGAAGGGTTTCGAGGACCGGACACTGATCGACGGGCTGACCTTCAGCCTGCCCCGCAACGGCATCGTAGGTGTTATCGGCCCCAACGGCGTCGGCAAGACCACCCTGTTCAAGACCATCGTGGGACTGGAACCGCTGGACGGCGGCGACCTGAAAATCGGTGACTCCGTCAAGATCTCCTACGCCGACCAGAGCCGCGGCGGCATCGACCCCAACAAGACCCTGTGGGAAGTCGTATCGGATGGCCTGGACTTCATCCAGGTAGGCCATGTGGAGATGCCCTCCCGCGCCTATGTCGCCGCTTTCGGCTTCAAGGGCCCGGACCAGCAGAAGAAGGCAGGTGTGCTCTCCGGTGGTGAGCGCAACCGGCTGAACCTTGCGCTGACCCTCAAGCAGGGCGGAAACCTGCTGCTTCTCGATGAGCCCACCAACGACCTTGACGTCGAAACCCTCAGCAGCCTGGAGAATGCCCTGCTGGAATTCCCCGGCTGCGCCGTGGTGGTCTCGCACGACCGCTGGTTCCTGGACCGGGTGGCAACCCACATCCTGGCCTACGAAGGTGACGAGGAAAATCCGTCCAAGTGGTACTGGTTCGAGGGCAACTTCGAATCGTACGAGGAAAACAAGGTGGAGCGCCTTGGCCCGGATGCGGCTAAGCCGCACCGCGTGACGCACCGCCGCCTGACCCGCGACTGACCGTCTCCGGCGCCGGGAACGCAAAAGCGTTACCGGCTACAGGCAGAAACAGGCCGGCACCCACGGGTGCCGGCCTGTTTGCGTTTTACCCGGCCTGTTTGCGGTTCCCCGGACGCAGCCCCCGAAAACTGCCTCCGGCCGAGCGCCGTCTGCACAGCCGGCCGGGACTGAAGACCGGAAGGCTAGCCCCGGCCGGCTTTCCGGATCTGGTGCTCCATCACCTTTGACTGGAATGCACCCGCAACCTTGTTTTTCAGGTCGGTGGGCACACGGACCATCCCTTCCTGTGCCACCGAGGCCACGTGCTGTCCGGCCTGGTTGAAGATTTTGCCGGTGGCGAGCCCGCGCGCACCCTGGGCGCTCGGCGATTCCTGGACGTACAGCAGCCACTCGTCCACCCGCGCGGGACGGTGCCACCACATGGCATGGTCCAGGCTGGCCACGTTCATTCCGGGAGTAATCCAGCTGAGCCCGTGCCGGCGCAGGATGGACTCCAGCAGGGTGTAATCACTGGCGTAAGCCAAGGCGGCGCGGTGCAGGTTGGGGTTGTCCGGCATAGGGCCGAAGGTCTTCATCCACACCGCATTGCGTGCTTCCCTTTCACCTTTTGCCGATACATACAGCGGCGGGTCAACGTGCCGGATGTCGAAGGGCCGCTCATAGGCCCAGTGCCGCGCCACCGGGTGGTCGAACTGGCCCAGCAGGTCGGCCGTGCTGGGCAGTGACTCCGGGTCGGGAATGCCGCCGGGCATTACGGACCCGTGCTCAACGCCTTCGTCCTCGCCTTGGAACGAGGCAATCATCGACAGGATGGGCACGCCTTCCTGGTATGCGTGCACCCGGCGGGCTGAAAAAGACCGGCCGTCGCGGAGGCGCTGGACTCCGAAGGTGATGGGCTTGTTGGCATCCCCGGGGCGGAGGAAGTAACCGTGCATGGAATGGACAAACCGTGCAGGGTCAACGGTCCGGATGGACGCAATCAGTGACTGCGCCAGCACCTGTCCGCCGAAGACCCGGTGGTGGGGCTGCTGCTGGGACGGGCCCAGGAAGATGTCCTCATCGGTCCGGGCGCCCTCCAGCTCGCCAAGGTCAAGCAGGGAGATGAGCGATGAGGTGGGGTCTTCGCTGGGAAGCGCCAGGATTTCGGCGTCGGCTTCAGTCATGGTCTGACTCTAGACGGCGCCCCGGCACCGCTCAACAGAGGTGCAGCCGGTAGTGTTCTTGGTGTGTCTGATCTACTCACCTCCTCCTTCCGGTTCGCTGATCCGCAGGATCTCGCCGACCTGAAAACCTTCGCCACGCGCGCGAAGACCATTGACGACGGCGCCATCCGGCTTCAGGCGGCAGGTTCCGTTCTCGCCGCGTACGTCTGCGTGCTGCGGCCGCGGGTGCTTGGTGAATCGACCCCCACCATCCTGGGACTGCGGACCATGGCGCTGGCTGAACCGTCGGGCACCGATGTCACTGTTCCGCTGGCGGCGGTGCTGGACCGCATCGCGCGGGCGGGCCAGGACGACGTCGAGCTGCCGGTGCCGCCGTCCACCGTCACGGAGTCCTGGACCGGTGTCGGGGCCCCCCGCAGCGGGTGGGAACTGCTGGGTTCGCGAAGCGATGCGTCCCTGCGGACGGCTGCAGAAGGAGGGATCGGGGAAGTGGCAGGAATTGTGCCGGAGAAGCCCGGGGCGCTGATCGTCAACAACGCCCGGGCTGCGGTGTGGGGCAGGGAACTCGATGACTCCGGACTGCCGGCCGGCGCCGCCTTTGCCGCCCTGGCCCTTGGTTTCCTTGCGGCCGGCGAACAGAAGCTCTACCGCGCCGGCCGCTGGTTCCGCCTCAGCGGCCCGCGCGGGCATGTCCTGGCGCGGACGGGAAGCGGGCTTCTCTGACGGCAGGGGCGCCGCGCAGGGGCAGCCGCGCCAGCCTGCGGCCGGCTAGCCGGCGGGGCTGTTGACCATGGACAGCGCTGCACGCTCCATGTAGTCCCAGAGGGTTCCCTCATACAGCGGCGGCAGTTCGAGTGCGTCCACCGCCGTGCGCATGTGGAAGAGCCAGCGGTCCTTGGCTTCGGGCGTCACCGTGAAGGGCATGTGGCGCATGCGCAGCCGGGGGTGGCCGCGCTCTTCCCCGTAGGTGGTGGGCCCGCCCCAGTACTGTTCCAGGAACATCAGGAACCGCCGTTTGGCCGGGGCCAGGTCCTCTTCCGGGTACATCGGGCGCAGCAGCGGATCCGTTGCGACGCCGTCGTAAAAGACGTCAATCAGTTTAACGAAGGTTTCGTGGCCGCCTACGGCTTCATAAAAGTTGTCGGTGTAGCCGGGCCGGCTGAACGGATCGTTCTGCATCAGCTGGCGGGGCCGCTGCGGTTCGATGGGGATGGTCATTTGCTAGTCTCCGGCCTTTTGGTCAGTCTTTTTGGTTTCGGTGCCGTGATCGCTTGCCTGGTCCGTGGTGCCGTCCGGTCCCTCGTGCAGCGGGACGTAGTTGCCCTGGGACCGGTTGCCTACGCGGAGGATCTCCCCGTTGCGCAGGTACCAGATGGCGCCGTCGTCGGACCGCACGCGGGTGATGCGCAGGCCCATGGACTCCACAACACCAACAACTTCGCTGGTTTCGATGACATCGCCGATTCCGTACTGGTCTTCAATGGTAATAAAAATCCCGGCGAGGAAGTCGCGGATCAGCTGTTGGGCGCCGAAACCGATGGCTACACCCAAAATACCCACACTGGTGAGGAGCGGGGCGATGTTGATGTCCAGGTTCTGCAGGACATACATGCTGGTGATGACCACCACCAGCACGCCCACGATGCTGTTCAGCAGCGAACCGATCGTTTCCGCGCGCTGGACCCGCCGTTCATGGTCCAGGGCGCGCAGTGCCGGCGCCGCCCACTTGAACGTGGGCCGCTTGAAGAAGTTGCTGCCTGCGGCCACGCGGGTGGTGATCCGGGAAATGACAAAGGTGGCAGCCAGCCAGATGGCAACGCCCACCCCGAGGCTGATCACAATGCCCGTGATGCTGATGCCGTCGGGCGCGGTGGCGGCGGAAGGAAGGATCGACAACATGCTGACCATAGGTGGGAAATACTCCTGGGGTTCCCCGGCGGCGCCGGGATAGGGTTCCGGAGCGCCGGTTTCGCCCGGCGCGGAAGGCTCTGTTCTCCTTCAACCCTAGCGCCGTAGCGTGGCTGCATGCGTATTCTTGTGCTCGGCGGGACGGCCTTCCTGTCAGCAGAAATTGTCCGCCAGGCCGTTGCCGGGGGGCATCAGGTCACGTGCCTTGCCCGTGGTTCCGCGGCTGATCCTCCGGAGGGAGCGGCGTGGCTGAAAGCTGACCGCTCTCTCGGTCCCGATGCCTACCGCGGCGTCAAGGGGAAGTGGGATGAGGTCATTGACGTCGCCCGCGATCCGGTGCCCGCAACCGAAGCGCTGGACGCCATCGCCCACCGCACCGCCCACTGGACCTTCGTCTCCAGTTGCTCCGTCTATGCCGACGCATCGGTTCCCGGCGCGGCTGAGGACGCCGGCCTCCTCCCACCGCTGGCGCCGGGTACTCCTTCGACGCCGGAAACCTACGGTGAGTCCAAAGCCGCCATCGAGCAGTCCACCGTCAGGGCAACGGGCGGAAAAGCGCATGTGTGCCGTGCGGGCCTGATCGGCGGACCGGGTGACGGTTCCGACCGCTACGGGTACTGGCCGGCCCGCTTTGCCCGGGACGGCCGTCCCGCCATCGTCCCTGCCATCAACAGCCACGCCACCCAAGTCATCGATGTACGGGACCTCGCCGCCTGGATCCTGCTCGCGGCAGAACAGGGGACCACTGGAACGCTGAACGCGCTGGGGGACCAGGTACCGTTCGGGGAGTACATCAGAGCGTCCCGGCAGGCGGCGGGCCATGGCGGCGAGGTGGTGCCGGCGGCCGGGGACTGGCTCGTGGACCAGGGCGTCGGCTACTGGGCGGGGCCCGACTCGCTGCCCCTCTGGCTCCCTCCCCGGCATGAGGGGTTTATGGCCAGGAGCAACAAGGCTCCCGTTGATGCCGGCCTGAAGATCCGGCCCTGGCAGGAGACACTCGCCGACGCGCTGGCTGATGAACGCCGCCTCGGACTGAACCGGCCCCGCAAGGCGGGCCTAACTCCGGAAACGGAAAAGCGGCTGGTTGGGCTCCTGCAGGGCGGACACACAAGCTGACGCCCGGCAGGAGGCCCCGGGCAGTCCTAGGCCGCCACCGTCACCGGCATGTGTTCCACGGGAAAGTTCACGCTGCGGGCAATAAAGCACACCTGGTTGGCTTCATGGTGGAGCTGCGCGGCCATCGCCACGTGCTGTTCGTCTGCCACCGTAACCTGCGGGTGCAGCGTCACCCGTTCGAACTGGCCGCTGCCGTCCCTGTTGAGCTTCATCAGCCCGGCGGCCTCGTCCCGGTAGTCCGTCACCACCACCCCGTGCTTCACCGCCACGTGCAGGAAGGAAAGCATGTGGCACTGCGCCAGGGCGGCGAGAAGCAGCTGCTCCGGGTTGTAGCGCGCCCGGTCGCCGTGGAAGGTGGGATCGGCCGAACCCTTGAGGACAGGCAGTCCGGGAATCAGGATGTCGTGGTCCCGCAGATAGCCGCGGTACGACGACGTCCCTTCCCCCTGGTTGCCCGTCCACTGCACCGTCAACGCATAGTGGTGCTCACCGAAATTCACAGGCCCGGCCCTGCTTCGCCGGGCAGGACATCAGCGGCGCGGGCACGCAGGGCCCTGGCAACGCCGTCGCGATTTTCCAGCATCATCCGGCGCAGGGCGGCGCTGTGGGGCGGAATTAATGCCAGGAAGCCGTCCGTTCGATCAACTGTCGCCTGCGTGGTCAGCAGCGCGGGGTAGAGCCCGACGACGATTTGCTGGGCAAGGGCGTGGGTCCGGGTCTCGACGATGGCGGGCACCGCCTGGAAATACTTTTCCGCGTAGGGCTCCAGCAGCGACCGGTCCAGGACGCGCATAAACCCGCTGACCGCGGAGCCCTGAAGGGCATTGGACAGCTCGCCCTTCACCACGATCGAATCCCAGGCAGCGGCCTTCGCCTCGGGGGTGGGAATTGCAGCTTTGGCCTGCGCGGCGGCGTTCTGTCCGGTGGACGTGTGGTCCCGGGCAAGCTCGGCATCGATGCCGTCCTGGCCCAGGCGGCCGCCCACCACCAGCGACGTCAGGAGTTCCCAGCGCAGGTCCTGGTCAACGGCCAGCCCGTCCAGGACCAGCGAACCGTCGAGGAGACCCGCCACGATGTCCAGCTGGCTTCCGTTGCCAGCCAGCAAGGCGAAGGATTTCACGAACTGCAGCTGGGCGTCCGAGCCGGCGGGTACCTCGGAGGCCAGCTCCCAGAGCCGGTCCGCCGCGGCCGCGGTGGTTGCCTCCCGGTGCTCCTCAGCCACGTAGAAGTTCAGGGTGGTGGCCAGCTGGCGGAGCTGGACAAGGATCACCGAGGAGTCGGACTCGGCGGCCACGTTGGCGAGGACCAGTTCCACGTAACGCCGTGCAGGGGTCTCACCATCCCGGGCGGCGTCCCAGGCGGAGTTCCACACCAGCGTCCGCGGCAGGCTCTGGCTGAAGTCCTTGAGATGGGCGGTGGCGGTGGCAAGGGACCTTTCATCCAGCCGGACCTTGGCGTAGGCAAGGTCGTCGTCGTTCACCAGGATCAGGTCCGGCTGTGCCATCCCCGTCAGGGCAGGCACCTCGGTGCGGACACCGTCCACGTCCAGTTCCTCGCGGTGCACCCGCTCAAGCTTTCCGGCGTCGTTCAGGTTGTAAAACCCCACCGCCAGCCGGTGCGGACGGATGGTGGGCCACTCCTCGACGGCGGACTGCAGGATCGCGAACGAGGTGAGCAGCCCGTCGCTGCCCACTTCCAGGTCCGGCTTGAGGGTGTTGACGCCGGCTGTCTCCAGCCATTGCCGGCCCCAGTCGTCCAGGTCGCGTCCGCTGGCCTTTTCCAGCTCAACCATAAGATCGCTTAACTCGGTGTTCTGCCAGGAATGCTTGGCGAAGTACTCACGGACCCCGGCCATGAACTGCTCCGGTCCCACCCACGCCACCAGCTGGCGGAGGACGGAGGCGCCCTTGGCGTACGTGATGCCGTCGAAGTTCACCTCAACATCCTGGAGGTCGTTGATGTCAGCGAAAATGGGATGGGTGGTGGGCAGCTGGTCCTGGCGGTAGGCCCAGGATTTTTCCACCGACGCGAAGGTGGTCCAGGCGCTGGTGAACTCCGTGGCCTCGACGGCGGCGAGGTGGGACATGTACTCGGCAAAGGACTCGTTGAGCCACAGGTCGTTCCACCAGCGCATGGTCACCAGGTCCCCGAACCACATGTGCGCGAGCTCGTGGAGGACCGTGATGGCCCGGCGTTCGATCTGCGCCCCGGTGACCTTGCTGCGGAAAACGTAGCCTTCGAGGATGGTCACGGCTCCGGCGTTCTCCATGGCGCCGGCGTTGAATTCCGGAACGAAGAGCTGGTCGTACTTCTCGAACGGGTAGGGGCAGCCAAACTGCACCTCAAAGAACTCAAAGCCCTGCCGGGTCAGCTCGAAGATGTTCTCCGCGTCCAGGTACTGCATCAGGGACTTCCGGGTGAAGACCCCCAGCGGAATGACCCGGCCGTCGGAACTCTTCACCTCGCTGCGCACGGACTGGTAGGGACCGGCGATCAGGGCAGTGACGTAGGAGGAGAGCCGCGGAGTGGGGGAGAAGGACCACACGGAGCGGGCACCGCCGTCGTCCGCGGGGGTGGTTTCCACGGGCACCGGCGTGGGAGAGTTGGAGATAATATCCCAGTGCGAGGGCGCGGTGACCGTGAACGTAAAGGCAGCCTTCAGGTCCGGCTGCTCGAACACCGCGAACATCCTGCGTGAATCCGGGACCTCGAACTGCGTATAGAGGTACACCTCGTTGTCCACCGGGTCCACGAAGCGGTGCAGGCCTTCGCCGGTGTTCATGTAGGGCGCATCAGCCACGATGGTGAGCTCGTTGTCCTCCGCGAGATCCGGCAGTTGGATCCGGACGCCGTCCGCCACCGTGTCCGGATCCAGGCTGCGGCCGTTGAGCGTGACACTGTGAACCGCAGCGGTGACGGCGTCGATGAAGGTGGAGGCTCCGGCTTCCGCGCTGAACTTCACGGTGGTGGTGCTGCCAAAGACCTTCCCGCCGCGGGTCAGGTCCAGGCTGACATCGTAGGACTGGACGGTGATCAGTTCGGCACGTTCACGGGCTTCGGCGCGGGTCAGATTCATACCTGGCAAAGTGGGGCCTCCGGAATAATGGCGTCTGCCGGCTGGCGGTGCCCAGCGGCGGCACTGCTCATTCTTGCATTCCTTTACCCCCGAACAGGTAGCGCAGCTCACAGTGGGTACGGAGAGAGGTACCAAGTCAGCGGCCGGCGTCGGGAGTAGCGTTAAATCATGGGGAAGTTCATGGAGTCGGTGGACACCAAGGCCCTGCGCTTTGTCGCGGGGTTCCCGCTGGTGGTCGGGGCCGCGTTCGCAGTGTGTGCTTTTCTGCTTCGGCCGGACCTTCCTGAGCCGCTCGCCATCCGGTGGACGGACGACGGCGGCGCCGCCTTCGCGCCTTTTCCCGCCTATGTCTCGGTGGGCGCCCTGCTGATTGTGGCCGCGGGCTGGCTGGTCCTCTTCCAGGCCCTTCCGCTCAGCCGGCCCGTGCCCATGCGCCGGATCATGATGGGCGCCGGACTTTTCCTGTGCCTCTTCGTCGCCACGGCGCTCGCTGCGGGCCTTGTTGGGCAGACCGGCCTGGCGGACGCCCGGGAGTCCCGGGTGGACCTCACCGTGCTTGCGCTGGGAAGCGGAGCCGCCGTGTCCCTGGGGGTGATTATGGGCTTCGTCTACAAGGCGGACCAGCAGTGGTCGTCCAATGACGACAGGGCCCTCCAGCTTGCCATCGCCAGGGAGCTGGATCCCGATTTGGCACGGGACAGCATCCGGCTTTGGGTCCATGCCCGCAGTTCTGTTTTCGTCATGATCGGCATAGCCTCGCTGTTTCCGGCCGCGTTGATTGCCATCGCCGTGCCCTGGCTTGGGGTGCTGCTCGTGGTCCTGGCCGTTATCGGCGCGGCTTTCCTGTGTGCCAGGATCAAGGCGGACCGGCGGGGCCTGAAAGTCCTGCTGGCCGGCGTCGTCCCCGTCATGGATGTCCCCGCCGGCGCCATCTCGGCAGCCAGCGCAGCGGACGTCCGCGCTGCCGACTACGGCGGGTGGGGCTACCGGCACCACAGTGGAACGGCAGCCATGCTGGTCAGCAGCGGCCCCGCCGTCGTCGTGAAAAAGACCGACGGGCAGAGCCTGGCAGTGAGCAGCGGAAGCGAGGACTCCGCTGCACGGCTCGCCGAAGTCCTGACCCGGGTGGCCGCGAGGGCACACCGCGGAGGCGGTTCGGCCGCGGCCGGCAAGCCCGAGTCCTAGTATTCTTGTGGGTGTTGTTGACCACGGCCCGCACCTTCCGTGCCGGCCGCCAGCGCCCACACCGAACGGATTCTGCTCGTGACTTCTTCCCCTGCCTTCCCGCGGGTCCACATTGCCACCGACCACGCAGGCATGGAACTCAGCGCCCACCTGGTTTCCCACCTCACCGCCAAGGGCTACGAAGTGGTGGACCACGGTCCCAAGGTTTACGACGCTTTGGACGACTACCCGTCGTTCTGCATCAACGCGGCCCTCGCAGTGGTGGCAGACCAGCAGGCCGGCGTGCACGCGCTCGGCATCGTCCTGGGCGGGTCGGGAAACGGCGAGCAGATCGCGGCCAACAAGGTCAAGGGCATCCGGGCAGCCCTGGCATGGAACCACTCCACCGCCACCCTCGCGCGGGAGCATAACGACGCCAACGTGGTGGCCGTGGGCGGCCGCCAGCACACGGTTGAGGAAGCAACGGAGCTGATCGAAGCCTTCCTGGCCGAGCCGTTCAGCAACGATGAACGGCACGTCCGCCGGATTGGCAAAATCGCCGCCTACGAAACTACCGGTGAGGTCATCGAGTAGTGCCGGAAGGGCATACACTGCGGCGCCTGGCGCGGCAGTTCGGGGACGTCTTCGGTGGCCAGCGGCTCTCGGTGTCCAGCCCGCAGGGCAGGTTTACCGGTGGAGCCGCGCTGCTGGACGGGCACACCCTCGTTGCTGCCGAAGCGCACGGAAAACACCTGTTCCTGCATTTTGACCACACGCTGGTGCTGCACGTCCACCTGGGCCTTTACGGGGCCTGGACCTTCGGCGGGGACAGCACGTTTACAGGGTCCTCCAGCATCGGTGCCCCGCGCCGGGTGGGGGAGCAGGAGACCTTCGGGGACGGCGACGGCGGCGATTCCACTGTGTACGCCGGTCCGCCGGCGCCGGTGGGGGCAGTCCGGGTACGGATTGTCGGCAGCAACGGCTGGGCCGACCTGCGGGGGGCGACCACCTGCGAAACCATCACCGCCGGCGAAGCCGGCGCCGTCCTGGCCCGGCTGGGTCCGGATCCGCTGGTGAACCGGCGGGGGGATGCCGGGCGGTTTGCTGAGACGCTCCGAAGCCGCACAACGCCGGTGGCCGCGCTGCTGATGGACCAGAAGGTCATCGCCGGGGTGGGCAACGTCTACCGGGCGGAGGTCCTCTTCCGGCGGCGGCTCGATCCGTGGCTGCCGGGCACCAACGTCCCTGACGCTGTGGCACGCAGGCTGTGGCGCGACGTCGTCTCCGTCATGAGCGACGGCGTGGCGGACGGGCGGATCATCACTACAACGCCGCGGTACTGGTCCGGAGACGGCAGGACGGCCAGGGCTGCGGCGGAGATTGCCTCGCTCAAGAGCGACACCTTTCCTGCCAGGGAAAACGCCCACTTCGTCTACAAGCGGAACGGCCTGCCCTGCAGGGTATGCGGCACCACCGTGCTGATGGCCGAACTGGTGGCGCGCAAGCTCTACTGGTGCCCGTACTGCCAGCAGTCGTAGGAGCGACAGGCCGGCCGTGGGCCGCGGCGCAACAAAAAGGCCCCTCAGCTGAGGGGCCTTTTACTTGTGGAGGGGACGACGGGAATCGAACCCGCGTAATCAGTTTGGAAGACTGAGGCTTTACCATTAAGCTACGTCCCCGAAAGAAGAACCATCTGCACTGCGTAGAGCCGGCAGGCTGGCAACTCCGGGCTGGCTGTTCAAGCCGGATATAACTAAACCTAATTCATGGCCTACGTGTCAAATGTGCAAACACGGCGCGTATCACCGTAGACTTGCCTGTGCACTTACGGGGTGTAGCTCAGCTTGGCTAGAGCGCCTGCTTTGGGAGCAGGAAGTCGCAGGTTCAAATCCTGTCACCCCGACTCTGCCGCCCTGGCCCCCGGCCCGGGCAAGAACATTGCGTTTGCAGAAACCCATCCCACAAACCCAGGAGTACTTAGACCGTGAAGAGCGCTGTCGAGAACCTCACCCCCACGCGGGTCAAGCTCAATGTTGAGGTCCCCTTTGAGGAATTGAAGCCCAGCATCGACGAGGCCTACAAGACCGTTGCTTCGCAGATCCAGGTCCCCGGTTTCCGTAAGGGCAAGGTGCCGGCCAAGCTCATCGACCAGCGCGTTGGCCGCGGTTACGTCCTGGAAACCGCCATCAACGAAGGCCTCAACGGCTGGTACCAGTCCGCTGTTCAGGAATCCGGCATCCGCCCCCTGAGCCGTCCCGAGGTGGAAATCACCGAGGTTCCAGACCCCACCTCCACCGATGGCGAACTGAAGTTCCAGGCAGAGGTTGACGTCCGCCCCGAAATCGAACTTCCGGACTACGCCGGCATCCGGGTTGAAGTTGCTGCAGCCCAGTCCTCGGATGAAGACGTTGACAAGGCACTGGACGAACTGCGCGGCCGCTTCGGCACGCTGAAGTCCGTGGACCGTCCCGCTGCCGACGGCGACTTCCTCACCATCGACATCAACGCCAGCATCGACGGCGAAGAGGTGGACTCCGCCGCAGGCCTGTCCTACCAGGTCGGCGCCGGCACCATGCTCGAGGGCCTCGACGAAGCCGTCACCGGCCTCAGCGCTGATGAAGACGCCATCTTCAACACCACCCTGGTGGGCGGCGACCACGCCGGCGAAGCAGCTCAGGTCAAGGTAGTGGTCAAGGCCGTCAAGGAGCGCGAACTCCCCGAGGCCAACGACGACTTCGCCCAGCTGGCGTCCGAGTTCGACACCCTTGCCGAGCTCCGCGAAGACCTCGCCAAGCAGGCGGCCGACTCCAAGGTTGTGGAGCAGGGCGTCGAAGCCCGCGACAAGGTCCTGGACAAGCTCGTTGAGCTGGTAGAGGTTCCCGTTCCGGACTCGGTGGTCGAAGAGCAGCTCGAAGCCCACTTCAAGGAGGGCAACGGCCACGGTGAGGGCGAGCACGACACCGAGGAGCACCGCGAAGAGGTCCGGGCCAACACTGCCCGCGCCTTCCAGAACGAAATCATCCTCGACGCCATCGCGGAGAAGGAAGAAGTCAACGTCAGCCAGAACGAGCTGATCGACTACATCGTCACCACCGCCAGCCAGTACGGCATGGACCCCAACCAGTTCGCCCAGATCATCGATCAGAGCGGCCAGGTCCCCATGATGGTCTCCGAGGTCCGCCGCCGCAAGGCGCTGGCCGTTGTCCTCGGGCAGGCCACAGTGACCGACACCGAGGGCAAGACCGTTGACCTCACCAGCTTCGTCAACCCCGGCGGTGAAGAGGAAGCTCCGGCAGTGGAGGCCGACGACGCAGCCGAAGCACCCGAGGCTGCTGTCGAGGAAGACAAGGCAGAGGCCAAGGCCTAGTCCTTGCCGTAAACGCGGTTCCTTGCTGTAAAGCATTTCGAACGGCCCCCGGATCCCTGGATCCGGGGGCCGTCTGCGTTGGACCGGAGCGTGCTTCCAGCAGGGGCCCGCCGATCGTGCGCCGTCAGCGAACAGCCCACGGTGCGCGAACAAAACGTCAGTGAAACCGGTTAGTGTCCAAGTAGAGATTTTCAGTGATGTCACCGTCACCAGTGAGAGGTAAATACACATGTCACAGCACGCAGAGGCCCCCCGGATGGCTACTGTCGATCCTGCAGCCCAGGACAACTACATCTACAACCGCCTCCTCAAGGAGCGGATCATCTGGTTGGGCTCAGAGGTGCGTGACGAGAACGCCAACGCCATCTGCTCGCAGCTGCTCCTCCTTTCCGCGGAAAACCCGGAAAAGGACATCTACCTTTACATCAACTCTCCCGGCGGCTCCGTCACCGCGGGCATGGCGATCTACGACACCATGCAGTTCATCCCGAACGACGTCGTCACCGTGGCCACAGGCCTTGCCGCTTCCATGGGA
Organism: Arthrobacter sp. K41; assembly: GCF_059089645.1. Taxonomy (NCBI): domain Bacteria; kingdom Bacillati; phylum Actinomycetota; class Actinomycetes; order Micrococcales; family Micrococcaceae; genus Arthrobacter; species Arthrobacter sp. K41. The sequence goes on along the minus strand of NZ_JBNHEW010000001.1, from coordinate 624,231 downwards.
CAGTTCCTGCTTTCCTCCGGCACCAAGGGCAAGCGGTACGCCACCCCGAACGCACGCGTCCTGATGCACCAGCCCTCCGGCGGCATCGGCGGCACGGCTTCCGACATCAAGATCCAGGCCGAACTCATCCTTCACATGAAGAAGGTGATGGCGGAACTGACCGCGGAACAGACCGGCCAGACTGTGGACACCATCCTCAAGGACAACGACCGCGACAAGTGGTTCACCGCCACCGAGGCGCTTGAATACGGTTTCTTCGACAAGATCGCTGCCCACGCAGGCTCCGTTGCCGGCGGCGGCGGCACCTCGTCGAACGGCACCTCAGGCGAATCAGCCTCCGAGAACTAAACCGGCACAAGAACACTCAGATCAGGAGCAACAAAAACATGAACTACAACTTCGGGTGGTCCGCCGGTAATCTTCCGTCCAGCCGCTATGTCCTGCCCCAGTTTGAGGAGCGGACCCCTTACGGCTTCAAACGCCAGGACCCGTACACCAAGCTCTTCGAGGACCGCATCATCTTCCTCGGAGTCCAGGTGGACGACGCTTCCGCTGACGACATCATGGCGCAGCTGCTGGTCCTGGAGTCCACGGACCCGGACCGGGACATCACGCTTTACATCAACTCGCCCGGCGGTTCCTTCACCGCCATGACGGCAATCTACGACACCATGCAGTACATCCGCCCCGAGATCCAGACTGTATGCCTGGGCCAGGCGGCCAGTGCTGCGGCCGTCCTGCTGGCCGCCGGTACGCCCGGCAAGCGGCTGGCCCTGCCTAACGCCCGCGTCCTGATCCACCAGCCGGCGCTGTCCGGCGGCCAGGGCGGCCAGGCTTCGGACCTTGAGATCCAGGCCGCCGAGGTCATGCGCATGCGGTCCTGGCTTGAGGACACGCTGGCGCACCACTCCGGCCGGACGTCCGAACAGGTCAACAACGACATCGAACGCGACAAAATCCTCACCGCAGAAGAAGCGCAGGTGTACGGCCTGATCGACCAGGTCCTGGATTCACGCAAGATCAAACCGCAGGCCATCAGCAGGTAGCGGTAAAGTAAAGCGCCGGTGGCGCCAATCATTTGGCTCCACCGGCCTTTTCCTTCCACCCTCGGAAGCGAATGTGACCTAGAGTGGATGTTGTCACAACCGGTCCACGCAGGCTGGGTGGGATTCCAGCAACGGTGCAAGGCTGCCTGGCAGCAAAATACTAAGGGGTTCACATATGGCTCGGATTGGCGAGAGCACGGATCTGCTGAAGTGCTCTTTCTGCGGAAAGAGCCAGAAGCAGGTGCGCAAGCTCATTGCCGGGCCCGGTGTCTACATCTGTGATGAGTGCATTGAGCTTTGCAACGAAATCATCGAAGAAGAACTGGCGGAAGTTGCAGACCTCGGCAGCTTCGAGCTTCCCAAGCCCCGCGAAATCTTCGACTTCCTGCAGGAATATGTGATCGGCCAGGAGCCTGCAAAACGCTCCCTCGCCGTCGCCGTCTATAACCATTACAAGCGGATCCAGGCCGGCCACGCGCCGAAGTCGGGCACTCTGGCCGAGGGCGGCCATCATGACGACGTCGAGATCGCCAAGTCCAACATCCTCCTTATCGGCCCCACCGGCTGCGGAAAGACCTACCTGGCCCAGACGCTCGCCCGCCGCCTGAACGTGCCCTTCGCTGTAGCCGACGCCACGGCCCTGACCGAGGCCGGCTACGTGGGCGAGGACGTGGAGAACATCCTCCTGAAGCTCATCCAGGCCGCCGACTACGACGTCAAAAAGGCCGAGCAGGGCATCATCTACATTGACGAGATCGACAAAATCTCCCGTAAAAGCGAGAACCCCTCCATTACCCGCGATGTCTCCGGCGAGGGCGTCCAGCAGGCCCTGCTGAAAATTTTGGAGGGCACTGTTGCCTCCGTTCCTCCGCAAGGCGGCCGGAAGCACCCGCATCAGGAATTCATCCAGATCGACACCACCAACGTGCTGTTCATCGTCGCCGGCGCCTTCGCCGGCCTCGAGGAAATTATCGGCTCGCGGTCCGGACGGAAGGGGATCGGCTTCGGCGCGCCCCTGAATGAGGCCAGCAAGAAGATCGACTCCTACGGCGAAGTGATGCCGGAGGACCTGCTGAAGTTTGGACTCATCCCCGAATTCATCGGCCGGCTCCCCGTGATCACCACCGTGTCCAATCTGGACCGGGACGCCCTGATTCAGATCCTTTCCACGCCCAAGAACGCGCTGGTGAAGCAGTACCAGAAGATGTTCCAGATCGACGGCGTGGAATTGGTGTTCGATGACACCGCCCTGGACGCAATCGCGGAGCAGGCATTCGAACGCGGCACCGGTGCCCGCGGCCTGCGCGCCATCATGGAGGAAGTGCTGCTTCCTGTGATGTTCGATCTTCCCAGCCGTGAAGATGTGGCCAGCGTGGTCATCACCGAGGACGTCGTCCTCAACGGCGCCGAGCCCACCATGATCCCGCACGTCACCAAGCGCCGGAAGTCTGCCTGATCCGGCGCCTGCCCGGGCCCTCGTGTTGATACAGGCGGCGTACCACTACGCCAGTTGTGGCTGCCCCCTGCGCAGCCACCCACCCCGGAAGGACTCTCCATGACTGAAGCTGCTGCCAGTACTGAACCTGCACGGAACAAGGCGGACTTCTGGTTCGATCCGCTGTGCCCCTTCGCCTGGATCACTTCCCGGTGGATTGGCGAAGTGGAGGGCGTCCGCGACATTGAAACTGTATGGCACGTCATGAGCCTTGCCGTCCTGAACGAGGGCCGTGACCTCGAGCCCGCCTACCGGGAATCCATGGACAACGCCTGGGGCCCGGTCCGCGTCATAATCGCGGCGCAGAAGGACTACGGCCAGGAAGCGGTTAAGGCACTGTACGACGCCATGGGCTCGATGATCCACGAGCGCGGCGAGAAGGACCGCGCCGTCGTAATCACGAAGGCGCTGGCGGAGTGCGGTCTGCCTGCCGACCTGGCGGCAGCCGCCACTACCGATGCCTTCGATGCCGATCTGCGTGCAAGCCATGAAGAAGGCATTTCGCTGGTGGGCGAGGACGTGGGAACGCCTGTGGTCGCTTTCAACGGCACGGCGTTCTTCGGCCCGGTCCTCACCAGGATCCCGCGGGGCGAGGATGCAGGCAAGCTTTGGGACGCCACCACGGCCATCGCTTCCTACCCGCACTTCTTCGAACTCAAGCGCAGCCGCACAGGGCGGCCCGAATTCGACTGATCATGTGGTGCCGGCCCCGCGGCAGGGAGCCGAAGAGCCCCGCTGGAACTACTCGTTTGTAGTTTCACCGGGGCTCTTGTGCTTCCCCGAGGGCAGGACAAGAATGGTTTTACCCCCTTCGAAAGAAGAGGGACGCAGAAACCAAAGATTCAGTGACATGTATTCAAACGCAGCCATCGGCAAAGTTAGAAGCAGGCTACCAGTGACGAGGTAGGAAGACCTGAAGATTCTGAGGATTCTGCCAGACCATCAAGGCGTCACCAGATGGCCGAAAAAGTCGAAGCCCCACCAACGGCAAAACGCTGATGGGGCTTCCCCTTTGCCCTGGGACGGTTAGTCCGGTCAGGCCTGGGCCGGCTCCTCCGAGGCAGCCAGGGCCACGTCGCTCACCGTCAGGTCGCCGTCGCCCACCAGCAGGGTAATTTCCCGGGCGTTCGACGCGGCCTTCAGGTCGCCAAGCCCCGCCTCCAGCTGTGCGGTAAGCGCTTCGGAGGCCGTGATGGTGGCCGAGAGAACCTCTGTCCGCTGCTTGACCTTTGCCTCGGACTTCGCCTTGCGGACTCCGCTCAGCGCAACACCGACGGTGGCAAGCATCGTGGTGTCACCGATGGGAACGTCCAGCGGTGCGGGCCACGGCGCCCGGTGCACCGAGCCGTTGCGCCACCATCCCCAGACCTCTTCAGTGGCAAAGGGCAGGAACGGTGCGAACAGCCGGAGCAGGGTGTCCAGGGTGGTGGCCAGTGCTGCGAGCACGGAAGCCTGTTCGGCCTCACCCGCGGCGCCGTATGCCCGGTCCTTGATAAGTTCCACGTAGTCGTCCGTGAACTGCCAGAAGAAGCTTTCGGTGATCTGCAGCGCGCGGGCGTAATCGTAGTTTTCGAACGCCCTGGTGGACTGGGCCACGACCTCCGCGAGCTGGGCAAGAACTGCCCGGTCCAAGGGGTTGGTCAGTACCGGTAGATCGCCGGAGAGCACCGATGCTTCTGTTGCGCCGAGGTTCAGGACAAACTTCGAGGCGTTCAGCAGCTTGATGGCCAGGCGGCGGCCGATCTTCATCTGGGCGATCTCGTAGGCGGTGTCGGCCCCCAGTTTCGCCGAAGCGGCCCAGTAGCGGACAGCGTCGGAGCCGTATTCCTCCAGGACGTCGGTGGGGACCACCACGTTGCCCTTGGACTTGGACATCTTCTTGCGGTCCGGGTCGAGGATCCAGCCCGAGATGGCAGCATGCTTCCACGGGGCGCTGTTCTCCAGGGCGTCCGCGCGGACCACCGAGGAAAAAAGCCAGGTCCGGATGATGTCGTGGCCCTGGGGCCGGACGTCAAACGGGAACACCTTCGCGAACAGGTCCTCATCACGCTTCCAGCCGCCCACGATCTTAGGTGTCAGGGAGGACGTAGCCCATGTGTCAAGGATGTCAGCGTCGCCGGTGAAGCCGCCGGGAACATCGCGCTGGGCTTCATCGAAGCCGGGGGCGGCGTCGGCAGCCGGGTCCACGGGGAGCTGGTCGTCGGACGGCACGATGGGGGAGTCGTAGTCCGGGTTGCCGTCGGCATCCAGGGGGTACCAGACGGGGATGGGCACGCCAAAGAAGCGCTGGCGGGAGACCAGCCAGTCACCGTTCAGGCCGGAGATCCAGTTCTCATAGCGTGAGCGCATGAAGGCGGGGTGGAAGTCGATTTCCTGGCCGCGGGCGATAAGCCGCTCACGCCGGTCCTCGTCCCGGCCGCCGTTGCGGATGTACCACTGGCGGGATGTCACCACTTCAAGGGGCTTGTCGCCCTTTTCGTAGAAGTTGACGGGGTGCATGATCTTTTTGGGCTCGCCCTCGAGCAGGTCCGCAGCGGTGAGGAGCTTGACCACCTCTTCCTTGGCGCTGAAGACGGTCTTGCCCGCAATGGCGGCGAAGGCTTCCCGGCCGATGTCGGTGGTGATCCATTCGGGAGCCTCGCTGATGATCCGGCCGTCCCGCCCCACGATGGCGCGGGTAGGAAGCTGCAGTTCGCGCCACCAGGTCACGTCAGTCAGGTCGCCGAAGGTACACACCATGGCGATGCCGGACCCCTTGTCCGCTTTGGCGAGTGGGTGGGCCTTAACTTCAACCTCGACGCCGAACACCGGGGACGTGACCTTCTTGCCGAACAGCGGCTGGTACCGTTCGTCGTCGGGATTCGCCACCAGTGCGGCGCAGGCAGCCAGCAGTTCGGGACGGGTGGTTTCGATGTAGATCTTCTCCCCGTCCTCGGTGAAGAACGGGTAGCGGTAGTACGCCCCGGGCACCTCGCGGTCCTCCAGTTCGGCCTGCGCGACGGCCGTGCGGAAGGTGACATCCCAGAGGGTGGGCGCCTCGGCCATGTAGGCGTCGCCCGCAGCCAGGTTGGCCAGGAAGGCCCGCTGGGAGACTGCGCGCGAGTTGTCGTCGATGGTGCGGTACGTCAGTTCCCAGTCCACGGACAGGCCAAGGGTCTGGAACAGGTTTTCGAAGACCTTCTCGTCCTCGACGGCAAGTTCCTCGCACAGTTCGATGAAGTTCCTGCGGGAGACGACGTCGAAGTCACGCTGGTTCTTGGCTGGCTGTGCCGGCGGCTGGTAGTCAGCGTTGTACGGAATGGAAGGGTCGCAGCGGACGCCGTAGTAGTTCTGCACTCGGCGTTCAGTGGGCAGGCCGTTGTCATCCCAGCCCATGGGGTAGAAGACGTTCTTGCCGGTCATGCGCTGGTAGCGCGCCAGCACGTCGGTCTGCGTGTAGGAGAACATGTGCCCCACGTGCAGTGATCCGGAAGCGGTGGGAGGGGGAGTGTCGATCGAATAGACCTGCTCCCGGGTGGTTTCCCTGTTGAACTTGTAGGTCCCCTCGGCAAGCCAGCGCTGCGTCAAGGCAGCTTCGAGGCCTTCAAGGGCCGGCTTGTCCGGAACGTTGATGGGGGCGGTGTTGGGCGTGTCTGTACCCTGAGTGTCTTCAGCCATCTGCCAATTGTTTCATGTCCCCGCACGTCCGCCTGCCGGAGGGCATCAGCCGCGCAGCGCGGGCACCAGCGTCACAGGCCGACACAGCTTCCGGCCTTCGCCGGACGGCTGGCGCTAGGGTGGTGCAATGACTTCGGACTTCCAGGAAAAGGCAGCTTTGGTAACCGGTGCGAGCAGCGGAATCGGGGAGGCAACGGTCCGCGCGCTGGCAGCCCAGGGGTGGACGGTGTTCGCGGTGGCCCGCCGTGCAGAGCGTCTTGCCGCCCTCGAAGCCGAGACTGGCGCCGTCGCGCTTCCTGCTGACATCTCAGAGGACGACGACGTGTCCCGGCTGCTTGCCCGGGTGACCGAAGCGGGGGGCATAGACACCCTGGTCAACATTGCGGGCGGAGCCAGGGGAGCGGACACCATCGGCGACGCAAGTACCGAGGACTGGGAGTGGATGTACCGTGTCAACGTCCTGGGCACCATGAAGCTCACCAGGGCGTTCCTGCCGATGCTCCGCGCCCACGGCGAAGGCACTGTGCTGAACCTGACCTCCACGGCGGGCATATCGGCCTACGAGGGCGGGGGCGGCTACAACGCTGCCAAGTCCGCGCAGCACGCCATGACCGGTGCGCTGCGGCTCGAGGAAGTGGCAAACAACATCCGGGTGATCGAAGTGGCGCCCGGCCTGGTTCAAACCGAGGAATTTGCCTTGAACCGGCTGGGTGACCCGCAGGCCGCCGAAAAGGTCTACCAGGGAGTTGAGAAGCCGCTTACGGCAGAAGACGTGGCGGAGGTAGTCCGTTACGCCGTAACTGCACCGCACCACGTCAACCTGGACCAGATCGTGATCCGTCCGGTGGCCCAGGCCGCCAACCACAAAATCATCCGCAAGGGTTAGCCAGCCCGACGGCGGCACGAGGCAGGCCGAGGCGGCGGCGTGCACTGCGGCTTCCGGCACCGTCCATCTGCCAACTCTTATTGGTGGCCCGGGCCCGGGAATAGTAGACTCGAAAGCGGCTACGACCCGGCTATCACCGGTGAGCTTCCGGAAGAACGCGTTAACCGCCGGCCAGGTGGGAAGCGTCAGTAGAACCGGACGGGTAAGCCCGTCACAGCAGTAATGAGAGGCCGGAGCACGCCTGTTCCCCCGGGAACTGGCAGCGCCGGTAAGTGAGGTGGTACCGCGGTGAGCGTGAAGTCCAGGCGGACAGCACGGCAACCGTCCTCGCATCCTGAACGGAACTGAAGGCCCCGGCCGGCAGTTCGCCCAGCTCAACCCAGGATGTCGAGAATGACGTATTACCCGAAGGCCTCAGCCGCCACCAGTGGCACCTCCTCCAGGGGTGCAGGTGTCTCCGCTTCCGTGAAGTTCCCGGAAATCGAAGAGCGCATCCTCAAATACTGGGACCAGGACGGCACCTTCCAGGCCAGCATCGACCAGCGCAGCGCCGACGCCCCGGGCGGTGCACCCGGCAGCAACGAGTTCGTCTTCTACGACGGGCCGCCCTTCGCCAACGGCCTGCCGCACTACGGCCACCTGCTGACCGGCTACGCCAAGGACCTGGTGGGCCGCTACCAGACCCAGCGCGGCAAGCGCGTGGAGCGCCGCTTCGGCTGGGACACCCACGGCTTGCCGGCAGAGCTGGAAGCCATGAAGCAGCTGGGCATGACGGATAAGACCCAGATCGAAGCCATGGGCATCGACAAGTTCAACGACGCCTGCCGCGCCTCCGTCATGAAGTACGCCGACGAGTGGCGCAACTACGTGACCCGCCAGGCACGGTGGGTGGATTTCGACAACGACTACAAGACCCTCAACGTCGAGTACATGGAGTCCGTCCTCTGGGCGTTCAAGCAGCTCCACGAAAAGGGCCTCACCTACAACGGCTACCGCGTGCTGCCCTACTGCTGGAAGGATGAGACGCCGCTGTCCAACCACGAGCTGCGCATGGACGACGACGTCTACAAGAACCGCCAGGACCAGACGGTAACGGTGACCTTCCCCATCACTGCCGGCGAATCGGAACTGTCCCGGCAGCTCGCCGGCGTGCAGGCGCTGGCCTGGACCACCACACCCTGGACGCTTCCCACCAACGCCGCGCTCGCCGTCGGGCCCGCCATTACCTACGCCGTACTGCCCGCGGGACCCAACGGCATCAAAGCCGCCTCCGCCGACGCACCCGTGAGCGGCAGCTTCCTGCTCGCTGCGGACCTGCTGGCCAACTATGCCAGGGACCTCGGGTACGACGACTTCGAGGCAGCGCAGGCCGCCGTCGTCTCCACGCACACCGGCGCAGAGCTGGAAGGCCTGGCGTACCAGCCGCTGTGGCACGACTTCGCGGACAACGAAAAATACGGCATGGAAAACGCCTGGCGGTTCCTCGTGGCCGACTACGTCACCACCACCGACGGCACCGGCATCGTCCACCAGGCCCCGGCCTACGGCGAGGATGACCAAAAGGTCTGCGAGGAGGCCGGCATCCCGGTGATCCTCTCCGTTGACGAAGGCGCAAAGTTCCTCCCGCTCTTCAAGCACGGCGACCTTCACGACATCGTGGGCCTGCAGGTCTTCGAAGCCAACAAGCCCATCACGCAGGTGCTGCGCGCCCAGGGCCGCCTGGTCCGCCAGGCCAGCTACGAACACAGCTACCCGCACTGCTGGCGCTGCCGCAACCCGCTGATCTACCGGGCCGTGTCCTCCTGGTACGTGGAAGTCACCAAGTTCAAGGACCGCATGTCCGAACTGAACCAGGAGATCAACTGGATCCCCGGCAACGTCAAGGACGGCCAGTTCGGTAAGTGGCTCGAAAACGCCCGCGACTGGTCCATCAGCCGCAACCGGTATTGGGGCAGCCCCATCCCGGTGTGGCAGTCCAGCGATCCCGAATATCCCCGCACCGACGTCTACGGCTCCCTCGCCGAGATCGAAGCGGACTTCGGCCGCTTGCCGCTGAACAAGGACGGCCAGGTTGACCTGCACCGCCCGTTCATCGACGACCTGACCCGGCCCAACCCGGATGACCCCCGCACTCCGGAAGAGGGCCAGTCGGTGATGCGCCGCGTGGAGGATGTGCTGGACGTCTGGTTCGACTCCGGCTCCATGCCCTACGGCCAGGTGCACTACCCGTTCCAGAACGAGGCCTGGTTCGACACCCACAACCCTGCGGACTTCATCGTGGAGTACATCGGCCAGACGCGCGGCTGGTTCTACATGCTGCACATCCTTTCCACGGCGCTGTTCGACCGGCCAGCCTTCCGCAACGTCATCAGCCACGGCATCGTGCTGGGCTCCGACGGGCAGAAGATGTCCAAGAGCCTGCGCAACTATCCGGACGTCTCCGAGGTGCTGGACCGCGACGGCTCGGACGCCATGCGCTGGTTCCTGATGTCCAGCCCCATCCTCCGCGGCGGCAACCTGGTGGTCACCGAGCAGGGGATCCGCGACGGCGTCCGCCAGGTCATCCTGCCGCTGTGGAACGTGTACAGCTTCTTCACGCTGTACACCAACGCCGCGGCCGGCGGCGCAGGGTATGACGCCCAGCTCCGCTACGACGGGTACGCCGACACCCTGGACCAGTACCTGCTGGCCAACACCGGCGAACTGGTCCGGAACATGACGGTTCAGCTGGACACCTATGACATCTCCGGCGCCTGCGACGAACTGCGCAGCTACCTGGACATGTTGACCAACTGGTACGTCCGCCGGAGCCGCCAGCGGTTTTTCAATGAAGACCAGGACGCCTTCGACGCCCTGTACACCGCACTGGAAACCGTGTCCCGCGTGGCCGCGTCCCTCCTGCCGCTGGTCACCGAGGAAATCTGGCGCGGCCTGACCGGAGGCCGCTCCGTGCACCTGGCCGACTGGCCGGACGCCAACCTGTTCCCGGCCAGCCCGGACCTGGTGGAGGCCATGGACAAGGTCCAGCAGATCTGCTCCACCGGGTCCTCCCTCCGCAAGGGAGCAAACCTCCGTGTCCGCCTGCCGCTGCAGGAACTGACGGTCGTGGCACCGGGCGCCGACGCCCTCACCGGTTTTGCCGGCGTCGTGGCCGATGAGCTCAACCTCCGCTCAGTCCGCCTGCTGGATGCGGCCACTGCCTCGCCCGAGGAGTTCGGCATCCAGCAGAAGCTGGTGGTCAATGCCCGTGCCGCCGGCCCGCGCCTGGGCAAAAACGTGCAGCTGGCCATCAAGGGCTCCAAGTCCGGCGACTGGTCCGTGGACGACGCCGGTACGGTCACCGCCGGCGGGCTCCAGCTGGAACCGCAGGAGTACACGCTGGAGACAGTGGTGGCTGATTCCGAGGGCGGACCTGCTGAATCAACGAAAGCAGTCGCTGTCCTGCCGGGCGGCGGATTCGTCGTCCTCAACACCGAGGTCACCCCCGAACTGGAAGCCGAAGGCCTGGCGCGCGACATGGTCCGTGCCATCCAGCAGGCACGCAAGGACGCCGGGCTGAAGGTCAGCGACCGCATCCGGACCTCAGTGACGGCCCCGCAGAACGTCGTCGACGCCCTGCTTGCCAACGCTGACCTGGTCAAGGGCGAAACGCTCACCGTGGACCTCACGGCGGAACCCACTGATATCGCAGAGCCGGCTGTCGGCGTCGAAAAAGTAGAGGCGTAATCCATGACTGACGAATTTTCCGTAGAGAGCGTCTACGCCGAACTGCTGGGCCGGGCGCCGGAAAACAAGATGGAGCCGCGGCTTGCCCCGCTGTTCCGGGCGATGGACGTGCTGGGGGAGCCGAACAAAGCGTTCCCGATCATCCACGTCACCGGGACCAACGGCAAAACGTCCACCGCCCGGATGATCGAATCGGTCCTGCGGGCCCACGGCCTGAGCACCGGACGGTACACCAGTCCGCACCTGACGAAGGTCACCGAACGGATCAGCATCGACGGCCATCCCGTCCCGGACGAGACCTTCGTCCGGATCTGGGATGAGATCCGGCCGTACCTGCAGATTGTCGACGCCGAGCTGGAGGCAGAGGGCCAGCCGCGGCTGACGTACTTCGAGTGCCTCACCATCCTTGGTTTTGCGGTCTTCGCGGACCAGCCCGTTAACGTGGCGGTCATTGAGGTGGGCCTGGGCGGCATTACGGACGCCACCAACGTGGGGGACGGGCAGGTTTCGGTGGTCACACCCATTTCGCTGGACCACACCGACCTGCTCGGGGACACCACCGAAGACATCGCCTACGAAAAGGCCGGCATCATCAAGCCCGGCGGCTACCTCGTCAGCGCCGCCCAGCCGCTGGACGCCGCCCAGGTCCTGCTGGAGAAGGCCAAGGACGTTGGCGTGCCCTTCAAGTTCGAGGGAGTGGAGTTCGGCGTCGAGTCCCGGACCGTGGCAGTCGGCGGCCAGATGGTCACCATCCAGGGCATTGCCGGCCGCTACCCGGACTTGCTGGTGCCGCTCCACGGGGCACACCAGGCGCAGAACGCAGCAGTTGCCGTTGCAGCGCTGGAAGCGTTTTTCGGCGGCGAAAAGGAACTTGGGTTCGACGTGCTCCAGGAGGGCTTCGCGGAGGTCACTTCGCCCGGCCGGCTTGAGGTGGTCCGCACAGCGCCCACCATCGTGGTGGACGCCGCCCACAACCCCGACGGCGTCAAAGTTTCCGCGGCTGCCCTTCAGGAGGCCTTTACCTTCACCAGGCTTGTCCCGGTGGTGGGCATCCTCAAGGAGAAGGACGCCGAAGAGATTTTGCGCCAGCTCAAGGAATCCCTGGGCGGGATGGCGGAGGAGTTCTGCTTTACGCAGTCCAATTCACCGCGCGCCGTGCCGGCAGCCGAACTGGCCGAGCTCGCCATCGATCTCGGCTTCGGCGAAGACAACGTGCACGTAGCGGAGAAACTCGATGACGCCCTGGAGTGGGCTGTGGAACGCGCCGAAGCGAACGACGACCTTTCCGGCGGCGTTCTGGTCACAGGCTCCATCACACTGGTGGCCGAGGCCCGCATCCTGCTCGGGAAGACGGAGGCATAGCCGATGGCGAAGCTGACCAAAGCCCAGCGCGAATGGCGGCCGGGCATGCCCAGGAAGCGGCGCTCCACCAAAGTGATGTTCGCGTCCACCGTGCTGCTCCTGGAAGCCTTTGTTATGTTCTTCGCCACCCTGGCGGTGTTCGGGCTTCGCCGCGGGGAGTTCCCGCCCGCACTCATCCTCGGGGTGGGAATCGGCCTGAGCGTGCTGATGATTGTGGCCTGCGCCTTCCTCACCAAACCGTGGGGCATTGGGCTTGGCTGGATCCTGCAGCTTGTCCTGATCCTCACCGGCATCTTCGAGCCTGCCATGTTCCTGGTGGGTGCCCTGTTCGCAGCAGCCTGGTGGTACGGGATCCGTACCGGAATCCGGCTGGACCGGGAAGCCGGTGAAAGGGCCCGCGAGCAGGCGGCCTGGGAAGCGGCCCATCCGGAAGAGTCCGCGGGGCCCGGCCAGCAGCCCCCGTCCCCCTAAACAAAGTCACCGTAGACTTGACCCGAAAACCTCTACCAACGCATTGGAGCAGTTGTGACTACTGAGCGCACCCTCGTCCTGATCAAGCCCGACGGCGTCGCCCGCAACCTCACCGGGGCCATCCTGGCCCGGATCGAAGCCAAGGGCTACACCCTGGCGGAGCTGAAGAAGGTGGAGGCATCCCGTGAGCTGCTGGAGCAGCACTACGAGGAACACGTGGGCAAGCCCTTCTACGAGCCGCTGGTCGAGTTCATGCTCTCCGGTCCGGTGGTGGCAGCCATCTTCGAAGGCCACCGCGTCGTCGAAGGCTTCCGCGCCCTGGCCGGCACCACTGACCCCACTACGGCCGCCCCCGGCACCATCCGCGGGGACTTCGGCCGCGACTGGGGCGTGAAGGTCCAGCAGAACCTGGTGCACGGCTCCGACTCCACGGACTCTGCCGAGCGCGAGATCAAGATCTGGTTCCAGGGCTAACAGTCCGGGACGACAGATAAGGCCGATGTTCTTCGCGAACATCGGCCTTATCTGTCACCTCGCTTGGCTGGGCTGCAGCGTCAGAAGCCCGAAGTTCCGGCGAAAACCTGGATGAAGGCGAAGAAGATGGTGGCAATGACCGCCACGTAGAGCAGTGCGGTGATAATCCACCCGGAATCGCCCAGGATCCGGGCCGCGTTGGCCGGCACCGGAATAACCCCGGCGGTGATGTTCCGGATGGTCACCCAGACGAACAGGGGAATCATCGCCGCCCAAACGATCATGCAGAACGGGCACAGCACGTGGATGTCGTAAAGGGCCTGCGACCACAGCCACACCACAAAGACAAAGCCGAGCGTGACGCCTGCCTGCAGTCCTGCCCAGAACCAGCGGGCAAAGGTGGCTCCGGCCAGCAGTCCCATGCCCACCGTGATAACTACGGCGAACGCGACGATCCCGATGAACATATTGGGGAAACCGAACAGAGAGCTCTGCCAGGTCTGCATCACCTGGCCGCAGGAGATCCAGGGATTTACGTCGCACACGGTGGTGTGGTTGGGGTCCTGAAGCACTGCAAGCTTTTCCAGGACCAGGGTCCCCGAGGCGAGCCAGCCGATGACTCCTGTGATGACCAGCAGCCAGCCGAAGGGCTTGTTCCGTGTCATCGCCGGCACAGCACCTGCTGTCCTCCCGGCCGGGTCCGCGTCCTGGTTCAGGCTCCGTTCCTGTGCAGGGGTGCTGCTGAGGGGGGAGATGCTGGGCATTGGTGTGGCGTCCTTTTCATCCGGTGCTCCTTGCCTGATTGTAACGCCGGAGGCTGGAAGGAAGGTCCAGGCGGACGGGAACAGCCGGCGGATCCGGTGCTGCCTCCGACGTGATTTAGTCCGGGTATGAGAGAATGATGGTGGCTGGAAGCCGATCCACATTCGGACTCCGGTCCGGTGGCTTGTTCCCAAGACCGCCAATGACGAGCAGGGCAGGCATCGGTCTCACCGACGCAGTCTCCCGCGACTCCATTGCGCGGCACCTGGTTGTGGCACGTAGAACAACGGGTTTCAGAACATCCCACCGGCCCCCACGGGCTGCCGCACCCCACTGCCGGTGCGAACCTGGGGGTATCCACTTGACTTCTGTCAACGCCTGCGGGTCTTGACAATATGTGCCCCAATGGGTGCCGGATGTGGCGGTACGTCAGGGGCAGGAGTGTTGCCACATATGGATAATGAACAAGTTTCAGCCGTTAACGACGAAGCATCGGCCGCGGAGGCAGACGCTGCCCCCAAAAAGGCTACGAGGACCCGCCGGAAGGCCGCTCCCAAAGCCGAGGCCCTGACTCCGCCAACGGACCTTCCCGCAGAGGGCGCCGCCAGCGCTGACCCTTCCGCAGCTGCCGCCGTCGAAGTGGAAGCGGATGTTGTGGAATCCGGCGCTTTGGAGGCCAAAGCTCCCGTCCGGCGGACGCGTGCCCGGAAAAAGGTAGAAGCAGCGGAACCGCTCCCCGCCTTCGCCGAAGACGCAGAACCCGAATCAGCAGCCGTTAACTCCACGCCGGACACCGGTGCTGATGCCGGTGCAAGCGCCGGGACCCCTGGGCTCGACGCCGCGGAGCCGGCCGCCGAAGTCGTTGAAACGAAGCCCGTCCGGCGCCGCCGGGTTGCCACGCGCAAGACCTCCGCGCCTGCCGTCGCAGTGGAACCCCCAGCCGCAGCGGCAGAGCCGGCAGGGGAACCCGCCGCTACCCAGTCACCCGCAGATCTCCCGGCAGCCGTAACTCCGGCCGGCGCTGCTGAGGCAGCCGCTGCAGTGCCCGCAGCAGCAGTCCGGCCGAACGCACCAGAGGCCCCTGCAGAAGAAGCTGCAGAAGAGCCAGCCCCCGAACCGGAGGCCGCACAGGCTGCTCCCAACATTGAGGCACCGCAGGCAGCCACCGCGGAAACGGCGCCCGCGGCTCCTTCCAGCCCCTTCGGTTCCCTTTTCATGGAACCCGCTTCCCCCACCTCCGTGCTGTTCCAGGCGCCGGACCTGAGCACCGTGGTGCGTCCGGCTCCCGCAGTAGCGGAAGAGGTTGGAGAGGACGACGCCGAGGACGGCGATGCGGAAGACGCCAACGGCCGCCGCAGGCGCCGGGGACGGGGCCGCCGCGGCCGCAGCCGCCTCGGAGAGCGGGAAGCCGACACCGACCTCGAAGGCAGCGAAGATGTTGACGGAGATGTCCCGGACGACGCCGACGAGGAGTCCGCGGGACAGGTGGAGGAAGGCGTCACGTCCCGCCGTCGCCGCCGCCGCCGCCGTGGCGACCAGGACCTCGAACTGACGGGTGGGGGAGACGACGATCCGCCCAACACGGTTACCCGCGTGCGCGCACCGCGCGCCGTGACTGAACCGGCCGTCAGTAACCGCGTCACCAGCGTCAAGGGATCCACCCGGCTGGAGGCGAAGAAGCAGCGCCGGCGCGAGTCGCGTGACACCGGCCGCCGCCGCACCGTCATTACCGAGGCCGAATTCCTTGCCCGCCGCGAGTCTGTCGACCGGCAGATGATTGTGCGCCAGCGCGACGACAGAATCCAGATCGCCGTCCTCGAAGACGGCGTCCTGGCCGAGCATTTTGTGTCGAAGACCCAGCAGGATTCCCTGATCGGCAACGTCTACCTCGGCAAGGTCCAGAACGTGCTGCCTTCCATGGAAGCCGCCTTCGTGGACATCGGGCGCGGCCGGAACGCCGTCCTTTACGCCGGTGAGGTGAACTGGGAAGCCGTCAACCTCGAGGGCAAGCAGCGCCGTATCGAAAATGCGCTCAAGTCCGGTGATACCGTGCTGGTCCAGGTGACCAAGGACCCCGTGGGACACAAGGGCGCACGCCTGACCAGCCAGATCTCACTCCCCGGCCGCTACCTGGTGTTCGTTCCCGGCGGTTCCATGACCGGCATCTCGCGCAAACTGCCCGACGTAGAACGCAACCGCCTCAAGCGCATCCTCAAGGACCGGCTCCCGGAGCAGGCGGGCGTCATCGTCCGCACCGCCGCCGAGGGAGCGTCCGAGGAAGAGCTGACACACGACATCAACCGCCTGCGCGCGCAGTGGGAAGGCATCGAAAGCCAGTCGAAGTCCACCAAGATCCTTGCTCCTGAGCTGCTGTACGGCGAACCGGACCTCACCATCAAGGTGGTCCGTGACGTCTTCAACGAAGACTTCTCCAAGCTGATCGTTTCAGGCGAGGAAGCCTGGGACACCATCGAGGCGTACGTCACCTATGTGGCGCCGGACCTGGTGGGACGCCTCGAAAAGTGGACCAAGGACCAGGACATCTTCGCTGCTTGGCGCATTGACGAGCAGATCCACAAGGCGCTGGAGCGGAAGGTCTTCCTCCCGTCCGGCGGTTCGCTGGTGATCGACCGCACCGAAGCCATGACCGTGGTGGACGTCAACACCGGCAAGTTCACCGGCAGCGGCGGCAACCTCGAAGAGACGGTGACCAAAAACAACCTCGAGGCTGCTGAAGAAGTGGTCCGCCAGCTCCGCCTCCGCGACATCGGCGGCATCATCGTCATCGACTTCATCGACATGGTCCTTGAATCCAACCGCGACCTCGTTCTGCGCCGCATGGTGGAATGCCTGGGACGCGACCGCACCAAGCACCAGGTTGCCGAAGTGACCTCCCTTGGCCTGGTGCAGATGACGCGAAAGCGGATGGGCACCGGACTCCTGGAAGTCTTCGGCGAGCAGTGCGAAGCGTGCGCCGGCCGCGGTGTCGTCACCCATGACGACCCCGTTGAGCACCGGCGGGCCAACATCGTAGCCGCCGAACACCACGTCCAGCGGACCGACAGCCGGCCGGAACCCCGCAGCGAAGGCCACCGCAATGACGCCCCGCGCATCGACAGCAGCCAGGCCGGCGTGCGTCCGGACCGGAAGCGGCGGCGGGGCCGTGGCGGCCAGCAGCCCGAGGTTGCCCCCGCGCCTGCCGTGCCCGTCCACACAGTCCAGCCCGACCCCACTGACGCTGAGCGGCACGCGAAGGCGGAAGCCACCCGGCTGGCCCTTGCCAACATCGCCGCCGCCGCGCATGCAGCCCACTTGCACGACGACGAAGTGGCCGCAGCCAGGCTGGCTGCCGCGGACCATTCCGCGCCCGCCCCTGCTCCGGCTCCCGCAGTGGAAACAAACCGCGACGACGATGCGCGCCCGGCCGCCGTGCTGACCTTTGGCGGCGAGAAGGTGGTGCTGCCGTTCGTGGACCACGCTGAGGAGCAGCCGCAGAAGCCCGCACTGACCCTGGACCGGCTTGCCGAAGCGTTCGCCCACCTGGGCCAGCCGGCGCCCGCACAAGCGGAGCCTGAGCAGACCGAACCGGAGCAGAAACCGGCGGAGCGCGTGGAGCCGGTACAGCCGGCCCGCGTGCCTGCTGCAGCCGCTGCCGGGGAACCGGCGAAGGACTACACGGACCACACGCTGGAGCAGTCCCGGCAACGGCGCCCGCGGCGCAACCGCAGTGCCAGCCGCGCCCAGGGAGCAGCCAACGAAACCTCCGTGCAGCATCACGAAAGCGTGGCGGCAGCCAGCACAGGGCATACCCACGAGGCAAAGGCTCCGGCGCCGGCCGGTGCCGGCGGTGCCGGCCTTGAAAAAGCGTCAACAAAGCCCGCAGAGGCGCCCATCATCCTGGGCGTAGGCGTACCGGCCTCGGAGCTCTAGCCGGAGCGCTCACGGGCACGTACCGGCGCGTTTCAACAAGTCCCCGTTCAGTGGACAAAACCCCATGAAGTTCCAGGGGATTTGTCCACCGGGCGGGGACTTTTGCGTGCAGGGCCCGCAGGGCGGGATGCGGAGCTGCGCGCCATCAGCGTGCGGCTTCGGGTCGCAATGTGTCACCTTCAGCCTGGGGCGGGCAAAAAAGCTAGGCTGGGGAACCGACACGGGGTGCCGCGCAGAGAGCCGGCTGAGATTCAGACCCGTTGAACCTGTCCGGTTAGCACCGGCGAAGGGATGTCCTTTGTCTACGACTCTTGTAATGCCCGCAGCCACCCCTGGACCCGCCACTGCGCCGGCATTGCCGGGCCGGCAGGTACCCAGGGTCCTGTCCATCGCCGGCTCGGATCCTTCCGGCGGTGCCGGTATCCAGGCGGATTTGAAAAGCATCGCGGCCCTCGGGGGGTACGGGATGGCAGCCATCACTGCCCTCACAGCCCAGAACACGCACGGAGTAAGGTCCGTTCACGTGCCCCCTGCAGCATTCCTGGCAGAGCAACTCGACGCCATCAGCGACGACATCACCATCGACGCCGTGAAAATCGGAATGCTCGGCAACGCCGACGTCATTGGAACGGTGGCGCAGTGGCTGCAGAAGGTGCGGCCCGCCGTCGTGGTCCTGGACCCAGTTATGGTTGCCACCAGCGGCGACCGGCTCCTGCACGAGTCTGCCGAAACGGCCCTGCGCGAACTCCTGCCGCTGGCACACCTCATCACCCCCAACCTCGCGGAGCTCGCCATGCTTGTGGGCGGGCAGTTGCAGGACAGCTGGGGCGGCGCGCTGGACCAGGGCCGCGCCCTCGCAGCCGCCAGCGGCGCAACCGTACTGGTCAAGGGCGGCCACCTGGACGGCAACGAGTGCCCGGACGCGCTGGTCAACACCCTGGGCCTGCTGTCCCATGAAGTGGTGGAGGTGCCAGGGGAGCGGCTTGCAACGACGAACAGCCACGGCACAGGCTGTTCGTTGTCCTCTGCAATGGCCACCGCCCAGGCGCGGCTGGGGGACTGGGAAGCGTCACTCCGGGAAGCCAAGCCGTGGCTCGCCGGCGCGCTCAAGGCCTCGGGAACCCTGGAGGTGGGGACAGGCAACGGGCCCGTGCATCATTTCCACCACCTGCAGCCGGTGCCGGCGGAAGGCAGCTTCGCGGCGCAGCTGCGGCGTGAGGCGCAGCCGGACCTGGAGGATATCTATGCCCTCGGCTTCATCCGCGACCTGGCTACGGGCAGCCTTCAGGAGCACCAGTTTGAGTACTACCTCGCGCAGGACGCCCTCTACCTCAACGGCTATTCACGGGTTCTGGCAAGGGCGAGTTCGCTGGCGCCCACCGAGGCGGAGCAACTGTTTTGGGCTGCTTCGGCCGGGCAGTGCCTGGAGGTCGAGTCGGAGCTTCACCGCTCCTGGCTGGGCGCGCGCTCGGTCCTGCCCCGGCTCGGCCCCGTCACCAAGTCCTACGTTGACCACCTGACGGCGGCCTCGGCGTCGGGCAGTTATGCGGTCCTCGCGGCGGCAGTCCTGCCCTGCTTCTGGCTGTACGCCGAGGTAGGCGCCACGCTCCACGCCCAGTTTGTTGCCGCCGGTGAACCTTCCGCGCACCCTTACGCGGAGTGGCTGCGCACCTATGCCGACGAAGACTTCGCCGCCGCCACCCGCAGGGCCATTGCCATAGTGGATGAAGCGGGACGCAGGGCCTCCGCTGCCGAGCGGCCCGCCATGATCACGGCATTCAAACAGTCCTGCCGCCTGGAAGTGGACTTCTTCGACGCGCCGCGCCTCCATGCCTGACACCGTGGCCGCGGCCTTGCCGGTAGTATGGTGGGGCACGGTCCCGAGGCCGGGATTCAGCAGTGGTACTTATCACAGCCAGCCCGCCGGAACCAGCCTCATTTGCGGCCGAAGCCAAAATTAGCGTATTCTGGATCTTCGGTGCTTACGCCAACACTTGGGTTATGACCCCACGGCGTTGAGGCACAGCGAGAAACCAGGCTTTTATTGGCCGGTTCCGCACGCAAATTTTGTAATAAACGTCGAGAGAAGTGAGTTCCCAAGTGGTGTACGCGATTGTCCGCGCAGGCGGCCGCCAAGAGAAGGTTTCCGTTGGAGACTTCGTTACCCTTAACCGCGTCGCCGGTGGAGCTGGCAGCACTATCCAGCTGCCCGCACTGCTCCTGGTTGATGGTGACAAGGTCACCACCGCCGCTGCTGACCTGGCCAAGGTAACTGTTACGGCTGAGATCCTGAACGACCTCCGTGGTCCGAAGATTGTGATCCAGAAGTTCAAGAACAAGACCGGTTACAAGAAGCGCCAGGGTCACCGCCAGGAACTGACCAAGGTCAAGATCACTGGTATCCAGTAACCTTCGTTACTGTTCAGGTTTTTCAGCAGATCCCCAGAATTTAGAGGCAGGCATTTCAAATGGCACATAAAAAGGGCGCGAGCTCCACTCGCAACGGTCGTGATTCCAACGCTCAGTACCTCGGCGTGAAGCGCTTCGGCGGCCAAGTCGTCTCCGCAGGCGAGATCATCGTCCGCCAGCGTGGCACCCACTTCCACCCGGGCGCCGGCGTTGGCCGTGGCGGCGACGACACCCTGTTCGCACTGACCCCGGGAGCCGTTGAATTCGGCACCCGCCGCGGTCGTCGCGTCGTCAACATCGTTGCTGCTGCAGCTGCAGAGTAACAAACAGTTCTGAAGCGGTGGAGCGGGCCAGTTGGTCCGCTCCACTGTTCTTTTAACCGCATTACAATCGTCTTGGCGCCCCGCGGCGTCCAGGAAACAGCATTGAGGAGAACCACGTGGCCAGCTTTGTAGACCGGGTAGTACTGCACGTATCCGGCGGTGCCGGCGGTCACGGATGCGTCTCCGTCCACCGCGAAAAGTTCAAGCCGCTTGGCGGTCCCGACGGCGGCAACGGCGGCAATGGCGGCGACGTGATCCTTCGCGTTGACCACCAGACCACTACCCTCCTTGACTACCACCACGCACCCCACCGCCACGCCACCAACGGTGGCCCGGGCATGGGTGACTGGCGTGGCGGCAAGAACGGCGAAACCCTGATACTCCCCGTCCCTGACGGCACCGTGGTCAAATCCAAGGACGGCACGGTCCTCGCGGACCTCGTTGGTGAAGGCGCCGAATACGTAGCCGCAGCAGGGGGCATCGGCGGCCTCGGCAACGCCGCGCTCTCATCACAGAAGCGCAAAGCACCCGGGTTCGCCCTGCTCGGTATCGAGGGCGAGTCCAGCGACATCGTCCTGGAGCTTAAGTCGATCGCCGATATCGCCCTGGTGGGCTTCCCGTCCGCCGGCAAGTCCAGCCTCATCGCCGCCATGTCCGCGGCCAGGCCTAAAATTGCTGACTATCCTTTCACCACGCTGGTTCCCAACCTCGGCGTGGTCCAGGCCGGTGACGTGCGCTTCACCATCGCCGACGTTCCTGGCCTCATCGAAGGCGCCAGCGAAGGCAGGGGACTGGGCCACCACTTCCTGCGCCATGTTGAGCGTTGCGCCGCACTGGTCCACGTCCTTGACTGTGGCACCCTCGAGTCGGACCGGGACCCACTCGCCGACCTCGCGATCATCGAGGCCGAACTGGAAAAGTACGCCGTGGACATGAGCTACGCCGGGCAGGACGGGGAAGTTGTTCCGCTGAACCACCGCCCCCGCCTCGTGGCGTTGAACAAAGTGGACCTGCCCGACGGCAAGGACATGGCCGAGTTCGTCCGCCCGGAACTCGAATCCCGCGGCTACCAGGTGTTCGAGGTGTCGGCCACCAGCCATGAGGGCCTCCGCCAGCTCGGCTTCGCCATGGCCGGCATCGTTAAAGCTGCCCGCGAGGCAGTGGCCGCCGCGCCGCCCAAGGTCCAGCCGGCCGTGTTGCGGCCCCGGGCCGTGAATGAATCCGGATTCAGGATCCGCCGCGAGGAAAAGGGCCTGGAGCCGCTGTTCCGCGTCCTGGGAGAGAAGCCGGAGCGCTGGGTCAAGCAGACGGACTTCACCAACGAGGAAGCCATCGGCTACCTGGCCGACCGGCTGGCCAAGCTCGGTGTGGAGACGGAGTTGTTCAAGCAGGGCGCCAAGCCCGGCGACACCGTGGTGATCGGCGGGGACGACGGCGTCGTCTTCGACTGGGAACCCACCATGATGGCGGGCGCGGAACTCCTGGCCTCTCCCCGCGGCACCGACATCCGTTTTGCCGACATCGGTGACCGTCCCACGCGCGGCCAGAAGCGCGAAGAGCAGCAGGAACGCAAGGATGCCAAGGCCGCCGCCCGCGCCGAGCTGGAAGCGGAACGCAAGGCCGGCATCTGGACCGAGTCCGTCAGCAGCCGCAGGGTGGCCAAGCCCCTCAAGGAGAGTGGACTGGACGCAGGCGATGAGTTCTAAGGCCGTGGCTGCGGAACCGCTCACCCGGTCCGTGGACAGGAGCGTCCTTGCGAACGCCGGCCGCGTTGTGGTCAAGGTGGGCTCGTCGTCACTGACAAGCATCAAGGGCGGCATCTCCGAGAAGTCCCTGACGGCCTTGGCGGACGCCCTGGCCGCCAAGCGGAATACGGGGACCGAGATCATCCTCGTCTCCTCCGGTGCCATTGCCGCCGGCCTGGCTCCGCTGGGCCTTGCCAAGCGTCCCCGCGATCTCGCCACGCAGCAGGCAGCGGCGAGTGTTGGGCAGGGCCTGCTGATGGCCCGCTATACCCAGGCCTTCGGTGCACACGGTGTCACCGTCAGCCAGGTCCTGCTCACCGCCGAGGACCTGATGCGGCGCAGCCAGCACACCAATGCGTTCCGCGCCCTGGACCGGCTGCTCAACCTTGGCGTGGTCCCGGTGGTCAATGAGAATGACACTGTAGCCACGCACGAAATCCGGTTCGGCGACAACGACCGCCTCGCAGCCCTGGTGGCCCACCTGGTGCGCGCGGACGCGCTGGTGCTGCTCTCCGACGTCGACTCCCTGTACGACGGACCGCCCTCGCTCGGTGCCAAGAGGATTCCGCTCGTGGAAGGCCCCCACGACCTTGACGGCGTGTCCATCGGCAAGACCGGCAAAGCCGGTGTCGGTACCGGCGGGATGCTGACCAAGGTGGAGGCTGCGTCCATGGCCGCCGGCTCCGGCATCCACGCCCTGGTCACATCCACCCCCAACGCCGCTGCCGCGCTGAACGGCGAAGACGTGGGCACGTGGTTTACGGTCAACGGGGCCCGCAAGCCGGTCCGTCTGTTGTGGCTGGCTCACGTGGCGTCCGTCCAGGGCCGCCTGGTGCTGGACGACGGCGCCGTCAGAGCTGTGCGCCATCACCGCACATCGCTGCTGCCCGCCGGAATCTCCGCGGTGCACGGTGATTTTGAAGCCGGCGACGCCGTCGAGATCGCCAGTGCCGACGGCACCGTGGTTGCCCGCGGACTCGTCAACTACTCCGCGGCCGAGCTGCCCCAGATGCTGGGCAGGTCCACCAGGGACCTCGGTGAGACTTTGGGCAGCGGCTATGACCGCGAAGTTGTTCATGTGGATGACCTCGTGCTGGTGTGAGCCCCGGGCTCGCCTAAACTTGGAGCATGACTGAAGCCCTGATCCACCAGACCGCTGAAAACTCCAGAGACACTGCTGCGCCTGCCGGTGCGCCGTCCGTCGAGTTCCCCGCAGCATCGGTCCCGGCTGACGTTCCGCTTTCTTCCGGTGACGTTGAGGCAGCAGTGCACGCCGTCGCAGACCGTTCCCGCCACGCTGCGCGGCGGATGGCCATGGCCAACCGGGCCTGGAAGGACCGGGCCCTTCGCGCCGTGGGCACTGCCCTGCAGGAGGGCACCGCCGCCATCCTCTCTGCGAATGCCGCCGACGTCGCAGCTGGAAAGGCCAACGGCACCTCCGCCGCCATGCTGGACCGGCTTACCCTCACAGAAACCCGGATTGCGGGACTCGTGGCCGCCCTCGATAACCTGGCCGGCCTGCCGGATCCCGTGGGCAACGTGGTCCGAGGGCAGACCCTGCCCAACGGGCTGCGCCTTCGGCAGGTCAACGTACCCATGGGCGTGGTGGCGGCCATCTACGAGGCGCGGCCGAACGTCACCGTGGACATTGCCGGCCTGGCCCTCAAGAGCGGCAACGCCGTTATCCTTCGGGGCGGCAGTGCGGCCCAGGCCACCAATGAAGTGCTGGTCCGTATCCTGCGCGAGGCACTCGAATCGGTGGGCCTGCCTGCCGACGCCGTCCAGACAGTTGACCAGTACGGCCGTGCCGGCGCCAATGTCCTGATGCGCGCCCGCGGCAGGGTGGACGTGCTCATTCCCCGCGGCGGCCGCGAGCTCATCCAGACTGTGGTCACCAACTCCGCTGTTCCCGTTATCGAGACGGGGGAGGGGAATGTGCATATCTTCATTGACGAGTCCGCCAGCGAAGACATGGCCGTGGAGATCCTGCTGAACGCCAAAACCCAGAGGCCCAGCGTGTGCAATACGGTCGAGACGCTGCTGGTCCACTCCGGGTCAACGGTCCTGCCTGCCGTTGCCGCCGCCCTCAGCAAGGCCGGCGTCCGGCTGCACGCCGACGAGCGTGTCAGGGCATCCCTTCCCGCTTCGATCGCGTCCGAACCTGCCACTGACGAGGACTGGGCCACCGAGTACATGGACCTTGACCTCGCTGTTGCCATGGTGGACAGCATGGACGAGGCCGTGAAGCACATCCGCACCTGGTCAACGGGGCACACCGAGGCGATCCTCACCAACGACCTCGCCAACGCGGAGCGGTTCATTGCCGAAGTGGATTCCGCCGCCGTCATCGTCAACGCCTCCACCAGGTTCACCGACGGCGGGGAGCTTGGCCTGGGTGCCGAGGTGGGCATTTCCACCCAGAAGCTGCATGCACGCGGCCCGATGGGTCTGACGGAACTCACCACCACCAAGTGGATCGTTCAGGGCGAGGGCCAGATCCGCGGGTAGCAACGCGGTAACATATACCAGAAGTCAGAAACGGCGGAGCTTTCCGCTGCCACAATTGTTGAACCCAAGGGGAGAAAATGCTGTTCCAGCAGATTGCCACGACCATCGCCGAAGGCGAAGAGCACGAACTCGCCCCGCTGTGGGCTGAGCCGTGGGTCTTCGGAGTGGTGATCTTCGCCATCCTGCTGGTGATGATGTTCATCACGCTGTCCTACTCCAACCTTGGCAACCGCCATGCCGCAACGGAGGAGCATGCGGATCCGCACCGCCAGCACCCCAACAAGCACGACCACGGGCAGGGCCACTAACATTTCCCGCGCACTTCACCATAACGGTGCCAACGGCAGGTTGCGCCTGGGCGTCATGGGCGGGACGTTTGATCCCATCCATCACGGCCACCTGGTGGCAGCCAGTGAAGTGGCTGCCGAGTTTGATCTGGACGAGGTGGTCTTTGTTCCCACCGGCCAGCCCTGGCAGAAGTCCCACAAACAGGTCAGCGAGCCTGAGCACCGCTATCTCATGACTGTCATCGCCACGGCGTCCAACCCGCGCTTTACCGTCAGCCGCGTGGATGTTGACCGGCCTGGACCCACCTACACCATCGACACGCTGCGGGACCTCCGGGCCCAGCGCCCGGACGCGGATCTCTTCTTCATCACCGGCGCCGATGCGCTGGCGCAGATCCTGTCCTGGAAGGACATCGACGAGTTGTGGTCACTGGCCCACTTTGTGGGAGTGACCAGGCCGGGGCATGTGCTCGACGGCATGGGCCGCAGCGACGTCAGTTTGCTTGAGGTGCCCGCAATGGCCATTTCTTCCACCGATTGCCGCACCCGCGTGGCGGACAACAATCCGGTGTGGTACCTCGTGCCGGACGGGGTTGTCCAGTACATCGCCAAGTATGGTCTTTACCTGGACGGCACGGCGGGTGCCAGTGCTCCAATCTCCGAAGCAAGCGAACCAGCCAGCACTGAATGAGTTCTCTATGAGTCAGGAACAGCCCCCCATCCGCAGCCGCCGGGAACTCCGGAAGGCCAGGGACGCGCAACAGTCATCCGTGTCCACCGCCACGGACGAGCTTTCGCCTGCCCAAAAGAACCCGGCTCCCAACCGTCCCGCCCCGGGCACCGCAGCCACGGCTCCTGAACAGACGCACACCCAGCGCTCTTCGCAAATCCGCGCGCGGGACCGCGCGGCACTGCGCACCATCAAGGAACTGGAAGAAAAAGAGGGTCAGCTGGCAGCGGGAGGGCCGCCCACCCGGCGTCAGCTTCGCCTGCAGCAGCTCAAGGAACAGGCGCTTACCAGTGCCAACCCGATCGTTGCCCCGGCCGTGCCGGATGGTTCAGAGGGCAAGGCTCCCGCAGCCCCCGCCGCCGCCGCCAGGAACAAGGCAGGGGAGCAGGACCCGCAAGAGCCACAGGGCAAGCCTTTCCCAGGCGGTGCTTCCGTTGGAACCGCCGCGCCTGCACTGGCGCCAGTGGCCCCGGATGGGATGACCGTCGAACAGGCCTTGGCAGCCAGGTCACTGATCGCAGAGCAGGCCAAAAACCAGATCGCGAAGATGCAGCACATCGCCTCGCTGGATCCGGAAGCCGTGGATCCGGAGATCCTGGCGGAGCAGATCGCCCTGGCGGAACGTGCGGCCGTGATGAACCGGCGTGCCATGGCCAAGCAGAAGCTTGCCGAACAGACCGGCATACCGGCCCCCGCCACCGACTCGCCCAAAGACCCCGCGCCCCGGCAGCAAGGACCGAAGCCGGCCCCCGTTCCGGCGCAGCGGCCGGCTCCCTCGGCCGCCAGCAACCTGGCGATGGTCACCCCTCTGGAATTCGTCCAGGTGCCGGGCGTCGACCGGCCGGTCATGAAGCCACCGGCCACGAGCCACGTTCCGGTCACCACACGCCCCGGGACGAAAGTGGTGCCGTCCGGCACCAGGAAGCGGCGTCCCGCGGGCGGTGACCGTCCGACCTCGTCCGACGCCGGACCCGGCCGTTCGCAGGTATTAGCCCGGGCAGAGGCTGCGGCGAAGGCAGCAGTTCTGCCCAAGCCTGCGGTCCTGGCGCCGGCAGTGGTGGCAGAGAACCACATCGGGAGTGCCGTCGAGGACCTGCCCCGTGTGCCCGCCCGGCAGGCCCACGGGCTGGATCCGCTGGACGCGGCAACGGCAGGAATGGCGCGGGCCACCCGGAACCGCATCCTTCAGTTCTCTGTCCTTGCCTTCGGGATCCTGGCCCTCATCGCCGGCATCCTCCTGATCATCAGCGGAATGTCCCGCTGACCGGCGCTGCCGGCACCACAAGCTTTCAAAACCAACAAGGAGTCCGCGTGACTGCATCAGATACATCCATCACCACAGCCCGCACTGCCGCCAAGGCAGCTGCGGACAAGATTGCCCAGGACATCGTGGCTCTGGACGTGAGTGAACGCCTCGCCCTGGCAGATGTTTTCCTCATTGCCTCCGCCCCCAGTGAGCGGCAGGTCAACGCCATCGTTGATGGAATTGAAGAGGAACTTGCCAAGCAGGATTTGCGGCCTGTCCGGCGCGAAGGCCGTTCCGGCGGCCGGTGGGTCCTGCTCGACTACTCGGACATCGTCATTCACGTCCAGCATGAAGAAGACCGCGTCTTCTATGCGCTGGAGCGCCTGTGGAAGGACTGCCCCGTGGTGGACCTGCAGCTGGAAGACGACGCTTCGGCGAAGGCTGCTGCTTCCACAGACTCGGAGTAGGCACGCAGACCGGCCGAATATGCCCGATTTGGAATTTTCGGAATTGCTGTTCTAAGATATTTGAGTTGCTCCGGCGAACACCGGAAGAAAAGCTTTTTGAGCGGCAATAATTCGGGGCTGTGGCGCAGCTGGTAGCGCACCTGCATGGCATGCAGGGGGTCAGGGGTTCGAGTCCCCTCAGCTCCACCAATAATCCGCCGGGATCACAGGATCCCGGCGGATTTTGTGTTTATCCGCCCGGGAAGCGGCTGGTTCGGCCTGCTGCCGGGCGCGGAAACGGTTGAAGGTGCCGATTGGCGCGCAGCAGCAAAGTGCATTAAGCTGATCAGGTTGCTTCGGCGGGAACCCTCCCACTGCGGCAGCAAGGTCCGGGGCTGTGGCGCAGCTGGTAGCGCACCTGCATGGCATGCAGGGGGTCAGGGGTTCGAGTCCCCTCAGCTCCACCGGTCATCCTCCTTGCAGGAGGAAAAAGGAACCACCCGTCCGGGTGGTTCCTTTTCTGCTTCCCGGGACGTTACAGGTTCGAACCGCTATAGCCACTGCCTGCGCCGCAGGGGCGGCTGGTCCCCGCCTGGCCGCTGGACAAGAACCTGGTTAACTCCCGTCAGATTGTTTTCAAACCCCAGGGCGCTGGAAGCCATATACAGCCGCCACACCCGGGCCCGTCCCGGGCTGGTCAGCTGTACCGCCTGGTCCCAGTGCTCTTCCAACCGGTGGACCCATGCCCGCAGGGTGAGGGCGTAATGCCGGCGCAGGGCCTCCACGTCCAAAATCTCGAAGCCTGCAGCTTCCAGGGCGGCGGACATTTCGCTAAGGCTGATCATCTCGCCGTCGGGGAATACGTAGCGGGGGATAAAGGAGTCCGGGTCCGGCGCGGTGGGTCCGGCGTTCCAGGAGATGGCGTGGTTAAGCAGGCGGCCGCCAGGGCAAAGCAGCTCGAACAATGCCGCGGTGTAGCGTGGCATTTCTGTCCGTCCCACGTGTTCGGACATCCCTATGGAGCTGATGGCGTCATAGGGCCCGTCCTGGACATCCCGATAGTCCTGCACCCGGATGTCCACTCTTTCGGTGAGGCCGGCCTCTGCCGCACGTTTGCGGGCCATGATGGCCTGTTCCTGGGACAAGGTAACACCCACCACGGTCACGCCGTACTTTGCGGCAGCGTGCAGGGCAAAGCTGCCCCAGCCACAGCCGACATCCAGCACCCGCATCCCGGGCTTGAGCCCCAGCTTGCGGCACACCAGGTCCAGCTTTGCCTCCTGGGCGGCGTCCAGGCCGCGGGCAAGGCGGTCCCCTGCGGGGGCCAGTCCGTCCTCCTCTTCAGGCCACACAGCGCAGGAGTAGACCATCGAGACTCCCAGGACCATTGCGTAAAAGTCATTGCCGACGTCGTAGTGGTGGGAGATGGCAGCGGAGTCCCGGCGCCGTGAGTGGAGCCTGCCCTTTCGGGCGATCCGCGCCTCTTCGGGCGGGGGAGCGGGGTTGGCGCCGATTGCCCCCAATCTGACGGCCGTCCGGAGCAGTGTCCAGAGTTCCCCGGCGGTGAGCGGTTTGAAGGGCCCTGGCTGAGCGAACTTTCCGGCCGAGCTCAAAGCGGTGAAGGCGGCAAATACGTCGCCGGGTGCATCAATGTCGCCGGAAACGTAGGCACGGCTGAGGCCCAACTGGCCTGGGGACCAAAGCATCCGCCGCAGGGCTCGCCGGGACCGGAACTCCAGCAGCGGCGCTCCTTCCGGCCCGGCCTCCGAGCCGTCCCATGCTCGCAGGCGGAGCGGTATTCCTTCCGTGCCCAGCACGATGGCCAGGGCTTTCGCGAGTCGTGCGGCGTTCCCTTTGCTGGTGGTCATGGCAGTCCTCCCTATGTCCTTTGGGGCCAAGACTAAGGCAGGCACGCCCTGCACGACTATCATGGGTGGGTGAATCCAGCCCGCGCCGACGTTGTTGTCATCGGCGCGGGCCAGGCAGGTCTTTCCGCCGCCTATCACCTCCAGCGCCGGGGGCTGGAGTTCGTAGTGCTCGACGCCGAGGAAGGTCCCGGCGGGGCATGGCGGCACCGCTGGAAAAGCCTCCGGATGGCCACCGTCAACGGCATCAGCGACCTCCCCGGCATCGCCAAGCCAGCGGTGGATCCGAGGGAACCGAGCTCTGAGTTCCTGACGCGTTACTTCCGCGCCTACGAGGAGGAACTGGGCCTGTACGTCCAGCGTCCGGTCAAGGTGGGGTCGGTCAGCCGCGAGGACCGGGACCCCGCCGGCAGGCTGTTGGTTGCCACCTCTGCCGGCATCTGGAGTGCAGCGGCGGTCATTAACGCCACCGGCACCTGGACCCGGCCGTTCTGGCCCGTCTATCCCGGGCAGTCCACGTTTCGGGGCAGGCAGCTCCATGTGGCCGGCTATGTCTCTGCCGAAGAGTTCGCAGGCAAGCATGTGATCGTGGTTGGCGGCGGAATCTCTGCAGTCGGCCTCCTGGACGAAATATCCCGCGTCACCTCCACCAGCTGGTTCACCCGGCGGGAGCCGGTGTGGCGGGAGGCGGAATTCGACGCGAAGGCCGGCCACGACGCAGTGGCACTGGTCGAAGAGCGGGTGCGCCAGGGCCTGCCCCCGCAAAGCGTGGTGTCAGTAACCGGGCTGATCCGGACACCGGCCCTGCGTGCGGCTGCGGCACGCGGTGCCCTCAACCGGCAACCGATGTTTGCAGCGATTGAACGCGACGGCGTCCGCCTGGCCAGCGGGGGCTTCCTGGCAGCAGACGTCATCCTGTGGGCCACCGGCTTCCGGGCCGAACTCGAGCACCTTGCCCCGCTGCACCTTCGCGGACCGGGCGGCGGCATCGTGATGGACGGAACCCGGGTGGCAGCCGAGCCGCGCGTCCATCTCGTGGGCTACGGGCCGTCGTCGTCAACCATCGGCGCCAACCGGGCGGGCCGCGCAGCAGTCGCTTCCATCCTCAAACTGCCGGGAGTCCGGCCTGCTGCCGGGACGGTAAATTGGGGCTGATGGCGGGAGCAGGGCACACATTGCAGACGGGACAAGGCGGCAGGAACCTGGTGGCACTACAAACTCTTGAGGACGTCTTTGCGGTGCTTCGGCGGCGGCCGGATGTTGACGCGCCCAACCTGCAGGCCTGGGATGCCACAGACCGCCTGCTGCTTGATTCGGCAGCGGAACACGTGTCCGCCGGAAGCAGACTGACCGTCATCGGCGATCGCTACGGTGCCCTGACCCTGGGTGCCTACGCAGTGCTCAGCCCCGCTGTGCTGCGCGTGCACCAGGACCTCATCACCGGCGAGCAGGCGCTCCGCCTGAATGCCGCGGAGGTGCTGGAGGCCGGGACCGAAAGCGGCCTCCCGTTCCTCCAGCTGCCCCTCGGGCGCGAGCTTCTGGAGGGTGCAGAAGCTGTTGTGCTGCAGCTGCCCAAGACCCTTGCAGAGCTGGATGAAATTGCGGCCTCAGTGGCCCGCTACGCTTCCCCCGACGTGGTGCTGCTGGCCGGGGGCCGTGTAAAGCACATGTCCCTTGGCATGAATGCGGTCCTGGAGCGTCACTTCAAGTCCGTCACGCCGCAGCTCGCCCGGCAGAAGTCCCGGGTGATTGTCGCCGCCGGGCCTCAGGGGAGCGAAGGCCCGGAACACTTTCCCGTCATCGAAAACCTGGCAGAAATCGATCTCGACGTTGCCGCCCATGGTGCGGTCTTTGCCGGGCCAAAGCTGGATATCGGCACCCGGTTCCTGCTGACGTTCCTGCCGTCCATGCGGCCCGCCCAGCACGCCGTGGACCTCGGCTGCGGCACCGGAATACTTGCGGCAATGTACGCCCGGCAGCATCCCGGTTCCACAGTAACCGCCACAGACCAGTCAGCCGCCGCCGTCGCCTCCGCCCTGGCAACTGCCCGCGCAAACGGCCTCGCGGGACGGATCCGTGCTGTGCAGGATGACGCCATGGGCACTATGCCGGACGGGAGCGCGGACCTGATCCTGCTCAATCCGCCGTTCCACGTGGGCGCCGGCGTCCATGCCGGGGCGGGCCTGAAGCTGATCGAAGCAGCAGGGCGCGTGCTGGCCCCCGGTGGCGAGCTGTGGACCGTCTACAACCGCCACCTTGCGTACCTGCCCGCGCTTGAGCGGCGCGTCGGGCCCACCGTCGTGAAAGGCCAAAACCCCAAGTTCACGGTGACCGTAAGCACCCGCCGCATACCGCGTTGACCATGCCTGAATCCTGAGCAGCCCGAAGGGATGGCCAGCCAAAGGTGCGCCGCGCTGTCGGCCGGTCCTATGGGTCTGCGCCGATGGGTAACGTACGATTCAAGCATCAGCATCTATGTGCCGGACACGAAGGGGACGCCGTGACTGAGATCCGCCAACCCTCACCACGACGCGGCACCAACCTGCCCAGGATGGGGGACTTCAACCTCACGGTGATCCTGGACGCCATCCGCAGGACTGCCGGGGGGCTCAGCAGGGTGGAGCTCGCCCAGATCGTCGGGCTTTCGCCGCAGACCATCTCCAACATCTCCCGGCGCCTCCTGGACCAGAACCTTATTGTCGAAGCCGGCAAGGAGGGCAGCGGTCCCGGCAAGCCCCGCACCATCCTCCGCCTCAACCCCGGCGGCATGTTCGCCGTTGGCGTCCACCTCGACCCTGCCGTGACCA
This sequence comes from Arthrobacter sp. K41, assembly GCF_059089645.1. Lineage (NCBI taxonomy): Bacteria > Bacillati > Actinomycetota > Actinomycetes > Micrococcales > Micrococcaceae > Arthrobacter > Arthrobacter sp. K41. The sequence continues at coordinate 592,056 of NZ_JBNHEW010000001.1, read as the reverse complement.
CCCTGGTGGTCCTGGACCTGGTGGGCGCCGTGGTGCAGCACTCGCGGATCAAGACGCCCGGCGGAAACGATCCCGGCTCCGTCATTGCCACCATCGCTGCCGAGATCTCCCAGCTCGTCGCGGATTCCGGTGTGGACACGGACAGGATTGCCGGCCTTGGCGTGGCGGCTCCGGGCCCCATCGACCTGGACAACGGCACCGTGGTTGACCCGCCGCTCCTCCCGGGCTGGGACAGGGTGGAACTGCGCAACGCGCTTTCGGAAGCCACCGGCTACTCGGTCCTCATGGACAAGGACGTCACCAGCGCGGCAGTGGCGGAAACCTGGGCAGGCGGTCCGAGCGGGGCCGGCAGCTTCATCTTTATGTACATGGGCACCGGCATCGGGTGCGGGATCGTCCTGAACGACGAGGTGGTCCGGGGCACGTCCGGCAACGCCGGCGAAATCGGGCACATCGTGGTGGACCCGGACGGCCCGCCCTGCGACTGCGGCCTCCGCGGCTGCGTAAAGTCCTCCTGCATCCCGCAGGTGCTGGTGGCCGAGGCCGAAGCCGCCGGTATCCTGGACGGCTCGCGGTCCGGCAACAGCGGCGCAGAAATCCAGCAAAGTTTTTCCGCGCTGTGCGACCTTGCCGACGCAGGAAACGAACAGGCGCTGGCCATCATCGACAAGTCCGCGGTGCGGGTGGCACGGGCGGCTTCGGTGGTGACCAACACGTTGGACGTGGAGCGGGTAGTGTTCGGCGGGCCATTCTGGAGCCGCCTCGCCGAACGGTATCTCGACAAGATTCCTGCCTTGCTCGATGCCAACAGCGACACCCGGCTGATCCATCCCATCGAGGTGGTGGGGACCGGGGTGGGCGAGGATGTTGGCGCCATCGGCGCAGCATCCCTGGTGCTGGAACATACCCTTGCCCCCCGCGCCCAGAGGCTTCTGCTGGAGAGCTGAAACGGTGCCCTTGCCTGGGGCTGGGCACCGATCTAGCATTTGCGTATTGCCGCGGCTGGGGCCCGCCGACAAAGGGGCACCGCAGCCTTGATTGAATGGAGCACCATGCGTCGCCCGGCCCTGAAGACCATGTCCCTGATTGCTTCCGCGCTGATGGTCCTGACGGCGTGTACGCCAGGTGCTGCCGAGGACGAGACCAAGACGCTTAAGGTGGTTTATCAGAAGACTGATTCCTTCACCGCCTTGGACACAATGTTCCAGGCAGCGAAGCAGCAGTTCGAGGCCGCGAATCCGGGAGTCTCAGTTGAGCTGCAGCCCATCCAGGGCAATGACGACGACTACGGCACCAAGCTGGCCCTCGCCCTGAGGTCGCCCTCCACGGCGCCGGACGTCTTCTACGAGGACACCTTCAAGGTCCGCTCCGACGTCGACGCCGGGTACCTCCTTAAACTGGACAGCCACCTTGAGGGCTGGGCGGACTGGGACAAATTCGACGACGGCGCCAAGGCGGCAGGGCGGGCGGACGACGGCGGAATTTACGCAGTGCCGCTGGGCACCGACACCCGGGCCATCTGGTACAACAAGAAGATCCTTGAAGCGGCAGGGATTACCGTCCCCTGGAAGCCGCGCAGCTGGCAGGACATCGTGGACACCGCACGCAAGATCAAGGCCAATGATCCTTCGGTGGTCCCCTTCAACATGTACGCCGGAAAGGGCACCGGGGAGGCAACTGTGATGCAGGGCTTCTACCAGCTCCTGCACGGAACCGGGTCTGCGCTGTACGACGAGGAAACGAAAAAGTGGGTGGTGGGTTCCGCCGGCTTCAAGGACTCGCTGACCTTCCTCAAGACCCTTTACGACGAAGGGCTTGCCGTAACGCCTGCGGAAGCCCTGGATGCGAACGTGTGGAAAAAGGTGTTCGGCGAATGGTTCCCGAACGGGAAGCTCGCGGCCACCGTGGAAGGCTCCTACGCACCGTCGTTCTGGCAGGAAGGCGGCAGCTACGAGTGGCCGGGCTACGAGCAGGAGATGGGAGTTGCCCCGTTCCCCACGCGCGACGGCGGCGCCCCGGGAGCGGTGAGCATGTCCGGCGGCTGGACCCTTGCCATCGGCGCCGGCACGAAGGAGCCCGACCTCGCCTTCAGTTTCCTCACCACGGCGATGAACCGGGAGAATTCCCTCGCTTTCACGCTGGACAGTTCGCAGATCGCTGTCCGCAGCGACGTTGCCGGGGACTCCGGCTACCAGGCGGCAAATCCGTTCGTGAAGGATGTCTCCGACCTCGTTTCCGTGACGCGGTACCGCCCTGCAACGTCCGACTATCCCCGGATTTCCGCCGCAGTCCAGGAGGCCACAGAGGCCGTCATCACCGGCAACCGCTCGCCGGAACAGGCCGCTGAGGAGTACGACTCAGCGGTCACGGACATCGTGGGCGGCGACAACACCGTCCGGAAGTAAACGTGCCGGCCCGAACGAGGGGACGCAGCCTGCTGCGTTACCTCCCCGTCCTGCCTGCCGTCCTGCTCCTGGTGGTTTTCCTTGCCGGCCCGGTGCTGTGGGCTTTCCACGCGTCCTTCACCAACGCCGGACTGACCGGCCGCAACGCTCGCAGCCCCAATTGGATCGGCCTGGAAAACTACCAGCGGCTGCTGGTGGATCCGGTGTTACCCCTGTCGCTGGGGCTCACCGTGCTGTTTGTTATCGGGTCAGCGGTCCTGGGGCAGAACCTGCTGGGGCTTGCCCTTGCCGTCCTCATGTGCCGCGCCCGCCGGGTTGTCTCCGGTGTTGTTGGAACAGTGGTGGTGGCAGCCTGGGTGCTTCCCGAGATCGTTGCCGCCTTTGCCGCCTATGCCTACTTCAGCCGCGACGGTACCCTGAACCAGTTGCTGGGCGGCCTGGGTATGGGCGAGCAGGACTGGCTCTACTCTTGGCCCATGGCCGCGGTGGTGCTGGCCAACGTCTGGCGGGGAACAGCCTTCTCAATGCTCGTCTACCGCGCGGCGCTGAACGATGTTCCCGCTGAGGTGGCCGAAGCCGCACAAATGGATGGTGCCCGGGGCTGGCAGGGCCTCGCCTTCATAACGCTGCCCATGATCCGCGGGAGCATCGCCACCAACCTGATGCTGATCACGCTGCAGACGCTGGCCGTTTTCACCCTGATCTGGGTGATGACGGCCGGGGGCCCGGCCAACGCAAGCACCACGCTGCCCATCCTGGCCTACCAGGAAGCTTTCCGGTTCGGGGACATCGGGTACGGCACTGCCGTAGCTTGCGTGCTGATCCTCATCGGGGCGGTCTTCGGCGCCGTCTACATACGGCTGCTCAGGGAGTCGAAGCAATGACAGCGCCCGCCCAAGCATCGGAAGCCGTTCCTTCCGGGCAAGCTCCTGCGCGGACCCATTCAGGGCGCGGCAGCAGCACTCCCGCTGATGTGTCACTGCTGATTCTGGGCTGTTGTTTCCTGCTGCCACTGCTCTGGCTGGTCCTGGCTTCCCTGGACGCCGGGGCCGGGCACGAAACAAGGGTCCCTGCCCAACCCGGTCTCGAAAACTTCGCAGCCATCATGACACCCGGGCTGCTGTTCCAGCCGCTGTGGAACAGCCTGGTGCTGTCTGCCGGCACGGCCACCGTCACCCTCGCTGCGGCCGTGCTGGCCGCCTACCCGCTGTCCCGCTACCGGTCCAGGTTCAACACGCCGTTTATGTACGCCGTCCTTTTCGGCACCTGCCTGCCCATCACAGCCATCATGGTGCCGGTTTACGGGCTGTTCGTTCAGCTGGAACTCCTGGACTCGATGCCGGCCACGATCCTATTTATGTCCGCCACCGCCCTGCCCATGGCCATTTGGATGACCCGGAACTTCATGGATGCAGTGCCTGCCTCCCTGGAGGAAGCTGCCTGGGTGGACGGCGCGTCGAGGATGACGGCACTGCGCACCATCGTCCTCCCTCTCATGCGCCAGGGGCTTGGCGTGGTGTTCATCTTTGTGTTCATCCAGGCATGGGGGAACTTCTTCGTCCCGTTCGTGCTGCTCCTTTCTGAGGCGAACCAGCCGGCCGCCGTGTCCATATTCAGCTTTTTCGGACAGCACGGGGCAGTCGCCTACGGCCAGCTGGCTGCGTTTTCCATCCTGTACTCACTGCCGGTCCTGGCCATGTACGTCATCGTCGCCAAGGGCGCCGGAAGTTCCTTCGCCCTTTCGGGCGCGGTGAGGGGTTGAACCGGCCCTGCAGCGCGAGCGGCCTGGCCCGGAAGCGGACGTCAGTCGATGTCCTCGATGACCACTCCGTAAGGGACGGTGTCGTCGAGGTGGGCCTGATGGCCAGTGGGGCCGGGGTTGTAGGTGACCCGGACGCCATGCAGCTTGTCCGCAGCAGACTGCTGCAGGACAGGCTTGACGGTGCTGATGAACATCTCGCTTTTGTCGGCGAGAAACTCCTTGTAACTGGCTGGAAGCTCGCTCATGTCAAAAGGATAGACCTGGAAAGGCACAGTGGGGAGAGGGGCCTTTCTGTCGGAACGGCCCGGTAAGGGAGCCGCACCGGGAAGGGTTGCAACGAAGATTGTTCTGCCACAAGGCCGAAGCGGGGCGTAAGACTGCGTCTTAATTCGGTCCGCACCTTGAATGCTCTTCCTGGCGCTCCTAGAGTTCTATACAAGTTACCGCGGTAACGTGTCAGCGATCCTCCGTTGCGGAGGGTGTGGGTGCCCCCATGTGGGCCTGACATTTGCCTACGGACAACTTCATTCCAGGCGTAACAGTCGCGGCTGCGTCCTCGTGAAGTTCCTCCGTGTTCCCCAAACTCGAATCATTGCCGGCGTCCTGTCACAACTGTTGACAGGCAGCCGTCAATGGCCCAAAGCCAAGGACGCAAATGTCGCCACCCAGCCCTATTGACACACACCCTAATCTTTCCGACGCCGCTCCGGTGGCCCTCTCCTACGAGCTGTTCCCGCCACGTTCGCCGGCAGCTGCGGAAACCCTCTGGACCACCATCCGCGAGCTGGAAACCACCGAACCGGACTACGTCTCTGTCACCTATGGTGCCAGCGGCTCCAACCGGGACACCGCCGTCGAACTCATCAACCGGCTCCTGATCGAAACCACCCTCCGCCCGCTGGCACACCTCACGTGCGTCGGAAACACGCCGGAGGAGCTGGCTGGAATCATCGGTGAACTGCTGGACACCGGCGTGCGCGGCATCCTCGCCCTGCGCGGTGATCTGCCCAAGGAGGGCGGGGCCCATGTGCCCGGGTCATTGCGCTATGCACAGGATCTGATCGAACTGATCCGCCGTGTTGAACAGCGCCGCTCGGCGCTGCTGTGTGCCGGGAAAATTGCGGTGGGCGTCGCGGCGTATCCCACCCGCCATCCTGAATCACCCAGCGAGGAACACGACGTCGAGGTGCTGCTCGCCAAGCAGCGTTCGGGCGCCGATTTCGCCATCACCCAGGTCTTTTTCCACGCCGAACAGTACGCGGACCTGCTCACCAGGGCCCGGCGCGCAGGCGTCACCATCCCCATCATTCCCGGCGTCATGCCCCTCACCAGCCTCCGCCGCCTGAACCGGCTTGGCGAACTGGCGGGTGTGGAACCTGATCCCCGGCTGATCGCGCGCCTCGGCGGCGCAGACACTGACCTTGAAAGGCTCCGCATCGGCGTAAACGCCACCGTGGACCTTGCCAACGCAGCACTGGAGGCCGGTGCTCCCGGTATCCACCTGTACACCTTCAACGAGCACCAAAGCGCCCTCGAGGTCCTGGACAAGCTGGCCCTTCCACGGCGCAGCAGGGCCGGCACCCGCCAGGCAGCGGCCGCCGGCCGCCAGCTCGCCGGCTAAACACTTCTTCCTCCGCACCACCCGTAAGCACTACCTGCAACTTAGGAATTGCCGAGTTGAAGGCCGCGGCGGGCAGGCTCACCGTCTCCACCTCCACCTCCACGTCCACGCAACACGTCCCGCACGACGTCGTCGAAGAGACGCAGCTTCCCGGGCAGCTCCGCAGCTGGCTGGCCTTCTCCGACCAGAAGGCAGTTGAGGTCAAGACCCTGGCCTCCTACCTGGCAGAACCGGCCTCGGCCAGGGCAGCCATCGACGAAGCAACTGCAGTGATCGCTTCCCGTGCCACCGCTGAAGGCGTCCGCCGTGCGGACGTCCGTGCCCGCACCCTCCTTCCGCTGAAGAAGGCTGACCACGCCGACTACCTGAAGTGGTCTGTGGATTCCTTCCGCCTGGCAACCGCCGGTGCTGCGGACGCCACCCAGATCCACACCCACCTCTGCTACTCCGAGTTCGGCGTGATCATCGACGCCATCGACGGCCTCGACGCCGACGTTACGTCCATCGAGGCCGCATGGCCCCGCATGGAGGTTGTGCACGACCTCGAGTCACACGGCTTCGGGCGCGGCGTGGGCCCGGGCGTTTACGATATCCACTCCCCGCGCGTACCGGGTACCGAGGAAGCCACCGAGCTGCTGGGCACCGCCGTCAAGCACGTGCCTACCCGCCAGCTGTGGGTCAACCCGGACTGCGGCCTTAAGACCCGCGGCTACACCGAGACGGAGGAATCCCTGCGGAACCTGGTGGAGGCCACCAGGACCGTCCGCGCGGGCCTGCTGCAGGCCGTGAAGTAAGGCAACAAAAAACGGTGGTTGAGCCCTGAGCCCAACCACCGTTTTTGCGTTGTCAGGACCAGACGATCTCGTCGTCCACCACGCCATCCTCATCGGCTGACGCCACGAGGACCTCATCAGTGAAATGCTCGCCCAGGGTGAAGTCCATGACGAAGTAGCGTTCGGGCTGGCCGGGGTAGATACCAACGTGGCCAAGTTTCAGCGCCTTGAGGAACACCGCATGGGTCAACTGGCTGCGGTCGGAGACGCCGAAAACCTTTTGCAGGTGCTCGTCCTTGAGCGCGCTGCAGTGGAAGTGGAGGTACTCCTGGGGGCTGGTCCCCTCCTGCTCCAGCTCCTCGGCGATCATGTCCCGCACCTCGTCCACCAGCTCAGGCAGGAAGCGCAAACGGTAGTCGACCTTGCGCAGGGCGGCTTCGTCAAAGTGATCGTGTGCGGTAACGTTCAGGTCGATTTCCAGCGGATGGCCGCGCAGTTCATGCTTGGCGGCGATGAAGTGATCCCTGCCGTGGTTGAGCTCGATCTCTCCAAAGTGCTGGCTCGCTACCTTGTTCATAGTTTCAACATAGACCCGAACCGCAGTGCATTCCAGCGTTCCGGGCTAATTCACCGCTGTGCGCATCCCCGCCAGCGTCTCGGCCAGCAGGTCAACAAACAGCTGCACCCGGGCTGTTTTCCTGTCATTGATCAGCAGCGCGAAAACGTTGCGGGCAAGCCGGATCTCGGGAACGTCAAGCACCACCACTCCGGCAGGCCGGTGGCGCAGTGCCAGTTCGGGAACCAGCGCCGCCCCGAGCCCTGCCGCGGCCATCTCCAGGCTCGCGTGGAAGTCGTCACTGTGCGCCACCACCCGAGGATGCAGGTTGCAGCCCGCGAAGAGCCGTTCAATCACCATGGCATCGCTGGTACCCGGGTGGTGCATGATCCAGGGCATTTCGGAGAGGTGGTCGGCAGCAACCTTGGCGTCGGACCGGAAACCCCAGCCGGCGGGCAGCACTACCCGGAAGTTGTCGTCGCCGATCCATTGCCGGTTAATGGTGTTCGGCCACGCGAACCCGGTCTGGCCCACCTGGAAGACCACGGCCAGGTCAAGGTCGCCGCCAGTACGGAGCCCCTGAATGGTCTGGCCGGGCTCCGCTACGGACACCTTCAGGTCAATGCCCAGGTTCTTCCAGGCCGGGTTCTTCAGGATCCGGGGGAGGACGTAGGTTGCCAGGCTGGGAAAGATGCCCAGCCGAAGTTCCTGGTTGGCAGTGTCCTGGGTCCTGGAAGCTGCGGCCATAAGGGCTTCCATGTCCGTGAGCACCTTGGCTGCATGCCGGGTCATGACGACGGCGGCTTCCGTCGGCACCACGCTGCGTGCGGAGCGCTGGAAGAGAACGACGCCGGTGTCCCGTTCCAGCGCCGACATCTGTTGGGAAACTGCCGAGGCTGTATAGCCCAAGGTTGATGCCGCCGCCGCGAACGACCCCAGCCGCGTGACCTCCAGGAGGGTCTTCAGGTGTACCGGATTTACCACCTGATCACAGTACTCTGCGGCCCAGCGCTGAAGAAGCTGCCGCTATGTCCGCTCCCTGTACTTAGTGGCCGTGGTGTTGCTCACCTGTAAGGGTTCCCGGGGTCACTTTACGCGCCATTTTCGATGCCGGGGGCGGACGCCTCCGGGGCACCGACACGCCGTCTTTTCCACGACACGCAGGGCGTTAAATGTGGCTAAGTACTCCACAGGGTGTGGATTCCGTTCGCTAAAACAGCGGGATCCCGGACATTTTGGCGGCACCTCCCTGTGGATTAAAGGTGCATTAAATGACATACTTGTAATACATCATCTTGGGGTTCCGAAGCGGCGTCTGCACTACATGTAGTATCGACATACAGCTTGGACCGGGACACCGGACCAGCGAGGACTTCGACAAAGGGGACAGGAACAATGACCGTAACGGTTTACACAAAGCCTGCTTGTGTTCAGTGCAACGCCACCTACCGGGCGCTCGACAAAAAGGGCATCGCCTACCAGAGCGTTGACATCTCCCAGGACGCCGAGGCACTCGAGCGCCTGAAGGCTCTGGGCTACATGCAGGCACCCGTTGTGGTTACCGACCAGGACCACTGGTCAGGCTTCCGCCCGGACAAGATCGAGGAACTGGCGCTCTCCGCTGTCTCCTCCGTGGCCTAGGGGTCACTCCTTTTCCTGCCCGCAACAGACAACAAGCTGAGGTGACTCCGACGGCAGCACCAGCAGCCCAGGACTTCCACACAGCACAGGAATCCCGGACATCGCAGGAACCTCCCGCGGCTCAGCGCGTGGATGCTTCCGCGCCGGCTCCGGCTGTTGTTACCGGCAGCCGGCTCATCTACTTTTCCTCGGCATCCGAGAACACCACCCGCTTTGTCTCAAAGCTGGGCCGTGAGGTGGCGCGGATTCCGCTGCTCGCCAAGGATGCACCCCTCCTCGCCACCCAACCGTTCGTGCTGGTGGTGCCCACTTACGGCGGCACCGGGGGAGAGGGTTCTGTGCCCAAGCAGGTTATCCGGTTCCTGAACGTTCCGCAGAACAGGCAGCTGCTCCGCGGAGTGATCGGTGCCGGCAATACCAACTTTGGGGACAACTACTGCATGGCGGGGGACATCATTGCCGCCAAGTGCGGAGTACCGCACCTCTACCGCTTCGAATTAATGGGCACGCCAGAAGACGTGACCCGCGTAAACAATGGATTGGACACGTTTTGGACACGACTGTCGCAGACACAGAAGTAACCAGGGCCCAGAAGCCTGAGATGCCTGCCGCTTACAAGGGCCTGGGGTATCACGAGCTGAACGCCATGCTGAACCTCTACGGCCCCAGCGGCGAGATCCAGTTCGAGGCGGACCGCGAAGCCGCGCACCAGTACTTCCTGCAGCACGTGAACAACAACACCGTGTTCTTCCACGACCTGGAAGAGAAGCTCGAATACCTGGTCAAGAACGACTACTACGAGCGCGAGACGCTGGACCAGTACACGATGAACTTCATCCGTGACCTGTTCAACCGCGCCTACAAAAAGAAGTTCCGCTTCGAAACCTTCCTGGGCGCCTTCAAGTTCTACACGTCCTACACACTCAAGACGTTCGACGGCAAGCGCTTCCTGGAGCGCTACGAGGACCGCGTCTGCATGGTGGCCCTGCACCTGGCCCGCGGCAACGAACAGCTCGCCACCCAGATGGTGGACGAGATCATCGACGGCCGCTTCCAGCCGGCCACCCCCACGTTCCTGAACGCCGGCAAGAAGCAGCGCGGCGAGCTGGTCTCCTGCTTCCTGCTCCGCATCGAGGACAACATGGAGTCGATCGGCCGCTCCATCAACTCCGCCCTGCAGCTGTCCAAGCGCGGCGGCGGCGTGGCGTTCGCGCTGACCAACATCCGCGAGGTCGGCGCGCCCATCAAGCAGATCGAGAACCAGTCCTCCGGCGTCATCCCCGTGATGAAACTCCTTGAAGACAGCTTCTCCTACGCCAACCAGCTCGGTGCCCGCCAGGGTGCCGGTGCCGTGTACCTGCACGCACACCACCCGGACATCTACCGCTTCCTGGACACCAAGCGTGAGAACGCCGACGAGAAGATCCGCATCAAGACCCTCTCGCTCGGCGTCGTCATCCCCGACATCACATTCGAGCTGGCGAAGAAGGATGAGGACATGTACCTGTTCTCGCCGTACGACGTCGAACGCGTCTACGGCATGCCGTTCTCCGACGTCTCGGTCACCGAGAAGTACTACGAGATGGTGGACGATTCCCGGATCAAGAAGACCAAGATCAAGGCGCGTGAGTTCTTCCAGACCCTCGCCGAGATCCAGTTCGAGTCCGGCTACCCGTACATCATGTTCGAGGACACCGTAAACCGGGAAAACCCGATTGACGGCAAGATCATCATGTCCAACCTGTGCTCGGAGATCCTCCAGGTTTCCCAGCCCACCACGTACAACGATGACCTGTCCTACGCGGACACCGGCAAGGACATCTCCTGCAACCTGGGCTCGCTGAACATCGCCAAGGCCATGGACTCCCCGGACTTCGGCCTGACCATCGAGACGGCCATCCGTGCACTCTCGGCGGTGTCTGACATGTCCAACATCACCTCCGTGCCGTCCATCGCCAAGGGCAACGACCAGAGCCACGCCATCGGCCTGGGCCAGATGAACCTGCACGGCTACCTGGCACGGGAACGGGTCCACTACGGTTCCGAAGAGGGCCTGGACTTCACCAACATCTACTTCTACTCCGTGGTGTACCACGCAATCCGCGCCTCCAACCTGCTGGCCATCGAGACCGGCCAGACGTTCGGCGGCTTCGAGAAGTCCAAGTACGCGTCGGGCGAGTTCTTCGACAAGTACACGGAGCAGGAGTGGGTGCCGCAAACCGAGAAGGTGCGGGAGCTGTTTGAGAAGGTGCACATCCCTACGCAGGCTGATTGGCTGGCGCTGAAGGCTTCGGTCATGGAGCACGGCATCTACAACCAGAACCTGCAGGCCGTGCCGCCGACGGGCTCGATCTCCTACATCAACAACTCCACCTCCTCGATCCACCCGGTGGCGTCCAAAATTGAGATCCGCAAGGAAGGCAAGCTGGGCCGCGTCTACTACCCGGCGCCGTACCTGACGAACGACAACCTGGAGTACTACCAGGATGCGTACGAGATCGGCTACGAGAAGGTCATCGACACCTACGCCGCTGCCACCCAGCACGTGGACCAGGGCCTGTCCCTGACGCTGTTCTTCAAGGACACCGCCACCACCCGCGACATCAACAAGGCCCAAATTTACGCATGGAAAAAGGGCATCAAGACTATCTACTACATCCGTCTCCGCCAGCTCGCGCTGGAAGGGACCGAGGTGGACAACTGTGTTTCTTGCATGCTCTAGTCAGTCGAATTAGGCCGATATTCTGTAGGGGATGAAGGATGGAAACGACGACGGCGACGGGCGGCTTGGTCTACGGCATCCGGCTTCGGCGGGAGGTCAAGTACCGCTATGTCGGTATCACTACCAAGACAGCCAGTCGTCGTTTCCATCAGCACCTGCGAGTGGCCGCGGAGGGACGGAAGACCCCGTTCTATGACTGGGTTCGTAAGCAGAACCCGGTTGACCTCATCGCTGATGAGCTGGATTGGATAGAAGGCCTGCAGGAGTTTCGGATGGTGGCCTTGGTCCTACCGGGGTCATTTGGACCGAGGAGATGCGGGAGGCTGCACGAATCCGGAATACAGGCAGAAAAGGTCTGAGCCGCCCGGGTGCTGCCAATCCATTCCACGGTAAAAGGCACAGCCCAGAGCAACGCAAGAAGTGGGAAGAAAGCCGTAAAGGGACAAACTCTGGAGCGGATAACCCCAATTTTGGAAAGTTTGGGCCCGACCATCCGGGATTCGGGCATGCTGTCAGCGAGGAAACACGGAAGGCGCTTTCGGAAGCAAAGAAGGGTGCCGGGAACCCGAACTTCGGGAAAAAGGCCAGCGCCGAAACCCGTGCGAAAATGTCAGCAGTACGGAAGGGCCGCCCAATGCCTTCCAGCCAGCGCACCGCACACACCAGACATCACACCAACAAAGGCATCGAGAAAGCCGACTGCAAGTACTGCGTCGAGGACTCAGCCAAATCAAGTCTCTCTTCAGAAAGTGAGTCGGAGTCATGACCGAAAAAGTAAAGCTTCTCAGCCATGTTGAGGCGATCAACTGGAACCGCATCCAGGACGATAAGGACGTGGATGTCTGGAACCGCCTGGTCAACAACTTCTGGCTGCCGGAGAAGGTGCCGCTGTCCAACGACGTCCAGTCCTGGAACACGCTGACGCCGGCTGAGCAGCAGCTCACCATGCGCGTGTTCACCGGGTTGACCCTGCTAGACACTGTCCAGGCAACTGTTGGCGCTGTTTCGTTGATCCCGGATGCGCTCACCCCGCACGAGGAGGCCGTCTACACGAACATCGCGTTCATGGAGTCGGTGCACGCCAAGAGCTACTCCTCCATCTTCTCCACGCTGGCCTCCACCAAGGAGATCGACGAGGCGTTCCGCTGGTCCACCGAGAACGAGAACCTTCAAAAGAAGGCTCAGATTGTCATGGACTTCTACCAGGGCGATGACCCCCTGAAGCGGAAGGTGGCGTCGACGCTGCTTGAGAGCTTCCTGTTCTACTCAGGCTTCTACCTGCCCATGTACTGGTCCTCGCGCGCCAAGCTGACGAACACGGCTGACCTGATCCGCCTGATCATCCGCGACGAGGCCGTGCACGGCTACTACATTGGCTACAAGTTCCAGCGGGCCCTCGAAACGGTTACCCCGGAACGCCGCCAGGAGATCAAGGACTACACCTTCGAGCTGCTCTTCGAGCTGTACGAAAACGAAGTCCAGTACACGCACGATCTGTACGACGGCGTGGGCCTGGCCGAGGACGTCAAGAAGTTCCTGCACTACAACGCCAACAAGGCCTTGATGAACCTGGGTTACGAGGCCATGTTCCCGGCATCCGTCACCGACGTGAACCCGGCCATTCTCTCGGCCCTGTCCCCGAACGCTGACGAGAACCACGACTTCTTCTCGGGCTCGGGATCTTCGTACGTGATCGGCAAGGCCGTCAACACCGAAGATGAGGACTGGGACTTCTAGGTTTCTGGGGGATCGGAACCTAGTTGGCGATTTCGCGACTAGTTGTTCTCTGTCAGTGGGGTGGTTGTTGTAGAAGTTTAGCCATGGCTGCAGGGCCTCGGTGCGTGCCCGGTTGGACGTGAAGGGTTGCCGGTAGGCCCATCCTTCCTGGAGGGTGCGGTTGAAGCGTACTGCTTTGCCGTTTCGCCAGGGGTGCCGGGGTTTGAACAGGATGTGTTGGCGGCCAGTGCGTCCTGGAAGTTCCGGGAGAGCCGGTAGGCGAAGGCGTTATCTGTCATGACCCGGCGAACGGGTACGCCTTGGTCTGCCCCATGGCTGCTGCGGCCCGGGTAGGAACCACAAGCTCCGTGCTACTCGCAGCGTTCCGCCACCGTTGGCATCTTCCCTTGGAAGTGTGCGTCAATGGTTCCGTCCTCGCCCAAGGTGCGCTGGCTCCGGATGACCGCATCCGTACCGGAGAGGGTAGCAGCCTTTTCAAGCCAGGTGGAGTCCGGAGGCCCTGCTATTGCAGGGCCTCAAGCCCGTCTCACTCATCCCGTTTATGGATTGAGCCGGGGAGCGGGACTTTAAAGGACGGCCCCGTCATGGAGCCTGGTCCGCTGAGATCGGCGGGGGAAGCCCCTTGTCCAGAACGCGATCATCAGCCTGACAGTCGCTGCACCGCCGGCATAGATCCAGGGCGACCCCCATGCGCCCTCCGGAGTCGGGGTTGTGAAGGACACCACGGCCGCGGCCGCGGCCAGTAACGCCTCCGAGCCGGCCTGCAGTGGCCGGGCCCCATTCTCGGGGCATGCCAGGCGGGTGAGCGGGATGATCGGCAGGAGGAACAGGCAGAGGCTGAAGATTGGCCAGATGCCTTTGAAGGTGAAGATCACCAGACAGCCAGCCGCCGGCCCAGCAGCCCACGTTAAACAGTGCCAGGGGAACGAGCAGGGCGCCGGGCAGCAGGAACGCCACGGCCTGCCTAACCGACGGGATCTTCCCGGTGGGCCCGAGAATGCAGGCCCCGATCAGCAGGTAGACGGCCGCATACCAGGGCAGCAGCTGGATGATGGGATTCGCCAGGTTGAACACCAGCAGGGACAGCGCCGGGACCACGACGCAAACGGCGGCGAACGTCCACGAGCGGTGGGCCGGAGCGGGATATACCCAGGCACTAGCCTGAGCCTTCACTTCTGGTCGCTGAGGACTGCCACTGCCCGCGTGTTCTTGGCGGAGTAGTCATAGATCAACACACTCCGAGCTGGATCCTGCATGGCCGTCCACATTTGTGCGTCCATCACAAAACGTTGGGTGGCGCCGTCCCGGAATTGGCCAATCTCGATCATCTCCGTCGATGACAATTCAAGATTTCCGCCGACGCCGGCAGCAAGAGTGCCGGGGCTGAGCATGACGCGAAGATCCTTGCCGGGCTCACTCGCCATGTTCTCTAGCTGCAGAACTGCGCCGGACTCGTTGACCTCGAGGGTGGCCGTGCCAGAGGTAGCTGCAGTCAGGGACTGGAACGAGCCCTGCATCGTGGCGGACACAGCCGAGGGACTAGGGAAAGCCGAAGCTGCTTCGACTGGGCGGGTGTCCTGATCGTGCCCAGGCTCTGAGTAAGTACACCCCGCCAGGACCGACACCAGGACTCCGGCGAGCAGCACACGTCGCACCAGTTTCATCATGCCCCCGATGATTCGTTTCTTTGGCACCCTACCCGAGTCCAAGGCGGGGAGGCACAACCAGGCCACCGCACATATTGAGCCCATGGCCCGGATCTGCCCGGTCACGAGCTGCTTGTGCCAGGACTGCCCGGAGGAGCGCTGCATGCTGACCGTGGGAACCAGGGGCAACCTGCCCAGGGCAGGTAGTGGTCAATAGCCCTTGCCGACGAAAAAATCCAGTCTTGCATCTGGGAATCCTCGCCTCGAAACTCTCCCAATGGGCGTCATTGAAGAACTGCGTCCACTCGACCACGTCGTGGACCGCCTCGCGGAAAAGTACCCGGACATGCCGCGGAAACGCATTGAGGACATCGTCGAGCAGGAGCACCGCTTCCTGGACGAAGGCAGGGTCCGGGCCTATGTTCCGGTCCTGGTTGAACGCGCTGTCAGGGACCGGCTAAGACAGTAGTCGCACTCGCCAGACATCTGGGCTTCCAGCGACTTGGTTGCTGGTTAGCTTGTTGCCAGGCCAGATGCACCAGGAGTCAGAGCGTACTCCTTGGGTAGCTTCAGTGACAGTTCCTCCGTGACGTCGCGGATACGGTCCAGGTAGTCGGTGATGAGTCCGTCGCCGCCGGCGTCCATGAGGGCGCGCATGGTGGGCTGGTCGTTGACGATCCAGGGGATGACCTGCATGCCCTTGGCGTGTGCGCGTTCCACCATGTCGGCCGTCACGACGGGGTGTAGTCGGGGTCGGTGACCTTGCCGTTCTGCGGGTTTCCGTGGACGAGGGAGATGGCGTCGAAGCCAAGGGAGGCAGCGGCCTTGACGAGGTCCCCGCCGAAGTCATAGGAGTCGGTGCCGCCCAGCCAGGGTGAGGCGCCGGGCTGGCCGGTCTGCAGGAAGTCCTTGTTGGTCAGGGCCACGGTCCGGAGGCCGGGTTTGCGGTCCTGCACGAGGCAGAGCGCGCCCCAGTCATAGCTTTGGATGGAGACGCGGTGCTCCATGTTGACGGCCTTCATCTCGCGGATGGCGACGTCGACGAACTGTTCGCGCGACGCGGTCTGCGCGGGGGCGCCGGCTTCGACCTTAGTTACAATGTTGAACTTCACCTGGCTGGCCTTCTGGACTTCGTTCCACTGGGTATTGCGGTCGACCTTGGTGAAGGCCTCTGCCTTTGCTGTAAGGCCCTTCTGGGTTTGCCCGTTGGTGGCCACAGCGCAGTTTGCGGCTGACAGGGTGGCTACTGCTCCGAGTGCGTGGTGGGGATGCCTGGCGACCGAATGCGATCAAACGTAGGTGCTGGGAGTGGCGAAAGCGACAACGACAGGTGCCGAGAGGATGAAGCCGAGAGATGGGAGAGTGGCCCCGGGAAGTGGCTCCGGGCAGGACGAGCGCTCAGGTCGACTGGCCGGCGGACAGGAAGTTCATGCTGGCAGTTACCTGGGGAGCTTGGGAAGCCCGCGGTGGCCTTAGCTGAACCACACGGAAGAAGGTGCCGCACACCGAATCCCGGGCGTGCGGCACCTTCTCAATTACGTCACCAGGAGTGGGCGACGTCCACGATCAGCCGGGAACCGGATCCAGGCCCGTCCAGGGTGAAGACCCTGAAGGGCAGCCGGGCGCGGACGCCCAGGCCGATGCTGGTGGAACCCTCAAAGCTTCCGGCGTAAACGACCTGCCGGAAGGTCTGGTAGCCGGCGACGTTGGACAGTTCAGCCTTTGCCGCCGGGTTGTAGGTGAGGTTGCCGTTGCTGTCATACGAGGGTGCATTCACGACGACCTGCAGGCGCGCTTTGCCATACACGGGGATCGTGTAACCGGTGGGGTCCTGGATGATTTCCGGGACGTAGCGGACCGTGTAGCCCTTCGCAGGGCCGTTGAGGTCAACCACCATCCGGTCGAAGCAGGGTTGCTGCCCTGTCCGGACGTTGGTGACGGACGCGGAGCTCATCCCGGCCATGGATTTAGCCAGGGAACCCCATTCGAGACCGCAATACGATGCTGCCGAGGCGGGCCCCGGTGCCAGAATGCCCAGCCCGACGGCTGCCAGGAGGGCCGTGAGCCAGAGGAGGAGTTTTTTCATTGGGGGTGCTTCCAAGGGGAGTGGGGCGGTTGGATAGCTCAAGATTAGGGAGTGCGAGGGGCACAAAACGAGGCTTGTTGCCGCTTCGGGGCGAAACCGTAAAGAACACCACCTCCCGGTCACGTGCTAGTAAATTCGAGGGTTCTCGTCCGGCCGTTTTAATCGTTTTGGTGCCGTTTCTGGACCCGCCCGTGACGCCGGGTAACGACGCCGGGCGCCGCCGTCGCGGCGTCGCTACCCGGACTGCCGGCAACCCCTTAGGCTCATTGCCTATGAGCGAAGTCGAGCGCGTCATTATTGTCCACGGGTACGAAGCTGCACCGGATGCTAACTGGTTTCCTTGGCTTGAAGGTGTACTCCAAGCAGAAGGCATCGGCGTCACTGTCGTTTCCCTGCCCGCCCCGGACGCTCCTGATGCGGCAGCGTGGGAGAGCGCTGTCAGTGCCGCTCTTGGGGTGCCCGATAGCAGGACGGCGGTTGTGGCACATTCCCTCGGCGCGGTTACTGCACTGCGAGTACTCGCGGCGCTGCCGGAGCCATGGGAGCTAGGCGGTCTTGTGCTGGTGGCCGGCTTCACTCAACCACTGGAAGCGTTGCCGGAGCTGGATGGCTTTCTTGCAACGGACGTTGACGTTGAACGCGTGGCCAGGAGTATCGGCAAGCGGGCCGTTCTCCGCTCGGATGCGGATCCCTTTGTGCCGCCGGCAGCGTCCGATGAGCTTGCCGGGCGGCTCAACGCACAGCTACAGGTGGAACCAGGAGCGGGACACTTCATGGCTAAGGATGGGGTGACCACCCTCCCAGCCGTGCTTGACCTGCTGGGGTCGCACTAGGAACCGCCTTCGCCGCCTTGGTGACACCCCACCTTCACCGGGCACTGATAGGGTCCGGGCATGGATGATGAATTATTGCTTGCACGGACCGCTACCGTCGAAGACCTCGCCGCCAGGGGCGGCTACAATGAGGGCTTCCTGGGCGTTACCGTACCCATCCCGACGCTGGCCGGGGTCGAGACAGTCCTTTTGCCATACACGCACTTCTCAGTGCTGATGCGCCCGGACAAACGCCTCGCGGCCGTGACAGCACTGGGGATTGATGGCGGCAAACTCATGGACCTGGACCGCGCAGGAATCAACTGGCGGCTGGATCCACGGCTGCGTGAAGACCAGCAGACGGGTGAACGGGTCTACGCCCGCAACGACATCGATCGCGGACACCTGGTCCGACGTGCGTCCGCCGTCTGGGGTGAGAGCCGGGCCGAGGCGGCACAGGCCAACGAGGACACATTCCACTACACCAACGCTGCGCCGCAGGCCGCCAAGTTCAACCAGGGCATGGAACTGTGGCTCGGCATGGAGTCCTACCTCCTGGACCACGCCGCCCATCACAGCCGGAAACTCCTGGTGTTTACCGGGCCGATCTTCAGCGACCTCGACCCCGTCTATCGGGGAGTTGGCATCCCCCTGCGGTATTTCAAGGTCGCAGCCTTCATCCATGGGGGCGAGCTGGCAGCCACCGGGTATGTCGTTGACCAGACACCCCAGCTGGCCGACCTGCCGGACGTGCCGCGGCCGGGCGCCGTTGAGGAGGCTCCGCCATTGGGCCCGTTCCGAACCTTCCAGGTACCCCTCCGCGATATCGCCGAACTCACCGAACTGAACCTCGACCAACTCGTTGCCGCCGACAGGATGCCGATCGCCGCAACCCTCCGCACCGCCCGGGTCGGGACCACCTGGCGGGAACTGGTGTCCACAGAGTGCCTTGATCTTGACTTTGACCTGGACGCGTAAGGGAACACCCGCCAGCCTGGCCTCTGAGGACCTCCATCAAACAGGCGCGGGCCAGCGCCGGTAGCCGGATTAGCGTTACTGGCCCGTGTCGCCTCAGGACGCGGCGATGACGATGTTCTTATGAATGGGCTTCCACCCGGCCTCGAGGAGCTTATCGACGTCGTAGCCGTCCGACACCAGTACCGTCTCAGCAACACCCACACCGCTTACATGGACGACCTCATGATCGTCCGTGAGATCGGAACAACCGCCCACCCACATGGCCTCAGCGTCTTGGCGTACGGCGACCACACAAGCCCTGCGGCCGTCGTCGCTTTTCGCTCCGAAATACCTGACCTCGTTGTGCTCGACCAGGAACCTCACGGTATTGGAAGGTATCTCGTCCTCCGGCCATACGGTGATCCCGGCAGGAAGTTGATCTTCCGCATCGGCTGGAGACTCAAGAGCGCTGATTTTCGGTGCTGAAGTGCAGCCCGCCAGTAGAAGTGCTGCGACAACTGCGGCTGCAAAAACTTGCTGTTTCATAGCGCTGCCCCCTCAGGCTCATGGTCACGTCAGCCTACTGCGTTGCTGCCTTACGTGTTACACCCATCGACCTCGAAGGTGATTGGGGGCGTTTACCTGCGGACTTTCCTCAGCCGCAGCCTGCGACGTACTGGGGCTTGCCCTGTGACTGGGCGGACACGCCGCCAAGGCTTGTGAGCGTGGCTGGTGTGCTGTTCCGCCGGGGCGGAAGCCACCAGCGTTGAGCCGTTACGCCGCCGACGCAACCGCAGGATCACGATCACAGTCAGTCCAATCCAGGCGAAAGCGGCAAAGAAGACCAGCAATACCGTGGGGACCGTGTCCATGGCTCATAGTAGGTGCTGGGGATGTCCGGTTCCCCTGTCCACTCAAAAGGTTTACTAACCCGTAACTGAGGTGGAGGGACCGTTATCTGCTGATGATCTTCCAGCCGGGGCCACGTGCCCATCACGGAAATGTACTCACGACGGTCCGGTCCCTGCCTACACCCACAGAGGTCCGTTTTGGCGGAGCGTATCAGATCCGGCCTGAGGTGCTTCCACGCCGCCGGGCGGCAAGAGCGGCGAGGTCTCGGATCAGCCGCTGCACCTCGTGCTCCCGGCCGGTAGAGGGCTTAGCCTGCTGTGCAGGCCGCGGCCGAACAAGGGAATTTTTGGGCGGGCCGGGAACCGGAGCTTTCCCGCCACGTGCTTCCTCCACCAACGGTGCCCTGCTCATACGTCCCCCCTGACGTAGTCATCTGCTGTCTGCAAGTCACTCTAGGAAGCCCGAGGGACAAAGCGGAAGCACGTTTGCCCCTTCTTGGGGAACAATTGTGTCGATCTTGAGTTTCCGCCCTACAAAGCCACTGCCTGCCCGGGGTGACGGGATGGAACAGGCCTTAAAACAGCGGCCAGGGCACCGCCGGCATCCCGCCACTCGGAGCCGGAAAACGCCCTGCTGAGCGCAGCCGGGCGCAACGCGCGGCAAGCGAGGCAATCTCGTCGGCGCTGAGCAGGCCCGCCAGGTTTCGGCCCAGCTCACCGTGAAGTTCCTTGCTGACACGATCGATGCCTTCGTGCTCCTCAGGGGTCAGAGCCTCGCCCAGCCACCCCCACAGCACTGTGCGCAGCTTGTGGTCACGGTGAAACGTGAGCCCATGGTCCACGCCGTGCCGGTGTCCGTCCCACATGGCAAGAATGTGATCGCCCTTGCGGTCCGCATTGTTGACGACGACGTCGAACACCGCCATCCGCCTGAGCGCCGGAGAGTCCTCGTGGACGAGGGCGACCATCCGCCCGTCCTCATCCTGACCTTCAAGAACGTGTTTCCAACCGGTCTTCGGCACGCCGTCCGACGCAACGAGGTCCACCGCGTTCTGGCCGGGGTCAGTGTCCTGCCACAGCTGCACCATCCCTTTACCTAAGGGACCATCGCGCAGCCAGGTGCGCGGCACCACGTTCCAGCCAAGAACCTCCGAAACCAGGTAGGCGGCAACCTCCCGGTGGGCAAGGAAACCATCGGGAAAATCCCACAGCGGTTTTTCCCCGGCAACCGGTTTGTAGACGACGGTCGCGTCGCCGATGGTCCCCACGAAGGTGGCGTTCGACGCCGTCGTAATGCGCCCGGTTAGCGTCAGCTCCGCGGTCATCAGGTCGGGCGCGGACATTATTACACCTCGGGCAGAGTGCAGACGTGGCCGTCGGCGTCTACCGGGTATCCGCAGAGCGGGCATGCCGGACGCCCGGCGCCCACGACCTCACGGGTGCGCTTGGCGAATGCGCGGGCGGTGCCAACTGGCATCCGCACCAGCAGCATTTCGGGCACGTCAGCCTCGTCCTGATCAAGGGCTTCGTCGCTGCCATCAGGGTCGATATCGGTGATCGGGTAGGCCTCTATGACGACCTGGGCGGTCGTCGGGTCCCAGCCTAAGCTCATGGCGCCGGCCCTAAACTGCTCATGAACGGCCTCGAGCTGATCATTGTCCACCAGTTCTATGGGAGTACCGGTGGGAACACTGTGGGGGTTGCCCTCCAAGGTCAGAAGCTGGTCGAGGATTTCGTCGATTTTCTCCGCGAGCAGAGCCGACTGGTGCTTCTCCAATGCGACACTTACGATTTGGGTCCCGGCCCGCACCTGCAGGTAAAACGTACGCGCCCCAGGAAGGCCAATGGTGCCAACAACGACCCGATCAGGCCAGGCAAATTCATGAACACGTGTAGGCATACGAGCATTTTAGGCACATGAGGTTCAGAGCGCCCTTTGCCCTGCACCGCCTCCCACCGGCGCGTCGCTCGAGTGGACGCCGTTCGACAGCCAGGACAGATCCCCAGCGTCGGTGTTGGTCGCGTACACGCTCGGCCGGCTGGCGCCGTAGCTGACGATCGATACGGAGGCCGGCCCAACGTTTATGCGCTGGAACAGGTCGAGGTGCATGCCCAGCGCGTCGGCGACGATGGATTTGATGATGTCACCGTGACTCACCGCCACCCATACAGCTCCCCGCCCGTACTCGGCCTCGAAGGCTGCATCGTGGCGGCGAATGGCCGCTACCGCCCGAGCCTGCATGGCAGCCATGGACTCACCGCCGGGAAATACGACGGCGGACGGCTGCGACTGCACAGCCGGCCACAGATCCTCCGTGGCGAGATCACTGAGCGTGCGGCCCTGCCACTCGCCGTAATCGCACTCGGTGAGGTCGGGGTCCACCGGCGCGTACGGAGAGCCGGCCTGGCGGTCGAGGATGAGCTGGGCGGTCTGCCGGCAGCGCTCGAGAGGGCTGGAAACCACCCCAACTACGGGCACGCCCGCGAGCCGCTCTCCGGTCAACGCCGCCTGCTCGCGGCCGACCTGGTCCAGGCCGACGCCTGCGGCCCGACCGGCCAGCAGCCCGGTGGCATTGGCTGTGGTGCGGCCGTGCCGCACGAGAAGAACTGTCGCCATCCACCCAGCCTAACCAGCGTCCCTCGGTGAAGCCCGCCGTCGCGCGCTTAATTGTGGCGCCGCGGCTACCGGTGCAGGCGCTCCTGCCAGTCTGCCGGAACCTTGTCCGCCGGTGCAGGTGCCGGCTGCTCCGGCGGCCTGGATTGAGGATCCGGAAGCCGCGGGCCGCGAAAGAACTTCTTCGTGGTGTGCTCGTAAAACCAGTCCTCCCCAGGTTCAAAGGACCTGATGACGGGGTGACCGGCCGTGAGGGCGTGGAGACTGGCATGTTGCGAGGGTGATGAATCGCAGCATCCAATGTGGCCGCATTGCGCACACCGGCGCAGGTGCAGCCACCATCCCGGGCCGTCACCGCCGAGGCACTCCAGGCACCCGGGTCCACTGGGTGTGGCGCCGAGGCTGATTCCTGGGATATGGCGCTCCTCCATGGGGTCCTCCATTTTCACCGCGCTCCGGTTCTGCTCAGGTCATCCTGCCTGCCCCGCATCGGGAGCTATTCTGACAGAGTCTTCGCGCCCTTGTCGCCGGTGTCCCACCGCGAGTATCGTGAGCGCCACCGAACCATTGAACCGGAAAGACAACGGCCATGGAGCACTCGGTTCCGATCATGCTGGTTGCCACGAAAGACCCGACCTCTCTGCGCATTCTTGAAGACGAGTTACGCCGGCGGTACGGTGCCGACTACGAGGTGGTGGCCTGCGCCGACCACGCCCACGGGCGGGCGGTGCTTGAGGGGCTCCGGCGCTGGAACCGCCCGGTCGCCCTCATCCTCGCATGCTACGGCCCGGCTGACCGGGGTGGACTCGATTTCCTGAGGCGTGCGTATGGCTTCCACCCAGCCGCCAAGCGGGGTGTTGTGGTGACATGGGGTGACTTCGCCAGTGCCCCCACTGTGTTCCAGGCAGTCGGGCAGGGGTACGCCGAACTGGTGATCATACGTCCCGAACGTTCGCGCGACGAAGAATTCCATGGCGCGATCACTGACGCCCTCGACGACTGGCACCTGGCCCAGGGGGTTTCGTTCGAGGCCGTCCGGCTGGTCGGGGAGGTCGGCGACGAAAGGACTCATACGTTGCGCGACTCCTTGAGCCGGAACCACATCCCGGTGGGCTTCCACCCAGCAGGATCCGAAACGGCGCAGCGCACGCTGGAAAGCGTGGACCTGCGGGACCCCGTGCTGCCGGTCATGGTGCTGGATTTCACCGTTCCACCAATTGTCCTTGAGAACCCCAGCGACCTTGAGATCGCCGAAGCGATGGGGGTGACGCGGCCGCCGCCGGCGGACAAGATTTTCGATGTGCTGGTGGTGGGAGCTGGTCCTTCGGGTCTTGCGACCGCCGTTTATGCCTCCTCCGAGGGCCTGTCCACCATGGTGGTGGAGGGGGAAGCTGTGGGGGGCCAGGCCGGTACCAGCTCATTAATCCGCAACTACCCTGGCTTCTCCCGGGGTGTGAGTGGCGCGCACCTGGCCTACCGCTCCTTCCACCAGGCCTGGACTTTGGGCACTGACTTCCTGTTCCTCCGGAAAGTGGAGGGGCTCGAAAGCGAGGGGGCTTTGTACGTTGCTTCAATTTCGGATGGCAGCGTCGTGCGCTGCCGCACTGTCGTGGTGGCCACCGGAGTGGACTACCGCCGCCTCGGCCTGCCTCAGCTGGAGGATCTGGTGGGCAGGGGCGTCTTCTATGGCGCCACGGTCTCCGAGGCCCCGTCAATGGCGGGGAAGCACGTCTGCGTCGTGGGCGGCGGCAATTCGGCCGGACAAGCGGCGCTGCATCTGGCGAAGTACGCGAAGAAAGTGACGCTGCTGGTGCGCGGGCCCTCGCTGTCGGCCAGTATGTCGGAGTACCTCATCTCCCAGCTTGGGGCTACCCGCAACGTTGCTATCCGCTACCGCACCAGGATCGTGGGGGGCCGTGACCAGGACAAATTCCTTTCCGCCGTCAAAATCTCTGCAACGGGAGCGCATGAGTCAACCCCGAGCGAGGAAATTGAAGCCGGCGGCTTGTTCGTGCTGATCGGTTCGGTGCCGCGGACCGCCTGGCTGCCCGACGCCGTCGAGTGCGACCCCGCAGGCTTTCTGCGCACGGGAGTCAGCCGGGAGGTCAGCGACGCCGGGCCTGTCACGTCGGGGAGGCCTCCGTTGGCGCTGGAGACCAGCATGCCCGGCATTTTCGCCATCGGCGACGTGCGGGCCGGTTCGATCAAAAGAGTGGCTACCGCAGTCGGCGACGGGGCCACGGTGGTCTCGATGCTGCACACCTACCTCGCCGAGAACCCCCTGCCTGCCCCGCTCCCTGCCCCTGCTGAGGCACCCCTATCGGAGGAGTTGCCCGGCGATGCCGGCTTCAACTGAGGTCACACCCCTCATCCCGCCGATGCGGTGGCTGCTCTACGCCGCTGCATTTCTCGTGTTTCTTGCCGGGCTCGTGTTGTTCGTGTTTCCGCTCCGGACTGCGGAGTGGTTCGCATGGACAGTCAATCCGCCCATGACCGCGGTCTTCCTCGGGGCGGCTTACTGG
Source organism: Arthrobacter sp. K41 (assembly GCF_059089645.1). NCBI lineage: Bacteria > Bacillati > Actinomycetota > Actinomycetes > Micrococcales > Micrococcaceae > Arthrobacter > Arthrobacter sp. K41. The sequence goes on along the minus strand of NZ_JBNHEW010000001.1, from coordinate 567,351 downwards.
GCGAGCGCTGGCCTGGAGGTGACAGGCGCCCGCTCAGCGACTTGGGATCTGGCGAGGCTGGCAGTCTGGCCCGTGTTCATCTTCACGACCTTGACTTTCGGAGTCACCCTGCTTCATCTCGATCGCTTCCACCTGTCCTCAGACACTGCCTTCCTTGCCCAGTTAGCCGCCTGGGCATGGCTGGCAATCTATGCCATTGTGCCCGTGGCCATGCTCGTCGTCAGCTGGATGCAGGTCCGGTCCCGGCCCCCGGCTACCAGAACCGCAACGGCGGGACGGCCCGTGCTGCCCCCGGCGCTCCGGTTGCTTTTGGCGGGAATCTCCGGGGTGCTGCTGCTATATGGCTTGGCGCTCCTGGCGATTCCCCTTCAGGCCGCAACCTGGTGGCCGTGGCCACTGTCCGAGCTCACCGCGAGGGCGATCGGCGCGTGGCTTGTCGGTCTTGGGTGGGCGGCCGCGCAGGGACAGTTGAGCCGCGACCTGAGCACCGTCCGGCCCGTGGCCGTAACGTCCGTTGCCTTCGTCATTCTGCAGGCGCTCGCACTGCTGCGGTACGGCTCCGCCCTGACCTGGTCAAGCGCCCCGGCGATCGGTTTCGTAACCGTGCTGCTTGCCATTGGAGTAGCGGGCGGATGGGCGCTCGCACTAACCCGTGACCGGGCAGCCCGAGCTAGGTAGAACAGCTGCGCATCACCCCTGGCGAGCCCAGGGGCGACGTGAACCGGGGACGACGAGGGGAGTCGCAGAGACAGCGCGGGACGCTTCAACCGGCAGCGGTTACGCGGACTCCGCCCACTGCCCCTGTCCAGGGCGTATCGCCCGGGCCGGGCAGCACCAGATGAGTGAAGACGTACGCCTCCTGAAGTTCAACGACTCGCGAAGAAGCGCCAGTGCAGTCCAGTGCAATCTCGGTAGGACGGAAGGGAGCGCCCGGATGCTCTTGTCCAACGGCGACCTTCGCTCCGGGAGCACCAACGCAGGCTGCGGTGACGGTGTACTGGCCGGCTGCGGGCACCTTCTCGGTTTTGCCAAAGCCCCGGACGGGGCCGTCCAGTGGCCCCACTTCGAAAAGGAGGGCCCGGCCCGGAGACGCCCGCAGGAGACGGTACAGCTCAGCGTAGTTCTTGGCCTCCTGCTCCAGGATCTGTGGGTCGCTGTAGGGCTTCGGTGCCCCTGTTGCCGGCGCCGAATCAGCTTGTGTCCGCACGGGCCCGGAGGTGGCGGCTGTTGTCTGTACGGGATCAGGGTAGTCATAGACACACGCTGATGTACCTGCGAGCAGGATCAGCGGCCACAGGGCAAACGCCCGCCGGTGCCCTGTGTTCTTCCTCGCCACACTTCCATAGTGGGCAAGCCTTCTGTTCAGTACAACCACCACCCGGCTAATTCGACCGCCGGGGCTTACTTCGACGTGAAGTCAGGGGTCTTTGGACACCGCTTATCTCTTGCAAGCGTGCCCCCTGCCGTCCATCCTTTCTGTAACCGTCATTGAAGCCTTGGTGAGGTGGCCGATGCTGCAGCTTGCCCCTGGCGTACGCCAGTTATCCGGATTCCCGCGCAACCAGATCAACATCTATCTGTTGGGGGACGTGCTTGTGGATGCAGGAACTGTCGCCGCGCGGAACCGCGTCCTTCGACAGGTCAAGGGCCTGGGCCTGCAGGCAAACCTCATTACCCATGCCCACCCGGACCACTTCGGCTCATCACGGGCCATCCGAGCCCGCCTCGGCATACCAATCTGGGCAGGCGCCGCGGACCGAGGGGCGATCCAAACGGGGACCACGGCGGCCGGAGAAGGTCGAGGATCCCGTTTCATGTCCAAAATTCCGCTGGCGCCGGCATGCCCGGTGGACAGGGAACTCAAGGAGGGGGACAGGGTGGCAGGGTTCACGGTCCTTGAAGTGCCGGGACACTCGCCGGGCCACATCGCCTTGTGGCGTGAATCCGACCGGGTACTGCTGTGTGGGGACGTCTTCTTCAACATCCGCCGGCTGTCCAGGCCTCCGAACTTCGTTACGTGGAAGCCTGAACTCAACCGGCAGTCCATGAAACGGCTGGCGGATCTGCGCCCAAGACTCGTTCTGTTCGGCCACGGCGCGCCAGCCGTTTACGGACCAGGGGAACGGATGCCTGTGTGATGACGACAACGCCGATTGCGGATTGCGCGGACTCTTTTCCCCGTTGCTGGCCTAGAAACTGGTCACCAGCTCGCCGAGCACCTCTTCGAGTCTTTGTGGATCTGTCGCGTCATAGTAGTGGGCCCCGCTTGCCCTGGCGATCTCCAGCAAAGTGGGGACATCCGCGTCAGGCCCGTAAGCGAGCGTAAAGACGAGCACCGGCGTCGAGTGGTTCTGGTGGCTTAACTGTTCTGCGAGCCCGCTGAGGTCTCCCGGATGCGTCGTATCGTTTTTGCCGTCGCTCAAGAGCACGATGGTGTTGATGTAGGTGTCCTTGTATTCCCTGGCCTGGTCGCCGGCGAAGCGGCTCACCGCCTCAAAGAGAGGCGTGGCATCGACGGCCTGGAGCTCGTTGAGCTTTGCGATGAGGTGGTCCTTGTTCGTCTTGAACGGGGCAACCGGGCTTACGACGCCGGGCGTCAAAGGGCCGTCCCCCACTTGGGAGAAAGCGGCAAGGCCAATTTCATCCTCACCCACAAAATGGTCCAGTGCTTTCAGAACGGCATCCTTCGCCCGCTGCAGCTTGGTCAGGCCGGGCTCCTGCACCATTGACTCCGAAATATCGAGCAGGAACAAGGCCCTGGCCCGCTTTCGGACCTCGGGGAAACTGCCCTGAAGGCCAGAAAGCACCTCCGACCTTGGCAGCGGCAGTGGCTGAAGCGTCTCCGCGTATCGGCCCACTCCGGCCACCCCGGCATCCAGCTTGCCCTGAATTGTGCGGTACCCGGACGCCTTGACAACCTGCTGGCCCTGCTCAGTCACCGCGAACGCAAGGAAATCCTGGGCCGCCAAGCGCTGCTGGCTATCCACCCATTCACCGTCAAGAATGACAGCCGGGTTGTCAGCCACGTGCACCCCGTCGGAGGGATAGATGGCACGGAGGGGCTCCCGGGGTGGGGGACCGGTTTGCTGGGCCTTTCCGTCCTCGCTGAATACTCCCCGGTTGTAATCCCAAACGGATTTTTCGTCCACAATCACTGCGGAGAGGAACTCTGCGACCTTCCCGGCGTCATCAGCCTCCCTCGCATGCCACAGGAAATGCTCGGGGGTGGCCATGTAGTGGCTGGTGCCCAATTCCACGGCGCGCACCTTTTCCTTCAAGGAAGGAGTATCCAGGTCCATGTCGTCCAAGCCCCCGACACTGCCCCCTGCGGCGCCGTAGGAAGCTGCCAAGGCCATCAAGCCCGACGTCGAGACCAGCGGACTCGCTTTGCCGAACTTGAATTTCCCCCAGTCGCCGTGGCCGAGGCGTTCCCAGACATCTTGATCCTCGGCCATCCGAAAGACTTCCGACCACGACGGCGCTTTGCTGTCCCAACCAAGGGTTTTAGCCATCGTCTCCGGCATGGCCACCACCACAGCACTCCTGGCAAGGCTCACCGCCTCCGACGGGACGGGGCTTCCGGCCGCGTCCAGGGCTGCGAGTTGCAGCCACGCGGAGGAGTCCGGCAGCCACACGGAGGGCTTGTCACCGGCCGGAACGCCGGGAAACAGGGCCGCTGCCTTGCCGGCGGCTACCCCCGACTTTTCCTCGGTAACTGCCGGCGTCACGCACTTGCCGTCCACGCTGCGGGGTTTCGCGGTGTACTCCGCCGCCAGGGCCCGGACCATCCCGGCGTTTTCCAGTGAAGTAAGGATCTTCAAGGGAATGCACGGAGCTGCGCCGGCGACGGCGGCGGGACTGTCCTGTGCCAGCGGTTCTCCTGCTGCTGGTGGGCTGCCATTACCGCCGGAAGTCCCACCTTCGCCTGAAGAGGCGGGGAAGATCAATGCCCGCAGCACAAATGCGCCGCCAACGATGAGAAGTGCCACCGTGGCCGCAGCAGCCATCCAGATCCAGCGCGGATAAGTCGGGTCAGATGCTGCGTGCCGGCGGCCCATGCTGTTTCCTTTGTAATCCGCCGGGTTTTCCCGGTGTGAGTCCAAATATTGAAACTGGCCCGCGGCAGTCACACCGCGGGTGCGCGTAGCCCCCGCCCGGATGCCCCCCACAACTGGATACGCACTTTGAGGATAACCCCGACGGGCGCAAAGGAAGTGCTTGTTTCCAAACCCGTGAGGTCGCGCACCTTATTATGAGCTTGTCATATTAATAGCGTAAAGTTGAGTCAGGCGTAGGGGCCCTCCTCGGCGCCGGGCAACCTCCCCACGTATTTGCAGCCGCCCGTAGGCCTAACTCCCGGTGACCACCGTCCCTTATGGGAAACAGCCTGCACCTACTGCGGCCGGCGACGCCGGCAAGCCCCCAATAACCAGGAGACACCATGACTCTGCAGTCCGAACTGACCGTAAACCAGGAATTCCAGGCGACCATCAGGAACAGTGTGCCCCGGGGAGGAAGCTACGTCAGCCTTCCCACCGACCGCGAAGCCTCACCCCGCCTTGAGGGAAGCTACGTCTCCCGTCCCGGCGCCCTTTCAGGCAGCGCCAACAGAGCCCAGGGCACCTACGTGACGCTCCACTCGGCTCCCTTGGGAAAGACGGAAACCAGCTACACCCGAATCGGCTAGTCCGGCAAAGCACCGGAAAGATTCCCGGCGCTGGCAGGAATCTCCTTGTTGAGAAGTTTCACTTCGCAGGCCCACAATCAAAGGGCCCTCATTTAGTACCGAAGTGAACAGGAGAGGGGGTGGTGGGCATGCCTGCCATCCACGCCACCTCTGGCCAACACTCACGTCTTCGGACGGGAGCCGCCCTGATGACGCTTGCCGGGTTGGCCTTCGTGGCATACGCCGCGGTTTTTCTGGTACTCAACTTCACAGGCGCTTTCCTGGAGTTGGGCATCGGCCCGGATCAGGTGGACAAGGGGAAAGCTGATGTTGAAGCGTTCAGCCCGCAGCTGTCCCACTACATCAGCCACTTGCACATAGCTCTGAGCGGCTTCATAGCCGCAACCGGGCTGGCCCTTGCAGGCCTGTCCTGGTACGGAGTCCGCCGGGGAGAACGATGGGCCCTCACCACAGCCCTTATCGTCTCGGCCGTGGGACTCGCAGTGGCAGTCCCGGCCCACTACCCCTGGGGCTTTGCCACCCTTGGGCACCTGGGCCCGGTGTATCTCGCCGTCCTCCTTTTGGTGGTGGGGGCAGGGGCAGCCTATAAGGGGATGCGAAGCTCACGAGAACCAGCGGACGCCTAAACGTCTTCCTGCCTGCTGTAGGAGGATCCCGAGGCGGTGCGTTGCAGAAGTCCGAAGTCCACCAGATAGCGGCGCAGCAGCACGACGTCGTCCGTATAGCTGAGCAGCCGCTCATTGACCTGCTTCTCAGTCAGGCTCTCGCCCGGCTCCACGGTTTCGCTGGCAATCCAGGCCAAAAGCTCCCGGCGCTCCGACAGGTTGGCCGGATACCTCTCGATCCTGCCCAGCCGCATGAAGCGTGCCAACCCGGTCTGCGCCTGCCGCCGCGGCTGCTGAGCCAAAAGGTCCCGGAAGATCGACTCAGGCGCAACCAGTTCGCCGTCGGCATTCCGCTCAACCAGCCCGGATTCAACGAGCGCTGCGAGCGCCCTGTTTCGCCGTTGGTCCTTAAGGCCGGCAAGCACCTCGGGGAGCTTAGCGCCGAGCACAATTTGCGCGTGGGCAGTCCGGGCGTCTGGGTTGGCAAGAGTAGCCACCACCCGCCGCCAGTGCGGTCCGCCGTATCTTGCCCCCTTCGTCACCGCATTTTCCTCAGCTCAGGTCCTTCAAAATGGAGCGCGCTTCAAGAATCCGCCGCGCATCCTCCTGGGCTGCCAAGGCAAGCGCACTCACCACCTCGCCCCTCATGTGGCCGGAGGCGGCAATGATTTCGCGGAGTTCTGACACTGTGCGCGGCGACACCACGGCGCGGTGGATCATGGCATGGCAATTGGGGCACAGCGGTACGAGGTCAGCCACCGGGTCAAGCTGGTACCCGCCCTCGAGCAACGCCGGGGGCGCTATGTGGTGCACGTCGATGAAACCGGTGCCAAGGTCGCCGTAGGCAGCCTCGAAGGAGAAACCGCACGCCGCGCAGGCTGTTCCGTGGAATGCCAGGCACATCCGGCGTGCGTCAGGGTCCTGCTCGTAGCGGCTCACCTCCACAGTGTTCACAGCGTCTGGCGGGTAAGTTCCGGGAACCAGCTGAGGGGGCTCTTTTACCGCTGGCCCGTAGTCCCGCCACAACCGGCGAAGGTCACGGTCCGCTCCGGGCGGAACGGCGAGGACTGCCTGAGGCATGGCGTCCCTCCACAAGTCTTCGGGGAGGGCTGCAGTGAGGACCTCAGGCCGTATTTGCTCACCAAACGGGAGGAGTGCATCGAAAGCGACCGTGACGTACCAGTCTGTCGCGGCAGGCTCATCCAACTGCCTGGCCTCGGACGCTTCGGACATAACGACGCCATGCCCTATGAGGCCGGTGCCGGCGTCGCTGCTGCCCTGCAGCAGGAGCCAGGCCTCGGCTCCCACGGGAATGTCCGAGTGGCAGCCAACGCTCCAGCATTCCAGGACCTTTCCGGACCGCGCGACCTTCTCGACGACGGCACGGTAGTTCCAACGGTTCCGCTTACTGGGGTCCCACCCCAGAATTACTGCAGCCACCAGTCACCTGTTCCAGACACGCCCGGGTTGCGGCCCCATGGATTATCCGCGGAACCTAGATGGGTTCCTTGGCGAGCGCCTTGGTCTTGGCCGGCGTTTCGCGTCCGAGGCGTTCATCGAGGGTGACGCGCAGCCTGGCTGCTGCCACCTGAACGCGATGCTCGGCAGGGGTGGTTTTCCGTTGCGCCGGTTTGGCGGAAGTGCCGGTTCGGGGAGTATGGACGAAGCGGTGTTCAGATGATGCAGCGCTCATGGTCCAGCCTCCTTGATCTTGCCCTCATCAGTTGTTCCATTCTCGCTTATGTTGCCACCTGAGTCCACGAACATGAACTCCTGGTCCAGGCGGTCCTCCTGCCCGTTGTCATCGCTGGTGTCCTCACCTGCGACGTTTTTCCAGGCGATGTCGAATAACTCGAGTTCCTCGGTACGTGCCAGGTCGCTGCGTGCCAGGACTTCCAGGGTTGCCAGCCCCAAAGCCTTTGTACCTTCGTCCTCGTCCAGTGCCCGGTCCAGCGCCCACTGCGTTCGGCGCCACCATTCAGCACGGCTGTCCGCTTCTGTCTTCTGCTGCAGCGCCTGGGCATCCGCTTCCCGCTTTTGGTCCAACGAGGTCTTGTCTGCTGCCGTGCGTTGCTTGAGTGTGCGCCAGTTGATGTAGAAGGCGAGCAGGGCTGCGACGAGGACAGCCAACGGACCTAAACCGGCGAGGATAACCCACCAGTCGGCTGGCCCCGAGTGGACCACGACATCAAGCGGGCTGGGGGACGGGGCGGGAGTCACCCGGTCAGCCTATGCTGCCGCGGGGGTCGCGCCGGGGAGGAGCGCGGCCGGAAGACCCCTCGTTGGCCGCCGAGGCAGCCTTTCGCAGGCTCCTGCTAGTTGCCGGATACCTGCGACAGGACTTCGGCTGCACCTTGTGCAACCGTGACGACATCGAGGCCGCTGTCCCGCACAGCTTTCATGTCTGCGTCCAGAACTGCAGTGTCCGTGGTGTAGACGCTGCCGCCTATGTTCCCGCCCACCCCGTGATAGGACAGGATCAGCCAGGCGTTGTTCGCTTTGGCGGAGTCGATCCAGCCCTGCACGGTTTCCGTGGTCGTCGTCGCCTCAACGAACTTCACCCTCAGGTTGTAGGGGTTGTAGTTGGTGCGGGTGTTGAAGCCGGAGTCTTCCGTCCCGTCGTCATCAAAGGCGCGGTGATTGGTATACAGGTGGCGGATTGCTGCCAGGGTCGAGTCGAGTCGCTGTATTCGGCATAGGGGAAGCGAAACTGGTGGCCGCTGACGGGCGAACATCTGCCGCAACGCGGCCTCCCGTGGCACTGCTTGTCGATACCGGCAATCCCCCTAATCTTCCTGTTGAAGCCCCTGTTTCCGGCCCGGAATACCCATGAGGTGTCAGCGCCGGGAGACGAGCACAGGACCCTGCGCGTGGTGAAGTACCGCGTGGGCGATGGAACCGATGGTTTCCCTGACGAGCCCGCGGCCTTGTGTACCAACAACCACGATTGAGGCGCCCCGGGAGGCATCGAGGATGGCATGGGGGATGGAGGTGTCAGTGAGCAGCACTTCCTGGATGTCTGCCGCGGGGGCGAGGGTGCGTGCGGCCTGGGCGGCGGACCGCAGGGCTGCCTCGGGGGCGGCTCCTGCTTCCGTGCCGGCGTGGAAGCGCTGGTAGCCGCCGGGGATGTGCCGGACATGAACGACGGCGAGTCTCGCCCTGGTTGCCGACGCCACGGTGCAGGCATCTTCCAGCGCAACCGGTGAACCTGCTTCATCAACAGCAACCACTACCGGACCATCCGGGCGGAGGTCTGGGCGGATGACAGCGACGGGACAGGAGGCCGTGGCAGCCAGCTCCAGGCTGACTGACCCTACGATCAGGCCCAGGAAGCCGCCGAGGCCCCGGCTTCCCACCACCACCATTTCCTGGCGCGCGGATATACCGGCGAGTTCCTGGGCGGGAAGGCCATGCAGCAGGGTGCAGTCAACCGCCAGCCCCGGCTCGGCAGCGTTGGCAAGGCTGAGTCCTTCCTCGAGGATGGCCTCGGCGGAGCGTTCCAGCCCGCTGTCTGAGACACCGGGAACAGGACCGAGGTGCCTGGTCAGCAGTGGCCATATGGAGCAATGCACCACATGCAGCACCCGGCCCCGAAGGCGTGCCTGCCGCGCTGCCCAGCGGACAGCGTCTGCGGCGGGGGTCGAACCGTCGTAGCCGGCAACTATGGCCCGTGCCTCCTGCATGGCTCCTTCGTGCTCCTAATGGTTGCTGCCTTTGGTTTGCAGGGCTTCCCCCAGTATCCACCCGCTGTCCTTCCCAGCGACAGCAAGTGCCTGACTTCGTGGCTGTTATCGCCGCCAGGCAGGCTGTTTCTTCTTCCTCGCCCGGCGGCAGGAGAGTACGCTTATATGACCGTTTAGAAGCATGCGGCCACCATCGCTCGCTGGGTGTGGATGCCCCGGCAGTCCGGAGCCTGCCCCGTGGCCGTTCACATTCTTCCTGGCACTCCCGCCGTCAAGTTCACTTTCCCCGCCCGGCGACTCCTGCAGGGCCGTCCAAGGCGTCTTTTCTGCCGGCAACCTCCGCCGGCAAATTCACCCCCAACAATTGAGAGGAGTTTCAATGGATCCTGGAGCAGCATTGGCGCTGATTGCGGGATACATTGCAGCCGCATTTGGTGTTTTTCTTCTGTACTCGCCGGTGCTCCTGCTTGCGGTGGGTCTGTTGCTGGCCGCAGGCGTCCTGCAGCTGCTGGCCTGGCCCTTCCTCATTCTGGTCCGGAAACTGCGCCGCAAGCCCGAACCGCCACAGGACGCATCGTGGCTCCTGCACTGATCCGGAATCTGCCGGGGGATAGGGGCGTCGAGGGGCCGGCTGCGCCCTGACCCCAACAGCAGCACGAGCACCGGGAGCGCCATGCCAGCGGAAACCAACCAGAGGGTCATGGATTTTTTCGACCGCTATGCCTCCGCCCTGCTTGCCCGCGACGAAGTGGCGATGGGCCGGCTCTACGCCGTTCCCTCGCTGATCGTTTTTCCCGGGCACTTGCTCGCCGTCACGGAGCAGCGGCAGACAGAGGAGTTTTTCGCCTCCTCGTGGATGCAGTACGAGGGTGTCAATGACGTCGACAAGCAGGTGGAGGTGCTGGCCGAGACGCCAGGCAGTGCCTGGGCCGCTGTCACCTGGTCCTACCAGGGCCACGCCCGCGAACGGTTCTGCTACCAGCTGGTGGACGGCGCCGGGGGCTATCAGGTGGCAGTGCTGACCCTGATGGCACTCGACCAGGAGCAGCCCGGGAGTCAGGCGCAGTAGGGGCCGCAGCTGGCGGCCGCCAGGCTGATACCGGGGCGGACAGTTCACACTGCCGTCCGTTCGTCAGTATGCTTACTATTACCCGTACGCTGCTGAACAGAGAGGCATCACCATGACGGAACAGAACCTGCCTGACGACGAACTTGAAATTGTCGAAGAGAACGACGTGCTCCTCGACGAGACCCCGGGCGCGGCCTCATCCTTTGAACTGGATCCCTTGACCAACGGTGAACCTGACAGCTACCCCGGCGCTGCGGAAAACAACCCGGACCGCTGGCAGGAGGACCCGCTGCTTCAGGATGAGGTTTCCGGCGAGGAGGAAGATTTCCTCAGCGACCAGACCCTGCGGGATGACATGAAAGCAACCCGCGACGGGGCTGGGGACGAATTGCCGGCGAGCACGCCCACCCTTGGCGAGGCGGTGGCCGACGTCGACTTCGGCGAGGACCCCACCGGCCGGGAAGCCGATGCCAGCGACGATCAGGAAAACTTCGGCGGCTCGCCCCTGAGCGAGTTCGATCCCGACGACCTGGAGCGCTGAAACCCGCGGCAGGGCCGGCAAAAGAAACCACGCCCGCTCTGGCCGAAAAACGAAACTGCGCTAAAATAATAAGCAGGCTGATGAATATCGGTTGGCCGGGTCAAGACTGAAGGAGTACCACATGAACTTGGGAAGCATGATCAGGAATGCCGCTGGACGGTTCGCCGGCAGGTCCGGCACCACCGGGACAGTCCGCGGCACCGGAATGAACACAACAGGGCGGACGCCCAACACCACCGGTGCCATGGGCGGCAGGGCCGGAACCGGCGGCATGGCCGGCAAAATCATGGGCATGCTCAAGCGGCGCTGACCCATCACAACGAACCACGAAGCAGGTCCCGGATGATTCCGGAACCTGCTTTTTGGTCTCCCAGCAGACATGCGTGAGCTCATTGTCCTGGGCACCGCCTCCCAGGTACCCACCAGAACCCGCAACCACAACGGCTACCTGCTTCGGTGGGACGGCCAGGGGCTGCTCTTCGACCCCGGCGAGGGAACCCAGCGCCAAATGATCCACGCAGGCGTATCCGCAACACACATCACCCGGATCTGCCTGACGCATGTGCACGGCGACCACTGCTACGGCTTGCCCGGGGTGCTGTCCCGCATGGCGCTGGACGGCGTGGCCCACCCCGTCCATCTCCATTACCCGGCGTCCGGAGAGGACGTGGTCCGGGCGCTCGTGTCCATCAGTTCGCCCGGAATAGACCTAAGGCTTCATCCGCACGGCGGCAACGGGACGGTGGCCGAAGGGCTTGAAGTCCGGGCGCTGAACCACCGCATTGAAACGTACGGCTACCGGCTCCTCGAACCGGACAGCCGCAGCCTGCTCCCGGACCGCCTGGCAGCGGCAGGGATCCACGGGCCGGACATCGGGCGGCTGCAGCGAGAGGGCACGCTGGCGGGGGTCCATCTCGCCGACGTCAGTGTCCCACGGCCCGGCCAGCGCTTCGCCTTCGTCATGGACACCGCTCCCTGTGCGGGGGCTGAGGAGCTGGCCGACGGCGTGGACCTCCTCGTGGCCGAGTCCACCTTCAGCGACGACGACGCCGCGCTCGCCGGCAGGTATCTGCACCTGACTGCGGGGCAGGCGGGGAAGCTTGCAGCCGACGCCGGTGTTGACGCGCTTGTGCTCACGCACTTTTCGGCAAGGTACGACGACGTCAGCGAGTTGGTGGCGCAGGCGGACTTGCGCGCCGCGGGCACAACGGTGATGGCGGCCGAGGACCTGGACCATTTCGCCTTTCCAAAGCGCCGGCGGTGGCATCCCAACCCCGTGCCGGGCAGCGGGGACGGCGTGGGGCTGCTGATTGCCAAACACTTGCAGGGGGTAGAGAGTGAACTATCCGGCATACCGCCCGGGCGCAGCCGCCCAACCTCTCGTGGAGGTCGACAATGAGCAAAACTTCCGAAGAAGTCTTCGACGCTACTCCTGAAGGAAAGGAACCCGAACTCAAACGGGTCCTCGGCCCCAAACTCCTCCTGCTCTTCATCGTGGGCGACATCCTCGGCGCCGGTGTTTACGCCGTCACGGGGACCATGGCCGGAACGGTGGGCGGCATCGTGTGGCTGCCCTTCCTGCTGGCCTTTGTGGTGGCCACACTGACCGCCTTCTCCTATCTGGAACTGGTCACGCAGTACCCCCAGGCCGCCGGGGCTGCCCTCTATACGCACAAAGCATTCGGGATCCACTTCGTAACCTTCCTGGTGGCCTTCGCCGTGGTTTGTTCGGGCATCACCAGCGCCTCCACCTCCGCCAACGTCCTGGCCCAAAACCTCTTCGGCGGGTTCGAGATCAACGGCTGGATGGGACTACCCGGGCAAGGTGTCATCACCGCCGTCGCCATGGCCTTTATGCTGCTCCTGGCCATCATCAACCTGCGCGGCGTGGGGGAAAGCGTCAAGTTCAACGTTGTCCTCACCCTGGTGGAAATGATCGCGCTGTGCATTGTGATCGGCGTCGGCTTCTTCGTGATGTCCCAGGGCACCGGAAACCCCGGCGAGATCCTTGTCTTCAGCGACTACCAGGACAAGGGATTGTTCCTGGCCGTTACGGCCGCCACCTCCATCGCGTTCTTCGCCATGGTGGGCTTCGAGGACTCCGTGAACATGGTGGAGGAAACCAGGAATCCGGAAAAAATCTTCCCGCGCACTATGCTGACCGGGCTGGGAATAGCTGTACTCCTTTACATGCTGGTGGCTGTCTCGGTGGTCAGCGTACTGACGCCAACCGAGCTTGAGAACATTCGGGAAGCCGAAGGAGCCGCGCTTCTTGAGGTGGTCCACAAGGGTTCGCCCGACTTCCCGATAGACAGGATCTTTCCGTTCCTGGCGGTCTTCGCCGTAGCCAACACAGCACTGATCAACATGCTGATGGCCAGCCGCCTCATCTACGGAATGGCACGCCAGCACGTCCTGCCGCGTACCCTCGGAAAGGTCCTGCCGGGCCGCCGTACCCCGTGGGCCGGCATCGTCTTCTCCACCGTCCTGGCGCTGGGACTCATCCTGTACGTCACCAGCGATCCGGAAAGCAACATCGTGGCCAACCTGTCCGGGACCACTGCCTTCCTGCTGCTCTGCGTCTTCACGGTAGTAAACGTTGCCTGCCTTGTACTGCGCCGCAAGCGGGACCCCAACCGCAAGGTGTTCTTCACCTCGCCCGGGCAGTTGCCGCTGGTGGCGGCCCTGCTGTGCGCTTTCCTTGCCGGCCCATGGGTGGGCAGGAACGTCATCCAGTACCAAATTGCCGGCGGTCTGATGGCCATCGGCGTTGTGCTCTGGTTTGTCACATGGCTGATAAACCGGAGAACGAACCACGAGGAAAGGCTTAACACATGACAGCTGCTGCAGAAACAACTGTCGCTTTGGACGGACGCTTTGCCCGGGAACTGCCCGAGCTGGCGGTTCCCTGGCAGGCAGAGGAAGCACCTGATCCAAAGCTGCTGGTTCTCAATGATGCGCTGGCAGGGGATCTGGGACTCGATCCGGAATACCTTCGGTCCGCGGAGGGCGTACGCCTCCTCCTCGGAAACCACGTTCCGGAAGGATCGACGCCGGTGGCCCAGGCCTACGCCGGCCACCAGTTCGGCGGCTACTCGCCCCTGCTCGGCGACGGCCGCGCACTCCTGCTAGGTGAGCTGACGGGCCCGGACGGCCGGCTGCGGGACATCCACCTGAAAGGGTCGGGCCGCACTCCCTTCGCCCGTGCCGGGGACGGGCGGGCCGTCGTCGGACCCATGCTGCGCGAGTACCTCATCAGTGAGGCGATGCACGCACTCGGCATCCCCTCAACGCGCTCCCTTGCCGTCGTGGCCACTGGCCGGCCGGTGCGCAGGGAGACCATGCTTCCAGGGGCGGTACTGACACGGGTGGCCAGCAGCCATCTGCGCGTGGGGAGCTTCCAGTACGCACGGGCCACCGAAAACATGGACCTCCTGCGCCGCCTGGCGGACCATGCGATCAGCCGGCACCACCCCCAGGCCGCAAACGCCGAAAACCCGTACCTGGCGCTCTTCGAAGCAGTGGTGTCCACCCAGGCGGAACTGGTGGCCCAGTGGATGCTGGTGGGATTCGTCCACGGCGTGATGAACACGGACAACATGACCATCTCCGGGGAAACCATCGATTATGGGCCCTGCGCTTTCATGGACGCCTTCAACCCGGCCGCGGTGTACAGCTCCATCGATGTGGGCGGGCGCTACGCCTACGCCAACCAGCCGGTTATCGCGGAATGGAATCTGGCCCGCCTGGCCGAGGCCATGCTGCCACTCTTCCATGAAGACCAGGAACAGGCCGTTGCCCCGGCGGTGGAAGCACTTGGCAAGTTCCGCCGGCAATACAGTGACGCCTGGTTCGCCGGCATGAAAACCAAACTCGGCCTGGCGGAAGCCCCGGCCGGAAGCGCGGAGGCCGAAGAGGCCTCGGAGCTGGTGGACGGGCTGGTGGCCCTGCTGAAGGACGGACCGATCGACTACACGTCCTTTTTCCGCAACCTCTCGCACGCGGCCAGGGGCAACGACCGCCCCGCCCGCGGAATGGTTCTTGACCTGGCGGCCTTCGATGCCTGGGCCGGGCGGTGGCGCGCCTTGCAACCGGACGGGGACCTGATGGACACGGTCAATCCCGCCTACATCCCGCGCAACCATTTGGTGGAGGAAGCGCTCGCCGCAGCAACGGGGGGAGACCTTGATCCCTTTACCCGGCTCCTGGACGTGGTCAGTGCCCCGTTCAGTGAGAGGCCCGGGCTGGAACGCTATGCCGAAGGAGCGCCGGAGGACTTCGGCAGCTACCAGACCTTCTGCGGGACCTGAAAATCTCCACCTGGTGCCGGAACCAGGGGAGACCCGATGAAACAAAACAGGGGCGGCAGCCAGGATTAATCCCGTCTGCCGCCCCTGTTCGGGTGGTGTGACTACGCTACGCGGACGAAGGAAGCGCCGCCGAGCCAGCTGATGGAGTGGACCTCGGTCTTGAAGCCGTCCACGCCGCCGCTGACAACCTGGCCGTTGCCGGCGAAGACGCCAACGTGGCCTGCGGTGATAACCAGGTCACCGGGAGCCGGGGTGGCAACGGTGGTGCCGTACTGGTAGAACTGGCCGGGAGCGAGGTCGCCAACGCTCTTGCCAACTGCGCGGAGTGCCTTCTCCACCATGGCGGTGCAGTCCTGCTGGACGCCCAGCTGGCCGTAGGCGTTGGCCAGAATGGCTGCGCCGGTGCCCGTGCCGGTGGCTGCGGGAGCTGCCGGGGCAGGTGCAGCCGGAGCAGGTACGGCAGCCGTGGAGGCGTAGGACAGGTTCATGCCGGTGTTGGCAGGAGCGGCAGCCTTGGCGGGAGCCGGGGCGGCGGCCGGAGCAACTGCAACGGAGCCGGCACCGGGGATCTGGATCTGGTCGCCGGGGTAGATGATGGCGGTGATCGCCAGGCCGTTGGCAGCCAGGACGTCGTTCAGGGCTACGCCGTGGGCTGCCGCGATGGCACCGAGGGTATCGCCGGAAACAACAGTGTGGACGTTGGCTGCGGCTGCTGCCGGGGCGGCCACTGCAGCAGCCGGTGCTGCGTAAGCCTGGGTGTTAGTGGTCTCGGTGGTGTCCGGACCGGTTACGCCTGCGTGGGCCGGGGCGCCGACACCGAAGGCAATGCCGGATGCTGCTGCAACGGCGAGCGCCGGGCGGCCAAGGGACTTGACTGACACAGCCAAACCCTGGAGCGCGATTGAGCGGGCCGGAGTCGCGCGGTGACGGGCGGTGATGGAATTTTTTGACACGGTTGATCGCCTCTCCCATGCCTGCGGGGTGAGCTGTCGGGTTCGGGTTGGAGATACCCGGCCGGGAGCACATCCGGAAAAAGCGGAGGTGCTATCGACTTAACCCCAAGGCCTCATATGAGGCCGCGGAAACTTGGTTCCCCCGTCCCTGCCAGCTGAAGAGCGTTGGTTCCCGGGTCAGTGGCAGGGCTCGGCATACTGAGGGGAATGTCCCGTCTGGGAGGGACACCTGAAGACCCTAACCCGTGCGGGGCCCCATTGTCACGTTTGGGTAACATACGAGGTGCTTCTACCGCATTCCGCAAACGACTGGAGGGTTGCAGCACCCCAGCCTGACCTTGCGAGATAGGCGCGCCGGAGATGTGGCTCGTGTTCTTTGTCACAGACCTATAACCTCGGCGTGAAACAGGCCGCCCTGGGATTCCGCGGCAGGAGGATATCGGGCTGGAAGGAAGGCTCCGGAATTCGGCCAGGCAACCGGGGCCCAGCGTGGCAGGCACGGCCTGGAACTGCTCCGGTGACGGGGAACAGGCACTGACCCCGCGTAGGCTTTTGCCATGCCTGACTACGAAAGGTTCCGGATCCTGCTGGAGGAGGAGCGGGAGCGCAAAATTGCTCTCCTCCCGGCCCTCCGCGAGGACATCGCCTCGGCAAACTCGGCCCGGCAGGACTCGAATGTGGATGACGAGCATGACCCCGAAGGCGCCACCATCGCCTTCGAGCTGTCCCAGGCTTCGGCCCTGCTGCAGCAGAGCAGTGCCGGGCTCCACCAGGTAGACGCAGCCCTGGCCAGGATCGCCGCCGGCACCTACGGCACCTGCGCCGTCTGCGGTGAAGCCATTGCCGAGGGCAGGCTGGAGGCAAGGCCGTGGACGCCGTTCTGCATCCGGCACGCCGCGGCAGGCCGCCGATGACCAGCGGCAGGGAGCAGGTGGCGGCTGCCGCCGCATTTATTGACCGCACCCTGCAGAATGAGGGCTCCTGGTACCGGGCGGACGACGTCGAGGCCCGGCTCGGCGGTCGGTTGGCCTCCTACGGTTCTTCAGTGGGCGCTGTCCGGGGAACGGTCCGCGACGCCCTGCGCAAGTTCAAGGATTTTGATCACGACGGCGTTATGCAGCTCGCGTCCGCGCTGTGGGGCCAGCCACGGCCCGGCTCAAGGGCCGTATATGAACGCCGCCTCGCCGCCGTCGTCCTGCTGCAGTCCAAAGTGTCACTCCTGCGCCACACGGACCTGACCCGGGTTGAGGGCTTCCTGCGGACTGCCGCGACCCAAGAACTGGCCGGCCCCCTGCTGGCCGATGTTGTGGCGCCGTTTTTGGCACGGCTTGACGGACACGGGCGGCAACGTGCCAATGTCGTCCTCGCCCGCTGGCGGACGGACCCGGACAGCCAGTTGCGCCGCGCAGCGGACTATCTTGAACAGCATTCAGAACCCGAAGCCCCACCACAAGGAGACACCCATGAACGGACCCTTTGACCTTGAACGATTCGTCCACGCCCAGGACAGCGGCGGAACGTACGACCAGGCACTGGCGGAACTGCAGATGGGCAGTAAGTCCGGCCACTGGATGTGGTTCATCTTTCCCCAGCTCGCCGGCCTGGGACAGAGCGACATGTCCCGCCGGTACGCCATCAGCTCCCTCGCTGAAGCCCGGGAGTACCTGGACCATGAGGTGCTGGGCCCGCGGCTGCTCGACTGCGCCCTGGCCCTTACCAACCATGCAGGCCGCACCGCAGAGGACATCCTGGGCGGCATCGATGCCCGGAAGCTGCACTCGTCCATGACGCTGTTCCTGCGCGCGGCACCCGGCGAAACCGTCTTCAAGACCGTCCTGGCCAAGTTTTTTGACGGACAGCCGGACGCCGCGACTGATGAGCTGCTGGCGGGCCAGGACGCGACCTAGAATTTCGAACAAAAGAGCCGACGGCGGTGCCTGCGCTTCCTGCGCAGGGCATCGCCGTCGAACATACCCGGCAGCGCCGGGCTACGGCGAGGGGCTGCCGCCGTTGACGTTCAGCGTTTCCCCGACGACGTAGCTTGACTCCGGCGAGGCCAGGAAGACATACGCCGGGGCGAGCTCGGCCGGCTGGCCTGCACGGCCCAGGGGAGTGGACTGCCCGAACTCCGGCAGTTCCTCCTTGGGCTGGCCGCTGCTGACCTGCAGCGGAGTCCAGATGGGCCCGGGGGCTACGGCATTGACGCGGATGCCCTTGGGCGCGAGCTGCTGGGCCAGTCCCTTGGTGAAGTTGTTGATGCTGGCCTTGGTGGTGGCATAGTCCAACAGCGTGGGTGATGGGTTGTAAGCCTGGATGGAGGTGGTGTTGATGATGGTGGAGCCCGGCGGCATGTGTGGGAGGGCAGCCTTGGTCAGCCAGAACATGGCGTACACGTTCGTCTTCAGGGTGTGGTCGAACTGCTCGTCCGTGATGTCGGTCAGCTCCTCCTGGGCCACCTGCTTCCCGGCGTTGTTCACCAGGATGTCCACTCCGCCCAGCACGGCCACGGCGGTGTCCACCACTTCACGGCAAAGCACCGGGTCCTTCAGGTCGCCGGGCACCTTGACGGCCTTGCGGCCGGCGGCTTCGATGAATCCTGCGATGCGGGCGGCGTCCTCTTCCTCCTCCGGGAGGTAGGACAGGACGACGTCGGCCCCTTCCCGGGCGAAGGCGATGGCTGTGGCTGCACCGATACCGGAGTCCGCGCCAGTCACGATTGCCTTCCTGCCTTCGAGCCGGCCGGTACCGCGGTAGGTTTTCTCACCGAGGTCCGCTTTGGGTTCCAGCTCTGCGTCCAGGCCGGGTTCGGGCTGGTCCTGCTTCGGCGGGGAAATTGTCTCGTAGGCGGTGACCGGATTGCGGAAGGTGTACTGGTCTGTCATGGTGGTCCTCCTGTTGGATCGGAGTGGAACACGAGAAAGCTAAGCATGCTTACCGTTCCAGCCTAGGCAATCAGCCCGTCCCTGCCAACCCGCTCCGTGTTCCTGGCCCAGCCCCCGTTCAGTCCCGCTGAACCTCGACGAGCCTGACCTCCGTGATGCCGCCGGAGTCCACCGCCGCCGTCATGTAGGTGCAGGCAGGCTGGCGGCGCCGGTCTGTAGGTGAGCCGGGATTGAGCAGCCGCAGGCCTCCAGGGGCTGTGGTGTCCCACGGGATGTGGCTGTGCCCGAAGACCAGCACGTCAGCATCCGGGTAGAGCGCCCCGCACCGTGCCTCCCGGCCTTTCGCCGGGCCGGTCTCGTGCACCATGGCGAAGCGGACTCCGTAAAGCGTTGCGGTTGCCGTTTCGGGCAGCCTGGCGCGGAGGCCGGCGCCGTCGTTGTTGCCGTACACGCCGATCAGCCGCCGGCTTCGCCGCTCAAGCTCGTCCAGCAGGTCCACCGTCACCCAGTCGCCCGCGTGGAAAACCACGTCAGCATTCCCGACGGCGGCCCACACCTGCGCGGGGAGCGCCCTGGCGCGTTTGGGCACGTGGGTATCGGCGAGCAGGAGAAGATTCAGCGGCATGGGGAAATCCTGCCATGCTGCCGGTTCGGATTGGCCCTTTCCGGCCCTGTTCCCCGGAGGCAGACAGTCGTAATCTGGGGCTGGAGGTGATAGCCATGGAGGCAGCACAGGGCGACAGGATCATC
Organism: Arthrobacter sp. K41; assembly: GCF_059089645.1. Classification (NCBI taxonomy): domain Bacteria; kingdom Bacillati; phylum Actinomycetota; class Actinomycetes; order Micrococcales; family Micrococcaceae; genus Arthrobacter; species Arthrobacter sp. K41. The sequence goes on along the minus strand of NZ_JBNHEW010000001.1, from coordinate 547,871 downwards.
GTTCACGGAAGGACCGTCGGTGCAACGGACCGGCACGGGGTGATCCTCGAAGTCCGCGGCCAGGGCGGAACCCCGCCATACCTGGTCCGCTTTGACGACGGCCACGAAACCGTCATGTATCCCGGCGGTGATTTCGCCGTCGAACGCGGAAACGGGCAGTAGCGCCGCAGTGTGATGCGCCGCTCCACCTGTCAGACTGGAGCGATGGATCACTTCCCGGCTTCAACACAGTCCTCCACGCCGCCTGTCCGCACCGGCCCCCGCGACCCCGGCGATGCCTGGGTGGAAGGGGAACGGGGCCGGTACTGGGGCAGATTCGGCGCCGCCGGGGTGCTTGCCTACGACCCTGCCAAAGGCGTGCTCCTGCAGCACCGCGCCATCTGGAGCCACAATGGCGGCACCTGGGGACTGCCGGGCGGGGCGCTGCACGAAGGCGAGGACGCCGTAGCGGGCGCCCTGCGTGAGGCGTTTGAGGAAGCAGCGGTGCCGCCGGAGAGCGTCGAGGTGCTCTTTACGTCGTTGCTGGATCTGGGCTACTGGTCCTACACCACCGTGGTGGTGCTGGTGACGGAGCCGTTTGATCCGGTGATCAGCGATCCGGAGAGCATCGAACTGCTGTGGATTCCGTTTGCTGATGTGGAACACCAGGAGCTGCATCCCGGTTTCGCGGCGGCATGGCCGGGCCTCCGGGAACGGCTCGCCTCCGGAACCTAGCCCGGACGCCCGGTCAGTAGTCCGGACCGTATTCGGCGGTCACCAGGATGGGCAGGTGGTCCGAGTTCCCGCGCGGGAGGGTCTCCACGCTGGTGATGTCCAGCCCCAATGAGGTGGCAAAGTCGAAATGGCCCTTGAATACCTTGTAGCGGGTGTACGTGCGCCGGTTGCTCAGCGACAATGCGTAGCCTGAATTTTTCATGTGGACATGCAGGTTCTTGGTGAAGAACGGGTAATTGAAGTCGCCCACCATCAGTGTCATCAAACCTTTGCCCATGGTCAGGAGTTCGGCGTGGGCCGCGTGGATCTGCTTCCGCCGCAGCGAGTTGGAGGCCGTCAGGGGCGCGGCATGGAAGGAACCGATCACCAGTTCATGCTGCGTTTCGTTGTCCATCACCCGGGTGCCGATAAGGCGTTCATGCGCCGGGGCCAGCACCCTGTCATGCATGGACTTCTTCAGCGCAAAGGACTGCGTGTCCAGGGCGGTGAACCGGCTGGTGCGGTAGTAGATGGCGAGCCCGAGCCGGTTCGCCTTGGTGGCGTCCGCGAGGTGAAGCGGGCCCAGGGTCTCCGGAAGGTCGCTGGAATCCACCTCCTGGAGGCAGAGCGCGTCAATATCGTGGTTCCGGGCCAGGGCAAGGAGCTCTCCGCTCGCCTTGTGCTCGCGGAGGTTGTAACTGATGACGCGCATGGAACACCTCTTCCGAGGGTTGCTGACAGGACCAGTTCCTGAGTCTACCCAGAGGACAGGTCCCGGGCTCCAAACATTTCACCGCGTCGGCCAGCGTCTCCAGGAGCGGTTCCGGGGCTAAACGATAGAGTTATTGCCACTTCACTGACATCTCCTGGAAGGGCCAACGTTGTCCGCTGATCTGCCTGAACTGGCCGAGGGAAATTTCTACTACCAATCCCTGGGCGGTGGCCGCTTCCGGTCCACCATCCACGCCCAGGGCGCCTGGAACGTCCACGAGCAGCACATGGCGCCTGCGTCCGGGCTGATGGCTGACAGCCTTGAACGGCACCAGCCGCGCACGGACATGCGGATGGCCCGGCTCAGCTACGAGATTCTGGGCCTGATTCCCGGCGGCAAATTCCGCATTGACACCACCACCCTGCGGCCTGGACGGACCATTGAACTGCTGCAGGCCGAGCTGGTGGCCGCAGGCCGGACGGTCATCCGGGCCACGGCCTGGCGGATGATCACCAGCGACACCTCCGACGTGGCCGCAGTGGAAGACGCCGGCATACCCGGACCCGAGGAGTGCAAGCCCTACGACGGCGCGGCGGTGTGGCCGGGCGGCTACATCCGTTCGCTGGAGATGCGCGTGGCGGAAGGGCACCGGCCGGGCGCCGGCAAGGTATGGCTGCGCACTGACCACCCCCTGACGGACAGCGCTGACAGCGGCGACCTCGCCCGGCTGATGGGGCTGGTGGACACTGCCAACGGCATCGCCGCCCGGGTGCCGCCGGGGAAGGACAGCTACGCGTTCCCCAACCTCGACCTGCAGATCCACATGTACCGCCGCCCGGCGGGGGAATGGTTGGGGCTGGACAACGCCGTCTCTTTTGGCCGGGACGGCATCGGCCTGACGTCAACGGTGCTGCACGACCTCCAGGGCCCTTTCGGCCGGGCAGAGCAGATCCTGACCGTGCGCAGGACCTGACGGACCGGGTTGCGGCGTACCCTAGGCTTGGCTTGTCCGCCGAAAGGCTTGCAATGCGCCTCCGGCGGAAAGAGGCCTATCAGCCTGAGCCGGCCACGGCCAGTCACTGCCGGTGCGGCGGCACCACCAAGGAACTGCACGATATTAAAGGGAGCTTCGCACCATGCACCAGGCCGGACCGGGACACCGCACACTCACAGTGGTGCGGCAGGAGGCATCGCTCGGGGCGGCCCGGGACCTGGAGTTCGGTTTGGAGCTCCTGGCCAAGGCAAGGACCGGCAGCATCGGCCCCACGCTGCGGCTGTACCGTCCTGCCCCCACCGTCGCCTTCGGCCAGCGGGACACCCGGCTGCCCGGCTTCGAGGCAGCCGCCCAAGCCTGCCGCGACAACGGATTTGAGCCGCTGGTCCGCCGCGCAGGAGGGCGCGCGGCCGCATACCACCAAGGAACCCTCGTGGTGGATCACATCGAACCGGACGCCGACGCCATCGCCGGCTCCAAAAGCAGGTTCGGATACTTCGGGAAGCTGTTTGCCGAAACGCTGCAGAGCGTAGGGGTGCGGGCGGCTGTAGGGGAAATCCCCGGTGAGTACTGCCCGGGGGAATACAGTGTGCACGGCTCGGGTCCCGCCGGCGGCCCGCCGGTGAAGCTGGTGGGCACGGCACAGCGGGTGGTCTCCGGCGGCTGGCTGTTCAGCTCGGTCATTGTGGTGGAGAACTCCGCCCCCATCCGCAAGGTCCTCACCGACAGCTATGCAGCCCTGGGGCTGCAGTGGGACCCCGCTACGGCGGGAGCCGTCAACGACCTTGTGCCCGGGGTGGACGTCGCCGCCGTGGAGGAAGCACTGCTGGCCGCCTATGCCGGCCACGCCACCCTGGGCACCGCTGCCTTCAGCAGCCTGGGGGCCTGACTAGGCCGCGAGGCGGGACTTGACCTCGGCAGCGGAAGGATTGGTGGCCGCGGTGCCGTCCGGGAACAGGACGGTGGGCACCGTACGGTTGCCGCCGTTGAGCTGCTCCACAAGTTCGGCGGTGCCTTCCACTTCCTCGATGTTGATCTCGGTGTAGCCGATGCCCTGCGAGTCCAGCTGCTTCTTCAACCGGTTGCAGTAGCCGCACCAGGTGGTGGAAAACATGGTGATCGTGCCGGATTCGGGAGTGAAGTCCATAAGTTTCTCCTATGAGTCGAGGTTTCCTTCCCGACAACGGTAGTGGAAAGCCGCGTATTCCCGGCTTCGTGCGCCTCCAGCGTCCCTGGATGACAGCTTCTGCCGCCGATGGCATGCTGGAGCCATGTGTGGACGCTATGTGATGGCACGTGCTGTGGGGGACCTCCTGGCAGAGTTTGACGCTGAACTTGAGGATGAGGTGAGCATCCCGCCGTCGTGGAATGTTGCGCCGACTGACGATGTGCCCATCGTCCTGGAGCGCTTGATTGATGAGGGTGCGGAGCCCAGGCAGGTGCGTCAGCTTCACGTGGCCCGGTGGGGGCTGGTTCCGTCGTGGGCCAAGGACCCGGGCATCGGCTCGCGGATGATCAACGCCCGAAGCGAATCGGTACTGGAAAAGCCGGCGTTCCGCAAGGCTGTCCAATCACGCAGGTGTGCGGTGCCCGCAGATGGCTACTACGAATGGAAGCAGGGCTCCGGGAAAGCGAAGCAGCCCTACTACGTGCACCCGGGTGAAGGCCGGGGCCTGGTTTTTGCCGGGCTCTATGAATGGTGGAAGGATCCCGGCCGGCCTGCGGGAGAACCGGGCGGGTGGATGCTTTCCACGTCCATCTTGACCGCCGACACCCCGCCCCCCGGCACTGAAGCCACCGTTTTCGGCAAGCTGACCGCGCTGCATGACCGCGTCCCGTTGCCGATGGACAAGGCCACCATGCAGGCCTGGCTGGACCCGCAGGCCGATGACGCGGCGGCGCTGGTTGACCTGGTCCGGTCCGGGGTCAAGGACGTGGCATCGGACTGGCGCGTTGAATCAGTGGGCAAAGAGGTGGGTAATGTCCGCAATAACGGCCCGGAGTTGATCCGCCCGGTGGAAGCCCTGTTCTAGGCCTAACCAATTTTCAGGCCCTGGCCTGCAGGTCCCCGGACCGCTGAGCGGAGGGCTAAAGGGTAACCGATCTGGCGTCGTCCACTGCCCATGCGGGGTTATACGCCACCTCCCAGCGGAAGCCGTCCGGGTCCGCGAAATAGCCGCTGTAGCCGCCCCACGGCTGGGTGATGGGTTCAGCAATGATGGCGGCTCCCGCTGCGGCCGCCTCATCCATGACCCGGTCCACATCCTGAGTGCTTGGCAGGTTGTGGCTGAGCGTGATGCAGGGGACGGGGCCGGGTTCGGAGACCCCGGCATCGGCCTGCATCTGGCGAACGTCCCACAGTGACAGCACCAGGCCGTGGTTCACCTGGATGAACACCACATCCCCCGTAAACTCACGGTGGACCGGCCAGCCAAGGCCCTCAACATAGAAGGTGCGGGATACCGGAACGCTGCGGACGCCTAGTGAAATGAAGTCGACTCTGGGCTGCATGGTTCGATACTGTCAGAGGATGGCAACAATTCAAGGGAATGATCGGGACGCCCTGGCCGATAAGGAACAGCTCGCTGCCGTCCGGGTTGCCGTTGACGAAGTGGATGACCAGATAGTTGCCCTTATTGCCCGCCGTGAGCGGCTGATCCGGATTGCCGGAACCCTCAAGGGTGACGACGCCGAGGTCCGTGCCCCGGGCCGGGTGGAGCGGGTCATCGAGCACGTCCGCTCCGCAGCTGCCAAGAAAGACATTGACCCGGACATCGTGGAATCCACCTACCGTGCCATGATCTCGGGCTTTATCGAACTCGAACTCCGGGTCCACAAAGAGAACAGCTGAGCCGTTTCAGCCCAGCTGTTTACAGGTTCTCCTCCACCGGAACATTGGACTGGAACTCCCTGCCGTCCGCTTCGCTGAAGCCGGTGATGACGTGCCCCTGGCCGAGCCCGTTGATGGCAGCGAGCGGGAAATGCCCGGTGATGGTGTTGCCGGAGTGTGTGACGCCCGAAAGATCGTAGTTCTCTTCCGTGCTCTGTTCGTGATTGAACGAGAAAAAGGCGATCGCCTCCCCGTTCATGAATTCAATACCCAAACGCCGTTGGGATGAGTAGTCCGGACTGGCTGCCATAAGCCCCACCACGTAGGCGCCGGACCCGGGGATATTGCCGTCGATGTCGAAAGTAGCCACGAGGGTGGAGTCCTGGGCCTTGATGCTGACCTGTTTGAGGAGTGCGTCATGGGTGCTCATGGCACAATCCTGCTCCCTGCGAATCAGTCCGTCCACCCCCGCCTAGGATTTGTGCCGCCGCTGGCTTAGACTTGAAATATTCGAACACATATTCGAATGTGTTCGAGTTTCTTGCTCTGGCCGGGAGGTGCCCATGGGGATGTTCAGTGAATCCGTGGATGTTGCCTGCAACCAGGATGGCCAGCCGGTGAGCCTGCAATGGGCAGGGCGGTCCTATTCAGTCTGCGCCGAGCCGGTCCGATGGTACGAGCGCCGGCAGTGGTGGGCTGAAGAAAGCCGTGCACCGCTGGGCACCGGGCCCGGACTGGTTGACCATGAAATCTGGCGGGTTCAGGTGCTTCCCTCAGGTCCAGCTTCCGCTGCGGGCAATGGTCAGGATGAACCGCTCACTCTTGATCTGACCCGCCACATCCGCAGCGGCCGGTGGCGGCTGCTGCGGATCCATGACGCCCTTCGCCCACGAACAGCATGAGCTTCACGCACCTCCACGTCTCTACTGCCTTCAGTGCCCACTATGGCGTGTCCTGGCCTGAGGAGCTGGCCCAGGCCGCCGCTGCTGACGGGGCAACCGCGCTCGCCTGCACTGACCGTGATGGGCTCTACGGAACAATCAAGCACCTCAAAGCCTGCATGGACGCCGGCATTGATCCCATAGTCGGTGTGGACCTGGCGGTGTATGACGACGACGGCGATCACCGCACCCAGCTGGCAGGCCGCGTGGTGGTGCTCGCGCGCGGCAACAACAACGGTGCAGGGTACCGTGCACTGTGCCGGCTGGTGTCCGATGCCCACGCCCGCACTTCGGGCAAGTCCGGGGGAACCGTGCCCGTGGCTGTAACCAGGGCGGAACTTGCTTCCCGTACCCTGGACCCGCAAACCCTCAAACCCGTGCTGATGGTCCTGATCGGGCCGGATTCCGACGTCGGGCGTGCCATGGGAGGCCGCCGGTACCTGCGGCCCCGGACGCTCTTCAAGCAATGGCTTGATGCCATGCCCCCGGCAACAGTGGTCACCGAAATCGTCTCCCAGCTCAGCGCCCCGGGAGCACCTCTAAGTACGTCGCATGCCGTCCGCATGCTCAAGCTCGCGGAAGAGCATCACGTTCCGGCCATCCTCAGCAACGCTGTGAGGTACTGCGCGGAGGACGGCGCTGCCACGGCCGATGTCCTTGACTCAGCCCGGACCCTGAAATCGCTGCCGGAGCTGGCCCAGGAACCAATGCTGCAACCCAACGGCCAGGGCTGGCTGAAATCCGCCGGCCAGATGCTGAATTTGGGCAGGGAAATTATCTCCGCCGCCGGATACGGTGCAGCAGACCTCAAGCAGCTGATCGCACAAACCGAGGCGCTCGCCGATCTCTGCAGGATGGACCCCGAAACCGATATGGGCTGGAAGCAGCCCGTCGTGCCGGAAGCCTCCGTAATCGGGATCAGCCAGGATCCGCACCTTGAACTGGTGCAACGCTGCGAGGCGGGAATCGGAAGGCGGTTCCCGGGGCTTTCGGGCAGCAGTGAGAAGCAGATGCACCACCGGCTCGGGCACGAACTCGGCATTATCCAGAACCTGGGGTTTTCTTCCTACTTCCTTACCGTTGCCGAAGTATCCCGCATGATCCAGGACATGGGGGTCAGGGCAGCAGCCCGCGGATCAGGTGCCTCAAGCCTGGTCAATTACCTGATCGACGTCAGCCAGGTCAATCCACTGCAGCATGACCTGATCTTCGAACGCTTCCTCTCCCGGGACCGGGCCACCCTGCCGGACATTGACATCGACGTCGAAAGCGCCGAACGCCATAACGTCTACCGCCGGATCTTCGAACGCTTCGGTTCCGAGCGGGTCACGCTGATGAGCATGCAGAACGGATACCGGGCAAGAGGGGCAGTCCGGGACGCGGGCATGGCCCTGGGTATGGATGATGGCGATGTGGGGGACATCGCCAAACAGATGTGGCGGTTCTCCGCCCGGAAATTCCGGGAGGCGCTGCAGGAAAAACCTGAACTGCGGGAGTTTGCAGGCCGCGTGGAACAGCGCGATGCCCACGGAAACCAGCAGCTGGACCTGCTGGTGGACCTGACGGAACGCCTGGACCGGTTGCCGCGGCATATTTCGATGCATCCCTGTGGGGTGATCCTGGGGGACGCCACCTTGCTGGACCGCACCCCGGTACAGCCCAGCGGACTGGGACTGCCCATGAGCCAGTTCGACAAACACGATATGGACCCCATGGGCATGCTCAAGCTCGATGTCCTGGGAGTCAGGATGCAAAGTGCCATGGCGTTTGCGGTCCGGGAAGTCATCCGGATCCACCCTTCAAAGAAGGAAGTAGTGGAAGCCGGTAAGCATGGTTCCGGGCAGGACGGATCAGGCCCGGACTACATAGCTGAAAACGGGCACATCGACCTCAACGCCATTCCCCTCGATGATGAGGCAACTTTTGAACTCATCAGGAGTACTCATACCCTGGGCTGCTTCCAGATTGAGTCACCAGGGCAGCGCGAGCTGATCGGCAAGTTGGCGCCGCGGGAGTTCAACGACCTCATCATCGACATTTCCCTGTTCCGGCCCGGGCCCATGAAATCCGACATGGTCCGGCCCTTCCTTGAGCACCGGCATGGATTCGCACCCGAGGTATACCCCCACCCAGACCTGAAGCCCGTCCTTGCGGAAACCCACGGGGTGACGGTTTTCCATGAACAGATCCTGAAAACCTTCAATGTGATGACCGGCTGCGGCCTGGCCAGGGCTGACGAATTCCGGCGTGCCCTGGGCAACGAGGTCCAGGAACTGGCTGTTGAGAAGTTCTTCCGCCGGGAAGCCCGGAAAAAGGGTTATTCCCCGGAAGTAGTGGACAACGTCTGGGGGACCCTGAAGGCCTTTGGCAGCTTCGGTTTCTGCAAAGCCCACGGAGCTGCCTTCGCCGTACCCACCTACCAGTCCGCCTGGCTGAAGACCCATCACCCCGAAGCCTTCCTGGCCGGACTGTGGGAACACGATCCCGGCATGTACCCCAAACGGTTGCTGGTGGCCGAAGCCAGAAGGATGGGAATCCCCATCCTTCCCCTGGACATCAACCGCAGCAAGGGGGAATACCGGGTGGAACGGGTTCGGCAGGGACCCGATGCAGGAAAATTGGGAATCAGGCTGAGCCTGAACGGAATCTATGGGCTGTCCGCCACCGAACTGAAAAGGATCGTGGCAGGCCAGCCCTATGACTCACTCGCAGACCTCCGCGCGCGCTCGCGGCTCAGCAAACCCAGCATCAAACGCCTGGCACAGCTGGGAGCTTTTGATTCCCTGCACCGTGAGGCCGGCGGCACTGCCAACCGGGCAGACCTCGTTCAGCACCTGCAACAGCTCCAGAGCACGGCGGGCGGGCGGAAAGGCGTCGAGGTCCTCGAGGGGCAGCTGTCCCTTCCCCTGGGCGATGTTGAACTGCGCAACCTCAAGCCGGGACTTCCGGAACCCACCCTCATTGAAAATGTCCGGGCAGAACTGGACCTCCTGGCTGTTGACGTCAGCAGCCACCTCATAAACAGCCACCGGCCCATGCTGGACAGGTTGGGGGTAACCACCGCGGACAAGCTCCTGGGCCTGCGCAACGGGACCGAAGTGCTGGTGGCCGGAGTGCGCGTGGCCACCCAGACACCCCCCATGCGCGGCGGCAGGAGGGTAGTGTTCATCAGCATCGATGACGGCACTGGATGCATCGATTCGGTCTTCTTCCATGAGGCCCAGGAGAAAGCCGGCCTGCTCCTTTTCGGGACCCGAATGCTGCTGATCCGCGGCACCACCCGGAGGACAGGACCACGGGGAATCAGCATCAGCGCAAGCATGGCCTGGGACCTCAGCCAGACCGGGACCCTGCCCTTCCCGGATTCGGAGGCCTTGGCTCCGGTCGGCCCACATCCCCTGGATGGAATCAGCAGGAGCCTGGCCATCACGGGATTTAACGGCTGATCCTGCCGTGCGCCGCGTTGGTCGGCCCTCTGCTGACCCGATAGCATTGACGGTGGCTGGCTGTGGTCCCCGTATGCCACAAGCTATGAAGCCCTTAACTTTGAATAGGAGACACCCGTGTCAGATGCCCAGCAGATCACCCTTCTCGTCGATGGCGAAGAGACCAAGGTGACTACCGGGACAACCGGTGCGGAACTCTTCTTTGAGCGCCGTGATGTTGTTGTAGCCCGTGTCAATGGCGAGCTGAAGGACCTGGACCAGGAACTTCCGGAAGGCGCCGACGTCGAAGGCGTCACCATCGATTCCCCCGACGGCCTCAACGTGCTCCGGCACTCCACCGCCCACGTCATGGCCCAGGCCGTCCAGCAGCTGCGCCCGGACGCCAAACTGGGCATCGGCCCCTACATCACCGACGGTTTCTACTTCGACTTTGACGTGGCCGAGCCCTTCACCCCCGAGGACCTCAAAACCCTCGAAAAGATGATGCTCAAAATCGTCAACCAGAACCAGAAATTCGTCCGGCGGGTGGTGTCCGAGGACGAGGCCCGCGAAGCCATGAGAAACGAGCCCTACAAGCTCGAACTCCTGGGCAAGAAAAACGAGGCCGCCGAAGCCGGCGAAGGCGTAAACGTCGAGGTGGGCGCCGGCGACATCACCATCTATAACAACGTTGAGCGCAAGGAAGGGACCACCGTCTGGTGCGATCTCTGCCGCGGCCCCCACCTGCCCAACACCAAAATGATTTCCAACGCTTTTGCCCTGACCCGTTCCTCTTCCGCCTACTGGCTGGGAAACCAGAAGAACCAGCAGCTGCAGCGGATCTATGGCACTGCATGGCCCACCAAGGAGGCCCTCAAGGCCTACCAGGAACGCCTCGCCGAAGCCGAGCGCCGTGACCACCGCAAGCTCGGCGTCGAACTGGACCTGTTCTCCTTCCCTGACGAGCTCGGTTCAGGCCTGCCGGTGTTCCACCCCAAGGGCGGCATCATCCGCAAGGAGATGGAGGACTACTCCCGGCAGCGCCACGTCGAGGCCGGCTACGAGTTCGTCTACACGCCGCACATCACCAAGGGCCACCTGTACGAGGTCTCCGGCCACCTCGACTGGTACAAGGAAGGCATGTTCCCCGCCATGCGGGTTGATGAGGAACTCAACGCCGACGGCACCATCCGCAAGCCGGCACAGGACTACTACCTGAAGCCGATGAACTGCCCCATGCACAACCTCATCTTCCGTTCGCGCGGACGTTCCTACCGCGAGCTGCCCCTGCGCCTGTTCGAATTCGGTTCCGTTTACCGGTACGAGAAGTCCGGTGTGGTGCACGGCCTCACCCGGGTCCGCGGCATGACCCAGGACGACGCCCACATCTACTGCACCCGCGAGCAGATGAAGGACGAACTCACCAAGACGTTGAACTTCGTCCTTGGCCTCCTCAAGGACTACGGGCTGAACGATTTTTACCTTGAGCTCTCCACCAAGGATCCTGAAAAATACGTAGGTGATGACGCCACCTGGGAGGAAGCCACCCGCACCCTCGCCGAAGTCGCCCAGGAATCAGGGCTGGAGCTTGTTCCGGATCCGGGCGGAGCGGCGTTCTACGGCCCCAAAATTTCCGTGCAGGCGAAGGACGCTCTGGGCCGGACCTGGCAGATGTCCACCATCCAGCTGGACTTCAACCTGCCTGAGCGTTTCGAATTGGAATTCCAGGCCGCTGACGGCACCCGCCAGCGGCCGGTGATGATCCACCGGGCACTGTTCGGCTCGATCGAACGCTTCATGGGCGTGCTCACCGAGCACTACGCCGGCGCCTTCCCCGCCTGGCTCGCTCCCGTCCAGGTGGTGGGTATCCCGGTGGCGGAGGCGTTCAACGAGTACATGTTCGACGTCGTCGACCAACTCAAGGCCGCCGGTATCCGGGCCGAAGTGGACACCACCTCGGACAGGTTCCCCAAGAAGATCCGCACCGCCAGCAAGGACAAGATCCCGTTTGTCCTCATCGCCGGCGGCGACGACGCCGAGGCAGGCGCCGTATCCTTCCGCTTCCGCGACGGAAGCCAGGACAACGGCGTGCCAGTCGCAGAGGCAATCAAGCGGATCACGGAAGCCGTCCGTAACCGGACCAGCTAGCGGAACGGAACAGCACCGTGCAGGAGAACACAGGCGCAGGATATCCGGACGATGCCGGCGTTACCGACGACTTTGACCTCGCCGGTGTCCCGGACGCTTTCCAGCGCCTGTGGACTCCGCACCGCATGGCCTACATCAAAGGCGGCCAGCACCAGTTCAAGAACGAAAACGACTGCCCCTTCTGTGTCGGGCCCGGCCGGACCGACGAGGATGCGCTGATCGTCCACCGGGGGAAGACCTGCTACGTAGTGCTGAACCTGTTTCCGTACAACCCTGGACATCTCCTGGTCTGCCCCTACCGCCATATCCCCGACTACACCGACCTGACGCTCGAGGAGACGGCGGAGTTCGCCGAACTGACCCAGACGGCCATGCGGGTCCTGCGGAAAGTATCAAACCCCGGCGGGTTCAACCTCGGCATGAACCAGGGCGTGGTGGGCGGCGCCGGCATCGCCGCGCATCTGCACCAGCACATCGTTCCGCGCTGGGGCGGTGACGGGAACTTCTTCCCCATCATCGCCCAGACCAAGGCGATCACGCAGACCCTGGACGAGGTCCGCCAACAGGTCGCTGACGCCTGGCCCGGGGAGACGGATGCTGAATAAGCACGCCCGCAAGTTCTTCACCGCCCTGTTCACCCCCCTTGCCCGCTGGCTCCTTCGAATCGGTGTCTCAGCGGATGCGGTGACCATTACCGGCACGGCCGGGGTGGTGGTGGGAGCCCTCGTCTTCTACCCGATGGGGCAGCTTTGGTGGGGGACACTGTTCATCACCGCGTTTATCTTCTCCGACGTCCTGGACGGCATCATGGCAAGGATGCAGGAGGTGGGCAGCCGATGGGGCAACTTCCTCGACTCCACCCTGGACCGGATTGCAGACGGCGCGCTCTTCGCCGGCGTGGCCGTGTGGTTCTTCACCGGTGGTGCTAACGTTCCCATCGCCATGGCAGCCACCGTCTGCCTCGTCCTGGGCATGGTAATCTCCTACGCCAGGGCCAAGGCGGAGTCCCTGGGTTTCACCGCCAACATTGGCATAGCAGAACGGGCCGAACGGCTCGTGTCAGTGCTGGTCGTCACTGGATTTACCGGCCTCGGGCTGCCGCAGGTGGTGCTGCTCGCAACGCTCGTACTCCTGGCCCTTGCCAGCTTCATCACGGTGGCCCAGCGCATGGTGGCCGTACGCCGCCAGGCCCTGGCGGAACCAACCCCTGCCGATTAGCACACCAATTAAGCCGCCCGGGCGCGGTGAGACTAGTATTGGTACTGCCCGGTCAATGGATCCGGCAACCCGGAGTCTGCAGATATGGCACCTTCCTGCCGCCCTGCATACCCGGCGAATGTCATCTATCTACCCATAGGGGTTTTTGTGTCTACACCTGATGTAAGCAGCGAGGCCGGTTCGTCCGCGAACAGCGTCACGGGCAGCAACCGCGTGAAGCGGGGCATGGCTGAGATGCTCAAGGGCGGCGTCATCATGGACGTCGTTAACGTCGAACAGGCCCGCATCGCCGAGGACGCCGGTGCCGTTGCTGTGATGGCGCTGGAACGCGTTCCGGCCGATATCCGCGCCCAGGGCGGCGTGTCACGCATGTCCGATCCGGACATGATCGACCAGATCATCGACGCCGTGTCCATCCCGGTCATGGCCAAGGCCCGGATCGGCCACTTCGTCGAAGCGCAGGTCCTGCAGTCCCTCGGCGTGGACTACATCGACGAGTCCGAGGTCCTCACCCCGGCCGACTACGTCAACCACATCGACAAGTGGAACTTCAAGGTTCCCTTCGTCTGCGGCGCGACCAACCTTGGTGAGGCGCTGCGCCGCATCAACGAGGGCGCGGCGATGATCCGGTCCAAGGGCGAGGCCGGCACCGGTGACGTTTCCAACGCCACCGGGCACATGCGCCAGATCCGTTCCGAAATCGCCAAGCTCGCAGCCCTGCCCGAGGACGAGCTGTACGTGGCGGCCAAGGAACTGCAGGCCCCGTACGACCTGGTCAAGGAAGTTGCCGCTGCCGGCAGGCTGCCCGTGGTCCTGTTCACCGCCGGCGGCATCGCCACCCCGTCCGATGCTGCCATGATGATGCAGCTCGGCGCTGACGGCGTGTTCGTCGGTTCCGGTATCTTCAAGTCCGGCAACCCCGCCCAGCGCGCCGCCGCCGTCGTGAAGGCCACCACCTTCTTCGATGACCCCGACGTCATCGCCAAGGCCTCCCGCGGCCTCGGCGAAGCCATGGTGGGCATCAACGTCGACGAGATCCCCCAGCCCCACCGCCTCGCCGAGCGCGGCTGGTAAATCGCTCGTCCAGGGGCTGGCGCCTGTGGGGCGCCGGACGGCGCCATCCTCTGCGCGCTATTCCCCGCGCTTCCCTGGCAGCTTTTGTAGCTGGCTGGGGCGCGGGGGCCCTTTTACGCGCGCTGCCGGATAACTCCGTCCGTCTCTAAGCGGTCGCCTTATGTTTTATGTACGACGCCGGTTCCTCGCCTTTTTCAGGTGGGGGACCGGCGTCGTTCCTTTTGCAGGGGAGTAGTGCTTTACTCGAGGCCGCGGCGCTTTAGGAGGGGTTCCAGTTCGGCTTCGCGGCCGCGGAGGGTTTTGAAGGACTCGAGGGGGTCGCGGCTGTTTCCACGGGACAGCAGCTCCTGCCGGAAGCGTTCGCCGTTGGGCCGGGTGAGGCCTCCATGTTCGGTAAACCAGTCCACCGTCTCGGCGTCCAGCACTTCGCTCCAGATGTACGAATAGTAGCCGGCCGCGTAACCGGCTCCCGCGAAGACGTGCTGGAAGTACCCGGTGCGGTAGCGCGGCGGCACCAGGGCATGGGCGATTCCCGCAGCTGCCAGAGCCTTGTTCTCGAAAGCCACGACGTCCTCAGGCACCTCGCTGCTGCCGAGGACATGCCAGGCCAGGTCCAGCAGCGCCGCCCCCAGGTACTCCGTAGTGGCGAACCCTTCACCCCAGAGCCGTGATTCATCCAGTCTGTCCACAATCTCCTGCGGAAGCGGCGTCCCGGTTTTGTAGTGCTTCGCATAGTTGGCCAGCACCTCCGGCCACATAATCCACATCTCGTTCACCTGGGACGGGTACTCCACAAAGTCCCGCGGAACCGACGTTCCGGAAAACCGCGGATACGTGACATCGGAGAACAACCCGTGCAGGGCATGTCCGAACTCGTGGAAGGTGGTTCGCAGTTCATCCAGAGTCAGCAGCGCAGGTTCGCCGGCGGGCGGCTTGGAGATGTTGAGGTTGTTGATAACGACGGGCATGGTCCCCAGCAACGCCGACTGTTCCACTAGGGAATTCATCCATGCGCCACCCCGTTTGGTCCCCCGGGTGTAGTAGTCGCCGAGGAACAGCCCAAGGGCCCTTCCGTCCTCGTTTCGGACTTCCCAGACGCGCACATCGGGGTGGTAGCCGGAAAGGTCCTTCCGCTCGTGGAAGGTGATGCCGTAGAGCGACGTGGCAGCGAAGAAAACCCCGTCGGTGAGAACACGGTCCAGCTCAAAGTATGGCCGGAGGGCCTGCTCGTCTACCTCGTACTTTTCCCTGCGGACCTTCGCGGAGTAGAACGCCCAGTCCCAGGCTTCCAAGGGGTGCCCGGCTGCCTCAGCGAGAGCCGCTGCCTCACGATCTGCGTTGCGGACCGCCGCCGGCGCCATCCGGTTCAGCATGGACTGGACCGCTTCGAAATCAGGTGCGGTCTGGCGGTCCACCACGAGTTCAGCGTAGTTGGCAAAACCCAGCAGGGCCGCTTTTTCAGCGCGCAGGGCCGCCATGGACCGGGCGAGGTCGAGCACGTCCAGGCTCCCGCCGCTGCTGCCGCGGGCCACGGACGCCTCATACAACCGGCGCCGGATCTCCCGGTTTTCCAGTGCGGCCAGGGCGGGCTGGTTACTCGGCTGGATCAGCGCCAGGAGGAACTTCCCGTCGTGCCCGGCCGCGCGGGCTGCTTCCGCGGCAGCGGACACGTCATCGTCCGGCAACCCCGCCAGGTCCGCGGGATCCTCAAGCAGGAGTGCCGCGGATTTCATGCCTTCCTTGACCCGCTGGCCGAACTCTGTGCCCAACCTGGACAGTTCGGCGTTGAGCTGGCGGAGCCGCTCCTGTCCGGGGTGATCCAGCTGGATACCGGACTGCCGGAATTCCTTCAGATACTCCTCCACGAGACGGCCCGCCTCCGGATCAAGCCCGGCCGTCCCGATGGCCGCGAAGCGTTCGTACAGTGCCTTGTTCAAAAACACCTCGTCCTGGTGTGCTGAGAACAGCGGCGCAAGCCGGGTTTCGAGTTCCCGGATCTCCTCGGAAGCATCGGCAGAGACGAGGGTAAAAAAGGCGGCGGCAACCCTCTGCAGCAACTGGCCTGAGCGCTCCATTGCCACCGCAGTGTTATCGAAAGTGGCAGGATCACGGCTCTCCGTAATGGCTTGGATTTCCGCCAAATGCTCCGCGAACCCCGCCTCTGCCGCTTCAGCGTAATGGGAAGGTTCGATGTCGGCGAACGGCGGCAGAGCGAACGGCAGTTTGCTGGGAGAGAGCAGAGGGTTTGTCATGCCGCAAATCTTCCACACCGGCCACGCCATCTCAACGACCCCAAATGCTCGTGGCGGCCCGGGACTTTATCTAAACTGACCGCTATGGGGATCAGTTGGCGCAGCGCTGCGCCGCGAACCGGCGCCACCATCGGCACCTTGCTCGCAGCTGCCCTGCTGGCCGGCTGCGGCCTGGTCGCTGAACAGGACGGGCAGGGGCCGCGGCCTGCGGAGACTGCTACGCGGGGCGGGGGTTCCGGCGCCGGTCCGGCCCCTGCGGCCACTTCAACCCCAACACCCGTACCCGCACCCGCCCCCACCCCGGGCAAAGGCCCGCCCTGCCCTGCGGTCCGCTGTGCCACCCTCCTTGTTACCGGGGACATGCTCGTCCACGCCCAACTGTGGCAGCAGGCAGAGCAGGACGCCGCAGCAGCCGGGAAGCCTGGTCTGGATTTTAGGCCCCTCCTGCAGGGCCAACACCGGTACATCAACAACAGCGACCTTGCCATCTGCCATCTGGAGACGCCGGTGGCGCTACCTGACGGTCCGTTCTCCGCGTATCCGTCGTTCAACGTCCCGCCCCAGATCATCGCCGCGGCCAAGGACGTGGGTTACCAGGGGTGCACCACGGCCAGCAACCACACCATCGACCGCGGCACGGACGGGCTGCTGCGAACCCTGGACGCCTTGGATGCTGCCGGGCTGCAGCACACGGGCTCCTACCGGACCGAGCACGAATCGCACAGCATCCTCATCATGCAAACGCCGGCCGCAAAGATAGCCCTCATCCAGGCCACCTACGGGCTCAACGGCCTGCTCCCCGACCACCCCTGGCAGGTGGACATGCTGGAACCGGCAAAGATGATCGCCAAGGCTGACAAGGCGAGGGCCCTGGGAGCGGACATCGTGGTGGCAGCGATGCACGCCGGCGATGAGTATTCCAGTGAACCGAACACCCAGCAGCAGGAAGCGGCGCATGCGCTGGTGGACAGCGGACAGTTCAACCTGGTCTACGGGCACCACTCGCACGCCGTGCAGCCCATCGAAAACTACAAGGGCACCTGGATCGTGTACGGCCTCGGCAACGGCGTCACAGAATTGTCTCCCTGGTACCTGGTCAACAACGAAGGGCTCCTGGTAAGGGTGCAGTTCGGCCAGGACCAATCCGGACAATGGTCCGCGACGGATCTGGGCTGGGTGCCGTCCGTGATTGTCCGCGACCCTTACCGCTGGTGCTCGGCAGCAGCCGACGCGCCGCAGGGTCCATGTGCCGGCCCGGAAGCGGATGCGGCGACCCGGCACCGGACCGGGACCGTGGTGGAAGCACGCGGTGCTGCAGCGGCGGGCGCCCATGAGCTCCTCATCACGCGCGAACCGTAAACCGGCCCCGAAAAGGGAGTGCCGCCGTCGGCAGCCGGACCCTCGAACTCTCAGCGGGGCCGGCGCGCCGCGTGTTCCCTGGCGAGTTCCGCGTAACGGTCGTTCGGCTGGCCGGGATCAAAGGACCCGAACTTCCGCTCCGCTGCCGTTTTGATCAGGAAGTCGGCAATGGCCGGGTTCTTCGGCAGCAGCGACCCGTGCAGGTAGCTGGCTACGATGTTTCGGTAGCGGGCACCTTCATGGCCGTCGCTGCTGTTGTTTCCGGTGCCCTTGGCCACGGTGCCGAGGGGGCGGACGCCGTTGCCCAGGGTGGTTTGCCCGCTGTGGTTTTCGTAACCCAGCACTTCGCCGAACTCGGGGGTAGCCACCTTGACGTTGCCGATCAGGCGCTCGTCCGTGCCATGGGTTTCGACGTCGAGGACGCCGATGCCCGGAATGACCGCTCCGGTCCGGGTTTTGAAAAAACGTCCGAAGAGCTGGTAAAGGCCGCAGATGACCAGCATGGGGGCGCCGTCCTCGGCCAGGTCCTTCAACACCTCCGCGCGCGCCTGCAGATCGTCCTGGATCACCAGCTGCCCGCTGTCCTGGCCGCCGCCGCCCACGATAATGTCCACGTCTTCCGGGAAGGGGTCGCCCACGTTGTATTCGAGCAGCTCCGGTGTGTAGCCGTGCCACCGGATGCGCTGCTTGAGGACCAGGGCGTTCCCCCAGTCGCCGTAGATGTTCATGTCGCGCGGGTAGAGCTGCACCACCCGGAGGGTGCCCTTGCTCTCCGCGCTCTCCGCTGTATCCGCGCCTGCCTGGCTCACGAGACAACCTCCACGGTGGTGATTTTGGACAGCTCGCGCCGGATGGCCAGCATGGCGGTGTATGTGCAGAAGATGCGCTTCGGC
The DNA here is from genome assembly GCF_059089645.1 of Arthrobacter sp. K41. NCBI lineage: Bacteria > Bacillati > Actinomycetota > Actinomycetes > Micrococcales > Micrococcaceae > Arthrobacter > Arthrobacter sp. K41. The sequence continues at coordinate 529,332 of NZ_JBNHEW010000001.1, read as the reverse complement.
TTGCCCTGGGCTTCCCTGATGAAGGCAGCAAGGGCGGGCGCAATCTCGGTCTCCACGCCGCCGATCGGCACCTCGTCGTACTGCAGGCGCAGTGCCATGTCGTAGGCGCGGGAGCCGGTCAGCTGGTCCACTCCGCCTGCGCGCAGCGAGTCGAACTCAACATCCCAGAGCCAGGACATGTCGCGGCCGTCAGCGTAGTTGTCGTTGATGGCGATCATGGTGGCGTAGCCGCCGGCGGGAAAGGACTTCAGTCCGAGCCGGAACCCGCTGGGATTCTTGACCAGGACCAGGTCCAGGGGCTGGCCGTCCACGGTGAGGCTTTCGCCGCGTCCGAAGGCGGGCGCAACCTGGGCGAGTGCCGCCAGCAGTGTGCCGTGGTCGGCGGTGGCTGCGCCGCCGCCGCAAATGCTCCGCGCGAGGGTCAGCGCGGCGGCCGCATTGAAGATGTTGTACACGCCGCGCAGCTTCATCCCGGTGGTGACCGTGACGCCGTCGTACTCAAATTCGGCAGTGTCCGCACCTACTTTGCGGAGTACGACGTCGGCCGCCGGCTTGTCCGGAAGGTCCGCCGGGGCGGGACTTCCGGGAGCGGCGCGCATGTCGTCATCGTTCGGGAAGGTGCCCAGCAGCGAATCATCCAGGCCGAAGTACTTGACCTCCTGCCCGGTAAGGGTCTCCGCAATCCTCGCTACGCGGGGGTCCTCACGGTTCAGCACCACAGTTCCGGTGGTCTTGGCTGCGATGTGCTGGAGCAGTTGCGCTGTCTTGTCGATCTCGCCGAACCGGTCCAGCTGGTCGCGGAGGACATTCAGGAGCAGGCAGTAACGGGGCGGCACACTGTTGACGAAGTGCACGGCGTGGGCCTCGTCGAGTTCCAGGACAGCGACATCGGCGTCGAGCCGGCCGCGCCAGTCCACCTCGCCCAGCAGCGCCGCAGCCACACCGCGGGTGAAGTTGCTGCCGGTGCGGTTGGTGAAAACCTTCAGCCCCTGGCTCTCGAGCAGCTCCACCACCATCTTGGTGGTGGTGGTTTTGCCGTTGGTGCCGCTGACCACGGCGACGCCGTGGGGGAGCGTGGTGAGCGTCCGCCGCATAAAGCCCGGATCGATTTTTTCGACCACCAGTCCGGGGAAGGCAGACCCGCCGCCCCGCAGCCGGGACACCCGGCGGACCAGCTTGCCGAGCGGAACACTGAAATAGAGCATTAGTCGAATATATCCCAGCAACGGCATGGAACCGGCGTCGGGGCGGGGCATGCCAGGCAGGCCAAAGAGGCCGCGGCCCGTATGCTGGATGGATGACAAATCCCCCTTCAGCGGCTGCCGCGCGCCTGGGTGCCGGCCTGCGCATAGGCGTGCTGGCACTCCAAGGAGACTTCCGCGAGCACCTTCGTGCTGTTGAAGAAACCGGAGCCGAGGGCGTTGGCGTCCGCCGCCCGAAGGAATTGGACGGCCTGGACGGCCTGGTTATTCCCGGCGGCGAATCCACCGCCATCGACAAACTCGCGCGTGCCTTCGACCTGGCCGGACCCATCCAGGACAGCATCGCCGGCGGTTTGCCTGTATACGGCTCCTGCGCCGGCATGATTCTGCTCGCCACGGACATCGCCGACCCCGCCACCGACCTTTCCGGGGCACCACAGCAGACGTTTGGCGGGCTGGACATCACGGTGCGGCGCAACGCGTTCGGCCGGCAGCGGGAATCCTTCGAAACGGACCTGGACTTTAAGGGACTGGACTTCAGCGCCACCGATGCCGGCGTTCCTCCCGTCCACGCCGTCTTCATCCGTGGCCCCTGGGTGGAACGCGTAGGCCCGGAGGTGGAAATCCTGGCCCAGGTGGAACCCGCGGATCCGGAGCACGCGTCCCACGCCGTCCCGCTGCCGGGGACGGCTAGAATTGTTGCAGTGCGTTCCGGCCACCTGCTGGCCACCTCCTTCCACCCGGAAGTGACTGGGGAAAAACGCGTACACGAACTTTTTATCCGCATGATCAGAGGAGAAGCGTAGAAGCATGTCAGGCCACTCCAAATGGGCAACGACGAAGCACAAGAAGGCCATCCTCGATAGCCGCCGTGCAAAGTCGTTCGCCAAACTGATCAAGAACATCGAAGTCGCTGCCCGCATGGGCGGCCCGGACCTTTCCGGCAACCCGGGCCTCGAACTGGCCGTGACCAAAGCCAAGAAGACTTCTGTTCCGGCTGACAACATTGACCGCGCCATCAAGCGCGGCGCCGGGCTCACCGGTGAAGTGGTCGACTACACCGAGATCATGTACGAATGCCGCGGCCCGCAGGGTTCGGCGCTGCTCATCGAATGCCTGACGGACAACAAGAACCGCGCCGCCTCGGAAGTCCGCCTGGCCATTTCCCGCAACGGCGGCACCATCGCCGACCCCGGCTCGGTCAGCTACCTCTTCAGCCGCAAGGGCGTGGTGTCCCTGCCGAAGAAGGACCTCACCGAGGATGACGTCCTCATGGCTGTCCTCGACGCCGGTGCCGAGGAAGTCAAGGACAACGGCGACTCGTTCGAGATCCACTCCGATCCTAAGGACCTCCAGGCCGTCCGGGATGCCCTCAAGGAGGCAGGGATCGAGTACGACACGGACGAGGCCGAATTCGTTCCGTCCATGGAAGTGCCCCTGGACCTTGAAGCCGCCAGGAAGTTCATGAAGCTCGTTGACGCCCTGGAGGACCTCGACGACGTCCAGAACGTCTACAGCAACGCCGACCTCAGCGACGAAGTCCAGGCTGCCCTGGAATCCGAGTGACGCCCGGCCTTGCCCCCTGAATCCGTCCCGCCTCGCAAGACCGGGATGCCCGCTGAAGCCGGGTGCACGTGACACTGCGTGTACTGGGCGTTGACCCCGGACTGACCCGCTGCGGCATCGGCGTGGTGGACGTGGAACGGAACAGGCGCGCCACCATGGTGGCCGTTGGTGTGGTGGGAACCTCTCCCGAGGAGACCCTCGATCAGCGGCTCCTGGTGATCGCCCTGGCCATCGACGAGTGGCTGGACCGCTACGAACCCCAGGTCCTCGCCGTCGAGCGGGTCTTTTCCCAGCTCAACGTCAGCACGGTGATGGGCGTCGCCCAGGCGTCGGGGGTAGTAATTGCCGCGGCGGCGCGGCGCGGGATCCCGGTGGCGCTGCACACGCCGTCGGAAGTCAAGGCTGCCGTCACCGGCAGCGGCAATTCCAACAAGGATGCGGTGACCAAGCTGGTCACCAAGATCCTTCGGCTGGACGCACCGCCCCGCCCGGCCGACGCTGCGGACGCGCTGGCACTGGCCATCACGCACGCGTGGCGTGCCGGCAGCGGTGCCGCCGTTGCCACCACCGGGCCGGGCAGTTCCTCGCTGACGCCGGCGCAAAGGGCGTGGGCAGAAGCCGAGGCCAAGGTGCGGCGCGCACGCTGATTGTCCTGGCCGCTTGCTAGGGTATTCGTAGATATGTTCGGATAGCCGGTCCAGCCTCTCCCATGGGCAGCCCGGCGGTACACCAGGAGCCAGCCCCTTGATCAGTTTCCTTCGCGGAACCGTAGCGCACGTGGGGCTGTCCACGGCCGTCATCGACCTCAACGGCGCGGGCATGAGCGTTAATGCCACGCCCCAGACCCTCAGCCGGCTCCGCACGGGCGAGGAGGGCCAGTTGTTCACTTCCCTGATCGTCCGGGAGGATTCGCTCACCCTCTTCGGCTTCGCGTCCGACGACGAGCGCGAAGTTTTTGATGTCCTGCTCAGTGTCAGCGGGGTGGGCCCGAGGCTGGCACTGGCGGTCCTCGCCGTGCATGATCCGGAGGCAATCCGGGTTGCGGCACACACAGGCGACAGTAAAACTTTTACGAAAGTCCCGGGCATCGGCCCCAAAGTGGCCGGCCGGATCGTTTTGGAGCTCGCGGGGAAGCTGGTTCCGCACGGCACGGCCGGTTCGGCCGGTGCCCCCACCGCTGCCGAGGCCGCCTGGAAGCCGCAGGTGGTCGCGGCCATGACCAGCCTCGGCTGGTCCGAGAAAGACGCTTCGGCAAGTATCGACAAGGCACTGGCCGATGACCCCGAGGTGTCCTTCCGCGGCAACGTGCCGGAGATCCTGCGGACCACCCTTCGCTGGCTGGGCCAGGACGGTGCTCGCGCCGGCAACCGCGTAGGCAGCCGTGGCTGAAGCGTCAGTGGTGGCCGCCGGGGAGGAACCCGAGGAGCGGGCCATTGAGGCCGCGCTCCGGCCCAAAAACCTCCACGACTTCGTGGGCCAGCACCGGGTCCGCAAGCAACTGTCCCTGGTGCTGCAGGCTTCCCGCATGCGGGGGAGAAGCGCGGACCATGTGCTCTTTTCCGGCCCTCCGGGCCTCGGGAAGACCACGCTGGCCATGATTGTGGCCTCCGAGATGAACGCCCCGCTGCGGATCAGCAGCGGCCCCGCCATTCAGCACGCCGGAGACCTCGCGGCCATTCTCTCCTCCCTGTCCGAGGGCGAAGTCCTGTTCCTGGACGAAATCCACCGCATGTCCAGGCCGGCAGAAGAAATGCTCTACATGGCCATGGAGGACTTCCGGGTGGACATCGTGGTGGGCAAGGGAGCCGGCGCCACGGCCATTCCCCTCGAACTTCCGCCGTTCACGCTGGTGGGCGCGACCACCCGGGCAGGCCTGCTGCCCGGGCCGCTCCGGGACCGCTTCGGCTTTACCGGGCACCTGGAGTTCTACTCCGTTGCCGAACTTGAGCTGGTCCTGCGGCGCTCGGCCGGGCTGCTGGACCTTAAGGTGAACTCTGCCGGGTTCAGCGAAATCGCCGGACGTTCGCGCGGCACGCCCCGCATTGCCAACCGGCTCCTGCGGCGGGTCCGTGACTGGGCCCTGGTTCATGGCATCGAACAGATTGACGCGCGGGCGGCATCCGCAGCACTGGATATGTATGAAGTGGACAAGAAAGGCCTGGACCGGCTGGACCGCTCGGTCCTGGAGGCGCTGATCACCAAGTTCGGCGGCGGCCCCGTCGGTCTCTCCACCCTCGCGATCGCCGTCGGGGAAGAAACCGAAACGGTGGAAACCGTGGCAGAACCGTTCCTGGTCCGCGAGGGTCTCCTGGGCCGCACACCCCGGGGCCGGATCGCCATGGCCCCGGCCTGGACCCACCTCGGCTACGCCGTCCCCGCAGGCGTCTTCGGGCAGGAGCCACTGGACCTGTTTGATACGGCGGGTGAGGACGCCGGCCCCGGCGAAGACTGGGCCCCGCAAGGCGAATAACAGGCTCCGTTCAGTTTTTCCCTTTAGACTGGTATGACGCTCGGCACGTTCGGGTCTTTGTTCCCGCAGGCAGCACTACCAGCAGCCCGTGGACGGATGGCGCTTCGCGCCAGACCACACGTTCAAAGCGGACGGCGCTGTCAATCAGCTCTACGCAAGTACAGAATGGAACTTCCCCGTGTTCGGACATATCACTGCCCAGACCACCACTACGCAGCCCGGCGGCGGCATTGACATCATGTCGATCCTGCTGTTCGCCATGCTCGGCGTCTTCATCTTCATGATGTTCCGCCGGAACAAGAAGACCCAGCAGCAGCAGGCGGCGCTCCAGTCGCAGTTCGCGCCGGGGGTTGAGGTAATGACCAGCTTCGGGCTGTTCGGCCGTATTGTCGCCATCGACGATGAAGAGAACAAGGTCACCCTGGAACTCTCCCCGGGCAACCTCGCCACCGTACACCGCCAGGCCGTTACAAAGATCGTGGAGCCGGCAGCAGCGCCGGACACCGTTGCCCCCGCCGTGCCGGATGACGCTTCATCCCTCACCGCCCAGGAGACCGGCAGTTCCGCTGTTACCGCTGAAACCCCGGACGAGACCCCCAAGCGCCTCAGCGATGAGGGCAAAAAGGACAGCTAGTCCCGCTGGTTTTGTAAAACACCTCTACGGCTGCGGAAGGCCGCCGGTGCCGGCAACAGGCAGGCACCGGCGGTTCCTCCGTGAATAAGAGAAAGATCAACAATGGCACGAACTGGTTCTAGGAAACCAGGCCTCAGGGTCCTGGTCTGGCTCGGCGTAATCCTCGCCGTGCTGACTGCTGTCCTGGCAGGCGGCACTATGGCCGGCCAGGCGAGCTGGGCGCCCAAGCTGGCGCTGGACCTCGAAGGCGGCACACAGATGATCCTGGCGCCGAAGGTGGAGGGCGGTTCGGACATCAATGAAGAACAGCTCAACCAGGCTGTGGCGATCATCCGCCAGCGCGTGGACGGTTCCGGCGTCGCTGAAGCCGAAATCAGCACCCAGTCGGGGCGCAACGTGGTGGTCAGCCTTCCGGGCACCCCGTCTACCCAGACGCGCGACCTGATCCAGGCCTCCGCCGACATGAACTTCCGCCCTGTCCTTCTCAACGGCGCCGGTGCACCCGTCCCGGAGGAGTCGCGGGCCCCCGAGGACCAGCTCCCCAAGCCGACGGCGGAACCTGCCAACAGCAGCGACACGAACTGGATCACTCCGGAGATTTACCGGCAGTTCGAAGCCCTCGACTGCGACAACCCGTCCCAGGACGAGCAGGAACGCTCCGATCCGGCCAAGCCGTTGGTGACGTGTGAGCCTGCTTCCGGCACAAACCCCGCCATCAAGTACATCCTTGGTCCGGTAGAGGTCAAGGGCAGCAACATCGTCACGTCCTCCTTCCAGCTCCAGCAGGGCGCCCAGGGTGCCGTCACGAACGAGTGGGCCGTCAACATCCAGTTCGACGACGAAGGCACAGCGAAGTTCAAAGAGGTCACCGAACGCCTGAACCAGTTCTACGTGGCTGCCGGCGGCGACTCGGGCAACGACCCCAAGGCCCAGTTCGCCATTGTGCTCGATGACCAGGTCATCTCAGCTCCCCGTTCGCTCGCTGTCATCACCGACGGCCGGCCCCAGATTACCGGCGGCTTCACGGAACAGAGCGCCAAAGCCCTGTCGGACCAGCTTCGGTTCGGCGCACTGCCCATCAGCTTCGAAATCCAGAGTGAGCAGCAGATCTCTGCAACCCTCGGCGGCGAACAGCTCCGCATGGGCCTCCTCGCCGGTGTAATCGGCTTGCTCCTGGTGGTGGTGTACTCCCTCTTCCAGTACCGGGCCCTGGGATTCGTGACCATCGCCTCCCTGGTGGTTGCCGGCATCCTGACCTACCTTGCCATCGCCATCCTGGGCTGGACCGAAAACTACCGGCTGTCCCTGGCCGGCGTCGCGGGCATCATCGTCGCCATCGGCCAGACTGCAGACTCCTTCATCGTCTACTTCGAGCGCATCCGCGATGAGCTCCGTGAAGGCCGCGGCCTGGTCTCCGCCGTCGAAAACGGCTGGAAGCGGGCTAAGCGGACCGTCCTTGCCTCGAAGGCCGTCAACCTCCTTGCCGCCCTGGTCCTGTACTTCGTGGCTGTGGGCAACGTCCGCGGGTTCGCATTCACGCTGGGCCTCACCGCCATCGCCGACCTCATTGTGGTGTTTATGTTCACCCACCCCACGCTGCAGCTGCTGGCGCGCACGAAGTTCTTCGGCGAGGGACACCGCTTCTCGGGCCTTGACCCCAAGCGCCTCGGCGCCGTGCCGCTTTACCGCGGCGCAGGCCGGATCCGTACCCCGGAAGACAAGCCTGCCCAGGTTGTCCGCGCCAAGAATTCCGGTGCCGCAGCCGAAGCGGAACGCCGGATGACCATTGCCGAACGCCGCATGGCGCAGAAGCAGGAGCAGCTCGCAGGCTCCTCGAAGTCTGCAGCGAAGGAGAACAAGTAATGCCAAGCTTCGCGAATTTCGGCAACGAGCTCTACACGGGCAAGCGCTCCTACAACTTTGTGGGCGCGAAAAAGATCTGGTTCATCATTGCGGCGGTTGCCGTTGCCCTGTCCATCCTTATTCCGCTTGCCAAGGGCGGTTTCAACCTGGGTATCGAGTTCCGCGGCGGATCTGAGTTCACGGTTTCGAACGTGAGGACCACTGACGCCGCCGTAGGTGAAAAGGCCGTCACCGACGTGGTGGAAGGCAGCGTTCCCCGCGTAGCAAACGTGGCCGGAACCACCATGCGGATCCAGACCGACAAACTCACCGATGACGAGACCCTCCGCATCAAGGAAGGCCTGACTTCGGCCTATGGCGTCACGGACAACGAAGTGACATCAACGTTCGTGGGTCCCACGTGGGGTGCTGACGTCACCAAGCAGGCCCTGATCGGCCTGGTGATCTTTGTGCTCCTGGCTGCGGTGCTGATGGCGCTGTACTTCCGCACCTGGAAGATGTCCCTCTCGGCTATCGCCGGCATGGCCGTCACGATGTTCGTTACCGCCGGTGTTTATGCCCTCAGCGATTTCGAAGTCACTCCGTCCGCCATCATCGGGTTCCTGACCGTCCTGAGCTACTCGCTTTATGACACAGTGGTGGTCTTCGACAAAATCCGCGAGAACACCGCAGACCTGGATGCATCCACCCGGCGTACCTTCGCTGAGGAAGTCAACCTGGCCGTGAACCAAACCCTGGTCCGCTCGATCAACACCATGATGGTGGCGATCCTGCCCGTTGGCGCCATCCTGTTCATCGGCGCCGGACTGCTGGGCGCCGGAACACTGCGTGATCTCTCCCTCGCGCTGTTCGTCGGCATCCTGATCGGAACCGCAGCCACGATCTTCGTGGCAGCTCCCATGTATGCCTGGCTGCGGCAGAACGAGCCCGACCTGGCCAGGCAGGCAAAGCGCGTGGAGCACCGTCGGGCCGAGGCCTCTTCCAGGTCCGGATCGACGGTTGTGGAGCCGGCCCAGACCTGAGCCGCTTCCCGCCGGCCGGGCAGTGTCAGAATGCTGACGCTGCCCGGCCGTCCTGTTTAACCGGCGGCCCGTTTAAAAAGTCTGCGGGCGGGGGAATAGACTGAAGTAATTAAACGGTGGTGAGGGGTGCTTCATTGGAAGAACGTTCGGCGTCCGTGCCAACGGCACAGGGAGATAAAAGTCCTGCCGGACTGCAGACCGGCGCGGCCGCTTCCGCGCGTTCAGGTTCGCTGGTCCCGGTGGATAACTCCGGCTCACGCCCCACTTTCCCCGGCCGGCGGGAACGTACCCGCTCCAGGCTCGCGCGGCTGACCGGACGTGGTGCCGCAAATTATTCTCCGATCCTTGAGCCGCTGCTGCGGACGGTCAGGGCCAACAATCCCAAAGAGGATTTTGACCTGATCCAGCGTGCTTTCGACGTGGCGGAACAGAGCCACCGGGGGCAGAAGCGCAAGAGCGGCGATCCCTACATCACCCATCCGGTGGCAGTTGCCACCATCCTCGCCGAACTGGGACTGAGCGGGACCACTTTGGCGGCGGCCCTCCTGCACGATACGGTCGAGGACACCGCCTACACGCTTGCGGACCTGAAGCGGGACTTCGGTCCCGAAGTGGCCATGCTTGTGGATGGCGTGACCAAACTGGACAAGGTCAGCTTCGGCGAGGCAGCCCAGTCCGAGACCGTGCGCAAGATGGTCGTGGCCATGGCCAAGGACATCCGGGTGCTGATGATCAAACTGGCAGACCGCCTTCACAACGCCCGCACGTGGCGTTTCGTCTCTGCGGAATCCTCCGCCCGCAAGGCGCGCGAGACCCTGGAAATTTTCGCCCCGCTGGCGCACCGGCTGGGTATGAACACCATCAAGTGGGAACTTGAGGATCTCTCCTTCGCGGCCCTTTACCCCAAGGTGTACGAAGAGATCGTTCGCATGGTGGGGGACCGGACGCCCGAGCGGGAAAAGAGCCTAAGCGTCATCCGCGACCAGATCACCGAGGATCTCCGGGACGCCAAGATCAAGGCGACCATCACCGGCCGGCCCAAGCACTACTACTCGATTTACCAAAAGATGGTTGTCCGCGACAAAGACTTCGACGACATCAATGACCTCATGGGTGTCCGGGTCCTGGTGGATTCCGTGCGGGACTGTTACGCGGCCCTCGGAACCATGCACTCGCGCTGGAACCCCTTGCCGGGCAGGTTCAAGGACTACATCGCGATGCCCAAGTTCAACATGTACCAGTCGCTGCACACCACGGTGATCGGCCCGGGCGGGAAGCCGGTGGAGATCCAGATCCGGACCCACGAGATGCACCGACGCGCGGAGTACGGTGTGGCTGCGCACTGGAAGTACAAGGACCAGCCCAACCGGACTGCGGTCGGTCCGGGCAGCCCCCGCGACGGTGACATGGGATGGCTGCGGTCCCTGGTGGACTGGCAGCAGGAAACTTCCGATCCCGGCGAGTTCCTGGATTCGCTGCGGTTCGAAATTAACGCCCGTGAGGTGTTTGTTTTCACGCCCAAGGGTGAAGTCATGGCTTTGCCGGCAGGGTCCACCCCGGTGGACTTTGCGTACGCGGTTCACACAGAGGTGGGACACCGGACCATCGGCGCACGCGTCAATGGGAAACTGGTGCCGCTCAACAGCGAGCTGAACCACGGCGACTGGGTGGAAATCTTCACCTCGAAGGCCGAAGGGGCAGGACCCAGCCAGGACTGGCAGCACTTCGTCAAGAGCGCCAGGGCGCGCAACAAGATCCGCCAGTGGTTCAGCAAGGAACGCCGCGAAGAGGCGATCGACCGCGGCAAGGAACTCCTGACCCGGGCCATGCGGAAGCAGAACCTTCCGCTGCAGCGCCTGATGACGCATGAGGCCCTGGCCGCAGTGGCAGCGGAGTTCAAGTACGTTGACATTTCCGGCCTCTATGCCGGTGTAGGGGACGGACACACCTCCGCCCAGTCCGTCATGGAGAAGCTCGTCGAAAGCCTCGGCGGGAATGAAAGCACTGACGACGACATCACCGAAGTCAGCGTGCCCACCCAGGTCACCAAGGCCCGGTTCTCCGATTCCGGTGTTGTGGTCCGCGGAGTCGGTGACGTTTGGGTGAAGCTTGCCCGCTGCTGCACCCCGGTGCCCCCTGATCCCATCCTCGGTTTTGTGACCAGGGGCTCGGGCGTGTCCGTGCACCGGACCGACTGCACCAACATCTCGGACCTGAAGGATCAGCCGGACAGGATTGTGGACGTGGACTGGGCCCCGACGCAGTCCAGCGTGTTCCTGGTGGAGATCCAGGTGGAGGCGCTGGACCGCAAGTCCCTGCTTTCCGACGTCACGCGCGTGCTGTCCGAAAACCACGTCAACATCCTTGCCGCCAGCGTGCACACCTCCACGGACAGGGTAGCCATTTCAAAGTTCGCCTTTGAGATGGGCGACCCCAAGTACCTGCACCACGTCCTCAGCGCCGTCCGCCGCATCGACGGGGTCTTCGACGTCTACCGCACCACCGGAAACAAACGCCGGAGCTAAGCGGGCCAGCTTCTCCAACGCGGCCTTCTTGTAGGGGACGCGGGGGCTGGCCTCAATGGCAAGAACCAGCAGGCGCAGGCGCACGTCATTCTGCGGGCGGGCCAGCAGCCCTTCCAGGGTGGGGATGGCGCGTTCGGCTTCGACGTGCAGGGCAACGTCCAGGGCAGTCCGCAACGGGCTGGACACCATCAGGCCGCCCATGCTCACGACGTCGAAGGGGCCCAGCTTCACCTCATGCAGGGTGCAGCCCCTGGTGTTCCGCAAACTCGAAACCCGCCTTTTGGCGTCCACCAGAAGGGCCAGCCGGTCCGGTTCGCCCGCGCAGCCGTAGATCCATGCAGCTGTCATACGCCCTGCAACCACGCGCTGGCGCACAGCCGCGGGCACGACCCCCGCTGCTGCCCGGGCACGCAGCTGCGGAGTAGCTGTGGCTCCGGGGACGGTATAGCCGTGCTGGTGGAAACGTTCCAGCAGCCCGTCCGAGGCCAGGGACTGCAGCTCGGGGGAAGTGAAAGGCATGCCAGGGGCGTACAGCTCCGGAAAGCGGGGTGCTGTTTCGCCTCCCTGGTGGTCCGTGCCACGGGCGGCGGAGGGAGGAGGTGGGGGATTCGCCATTGGCCCATCCTGCCGTTCCCGCCATTAACAGGCACAGGCCCGGCTCCGGATATGTGGATAACCGGAGCCGGGCCTGTCAGAGCCGGAAGCCTGCGTGAGGCAGGCGACTGACCTAGGAGAGTTCGCTGGCCGAGCGCTGGATCTGGTCAAGCCAGGCCTGGCGCGCCTCCAGAGCTTCCTGCGCGGCCTTGATCTTGCGCTGATCGCCCGTCTTTTCAGCCTTGGCGAGATCGTCCTGCAGGCCCGCTATCGCGGATTCCAGCTGGGAGAGGGCGCTGTTGGTGCGGGCCTTCCGCTCGGGGTTTGAACGCTGCCACTGCTCTTCCTCGGCGTGGCGCACTGCATCCTCAACCTTCCGCAGTCCAGCCTCGACACGGCCCATGTCTGCGCGCGGAACCTTGCCGGCTTCTTCCCAGCGGTCGCGGACGGACTGAAGAGCCTTTTTAGCGGCTGCTAAATCCTTGACCGGGAGGATCGCGTTGGCCTCGGCGAGGAGGGCTTCCTTGACGGTGAGGTTGGCCGCGTACTCCTGGTCGATCTCGTCGTTGGCGGCCTGGCGGTTGGTGAAGAAGACGTCCTGGGCGGCGCGGAACCGTGCCCACAGGGCGTCGTCGTCCTTGCGGCTCGCCCGCGGGGAGGCCTTCCACTGGTCCATCAGGCGGCGGTACTCGCCGGCGGCAAAACCCCAGTCAGTCGAGGAGGACAGCGCTTCCGCTTCGGCGATCAGCTTCTCCTTGGCGGACTTGGCAGCGGAGTTGTTGCTGTCCAGCTGCGAGAAGTAGGCGCGGCGGTGGCGGTCAAAAACGGTGCGTGCTGCACGGAACCGCTTCCAGAGGGCGTCCTCGTTGCTGCGGCCCAGGCGGACTCCGCTCTTCTGGGCAGTTTTCCAGCTCTCGAAGAGCTCGTTCATCCTGGAGCTTGAGGTCTTCCACTGGGTCTGGGCCGGATCCTGGCCGGAAATCTGCTCGGCTTCGGCCACAATGGCTTCACGGGCGGCAAGCTCGGAGGCGCGGACGGCGTCGTGCTCGGCCTTTTCCGCCTTTTCCAGTTCAGCGATCTGGGTGGAGAGTTTGTCCAGGCGCGCCTCGGCGGACCGGAGGTCGCCGACCATGTTCCGTTCCGCCAGTTGCTCGCGGAGGTGCGTGACAGTCTTCTGCATGTCGGTGCTCGGGGCCTTGGAGCTGACGCGCTGCTCGAGCAGCACAATCTGGGCCACGACGTCGTCGTATTTCCGGGCGAAGTACGCCAGAGCTTCTTCGTCGCTGACGTCCGGGTACTGGCCCACCGGGTGCTCGCCGCCGTCGATATTCAGGAATACGTGCCCGTCGCCCTCAACGCGTCCCCATTTCGAGGCTTCGGCCAAGGACGTGGAGGGAACGGTGGCAACAGGTGCAGCAGCAGGTGCGGCGGCGGGTTTCGGCCGGGAGGCGAAAGCGGCAGGGGAGGGCGCGGGGCGGGGCGCAGGTGCCGGGGCGCTGCCCGCGGAGGGCTGGTCCGGGGTGCCACTTTCGGGGGCGTTCTCCCCGGGAGCTTCCGCTGCCGGGGTGGTGGCTGCAACAGAAACTTCCCCACCGGCGGTGGGTGCCGCCGTCTCGGTTACATCTGTTGCTGTTTCGTCGGATTTCTGACTGTCTGTCACCGCTAAAAGTCTTTCGCTTGAAGGAAAATGCTCAGGTCCTGCACCGCAGCTCCATGGCCGGGCTTCCTACTTCAGAGAGAACGAGTCTATCGTGACTGGTTCAACCGGTGCGCCGTCCGTGTCGCTGCTGCCCGGCGTAATTCCGGCAGCAGCTATGTTCGACACCGCGTCAAGGCCGGATGTTACCCTCCCCACCACCGTGTAGCCGCCGGAAGTGTCAGCCGGGATCACGGTGTCCTTGTAGACGATGAAGAATTGTTTCCCGTTTCCAAAGGCGTTGTTGCCGGTACGGGCGACGGCGACAGTTCCGGCCGGATAAGTGTTGTCAGCGGGGGTGTTTTCCAGGGGTCCCCAGGTGTAGGCAGGATCGCCTTGGCCCCCGGGGCCTGAGGCGCCGCACTGCAGCAAGCCGAAGGTCTCACCCGTGGTGAGGCGGTGGCACGTCTTTCCGTTGTAGTAGCCCTCGTCGCTGAGGGACTTGAAGACGGCGGCGGCCTGCGGGGCCTTGGTCCCGTCAAGCTCTACAGCGAGGGACGTTCCGTTGAGGACCAGATCACCGGTGAAGGTCTTGCCCGCAGCGGTATCGGCAGCGGGGATATTCGGGCCGTTGGTTGCCTGTGCAGCCGGGCTTGCAGGAGCCGAGGGGGACGGGCTGGTCAGTCCCGCCTCTGCGGCAGCGAACTCCTCCTCGGTGGGGTTTCCGGCAAAAGCGGTGAGTTGGAGTACGACGGCGAGCACCACGGCGGCGGTTCCGGCACCAGCGGCAATGAGGTTGTCGCGCCTGCGCCGCTTCTCCTGGTCCCGCCGCAGCTCGCGCTTTGCTTCCATTTGCTGGATGCGGCGCTTTGCTTCGCGGGCGCTGCGTGAACTGGCCGGCAAGGGTCCTCCTTATTGTCGGGCTGCTGCACAGCCGTGGTGTGGGCTCCGGCGCGCAGTGGTCTGACGGCCGAGCCTTGCCGGTCCGTCCATTAGAGATGCTGGCGGATGATGCATAAACTGACTGCCGCACATAGTTTATGCATGACTGGCTGGACTGCCGCCGTTCCTGGCCTGTTCGCCGGCGCCGGGCAAGTCCCAGGCACAACACCTACGAGGAGAACATCCACCATGGCACGCACCGCTTCCCTGTCCGGATTCCCCGAGTGGCTTCCCGAGGAGCGGCTGGTGGAGCTGCATGTTCTGGACACGCTGCGCCGGGTATTCGAGCTGCATGGATTCGGTTCCATCGAGACCCGGGCAGTGGAAACAGTGGGCCAGTTACTGCGCAAGGGCGAAATCGACAAGGAAGTCTACGGCCTGAGCCGGCTTCAGGAGGACGAGAGCGAAAACCCTGTCAAGGGAGGGAAAGCGGATCCGCACGCACTTGCCCTGCACTTTGACCTCACGGTCCCGTTCGCCCGCTACGTGGTGGAAAACGCCGGATACCTTGCCTTCCCCTTCCGCCGCTACCAGATCCAGAAGGTGTGGCGCGGTGAGCGGCCGCAGGAAGGGCGCGCACGTGAGTTTACGCAGGCGGACATTGATGTGGTGGGGGACGGTGACCTGCCGTTCCGTTACGACGTTGAAATCGCGCTGGTTATTGCCGAGGTCTTGAGCGCCCTGCCCATCCCGGATTTCCGCCTGCGGATCAATAACCGCAAGCTTGCCGAGGGTTTTTACCGGGGCATCGGTCTCGAGGATACGGCCGGCGTCCTGCGGAGCATTGACAAACTCGAAAAGATCGGCGCGGACAAGGTGGCCGGGTTGCTGAAGGAGGAACTGGGGGCCACGGACGAACAGGCCCGAAAGGCCCTGCAGCTGGCTGCCATCCGGACTGAGGACACTTCCTTCGTGGAACAGGTCCACGCGCTGGGCATCAGCAATGAGCTGCTGAACGAGGGTCTCAACGAGCTGGAACAGGTCATCGAGGCCGCTGTCCAGCGTGCTCCGGGCAAGGTGGTTGCCGACCTCAGCATCGCCCGCGGCCTGGATTATTACACCGGCACCGTGGTGGAAACCGTTCTGGTGGGGCACGAGCAGCTCGGCTCCATCTGCTCCGGCGGGCGTTACGACGCACTGGCTTCGAAGGGCAACCGGAAGTTCCCGGGGGTGGGCCTGTCCATCGGCGTCACCCGGCTGGTGTCCCGCATTCTCAGCCAGGACCTGGCCAAGGCTTCACGCTCCGTTCCCACGGTCGTGCTGGTTGCGCTTACCTCTGATGACAGCTGGAGTGCGGCGCAGGACGTGGCCGCCCAACTCCGCGGCCGGGGAATTGCCACTGAGGTGGCGGCGAAGGCGGAGAAATTCGGCAAGCAGATCAAGTTCGCCGACCGCCGCGGGATTCCCTTCGTCTGGTTCACCGACGAGGACGGCACGCACCAGGTCAAGGACATCCGCACCGGTGAACAGGTCATCGCCTATCCGGAAACCTGGATGCCGCCCGTGGAGGACCTGGCGGTACAGGTAGCGGCAACCGCACAGGTGGCATCAGCAGCCTCCGTATAGCTGCTGCTACCGCCGGAACCGCAGCACGAGCCACCGCCCCGCCACCCCTGCCGCGAGGACCCCCGCCATGGTCAGCACGGAGGCCGCCGGAAGAGTGAAAGCCAGCAGCAGGCACGCCACGAAGCCGACGGCATTCAGCCACTTTGGCGCGTACCCCGGGTGCGGGCTAAGGGTGAAGGCGGACGCGTTGGCCACGGCGTAGTACACCAGCACGCCGAAGCTTGAGAAGCCCACCACCGTCAGAACGTCGGTGGTCAGCAGGAGCAGGATTACGACGGCGGCCACAGCGACCTCTGCAACGTATGGAACGGTGTGCTTGCCGCCCACCCGGGCCAGGGGCCGGGGGAGGTCACCTTCACGGGCCATCGCCAACGTGGTTCTGCCAACGCCCGTGATGAGCGCAAGGAGCGCGCCCAGGCACGCAGCTGCCGCGCCTGCCTGCACTGCCGGCGCGCCGCCTGCGAGCTGTGACTGCATGACGGCTTCCAGCAGCGGGGTCTTCGTGGCGGCCAATTGACCGCCGGGAAGATGGTTGAGCAGCAACAACGCCAGCGTCAGGTAAATGGCGAAGGCGGCAGCCAGCGCGGCCAGGACCGCCCGGGGGATGGAACGGGAAGGGTCCTTGACTTCCTCGCCCAGTGTGGCGATGCGGGCGTAGCCGGCGAAGGCGAAAAACAGCAGGCCCGCGGCGGGCAGTACGCCGGCCGGCCCGCCGGGAGACGCGTCGGCCAATCCCGCGGCTGGATGCGGCCCAATGATGGCGGCGACGGCGACGAACACCAGGGTGGCCAGCACTACGCACAGCAGGATCCTGGTCAGCAGTGCCGTCCTCGTGATGCCCAACAGGTTGACCACGGTCAATGCCCCCACCGCCGCGATGGCCACCGGTACTGCGTAACTGCCGGCGGCATAGGTGCCGAACGTCAACGCCATCGCCGCGCACGAGGCGGTTTTCCCGGTGACAAAACCCCAGCCTGCCAGGAAGCCCGGCCACTCGCCAAGCTGTTCCCGGCCGTAAACGTACGTTCCGCCGCTGGTGGGATATTTCGCGGCCAGCGCGGCAGAGGCGACGGCGTTGCAGTATGCCACCACCCCGGCAATGACCACCGAAAGTACCAGGAAGTTTCCGGCCAGCGCGGCGGCCGGTGCGAAGACTACGAACACGCCTGCGCCCAGCATGGAGCCAAGGCCGATGGTGGTGGCATCGAAGGTGCCGAGCCTTCGTTGGAGTTGCTGGTGCGCGCTCATGCGGTGACAGTTCCTTTGCAGCGGGTAAACTCGAACGGAATCGTTCCCCGAACGATCCTATTAAACTTCGTGTTTATCTTCCCGCTGTTACCCCGCAGAAAGGCGTGCTGTGCTGCGCACACATGACCTCGGATCCCTTCGCTCCGAGCACATTGGACAAACCGTAACCCTCGCTGGCTGGGTGGGCCGCCGTCGTGATCACGGTGGTGTGGCCTTTGTTGACCTCCGCGATGCTTCCGGCGTGGCACAGGTTGTGGTGCGCGAGGAAGAAGTCTTCCACGGCCTGCGCAACGAGTATGTCCTGCAGATCACCGGCACCGTTGCCAAGCGGCCGGAGGGCAATGAGAACCCCGCCCTGGCCACCGGCGAGATCGAGGTCATGGCGGATAAGGTAGTCATCCTCAACACTTCCGAGCCGCTTCCGTTCCAGATTGACGAGCACGTTGAAGTGGGCGAGGAAGCGCGCCTGAAGCACCGCTACCTGGACCTGCGCCGTCCCGGCCCGGCCCGCAACCTCCGGCTGCGCTCGGAGGCAAACCGCGTTGCCCGTGAGCTGCTGCACCAGGACGGCTTTGTGGAGGTTGAAACCCCCACACTGACCCGTTCGACGCCGGAAGGCGCCCGTGACTTCGTGGTCCCCGCACGCCTCGCCCCGGGTTCCTGGTACGCCCTGCCGCAGTCCCCGCAGCTTTTCAAGCAGCTCCTGCAGGTTGGCGGGTTCGAGAAGTACTACCAAATCGCGCGCTGCTACCGCGATGAGGACTTCCGCGCAGACCGCCAGCCGGAATTCACCCAGCTGGACATCGAAGCCAGCTTCGTGGACCAGGACGACATCATTGCGCTGGGCGAAAACATCGTCAAGGCACTGTGGAAGCTGATCGACGTCGAGATCCCCACTCCCATCCAGCGGATCACCTACGCCGACGCCATGGCCCGCTACGGCTCGGACAAGCCCGACCTCCGCTTCGGCGTGGAACTGATCGAGCTCACCGGGTTCTTCAAAGACACGAACTTCGGCGTCTTTAAGGCTCCGTACGTGGGCGCCGTGGTAATGCCCGGCGGCGCCTCCCAGCCGCGCCGCACTTTGGACGGCTGGCAGGAATTCGCCAAGCAGCGCGGCCACAAGGGCCTTGCATACGTGCTGTTCAAGGAAGACGGCGAACTCGCCGGCCCGGTTGCCAAGAACCTGACCGACACAGAGCGCGCAGGCCTGGCCGATGCCGTCGGCGCCAAGCCCGGTGACTGCATATTCTTCGCCGCAGGCGAGAAGTCCGCGGCCCGCGCCCTCCTCGGCGCCGCCCGCGTCGAAATTGGCCACCGCACCGGCCTGATCGACCCCAACGCCTGGGCCTTCTGCTGGGTAGTTGACGCTCCGATGTTCGAACCGGCAGCCGCAGCTGTCGCCTCCGGTGACGTCGCCGTCGGGGCCGGCAAGTGGACCGCTGTTCACCACGCCTTCACTTCGCCCAAGCCCGAGTTCCTGGAAACCTTCGACCAGGACCCGGAGTCGGCCCTGTCCTACGCGTATGACATCGTCTGCAACGGCAACGAAATCGGCGGCGGGTCCATCCGTATCCACGAGCGCGACGTCCAGGAACGGGTCTTCGAACTGATGGGCCTGGACCGTGAAGACGCCCAGACCAAGTTCGGCTTCCTCCTGGAAGGCTTCAAGTACGGCGCCCCTCCGCACGGCGGCATCGCCTTCGGCTGGGACCGCGTGGTGGCTCTGCTGGCAGGTGTTGAGTCCATCCGCGACGTCATCGCCTTCCCGAAGACGGGCAACGGCTACGACCCCCTGACCGCGGCCCCTGCCCCGATCACCCCGCAGCAGCGCAAGGAAGCCGGCGTGGACTTCAAACCGGAAGCGAAACCTGCAGACGGCAAATAAGTCATCACCCGCTTGACCTGAAGGCTCTCCCGCCAGGGAGGGCCTTCAGGTTTATCAGCACAATTAGTCCGCAGACAGGAGTCCCCGTGGTCCAAGGTGTTCGTGGTACGGAAACCGGCGGCTTCGAAACGCTCATGGACGCGGCCTGGCCGGCCGTCGAGCGTTACGACACGGGGGAGTGGGTCCTCCGGGCTGCCGCAGGAGTCACCCAGCGGGCCAACTCGGTGTGGCCGCGGGAGGCTGCCGCAGAGCCCCAGGCTGCGCTGCGCGAGGCGGCCCAGTGGTACCGGCAGCGGCGGCTGCCCCTGATTTTCCAGGTAACGGACACGCCTGCCAATTCCGGACTGAACGCTTTGCTGGACCAGGAGGGCTTCATCCGCCAGTCGGAGACGCTCATCATGGCCCGGCCGGCCGGAGCCGCGCCCCTGCTTCCACGGTCCGCGAAGGTTGGCATCACGGACTGGCCAAGCAGGGAATGGCTGGGTCTCTGGTGGAGCGTTGACGGCCGCGGCGGCCAGGCGGAACAGGACACAGCGCGCACTATCCTTGCCGGTTGCCCATCGCTCTATGCGCTGGTGAGGGACGACGACGGCCTCCCGGCCGCCGTCGGGCGCCTCGCCCTGGTGGAGGGAACCGGCGGGATCTATTGCATGGCCACGTCCCCCTCGCGCCGCCGGCGGGGATACGCCTCGACGGTGCTGCAGGCGCTCCTGTCCGAAGGGACAGAACGCGGCCTGGACAGCTTCTGGCTGCTGGTGACCGCGGGGAACCATGGTGCCCGGCAGCTGTACAGCGAAGCCGGGTTCGAGGAGTCGGGCCGCTACCTCTACCGCCAGCAGCGGCCCAAGCGGGCGCTGACGGGCTGCTGACCTCAATCTCTCTGCGCCGTTTCGACGGTTCCCTGCCCAGTCGACGATCGGCAGCGCCGAACGCGCAGGGAACCGTCGAATTGGGCGGCGCGCGTCTGTTGATGGCCGGGGTTAAGCCGGTGGGTCGGTGACCTGGATCCGCACCGAGCACGCATCCGCTGCGGCCTTTTTCAGTACCGCCGCCTTGGGGTCCGGTGCGTCGAGGTAGGCCAGCCGCGGCAGGGCGGCGTAATGCTTCAAAGCCGGGTGCTCAAGGACGAAGCCCGCCAAAGCCCTGTCGCCACCGGGAACCACGTATTCGAAGGATTCTCCGCTGAACACCCGAAGCGCGTTCCCGGCAACCGTTTCCACGAGTGCATCCGCCTGGTTGGACCGGCGCCGGGCAAACCGCTGCTGGGACTGACCGCCTGCTGCGGACCGGGACTGCACGTAGGTGGAACCGACCTTCGAAGCCAGCACCAGTCCTTCGCTGACCACCGCAACACCGTAGCCTCCACGCCGGACCAGCAACAGGCCGAGCCGGCGGGGCTGGGACGCGAGGGAGGCGAGCCTTTCCAGGGCGTCCGCTCCGCGGCCCGGCCGGCCGTCGCCGGGCCACGGCGCCTGCAGGAGTGCTGTGGCGCCGTCGTCCGCCAGAAGGCGCAGGCCGTCGTCGTCATCGCGCACCTGGAATCCGCCGTGCCCCTCGCCGAACCTCTCCGCCCAGCCTTGAAGGCGGCTGCCCGTGACATAGGCGGTGCGGACAGAGGACGGTCGCGGCCCCCCGGCGGCGGCACGTGAGGACATGCAGGCATCCTTTCCCTGAAGGGCGGCAGCTTCCGGGCGGAAGCCCCCGGGTAACTGGAAGTAGCCTATCTATGTGGAAGATCTCTTCGGGCACGGGCCCGGCAATGATGATGACGACGGTCCCATTAACGCCGGCGGCGCCCCCGCCACCGGAAGCGCCAAGCAGCGCGGCCCGCTGGCGGTCCGGATGCGGCCCCGCACCCTCGATGAGGTGGTGGGCCAGCAGCACCTTCTGGGCCAGGGCTCCCCGCTGCGGCAACTGGCAGCGGGAGTGGACGCTGCCGGTCCCGCCGGACCCACCTCCCTGATCCTTTGGGGTCCTCCCGGGACGGGGAAAACCACCCTTGCCCACGTCATCGCCAGGGGACCGGGCCGAAAGTTCGTGGAACTGTCGGCCATCACCGCCGGGGTCAAGGACGTGCGGCGGGTGATGGACGACGCCCTGACGGCCCGCGACCTGTACAAAACCACCACTGTCCTGTTCCTCGACGAGATCCACCGCTTTAACAAGGCCCAGCAGGACGCCCTGTTGCCCGGCGTCGAAAACCGTTGGGTGGTCCTGGTGGCTGCCACCACAGAGAACCCTTCCTTTTCCGTGGTCTCGCCCCTGCTGTCCCGCTCCCTGCTGCTGACCCTCAAACCTTTGACCGAAGCCGACATCGAGGGGCTCCTTCAGCGCGCCGTTGCAGACTCCCGCGGGCTCGGCGGACAGGTGAAACTCGACGACGAATCCCTGGCGCACCTCGTCAGGCTCTCCGGCGGTGATGCCCGGCGGGCCCTGACAGCGCTTGAAGCTGCAGCCGGTGTGGCATTCGGCGATGCAGACGACGCCAGCGACGGCACGGTGAAGGTGGAACTGAAGCACACCGAGCGGGCCCTTGACGTGGCGGCCGTCCGCTATGACCGCGCAGGGGACCAGCACTATGACGTGGCCAGCGCCTTCATCAAGTCCATCCGTGGTTCGGACGTGGACGCCGCCCTGCATTACCTGGCGCGGATGCTCGAAGCGGGGGAGGACCCGCGGTTCGTCGCCCGCCGGATCGTCATCTCCGCGGCGGAGGATGTGGGAATGGCTGATCCCACTGCCCTGCAGACCGCGGTGGCCGCAGCCCAGGCCGTGCAGCTGATCGGAATGCCCGAGGGGCGGATCATCCTGGCCGAGGCGGTGGTGCACCTGGCTACAGCCCCCAAATCCAACGCCGCCTACATGGGGATCAACAAAGCCATTGCCGATGTCCGCGCCGGGCTGGGGAACGGCATCCCTGCCCACCTGCGGGACGCGCACTATCCGGGTTCCAAGCAGCTGGGCCACGGCCTTGGCTACAAGTACGCACACGACGCGCCCCACGGCGTGGCAGCACAGCAGTACCCGCCGGACGATCTGGTGGGGAAGGACTATTACCAGCCCACAACCAACGGTGCGGAGCGGGACATCGCGGTGCGGCTGGAGCGGCTGCGGAAGATCGTCCGGGGCAAGTAGGGCCGTGCTAGGATAGTACGTTGTCTGGCAAGGCGCGGACGCACAATCTCCCCAATTTCACGTTGAGAAGGTTATGCCTGCGCCCAGTAGCAAAAGGCAGCGGTTGGCCGATGCTCTCCATCGTGGAGGCCAGTAACACTGACACACCGCAGATATTGGAAGGACACAAGTGGCTAACAACACTCGTGCTCGCCGTCAGGCCCGCCTCTCGCGGTCCCTCGGCATCGCTCTGACCCCCAAGGCCGCCAAGTACATGGAGCGCCGCCCGTACGGCCCCGGTGAGCATGGCCGTGCCCGCAAGAAGCAGGACTCCGACTACGCCGTACGTCTGCGCGAAAAGCAGCGCCTGCGCGCCCAGTACGGCATCCGCGAAGCACAGATGACCCGTGCCTTCGAAGAGGCCCGCCGCACCAAGGGCCTGACCGGTGAAAACCTCATCGAACTGCTCGAAATGCGTCTTGACGCCCTGGTCCTGCGTGCCGGCTTCGCCCGCACCATCGCCCAGGCCCGCCAGCTGGTTGTGCACCGCCACATCATGGTTGACGGCATCCGCGTTGACCGCCCGTCGTTCCGCGTCGGCGAGGGCCAGCTGGTCCACGTCCACAGCCGCAGCGAAACCATGGCTCCGCTCCAGGTTGCAGCAGCCGGCGCCCACCGCGACGTCCTGCCCGCCGTCCCGGCATACCTGGACGTCAAGCTGGAAGCCCTGCAGGCACGCCTGGTCCGCCGTCCCAAGCGCTCCGAGGTCCCCGTGACCTGCGAAGAGCAGCTGGTCGTCGAATTCTACGCACGCTAAATCCAGGCAGCGTATACAAGGAAGCCCGTGGCAAGCGCCGCGGGCTTCTTTGTATGTAAGGTACTTGGGGGGACATCCGCGGAATGCGCTTTACGACGCGTCCGCCGGTGGGAACGAACCACAGAATTTCTAGGAGATGAACGTCTATGTCTGGTGGCGATATTGCCGGCCTGATCGCTGCCGGAGTGTTTGCGCTCCTGGTGCTGCTGCTTGCGGTGCCCATCCTGAAGCTGGGCAAAGTCCTGGACGAGGTCCGGACCACCATCAGGTCCCTCAGCGACGGCGCCACACCGCTGATGGACGAGGTCACGGCCACCGTGTCCACCACCAACCAGCAGCTGAAGAAGGTGGACGGCATTTCCTCCAACGTCTCCGACGCGTCGGCAAACCTCTCGGCACTGTCCTCGCTGGTTGCCGCCACCGTTGGCTCGCCGCTCATCAAAGTGGCAGCGTTCAGCTACGGCGTCCGCACCGCCCTGGCAAACCGCAAGAAACCCGCTGCCGGCCGCCGCAGCCGCTGAACACCGGAGAACCTAAAATGAAACGACTTGTCTGGATGGGAATCGGCGTGGCGATCGGAGTCATCGCGCTCCGCAAAGTCACGGAGGCACAGGCCAGCATGCAGTCCACACTGGGCCCGCAGGGCCTCAACCGGGCAGTAGGCCGGCTCGCCGACGGCGTCTACGACTTCGCCGATGCCATCCGCGACGGCATGCGTGAACGGGAAACGGACCTCCGCGCCGCCCTCGGGGTGGAGTCCGCAGAACTCGTCCGCCGCTGACCTGGCAACCGGCCAGGCCGCAGCCCGCACTCGGCCTGCCAGAACCAACCGGCAGTAGCCGTGCTCACGGAACTGCCAAGAGAACGAACTTCCACGCACACGTGTGGACCAAGAAGGGTAAGTAAACAGCTCATGAAGTCGCAGGAGATTACCAAACGCTGGGTGGACTTTTTTGTCAGTAAGGGCCACACCGCGGTTCCCTCCGCATCGCTGGTCTCCAGCGACCCCTCGCTGCTGTTCACGGTTGCCGGCATGGTTCCGTTCATTCCCTACCTCACCGCCCGCGAGGAACCGCCCTACTCCCGCGCCACCAGCGTGCAGAAGTGCATCCGCACGGGCGACATCGAGGAAGTGGGCAAAACCGCCCGTCACGGCACCTTCTTCCAGATGTGCGGAAACTTCTCCTTTGGCGACTACTTCAAGGAAGACGCCATCAAGTTCGCCTGGGAGCTGCTGACCAAGAGCGTGGACGACGGCGGCTACGGCCTCGCACCCGAACTGCTGTGGGTAACGGTCTACGAAGAAGACGACGAAGCCAAGGAACTGTGGCTGAAAAACACCGGTGTTCCGGCCGAACGCATCCAGAAGATGGGCAAGTCCGACAACTACTGGCACACCGGCCAGCCGGGCCCCGCAGGTCCCTGCTCCGAGATCTACTATGACCGCGGACCTGCCTACGGCATCGAGGGCGGCCCGCTGGCTGACGAGACCCGGTACATCGAAATCTGGAACCTCGTGTTCATGCAGTACCAGATCGAAAATGTCCGGTCCAAGGAGGACTTCGACGTTGTGGGCGAACTGCCCAAGCGCAACATCGATACGGGTCTGGGCATGGAACGCCTGGCCATGATCCTGCAGGGCGTCGAGAACATGTACGAGACCGACCAGGTCCGCCCCGTCATCGACAAGGCAGCCGAGCTCTCGGGCAAGGAGTACACCTCCGCTGAAACGCCTGACGACCCGCACCACACCGACGATGTGCGCATGCGCGTGGTGGGCGACCACATCCGCTCTGCACTGATGCTGATTTCCGACGGCGTGACCCCCTCCAACGAAGGCCGCGGCTACGTCCTGCGCCGTCTCATCCGCCGTGCTGTACGGTCCATGCGCCTCCTCGGCGTCGAACAGGCCTGCCTGCCGGACCTGCTGCCGGCCTCACGGGATGCCATGAAGGGCGTCTACCCAGTAGTGGAGACCGACTTCGCCCGCATCAGCCGCATCGCCTACGCCGAAGAAAAGGCGTTCCTGCGCACCATCGCCTCCGGAACCGCCCGGCTCGAGGACGCCGTCAAGGAATCCAAGGCCGCCAGCAAGCCCCTGTCCGGCGCCGACGCTTTCGCCCTGCACGATACCTACGGGTTCCCCATCGACCTGACGCTGGAAATGGCCGAGGAGGCCGGGCTCCAAGTGGACGAGGCAGCATTCCGCAGCCTCATGCAGGAGCAGCGCCAGCGCGCCCAGGCCGACGCCAAAGGCAAGAAGGGCGGCCACGCCGACCTCAGCGCCTTCCAGGAAATCCTCGCCCAGGGTGAGACCGTCTTCACCGGTTACACAGAGCTCGACGGCGAATCCCGCGTACGCGGCATCCTCACCGGAGGACAGCCGGTTCAGCAGGCATCCACGGGCGACGAAATTGAACTCGTACTCTCCGAGACCCCGTTCTATGCAGAAGCGGGCGGCCAGGCAGCCGACACCGGCCTGATCACCGGCGACGGGTTCGTCGTTGAGGTCCTCGATGTCCAGCGCCCGCTCAAGGGCCTGAGCGTCCACAAGGCCATCGTCCGCGAAGGCGAGATCGGGGCGGACTCACTGGTGCGTGCAGCCGTTGACCGCGAACGCCGCCACGCGGCCGAGCAGGCCCACACCGGCACGCACATCGTGCATGCCGCACTCCACCAGATCCTGGGCCCGGAAGCCACCCAGCGCGGGTCCTACAACAAGGCAGGCTACCTGCGCTTCGACTTCGCCTGGGGCGAGGGCCTGAGCACCGCCACCCGTTCGGAAATCGAAGAGGTCTCCAACCTCGCCATCCGGAACAACTACGCCGTGGAAACAAAGGTGATGGGACTGGCTGAAGCCAAGGCCCTTGGCGCCATGGCCCTGTTCGGTGAAAACTACGGCAGTGAGGTCCGCGTTGTGGAGATCGACGGCGCGTGGTCCCGAGAGCTTTGCGGCGGAACCCACGTGGCCAACACCTCGCTGATCGGCAGCCTCTCCCTCCTGGGCGAACAGTCGGTAGGCTCAGGAAACCGCCGTGTTGAGGCTTTCGTGGGCATGGAGGCGTTCCGCCACCTGGCCGCCGAGCGTGCCCTGGTGACGGAACTGACCGACCTGCTCAAGGTCCCGTCCGGTCAACTGGCTGACAGGATCGCCGCCACCCTTGCCAAGCTTAAGGCTACGGAGAAGGAGCTCGACAGGCTCCGCAAGGAGCAGCTGGCCGCTTCCGCCGCCCAGCTCGTCAACAGCGCCAGGGACGCCTCCGGAGTCAGCGTCATCGCGCACGACGCCGGGCAGGTCAGCGGTGCCGACGACCTCCGCGGCCTGGCGCTGGATCTGCGGAACCGCCTGGGTTCAGCGGCCGCCACGGTGGCAGTGGCCGGCGTCGCGAACGACCGCCCGATGATCCTGGTTGCCACCAATGAAGCCGCACGGGAAGCCGGCGTCAAGGCCGGTGCCCTGGTACGTCTCGCCGCAGGGATCCTCGGCGGCGGCGGCGGCGGCAAGGACGACGTTGCCCAGGGCGGCGGAACGGACGCTGCCAAGGTGGCCCCTGCCCTTGCAGCGGTCGTGGACGCCATTTCCGGGCGATAACCCACCCATGACCAATCCTTCCGCAGCCGGCGCCCCCCAGGGCATTAAACTGGGGGTCGACGTCGGTACCGTCCGGGTAGGCGTGGCCATCTGCGACCGCGATTCGATCCTGGCCACGCCGTACAAGACGCTGGACCGCAACGCCAGGAAAAACTCGGACGTGCGGGTCATCGCCAACCTGGTTGAGGAACTTGGCGCGGTACAGGTCATCGTTGGCCTGCCCCGGACCATGAAGGGTGAAGAGCACGCGTCCGCGAAAATGGCCACGGAGTACGCGGAGCTCCTGGCTGCAGAGCTTGGGTCACGGGCTTTGTCCGTGCCGGTGAACCTGGTGGATGAGCGCCTGAGCAGCGTTACAGCCCACCGGAACCTGCATGAAGCTGGCATGAGCAGCCGGAACCACCGTAAAGTAGTTGATCAGGTCGCGGCGGCAGGTATCCTTCAGCACGCCCTCGACATGCAAAAAGCCAGGGGAGCGGACGTCGGCCGACGCGTGGCGGCGCCCTCCCCTTTCGGGGACCCGGGGGTCAGCGAAGTGGATGATTCTGTCTGCGCCACCCCGGACACGGACCAATCTTCAAATGATGGAAGGCAACAGTGAGTCCTGCCAATATTGACGACGCTTCCGGCCCCTTGGACGCCGGGGGAGCGAGGCCGCTGACCCGCAAGGAACTCCGGGCGCTGGAAAAGACCTCTGACACCGGACTCCAGGCCGCCGTGCCCGAACAAGCCTACGAGACGGGGCAGGACGTTCCGGCGCTGCCATCCGGACCGCCGGCCGCCGCCGCACCACGGCTTCCTGCGGGCGCCCCGGCTCCGGGGGATCAGCCGCTCCCGGCCGCCCCGGAGGCGCCGCCGTCCATCCAAAACGTCCAACTCGACGACGCCCCTCACGACGACGATTCCATTTCCTATCCGGAGCCTGTCCTCGCCGGGCACAGGGACTCAGCGGAGGGGCATTACGACGACGACGCCCACTATGCCGAGGGACACTACTACCAGGAGGGCGTGCACCACGACGATGCCCTCCATCACGAAGGACGCTATGACCAGGGGCACTACGATGATGCGCACCACGCAGGGCACCACGAGTTCCTGCCCGCTGCGGCAGCGCCCGTAGTGGCCAAACCGTCCAAGAAGGTCCGCCGCCGCCGGAGATTGCTGGCGCTGTTCCTCACTCTTGCCGTTTTCGTCACGGCGGTCGCCGTCGGTGCGCAGTTCCTGAAGCCGCTGCTTGGCAGCGGCAAACCCAATGACTTCCCTGGCCCGGGTTCAGGCCAGGTCCTGGTGACGGTCGAGAACGGTGAAGGCACGCGTTCTGTTGCCAGCAAGCTGGAAGGTGAGCGCGTCGTCGCCAATTCCGACACCTTCCTCCAGGCGTTCAATGCATCGGGCGGTGTCCTGGCTCCAGGTGACTACACGTTCAAAACGGAAATGAAGAACACCGACGCCGTCAATGTCCTGCTCGGCAAGGACCAGGAGAAGGTAATTTACTTCGCCCTCAGTGCCGGCCTCCGTATCGGCGAGTCGCTGCAGGCGATTTCTGAAGGTTCCGGGATCTCCATCCAGGATCTCCAGGCCCTCAGCAACCAGCCGGCCCAGTTTGGCCTTCCCGCAACAGCCAAAAACCTGGAAGGGTATCTCGCCCCGGGCGAGCACCGTTATCCGCTTGGCACGCCGGCAAAGGACATCCTCCAATCGCTGGTCAAGGTCACCGTGGATGAACTGAAGTCCCAGGGCATCAACGATCCCGCCAAGCAGTATGAGGCAGTTATTGTCGCCAGCATCGTCCAGGCCGAGGGCGGCCAGGCCGAGTACGGCGACGTGGCCGGGGCCATCTACAACAGGCTCAAGCCCAACGATCAAACCAACGGCTTCCTGCAGGTGGACTCAGCCGTCACCTACGGCCTGGGAACCAAGAGCTACAACTTCACGGACGAGCAGCGCCAGGACAAGTCCAACCCGTACAACACTTACGCGAATCCGGGCCTTCCCCCCGGGCCGATCGGTTCTCCGGGTAAAACAGCCATTGACGCTGCCGCCAAGCCCAAGTCCAACGATTTCCTGTACTGGGTGACCATCAACCTGGACACGAAGGAAACGAAGTTCTCCCGGACGCTCGCTGAACACAACACCTACGTTGAGCAGTACAACGCCTGGTGCACGGCGAACGTCGGCCGCTGCACAT
The DNA here is from genome assembly GCF_059089645.1 of Arthrobacter sp. K41. NCBI lineage: Bacteria > Bacillati > Actinomycetota > Actinomycetes > Micrococcales > Micrococcaceae > Arthrobacter > Arthrobacter sp. K41. The sequence continues at coordinate 500,465 of NZ_JBNHEW010000001.1, read as the reverse complement.
GAGCCTGCGGGCAGCCGTCCTGGGCCACCCCATCAGCCACTCAAAGTCTCCGGCGCTGCATCACGCGGCGTACAGCAAGCTCGGCATCGGCATCAGCTACACGGCAATCGACGTCACTGAACAACTGCTGCCCTCGCTGATGCGGCAGCTCCGGGACCAGCCAGGCTGGCGCGGCCTCTCGGTCACCATGCCCTTGAAGGCGGCCATGGTCGGTGAGGTGGACGAAGTCCGCGGCGTTGCCCGGACCCTGGGAGTAGTGAACACCGTGGCCTTTGAGGAACACGGGACCGGTTCCCGGGCCGTCGGGTTCAATACGGACGTCACCGGCATCGTCAACGCCATCCGGCACGCGGGCGGCAAGACACCGGAGTCCCCCGTTATCCTCGGCGGGGGAGGGACTGCGGCCGCCGCTGTTGCAGCCCTTAGGGAACTTGGAGCCGGCTCCGCGAGGCTTTTTGTACGTGATCCGTTACGCACAGCAGAAGTCCGCGCCGCAGCAGAAAGCCTCGGCCTCGCACTGGAGGCCCGTCCCCTGGCGGAGGCGGCAGGAACAACAGCCGCCGCCGACGTCGTTATCTCAACCCTGCCGCCGCGCGCTGCGGACGGGCTGGCGGCAGAGATCGCGGCACTGAAGATGCCGACGCCGGGCATATTGCTGGACGTCGCCTACGACCCCTGGCCCAGCCGCGTTGCAGCTGTGTGGGCGGCCGGCGGCGGTGCGGTGGTGCCCGGCCTTGAAATGTTGCTGTACCAGGCGGTGGAACAGGTGCGCCTGTTCAGCCGGCTCGACGAGGAAGTTAACTCCTCTGTCATAGATGTGATGTGCGACTCAGTCGGCCTTCCCCGACGGGCGCTGTGACCGCCATACGTGGCAGGATGGAAAATATGTTGCGTTGGTTGACTGCCGGTGAATCCCATGGTCCGGCTCTGATGGGAATTATTGAAGGCGTCCCCGCCGGTGTGGAAATCACCAGTGGGCACATCGCTGATTCACTGGCCCGCCGCCGCCTTGGCTACGGACGCGGCGCGCGCATGAAGTTCGAACAGGACGTTGTGACCATCCTTGGCGGAGTCCGGCACGGGCGTACCCAGGGCGGCCCCGTGGCCATCCAGGTAGGCAACACCGAATGGCCCAAGTGGGAACAGATCATGTCCGCCGATCCCGTCGACGCCGGACTCCTTGCCGACCAGGCCCGCAACGCGCCGCTGACCCGCCCCCGCCCCGGGCATGCCGACTTCACCGGAATGCAGAAGTATGGCTTTGATGAAGCCCGCCCCGTCCTCGAGCGCGCCAGCGCCCGGGAGACTGCCACGCGCGTAGCAATGGGTACCGTCGCTGCGCAGTTCCTGAAGCACCTGGGCATTGAACTCATCAGCCACACCGTCTCCATCGCGACCGTCACGGTGCCCGAAGGACGGCCCCTGCCGGTTCCCGCCGACGTGCTGGCCCTGGACTCCGATCCGCTGCGCTGCTTTGACCGGGAAACGTCCGATGCGATGGTGGCCGAGGTTGATGCCGCGCATAAGGAAGGCGAAACCCTGGGCGGCGTGATTGAAGTCCTCGCCTACGGGCTTCCGCCGGGACTTGGAAGCTACGTGCACTGGGACCGCCGGCTCGACTCCCGGCTCGCTGCAGCCCTCATGGGCATCCAGGCCATCAAGGGCGTGGAGGTTGGTGACGGCTTCCTCACTGCCGCGCGCCGCGGTTCTGCTGCCCACGACGAAATCGTGCGCGATGCAGACGGACGCATTATCCGCACCAGCAACCGTGCCGGCGGCATCGAGGGCGGCATGAGCATTGGCGACGTGCTGCGCGTACGGGCCGCCATGAAGCCCATCGCCACCGTGCCGCGGGCCCTCAAGACCATTGACATCAGCACCGGTGAAGCCGCCAAGGCGCACCACCAGCGGTCCGACGTTTGTGCCGTCCCGGCCGCCGGCGTGGTTGCGGAAGCCATGGTGGCGCTGGTCCTGGCCGAGGCGGTCACCGAAAAGTTCGGCGGCGATTCGGTGACGGAGACCGCTCGGAACATCAAGGGCTACCTGGACAGCATCCCGGCGTCCCTGGACTCGATCGGCCAGTAAGTGCCCTCCAGCAACAAAACCGCCCCCATGGGCCCGGTGGTGCTCATCGGGCCCATGGCCGTCGGTAAATCCGCTATCGGGCGGCAACTGGCCGATCAGCTCGGTGCTCCGTTCGTGGACACCGACGCCGTCATCGTGGCGGCCCACGGATCCATCTCCGACATCTTCGCGGGACGCGGGGAGCACACGTTCCGCGAGATCGAGGCCAGGACAGTGGCCCACGCCGTCGAAGCAGCGGAAGGCACGGCCACAGTCATCTCCCTGGGTGGAGGTGCCGTCCTTGACTCCGGAACGCAACAGCTGCTCCGCAGGTGCACGGTGGTGTACCTGGAATGCGACGCCAGCACAGTTGCCGGACGCATAGCCCGCAATTCGGGCAGGCCGCTGCTGGCGGGGGATGCGGTTGGCCGTTGGACGGCCGTGTTTGCCACCCGCAGGCCCGTCTACGAACGGCTGGCTGACATAACCCTGGACGTGCGCCACGGCTCGGTTTCCGAGCTGGGACGCCGGCTGGAAGCAGCACTGCGCGACTACGCAGCTGCCAAACAGGAAGTTGAAAAGTGAGCGTCGAATCAACAGTCATCAAAGTGACCGGCGAATCCGCCGGCAACAACTACGACGTCGTGGTGGGACGCGGATTGCTGGGTGACCTTCCCGGCCTGCTCGGTGAGCGTGTCCGCCGGGTCCTCGTCATTCACCCCCGTGCCCTGCGCCTCACCGGGGACACCGTCCGCGACGAACTGGCGGCAGCGGGTTTCACCTCACTCACGGCGGAAATCCCGGACGCCGAAGAAGGCAAGCACATCCAAGTGGCGGCCTTCTGCTGGCAGGTCCTGGGGCAGAACGATTTTACCCGGTCCGACGCGATCGTGGCCGTGGGGGGAGGCGCCGTCACGGACCTCGCCGGCTTCGTCGCCGCCACCTGGCTGCGCGGCATCAAGGTCATCCACATGCCCACCAGCCTGCTCGGCATGGTGGACGCCTCGGTGGGTGGAAAGACCGGCATCAACACCGCCGAAGGCAAGAACCTCGTGGGCGCCTTCCACCCGCCGGCAGCTGTGCTGGCGGACCTGGACACGCTGAATACCCTGCCGAAAAACGAGATCATCTCTGGAATGGCAGAGGTCATCAAGTGCGGCTTCATCGCGGACCCTGCGATCCTGGACCTCATCGAAAAGGAACCCGAAGCGGTGGTGGACCCGCAGTCAGCCGTCCTCCGGGAACTCATTGAGCGTGCTATCGCGGTCAAAGCCAAAGTTGTCTCGGAAGACCTCAAGGAATCGGGGCTGCGGGAAATCCTGAACTACGGGCACACGCTGGGGCACGCCATAGAGCTGGTGGAACGCTACTCCTGGCGTCACGGCGCCGCTGTGTCCGTGGGCATGATGTTCGCCGCCGAACTGGCCCGCAGCGTCGGGCGGCTCAGTGACGCCGACGCCGACCGGCACCGCACCATCCTCGACGGACTGGGACTGCCCGTCACTTACCGCCGGGACCGGTGGCAGGGCCTGCTGGACGGAATGCGCCGGGACAAGAAGTCCCGCGGCGACCTGCTGCGTTTTGTTGTTCTGGACGGCGTTGCCAAACCGGGGATCCTCGATGTGCCGGACACGTCACTGCTGTTCGCCGCGTACCAGGAGATTGCTTCCTGATGCACGGCCACATGGAAGGTACGGCAGAGTGGCCGGAGGCTGGCTTCCCGGGAATCCGCATCAATCCGGAAACGCTGCTGCCCCAGATCGTGAACCATGACGCGTGCCGTGAGGCCCTGGCGGTGTCTGCCGATCCGGCCGACCATATTTATGTCCTGCTGGTGGAAGGGCATTCCGCAGAGGCGGCGGAACTGCTGGCCGAAGCGCGGTTCAAGGATCCCGAGTCCTTCAAGCTGCGGGCTTTCGAAGCCGAGGTGCTCCGGGTTTCAAACCGGCTCGACCGCGCCGTGGAGCTGTTCCGTCAGCTGCTTGCCGAGGTGCAGGGGACGCCGCGGGAGGCGCTGGTACTGCAGTTCCTCGGCAAGACCCAGTACACCGCGGGGCAGACCTCGGCGGCGGTCGAGTCGTTCGCCCGCGCCCTGGACCTGCGTGTTGCGGAATCAGCGGACGCCGCCCTGATCTACTCCTCCACGGTGGCGCTGCAGCGGGCCCGGGACGTCCTGGACCTGGCCTGCTGACCGCTTCCCCGGGCTTATCCCGGAAAGGGCCGCCGTTTAACCCGGTAGAATGGTTCTTGGATTTTTTTCGACGCCCCGATTTTTGACAAAAACGCGCCGGCACGCCGAGAGGCATGCCCGCCCGGCATACAACGTCTGACAACGCGACCAGACATAGAAACCAGAGGAAACCAGTGGCAACCACTAACGACATCAAGAACGGAACGGTCCTGAAGCTCGAGGGCCAGCTCTGGAACATCATCGAATTCCAGCACGTCAAGCCGGGCAAGGGCGGCGCCTTTGTGCGTACGAAGATGCGCAACGTGATGTCCGGAAAGGTCGTGGACAAGACGTTCAACGCCGGGCTCAAGATCGAAACCGCCACCGTTGACCGCCGTGACTACCAGTACCTGTACCAGGACGGCGCCGACTTCGTGTTCATGGACACCTCGGACTACGACCAGATCACGGTTTCCGGGGCAACGGTGGGGGACGCCACCAACTTCATGCTCGAGAACCAGATGGTCAACATCGCCATTCACGAGGGCAACCCGCTGTACATCGAGCTGCCGCCGAGCGTCGTCCTCGAGATCACCTACACCGAGCCGGGCCTGCAGGGTGACCGCTCCTCTGCCGGCACCAAGCCCGCCACCCTGGAGACCGGCTACGAGATTCAGGTTCCGCTGTTTATCGAGAACAACACCAAGGTCAAGGTGGACACCCGTGACGGCAGCTACCTCGGCCGGGTCACCGACTAGTGAGCGCACGCGGTAAAGCCCGCAACAGGGCCCTGGATGTTCTTTTCGAAGCCGAGCAGCGCTCGGTTTCGGCCTTTGACGTGCTCCGGGCACGCCGTGAGAAGACCGACCAGATCGTCAACCCCTACACCCTGGAGATTGTGGAGGGCGTGGTGTCCCAGCAGGCCGCTATCGACGAGTTCCTCGAAACGTACTCACAGGGCTGGACCCTCGAGCGGATGCCGTCAGTGGACCGCATCATCCTGCGCATTGGCACGTGGGAGCTCCTCTACAACGACGACGTCCCCGACGGTGTGGCTGTGAGCGAGGCTGTGGCGCTGGCCAAGACGCTGTCCACCGATGAGTCACCGCAGTTCATCAACGGCCTCCTGGGCCGCCTGCAGCAGCTGAAGCCTTCTCTGCTCGCTTAGCTTGCAGAATCACTGGAGGGCTGGCCCCCGTGGGGGCCGGCCCTTCCAGCGTTTAATCAGCCGGCGACGGCGGCCCGCAGGGCCAGGACCCGCTGCAGCTGCCGGCGCTCCTCAGCCTGGTGCAGCTGCACGTCGCGGCCGCTGAGGATGCGCTGGCGGGTGTTGGCCAGCTGGGTCGCCGCCTTCAGGAACTCTTTCATCTGCCGCTTCCTGCCGTAGCTGCCCGCCCAGGTAAGGGCAGTTCTTCGCCCGCCCAGCGTGGCCAGGAGCTCCACCTCCGCGGGGGTGAACCAGCCGGCGGCGGAGTATTCGAGCAGGCGCTGGCGGGTCAGCCGTTTCTCCGCGACGCGCAGGAGGATGATGCCGGCTATGGCAAGGAAGAAAATGGGAACCTGGATCAGGATGTAATCCACCAGGAAGCCCTGGCCCATGCTGTTCCAGCGGTTGTGCAGGATCATGGCCGGCACCAGTCCCACGAAGAAGGCAGCCACCGAAGCGCCCGCGTGCCAGCGCCGGGCGGCGTAGCCCATGATGAGTCCGGTGGTGCCCGTGAAGATCGCATGGGCAAAGGGGGACATCACGCCGCGAAGGAAAAATACCTGGGCGAAATCGCTGGCCGGGTCTGCTGATTCCGCAATGGCCCTGCCGAAATACAGGATGTTCTCCGTGAACGCGAAGCCTCCCGCGATGGTGAACGCAAAGACCACCCCGTCCACCGGCCCGTCGAAGTGCTTCCTGGCCAGCAGGAGCAGAAGCAGCAGCCCCAGGGACTTGGCAAACTCCTCCACAATGGGCGCCTGCACCGTGGCCATGTAGGTCTGCAGGTCCGAGCCGTCGGATAACTGGAACCCCAGCACAAAAAACGGCTGGATCAGCAGTGTGACGGCAATGGATACCGCCGCGCCCCAGGTAAAAGCGAAGTACAGCAGCCGCTTCGGCTCGGGTTCCCACTTATCAATGACATACACAGCCAGAAGGACGACGGACAGGGGAATGAGCGAGGCCAGGAATCCCACCAGGAACCCGGCCGGGCCCGTGTTCGAGAGCAGGAACGGCACCACCAGGAACAGGCTGAGGAAGGCCAGGGCGCTGCCGCCGACGGTGAGTCCCACCAGCCCGCCGCTGCGTGTCCGGCCGGCCCGAACCACCGTTCCCTGGACCTGCGGCGGCACCACCGTATCCAGGGCGCGGCCCTGATGCCCCGGAGCAGGCCGGTAATTCTCCGGCTGCACATGACCCATCCAGCTCGGGTTGGCGTCGCGGGGGAGCGGGCCGCCCGCTCCACGGTACGGATGTTCGGGCGGCCCGGACGCAGGGTAGCGGGGATGCATCGACATAACCGAAAGCCTAGGTGGCCCGCGCCACGTGTCCAAGGATTCCCGGCACAAGTCCGCTGCAGTGTGACCATCAACGCGTCCGGCCGGCGCGGGCCCGGCCATGCGCCTGTGGTAATTTTGGAACGCACAAGATCCTTTTTTAATTCCGTCCTGTGAGGCGGGGAAAGGGGAGACGAGCGTTGACTTCTGTCACCAGCGCACCGGTTCCAGCCAGGGTAGTTCTCAGCCAGGCGGACATAGACCGGGCCCTCACTCGTATCGCCCATGAAATTCTCGAGGCCAACAAGGGTTCCCAGGACCTCGTTCTTCTTGGCATTCCCCGCCGCGGTTACCCGCTGGCTGCCAGGCTTGCCGAAAAAATTGCCGCCGCTGACCCAGGCGTGGACGCCGCGGCCATCGTCGGGCAACTGGACGTCACCATGTTCCGCGACGACCTCTCCCACCAGGGCACGCGCCCGCCGTATCCTACGAAGCTGCCGCGAACGGGCATCGACAACAAGGTGGTCGTCCTCATTGATGACGTCCTGTACTCGGGCCGCACCATCCGCGCCGCGCTCGACGCCCTGGTTGACCTGGGCCGGCCCCGCATCGTCCGGCTGGCAGTGCTGATAGACCGCGGCCACCGCGAGCTGCCCATCCGCGCAGACCATGTGGGCAAAAACCTCCCCACCTCATCCGCGGAAAAAGTCAGGGTCCGGCTCGAGGAAACCGACACCGCCCCGGGCGGCTCTCCGGTCAACGAAGTAGTGATCGAGGGCCGCTCGTGAAGCACCTGCTCTCCACCGAAAACCTCAGTCTCGCCAATGCCGTCCGCATCCTCGACACCGCGGAGGAAATGGCTGCCGTAGGGGACCGTGAAGTCAAGAAGCTCCCTGCCCTGCGCGGGCGTACCGTAGTCAACCTCTTTTTCGAAGACTCCACCCGCACCCGAATTTCCTTCGAAGCCGCCGCCAAGCGCCTCTCGGCAGACGTCATCAACTTCGCCGCCAAAGGCTCCTCGGTCTCCAAGGGGGAGTCCCTCAAGGACACAGCCCAGACACTGTCCGCGATGGGTGCGGACGCCGTCGTGATCCGGCACTGGGCCTCCGGCGCACCGCACCGGCTGGCCGCGACGGACTGGATCGACGCCGCCGTCATCAATGCCGGCGACGGCACCCACGAACACCCCACGCAGGCGCTGCTCGATGCCTTCACCATGCGGCGCCACTGGGCGCGCCTGTCCGGAACCGGCTCCGAGGGCGCAGACCTGAAGGGCATGCGCGTGGCCATTGCCGGTGATGTCCTGCACTCCCGCGTGGCCCGCTCCAACGTCTGGCTCCTGCGCACGCTCGGCGCCGACGTCACCCTGGTGGCGCCGCCCACCCTGCTGCCCATCGGCGTCGAAAAATGGCCCTGCAAGGTCAGCTACAACATGGACGAAACCATCGGGCAGGGCGTCGACGCAGTGATGATGCTCCGCGTGCAGGGCGAACGCATGAACGCTTCCTTCTTCCCCAGCACCCGTGAATACTCCCGCCGGTGGGGCTTCGACGACAATCGGCTGCGGGCGCTGGACGCACTGGGGATGAAGGACACCATCATCATGCATCCCGGCCCCATGAACCGGGGCCTGGAAATTTCGGCTGCAGCTGCCGATTCACCGCGCTCCACGGTCCTGGCCCAGGTCCGCAACGGTGTCTCCGTGCGCATGGCAGCCCTTTACCTGCTGCTGTCGGGGGATACCCGCGAACCAGCCGCTACCCCCGCCCTGGCCTATACCGGCACCCATTCCACCAAGGAGAGCAACTGATGGCAGGCAACACCGGAACCTATCTGATCCGCGGAGCCTCGATCCTTGGCGGCGCGCCGGCAGACCTGCTGATCCGCGACGGCGTTATTGCTGAAACCGGAACGGGTATGTCAGTTGACGGCGCAGACGTCATCGAGGCAGCCGGCCTGGTGGCACTGCCGGGCATGGTTGACGTCCACACCCACCTCCGCGAGCCAGGCCGCGAGGACGCCGAAACCGTCGAGACCGGAACCCGGGCTGCTGCGCTGGGCGGCTACACCGCCGTCCATGCCATGGCCAACAGCACTCCCGTTGCGGACACCGCCGGCGTGGTGGAACAGGTCTACAGCCTGGGCCTGAAGGCCGGCTGGGTTGATGTGCGCCCCGTGGGCGCCGTTACCGTGGGGCTGGCCGGCGGGCAGCTCGCCGAGCTCGGCGCCATGGCTGACTCCCGCGCCAGGGTCCGCATGTTCTCCGATGACGGCATCTGCGTCCATGATCCTGTCCTCATGCGCAGGGCGCTGGAATACGTCAAGGCGTTCGACGGCGTGGTTGCCCAGCACGCGCAGGAGCCGCGGCTCACCGCCGGCGCCCAAATGAACGAGGGCGAAGTGTCAGCCGTGCTGGGACTGGCCGGGTGGCCCGCAGTGGCCGAGGAAAGCATCATCGCCCGGGACGTGCTGCTGGCACAGCACGTCGGCTCGCGGCTGCACGTGTGCCACGTCTCCACCGCCGGTTCGGTGGAAATCATCCGCTGGGCCAAGGAACGCGGCATCAACGTCACGGCCGAGGTCACCCCGCACCACCTGCTGCTGACCGATGACCTGGTCCGCAGCTACGACCCCGTCTACAAGGTCAACCCGCCACTGCGTACCGACGCCGACGTCCAGGCCCTGCGGGCAGGCCTCGCGGACGGCACCATCGACGTCGTCGGCACCGACCACGCCCCGCACCCCAGCGAGCACAAGGAATGCGAGTGGGCGCAGGCAGCCATGGGCATGACCGGGCTGGAAACGGCCCTGTCCGTAGTGCAGCACACCATGATCGAGACCGGCCTGATCACATGGGCCGATTTCGCCCGGGTGACCTCTGCCGCAGCCGCAAAGATCGGCCGCCTTGAAGACCAGGGCCGGCCGCTTGAAGCTGGGGAACCTGCCAACATCATCCTGGTGGACCCGGCGGCGCGCTGGACGGTTGAGCCTTCGAAGATGGCCACCATGGGCCGGAACTCCCCGTTCAAGGGCATGGAACTTCCCGGCAAGGTGGTCGCCACCTTCTTCAAGGGACACCCCACCGTCCTCGACGGCGCCCTCAACACCCCCTACCCGCACGCCGCTTCCGTGGGCGCCGCCTGATGGACACCCAGCTGCTCTCGCTGGCCATCACGCTGGCCCTGATCGCCATCGCCTTCGTCCTCATCGGGCTGGGCTGGCGGAACCGCCTGAAGCGCCAGGCCGACGTCGAACAGTTGCCGTCGGTGCCCGAGGCACCGGGGGAGGCGCTCACCAGCGCCGAGGGGCAGTACGTCGCGTCCACCACCGGCGGCGACTGGCTGGACCGCATCGCAGTGCATGGGCTGGGCATCCGGACGAATGCAACCCTGGCGGTCTACCCGCACGGCGTCCTCTTAGACCGGGCAGGAGCGCCGGCGCTGTACATTCCCGCCGCGTCCCTCACCAGCGTACGGCTCGACAGCGGCATGGCCGGCAAGTTCGTGGAGAAGGACGGGCTCCTGGTCCTGTCATGGACCCACGGCAGCCACGAGCTGGACACCGGCTTCCGGACCCGCCTCGCCGGAGACAGGGACGTGTCTTTCGCAGCACTTCAGGAATTGATTTCTTCGGCCCCCGCGGCTGATGCCACTAGTGGAAAGTAAGACAGTGACAACAAACGCAACAGTATCCGCCCCAGTTTCCGTTCCTGAATCAGCTCCAGCGGCGCTGGTGCTCGAAGACGGCCGCATCTTCCGCGGGCGCAGCTACGGCGCCACCGGAACCGCCCTGGGCGAGGCAGTCTTCGCCACGGGCATGACCGGCTACCAGGAAACCATCACCGACCCGTCCTACGCCCGCCAGCTCGTGGTCCAGACGGCCCCCCACATCGGAAACACCGGTGTGAACAATGACGACGCCGAGTCACGCCGCATCTGGGTGGCCGGGTACATCGTGCGTGACGCGGCCCGCCGCCCTTCCAACTGGCGTTCAGAGCGTTCGCTGGACGAGGAGCTGGTGGAACAGGGCATCGTGGGCATTCAGGGCGTGGACACCCGCGCCATCACCCGCCACCTGCGCGAACACAAGACCATGCGCGCCGGCATCTTCTCCGGCGAAGCCGCGCAGGCCACTGATAAAGAGCTGGTGGACGCCGTGCTTGCCAGCGCCCCGATGGAGGGCGCACGGCTGGCTGAGGAAGTCAGCGTTGACCAGGCGTACGTGGTGGACCCGAAGGACCACGGCTGGGAAGGCGATGCCCGCTTCAGCATTGCCGCCGTCGATCTCGGCATCAAGGCCATGACCCCGGTGCGGTTCGCCGAACGCGGCGTCCGCGTCCACGTGCTCCCCGCCACCGCCACCCTGGAAGACGTCAAGGCCGTCAACCCGGACGGCTTCTTTATGTCCAACGGCCCCGGCGATCCCGCCACGGCAGATGCCCAGGTCAACCTCCTCCGCTCCGTCCTGGACGAAAAGCTGCCCTACTTCGGCATCTGCTTCGGCAACCAGATCCTGGGCCGGGCGCTGGGGTTCGGCACGTACAAGCTCCGCTACGGCCACCGCGGCATCAACCAGCCCGTGATGGACCGCCGCACCGGCAAGGTGGAAATCACCTCCCAGAACCACGGCTTCGCTGTTGATGCTCCACTGGACGGCGCCACCCAGGCCCCGGAGGAACGGTACGGCCGCGTCGAGGTCAGCCACGTCAGCCTGAACGACGACGTCGTGGAAGGCCTCGCGTGCCTGGACATCCCCGCTTTCTCCGTCCAGTACCACCCCGAAGCAGCAGCCGGCCCGCACGACGCCGCCTACCTGTTCGACCGCTTCATTGACCTGATGGAGGGCACCCGGGACGGCAGGACCGCCAACCTGTCCAAGGACCCGGTGGACTCTGCCCATCCCGCGCAAGCGGACAACAACAGCGCTGAACACAAAAACGACAACAAGACTGAGGACAAGAAGTAATGCCGAAACGTACAGATCTCAAAAGCGTCCTCGTCATTGGTTCGGGCCCGATCGTCATCGGCCAGGCCGCCGAGTTCGACTACTCCGGCACGCAGGCGCTGCGCGTCCTCAAGGAGGAGGGCCTGCGGGTCATCCTGGTCAACTCCAACCCGGCCACCATCATGACGGACCCCGAGTTCGCCGACGCCACCTACATCGAGCCCATCACCCCTGAGGTGGTGGAGAAGATCATCGCCAAGGAGCGCCCGGACGCCGTGCTGCCCACCTTGGGCGGACAGACGGCACTGAACACCGCCATTGCCCTGGACAAGAACGGCGTGCTCGAGAAGTACAACGTGGAGCTCATCGGCGCCAACATCGCGGCCATCGAACTCGGCGAGGACCGCGAGAAGTTCAAGGGCGTGGTGGAGCGCTGCGGCGCCGAGTCCGCACGCAGCCACATCATCCACAGCATGGACGAGGCCCTGAAGGCCGCCGACGACCTGGGCTACCCCATGGTGGTCCGGCCCTCCTTCACCATGGGCGGGCTGGGCTCGGGCCTGGCCTACACCGAGGACGACCTTCGCCGCATTGTGGGCCAGGGCCTGCAGTACAGCCCCACGTCCGAGGTGCTGCTCGAAGAGAGCATCCTCGGCTGGAAGGAATACGAGCTCGAGATGATGCGCGACAAAAACGACAACGTCGTGGTCGTCTGCTCCATCGAGAACTTCGACCCCGTAGGCGTCCACACCGGCGACTCCATCACCGTGGCGCCCGCCCTGACCCTCACTGACCGCGAATACCAGCGGCTGCGCGACATTTCCATCGCCGTCATCCGTGAAGTGGGCGTGGACACCGGCGGCTGCAACATCCAGTTCGCCATTGATCCCGCCACCGGCCGCGTAGTGGTCATCGAAATGAACCCCCGCGTGTCCCGCTCCTCGGCACTGGCTTCCAAGGCCACCGGCTTCGCCATCGCCAAGATCGCCACCAAGCTTTCCCTGGGCTACACGCTCGATGAAATCCCCAACGACATCACCCAGAAGACGCCCGCGTCCTTCGAACCGACACTCGACTACGTTGTGGTGAAGGTCCCGCGCTTCGCGTTCGAGAAGTTCCCGGCAGCGGACAACACCCTGACCACCACCATGAAGTCGGTGGGCGAGGCCATGGCCATGGGCCGCAACTTCACCGAGGCCCTCCAGAAGGCGCTACGGTCACTGGAGCAGAAGGGCTCCCAGCTGGACTTCAGCTCTGTCCCGGAATGGGAAGTTGCTGAGCTCATCGAAAAGGCGAAGCGCCCGACCACGGAACGGCTGCACCAGGTCCAGCGCGCCCTGCTGGGCGGCGCCACCGTTGAGGACCTCTTCGAGGCCACCAAGATCGATCCCTGGTTCCTGGACCAGCTCCAGCTGCTCAACGAGATCTCCCGGGAGATCCGCCAGGCCGGCGCACTCACCGCAGACATGCTGCAGCGCGCCAAGCGCCACGGCTTCTCCGACGAGCAGATCGGTGCCCTGACGCACAACTCCGAAGCGGTGGTCCGCGGTGTCCGCCAGGCGCTGGGCATCCGTCCCGTCTACAAAACCGTTGACACCTGCGCCGCCGAATTCGCCGCGTACACGCCCTACCATTACTCGGCCTATGACCAGGAGGACGAGGTGGCGCTGCACTCCAAGCCGTCCATCCTGATCCTCGGCTCGGGCCCCAACCGCATCGGCCAGGGCATCGAGTTCGACTACTCCTGCGTCCACGCCTCCATGGCGCTGCGCAAGGCCGGCTACGAAACGGTGATGGTCAACTGCAACCCGGAGACCGTTTCCACTGACTACGACATCTCCACCCGCCTGTACTTCGAACCGCTGACGCTCGAAGACGTGCTTGAGGTCATCGCGGCCGAGGAACGCACAGGCGGCGTCATGGGCGTCTTCGTCCAGCTCGGCGGGCAGACCCCCCTCAAGCTGGCCCAGCAGCTGGCGGACGCGGGGGTTCCCATCCTCGGCACCTCCCCGGAGGCCATTGACCTTGCGGAGCACCGCGGCGCGTTCTCCCGGGTCCTGGACAAGGCCGGCCTGATTTCCCCGAAGAACGGCACGGCCGTGTCCTTCGAGGACGCCAAGAAGATCGCGGACGAAATCGGCTACCCTGTCCTGGTCCGCCCGTCCTACGTCCTGGGCGGCCGCGGCATGGAGATCGTTTACGACGAGCCCAACCTGTCCCGCTACATCGCCAACGCCACCGAGATCACCCCGGACCATCCGGTGCTGATCGACCGCTTCCTCGAGGACGCCGTCGAAATCGACGTCGACGCCCTCTTTGACGGCACGGACATGTACCTGGGCGGCATCATGGAGCACATCGAGGAAGCCGGCATCCACTCCGGCGACTCCGCCTGCGTCCTGCCGCCCATCACGCTGGGCGCCAACGTCCTGGAGCGTGTGCGCACGGCTACCCGTGCCATCGCCGAAGGCGTGGGTGTCCGCGGCCTCATCAACATCCAGTTCGCCCTGGCCTCGGACGTGCTGTACGTCCTCGAAGCCAACCCGCGGGCGTCCCGGACCGTGCCGTTCGTGTCCAAGGCCACCGGCGTGCAGATGGCGAAGGCGGCTGCCCTGATCGGCACCGGCGTCACCATCGGCCAGCTGCGCAGCGCCTACAAGATGCTGCCCGAGGCCGGCGACGGCTCCACCCTGCCCCTGGATGCCCCGGTGTCCGTCAAGGAGGCAGTCCTGCCGTTCAGCCGCTTCCGCACCCTGGAAGGCAAAGTGGTGGACTCCCTGCTCGGACCCGAAATGCGCTCCACCGGCGAAGTCATGGGCATCGACAAGCACTTCGATACGGCGTTCGCCAAGAGCCAGGCAGCGGCCAACAACGCGCTGCCCACCGAAGGCAAGATCTTCGTATCCGTGGCCAACCGCGACAAGCGTTCGGTAATCATGGGCGTCAAGCGCCTCTCAGACCTCGGTTTCGAGATCGTCTCCACCGGCGGGACCGCTGACGTGCTCCGCCGCAACGGCATCCAGGCCACTCCGGTCCGCAAGGTGGCAGAGGGCAGCAGCGCCGAAGGCGAAGGCACCATCGCCGACCTCGTGATCGCCGGTGAGATCGACATGGTCTTCAACACCCCCTCCGGCGGTGAAGCCCGCAGCGACGGCTACGAACTCCGCGCCGCCGCGACGTCCATCGGCATCCCCTGCATCACCACGGTGGCCGAATTCAACGCCGCCGTACAGGCCATTGAGGCGATGCGCACCTACGAATGGTCCGTCACCAGCCTGCAGGAGCACGCCGCGGCCCTGGGAGAATCCCAAAAGGCAGCGTCGCAGAAGGCGGCCCTGCAGAATGCCTGAGCAGGCCGCAGCATCCGCTGAAGCGCCAAGCCGGGAGTCCTTCGGTTCCCGGCTTGGCGCCGCAATGGCCGCCCGCGGTCCGCTGTGCGTGGGTATTGATCCCCACCCGGCCCTGCTGGCCGACTGGGGGCTTAACGACGACGTCGAGGGCCTTCGCGCCTTTTCCCTGACAGTCCTCGACGCCGTCGGTTCCCTCGCTGCCGCGGTGAAGCCGCAGGTGGCCCTGTACGAGCGCCACGGGTCAGCCGGTCTGGGTGTCCTCGAGGAACTCCTCGCTGTTTCCCGGGACGAAACGGTGCTTACCATCGCCGACGCAAAACGCGGGGACATCGGATCCACCATGGCGGCCTATGCCGATGCGTGGCTCCGGGACGGTTCGCCGCTGGCCGCTGACTCGGTGACGTTGAGCCCCTACCTTGGCTTCGAGTCGCTGCGTCCGGCCCTCGATCTGGCGGCCGCGACGGGACGTGGTGTTTTTGTCCTCGCCCTGACGTCCAACCCGGAGGGCGCGTCAGTCCAGCACGTCGGGGGAGCTGACTCAGTGGCACGCAGGATCGCCCTGGCAGCCGGGGGCGAAAACCGCCGTTACCCGGGTGGGCTTGGTTCGGTAGGGCTCGTGGTTGGGGCAACCGTCGGCTCCGCCCTCGCTGACCTCGACGTGGACCTTGCAGCCATGCGCGGGCCCATCCTGGCACCGGGCCTGGGAGCGCAGGGCGCTACGCCGGCCCATCTTCGCGCCACTTTTGGCAGTTCCTATCCCCAAGTGCTGGGAACGTCGAGCAGGGACATTCTTTCTGCGGGCCCGCAGCCGCGGGCGCTGCGGGAGGCGGCCCAGCGGACGCTTGACGGGTTGCTGGGCGAATAGCTCTGCTTTCCTGCTGATGCATTGATTCGGGCTGCACCAAAGGGTAGTTTCAGGACATGTCCAACGGCGGCCGCCGTGGACGTATCCACCCAGATCCGGGGGTGTCCACCATGGTGCTGCGACCCTTATCCGCATCGGAACGAACTGATGCCCTGAACAAGGCGGCGGCAGCCAGGGCAACGCGCGCGGCGGCCAAGGAAAGCCTCAAGAACGGTGCCAGGTCGGCCGCCGACATCATCAATGCGGCCGTGGAGGATGAAGCCATGGCGCGGATGAAGGTATCGGAGCTGCTGGAGGCACTGCCGGGCGTTGGCAAAGTCAGGGCGGCCGCCATCATGAAGCAGCTGGGCATTGCCGCGTCCCGCAGGCTCCGCGGCCTGGGCGTCCACCAGCGCCGGGCGCTGGTAGATTTTATAGACGAAAACTAGCGCGGATACCTCCGGCGCTTTCCCCGAACTCAGGCTCAAAGGAATACGTGCGTAATAAACCTGGACTGACAGTCCTCGCTGGTCCGACGGCTGTTGGCAAAGGCACCGTGTCCACCTTCATCCGGGACAACTACCCCGAGGTTTGGCTGTCCGTTTCGGCCACTACCCGGGCACCCCGCCCGGGGGAAGTTGACGGCGTCCACTACTTCTTCAAGTCAAAGGATGAGTTCGAACGGCTTGTGGCTGACGGCGAGCTCCTGGAATGGGCAGTAGTCCATGGACAGAACACCTACGGAACGCTGAAAAGCACCGTAAACCAGGCCATCGCCGAAGGCCGGTCCGTGCTGCTGGAGATCGATCTGCAGGGCGCCCGCCAGGTCAAGGCTGCGGTTCCGGACGCCCAGTTTGTCTTCCTCGCGCCGCCGAGCTGGGATGAAATGGTCCGCCGGCTGGTAGGCCGGGGCACCGAAACACCCGAGGAACAGCAGCAACGGCTGGAAACCGCTAAACTGGAGCTTGCTGCTGAACCGGAGTTCGACCATACCGTCATCAATGACGACGTTCGCCGGGCAGCGGACGAGCTTGTTTCACTCATGGGGCTGACCCCGCATCCGCAAGGAACGCCGGAACGGTCAGCCCGCTAGAATTTTGGAGAATTCGTGTCCACGAACCTTGAAGGCATCATCAACCCGCCGATCGACTCGCTGCTTGAAGCAGCAGACTCCAAGTACGGCCTGGTGATCTTTGGTGCCAAGCGTGCTCGTCAGATCAACGCATACTACGCCCAGCTGCACGAGGGCCTCTTCGAATACGTCGGCCCGCTGGTAGACACCAAGCTGAACGAAAAGTCGCTCTCGATCGCCCTGCGCGAGATCAACGAAGGCAAACTGGTTTCCACGCCGATCGAAGCTGCAGAGTAATACCTGCTGCCTGACGTGCTGTTGACGGAGTTCACGTGCGCATAGTCCTCGGAGTCGGGGGAGGGATAGCCGCCTACAAGGTGGCATCGCTCCTCCGGCTTTTTACTGAAGCCGGCCATCACGTCACAGTGATCCCCACGGAAGCAGCCACCCGTTTTGTTGGCACCGCCACCTGGGAGGCCCTGTCCGGAAATCCGGTCAGCAACAGCGTCTTCGACGACGTCCATCAGGTCAACCACGTCCGCCTCGGCCATGAAGCCGATTTGGTGGTCATCGCCCCGGCCACAGCCGACCTCCTGGCCAAGGCAGCCACCGGCCAGGCCGGCGACCTCCTTACCAATACCCTGCTGATGGCCCACGGTCCGGTGCTGTTCGCTCCCGCCATGCACACCGAGATGTGGCAGCATGCTGCCACGCAGGCCAACGTGGAAACCCTGCGGGGCCGCGGAGTGGCCGTGCTGGAGCCGGCCACCGGCAGGTTGACGGGTTCTGACTCCGGTCCGGGCAGGCTGCCCGAGCCCGAAGTGATCTTCGATGCCGCCATGGCCTTGGTCCAGGGCGACTCTGACTACCAGCTGCCGCTGGCAGGCCGCACGGTCACCATCAGCGCAGGCGGAACCCGTGAACCCCTGGACCCGGTGCGGTTCCTGGGGAACCGGTCCTCCGGCAAGCAGGGTGTCGCGCTGGCCGTCGCCGCCCGGAATGCGGGCGCGACCGTCCGCCTGCTCGCAGCGCACATGGAAGTTCAGGCCCCTGCCGGAGTGGAAGTGGTGCCGGTGAAAACAGCCCTGCAGCTGCGCGAGGCGGCGCTGGCGGCTGCGGCCGATTCCGACGTCGTTATTATGTCCGCCGCAGTGGCCGACTTCCGCCCTGCCGAGGTCTCGGACACGAAAATCAAGAAGCGTGATGACAGCGCCGACCCCGTCATCACCCTGGTCCGCAACCCGGACATCCTGCACGAACTGGTGGAACTGCGGAACAGCGCCGGTCACGGGAAGAGGCAGCAGCTGATTGTTGGCTTCGCTGCGGAAACCGGCGACAGCCAGGGGGACGTGCTGGCCTATGCCGAAGCAAAGCTGGAGCGCAAAGGCTGCGATTTGCTGGTGCTGAACCACGTGGGTGCTGACAAGGTCTTCGGGCAGGACACGAATGCCGTTGTCATCCTGTCCCGGGCCGGTTCCGAGCCCCAGGAGGCGGCCGGAACCAAAACGGAAGTATCGGCGGCCATCATCAGCCGGATCGGCTTTGAACTGAATCACGTTTCGCCCCGCGCCTGACGTGTTCCCGCGCACGTTCGCTTAGTACAGGGACATCTGCTGCCGTCTCCTGCAGGGAGTACGGATCCCAACCAGTAAGGTAGTTGAGTGACTTTACCGCTGCACCTTCCCCCATCCCACGCGGCCACCCCGTCCGCGCTCCGGCTCTTCACCTCCGAGTCGGTCACCGAGGGCCACCCGGACAAGATCTGCGACCAGATCAGCGACGCCATCCTCGACGCGCTGCTGGACAAGGACCCGGAATCGCGTGTCGCGGTGGAAACCATGGCCACCACCGGCCTGGTCCACGTGGCCGGTGAGGTCACCACTGACGCCTACGTCGAAATCCCCCAGATCGTGCGCGAAACCATCCTGGGCATTGGGTACGATTCCTCGGCCAACGGATTCGACGGCGCCCGCTGCGGTGTGTCCGTATCCATCGGGCAGCAGTCCAACGACATCGCCGGGGGAGTCTTCAATTCCCTTGAGGCCCGCGAGGGACGCCAGGAAGACGATTACGACCTTCAGGGCGCCGGAGACCAGGGCCTGATGTTCGGTTACGCGAGCGACGAAACGCCTTCTTACATGCCGACGCCCATCTGGCTGGCGCACCGCCTCTCGGAGCGGCTCACCGAAGTCCGCAAGTCAGGGGAGTTGCCTTACCTCCGTCCCGACGGCAAGACCCAGGTCACCGTCGGTTATGACCGGGACCTGCCGGTCTCGGTGGAAACCGTGGTCATTTCCAGCCAGCATGCCGAGGGCGCAAGCCTGGAACAGCTCCGTGCGGACCTCGCCTCCATTGTCATCGAGCCGGTCCTGGCAGGTGCCAACCTGGACATTTCCCGCGCGGCGAACATCCTTAACCCCGCCGGCGAGTTTGTCATCGGCGGTCCCGTTGGAGACGCCGGCCTGACCGGGCGCAAGATCATCGTTGACACCTATGGCGGGATGGCCCGCCACGGCGGTGGTGCCTTCTCCGGCAAGGATCCGTCCAAGGTGGACCGCTCAGCTGCCTACGCCATGCGGTGGGTGGCCAAAAACGTTGTGGCCGCCGGGCTCGCAAAGCGCGCAGAGATCCAGATCGCCTACGCCATCGGCCAGGCGCGCCCCGTGGGCACCTACGTGGAGACGTTCGGAACCGAAACCGTGGACCCCGCCCGGATCAGCGCTGCCATCGCAGAGATTTTTGACTTGCGGCCCCGCGCCATCATCGACGCCCTGGACCTGAAGCGCCCCATCTACGCCAAAACGGCGGCCCACGGCCATTTCGGCCGGGACGATCCCGACTTCACCTGGGAGCGGCTGGACCGCGTGGATGACCTGAAGGCGTTCTTCAACGCCTAGTCCCTGTCGTCCAGTTCCTGCAGGGAATGCCGGTGCCGGTTGAAATGCCAGACCGGCTGGTCTACTGGCCACGTCCACCCGGTCATGCTGAATGGAGGTAGCCACCTTGGTTGCTGACGATTCCGCACAGCCGTTACTGGATCTCCCGGGAGCAGTGCAGCCGTCCCTGCTGCAGGGCTTCCCGTCCCGCAAACAGCAAACCGGCCCGCAGTTCGCTGCCCGCCTCCCGGTAGCCAGGGTGCTCGTGGAATCCTCCCTGCCCCATCTGGACCGGCCGTTTGATTACGGCGTTCCTGCCGCCCTCGATGAGGATGCGCAGCCCGGTGTCAGGGTCAAGGTCAAGTTTAACGGCCAGGACCTGGGCGGGTTCATCCTGGAACGGGTTGCCGGGTCCGACGCCGGCCACACCCTGCTGCCGCTGGCGAAAGTTGTTTCCCCGGTTCCCGTCCTGACGTCCGGGATCACCGAACTGGTCACCGCCGTCGCCGCCCGGTACGCCGGGACCATCAGCGATGTCCTCCGGGTTGCGGTTCCCCCGCGGGTGGCGCGCCTGGAGAAGACGTATCCCGCGACCGGGGAAACCCCCGGCGACGGGCCTGTTGAACACGCTGCGGCCGCGAAGGAGCCGGGTGGAGGGAATGCGTGGGCCAGCTACCGCAACGGCTCCGCGTTCCTGCGCCACCTGACTGATGGCGGTTCACCGAGGGCTGTGCTGAATCCTCTGCAGGGTTACGGAACCGCCGGCTGGCCGCAGCTGCTGGCCCAGGCCGTTGCCGCTGTCTACGCCTCCGGCCGGGGTGCCGTGGTGGTGGTGCCGGACAACCGTGACCTGGACCGGCTTGAAGAGGCAGTTGCGGACCTGTTGCCGGACTCTGCCGTCGCCCGCCTGACGGCGGAGGACGGGCCCACGCCGCGCTACCAGAACTTCCTGCGGCTCCTTGCCGGAACCGCCCGGGTCGCTATCGGGACCCGGTCCGCCGCCTATGCTCCGGTCAAGGACCTGGGGCTCGCCGTTTGCTGGGACGACGGCGACGACCTCCACATCGAACAGCGCGCGCCCTACGCCCACGCCCGAGAAGTCCTGCTCCTGCGTACCGAACAGGCGGGAGCGGCATGCCTCCTGGCCGGGCACGCCCGCAGCACCGAGGTCCAACGGCTTGTCGAGACGGGCTGGGCCCTGCCTGTCGAAGCCGACCGTACGCTGGTCCGCAGCACCGTCCCGCGGGTGGTGAACACCGCGGACAGCTTCGAGCAGGAGCGGGATCCGCTGGCCAGGATCGCCCGCCTTCCCGGTGCTGCCTGGAGGGCGGCCAAGGAGGGCCTCGAACGTGGTCCCGTCCTGGTCCAGGTGGCCCGGGCCGGCTACGCGCCGTCGCTGGTGTGTGACAGGTGCCGGGAGCCGGCACGCTGTGGTGCCTGCCAGGGTCCCCTGGCCGTAGCCGGACCGAGTGGCACAAACGCCCTGCCCCAATGCCGGTGGTGCTCCACTCCTGACCCTGAGTGGCACTGCACGCACTGCAACAGCCGGAAGCTGCGCAGGGGCGCAACCGGCGTGATCCGGACGGCTGAGGAGCTGGGCCGGGCATTTCCCGGCAAGACGGTCATCACGTCCTCGGGTGACCAGGTGAAGGCACGCGTAACCAGCGGCAACGCCCTGGTAGTGGCTACGGTGGGGGCCGAGCCAATCGCGGAAAACGGATACGCCGCGGCCTTGCTGCTGGACGGTGACTCCCTGCTGCGCCGGGAAACCCTGCGGGCCGGTGAAGATACGGTGCGCCGCTGGTTCAACGCCGCTGCGCTGGTGCGTCCAGGGGCAGAGGGGGGCCTTGTAGTGGTTACCGCATCGGACACCGGCCCGGTGGGCGCGCTGCTCCGGTGGGATCCTGCAGGTTACGCCCGGCGTGAGCTCTCCCTGCGGGCTGAGCTGCAGCTTCCTCCAGCGGTGCGCATCGCCTCGGTCACGGGGCCTCGGGCCGCCGTCGAGCATTTCTCCGGCGCAGTGGCGGCGCAACTGGAACAATCCGGGGTCCTGCTCCGGACTGCAGGCCCTGCACCGGTGATCCTCAGCGCTGCACCCTCCGCCCGCCGCTCCGCGGAGGATGTCCGGACCCTTCTGTTCTTCCCCTACGCCCAAGCTGCTGCGGTGACCCGCGTCCTGCGGGCCACCCGCGCTGCAACGGCCGCGAAGCGCGCCACCGAACCTGTGCAGGTGCGCCTGGACGGGGTGGACGTGCTCTAGCGGCTACCTGCGAAGGCCCTGCCCGCCGCGGCGCCGGGCCACGATCCCGTGGGCCACGTCCACCAGTTGGCGCGCCGATTCATCCCAGGTGAACTCCGCTGCACGGGCTGCAGAACGCCGCGAAATGTCCTCCCACCGCTCCGGGTCCTGCAGCTTCTTCACAGCGTCCGCGAACTGCAGGGGAGAGGCCGGATCGACGTAGCTCGCGGCGTCGCCGCCCACCTCGCGGAAGATGGGAATATCGCTGGCGATGACCGGCGTACCCAGCGCCATGGCCTCCACCAGAGGCAGGCCGTACCCTTCGGCACGTGAAAGGCTCACCAGTGCGGTGGCCGTTTTCAGGAGCGCGCTGTACTCCTCATCGGTGACGCCATTGCGGAAGACCACCCGGGCTCCCGGGGGAATGAGCTTCTCAAGTTCGGCCCGCCGCTGCGGGGTTATCCGGCTGAGCAGGTGCAGTGTAAAGCCGGGCAGTTCAGCCATGCCGGCCACCATGGTCTCCACGTTTTTGTACGGCATGAATGAGCCCATGTACACAAGGGAGGGCTCGGCGCCGGCTTCCGGTACGCGGGGCTCCTGCGCCGGTTGCGGTGCGTTGCTGATGATCCGGACGGGTCGGCGCGTGAGCCGGTACTTGGCCATCAGGGCCTCGGTGGTCCTGCTGATGGTGGCGACGACGTCGGCCCGGTTGAGGAGGAGCCGCTGCGGCCAGTACGCCTTGTGGTAAAGGCGCCAGAGCAACCGCACGGGGGCGGGCAGGAATCCCGGGGGTGCGGGGTGCTCGTAATAGATGAGGTCGTGCAGGGTCAGGACCAGCCCGTACTTCCGGCCCCAGGTGCCCATCGTCTGCATGGGGCAGACCACCACGTCCGCGCCGAGCGGGTTGATCCTGCGGGCAACGAAGAGTTCCGCGGGGGACAGGGGGCTGTTGATCAGTGTGTATGGCACGTCCGGCAGCAGGGCGAGCTGGCGGATGTCGCAAATAAGCATGGAAACGTCGGCGATTTTGGACGTTGCCGCAATGAGGCTGGCTCCGTAGCGGCTGATGCCGTCGTGGTGGTCAGTCCGGGTGAAACGGGCGTCAATGACAATTTTCACGCGGGGTGGTCCTTCAGGAAGCTGCGGATGTAGCGGGCGGCCGGCTCCGGAGTTTCGTAGTGGATCAGGTGGCCGACGCCCGGGATGACCTGGAGTTCGCCGTCGGGCAACAGCGCGGCCAGCCGGTGCTGGTCCGGCAGCATGGCGATTTCGTCCTTCTCTCCCGCGATCAGCAGCACCGGTAGGGTCAGGCGCTTGGCGACCTCGGCCACGTGGCTGCTGACGGAGGCGGTAAAAGACTCGAGAAGGCTGTCCCGGCTGGCAAAGGCACTGAAGTATGCGTGGTGCTGGCCGTGAATGAAGCGCCGAAGGTCCCGGTCGGCCGTTTTTGCCATGGTTTCACTCATTACCCGGACAATTGCAGGGCTGCGCAACAGGGCAAGCCCCAGCGGTCGGGGCAGGCGGGCCGCGAGCCGGTAATAGAGCACGGCCAGCCTGGTCATCACGCCTTTCGGTCCCTCCAGCGCCGGCGCGGCGATGGGGTTGACCAGGATCAGGGGATGCACCGTGCCCGGATTGGCTGCCACAAAATGCGCGGCAATGATCGAGCCGAAGGAATGCCCCAACAGAACGGTGTCCGCGCCCAGACCCAGGGCCGTCATGAATTCCGTAATGAACGCCCCGTAACCCCTTACGGTGTGGCCACCGGACCCGAACGCGTCTGAACTGCCAAAGCCGGGCAGGTCCGGCATGATGATCTTCATCTCCGGGAGCTGATCGGCCACCCGGAGGAGCCCATGGTGGTCGCCGCGGAACCCGTGGATCACCAGGATGGTCCGGGTTTCAGGGGTCACCAGCACGGGTTCGTAGGTCCAGTAGGAAACCTTCCCGCCTCCGAGCGGCACTGAAGAGGCGCGGGTGCGGCCCGCCAGGTCCGGGCTGAAGAACGCGGGCGCGGGGGACTGCCCCGGAGATGTTGTTTTCATGCAGGTCCTAATTGACGTTGTCCGGGTGGGAACCAACCCGCTGTCCGCGGTCCAGTCCGGCGAGCGCATCCATGTCCCTGGCTGTGAGCTCAAAGTTGAAAACGTCCAGGTTTTCCCGGATGCGTGCCTCGGAACTTGCCTTGGGAATGGCAATGTTTCCCAGTTCCATGTGCCAGCGAAGAACAGTCTGCGCAGGGGTCCTGCCGTGTTCGACGGCGCAGGCCTGCACCACGGGGTCGGCCAGCACGCGGCCGCGGCCCAAGGGGCTCCACGCTTCCGTCCTGATACCGAGTTCGTCGTGAATCTTCCGCAGCTCGTGCTGCTGGAGCCACGGGTGCAGCTCGATCTGGTTTACGGCAGGGACTACCTCTGCCGTCTGCAGCAACCGGTCGAGGTGTGCAGGCTGGAAGTTGCTGACACCGATGGCCCGCACTTTTCCCTCCCGGTACAGCGTCTCCATGGCGCGGTAGGTTTCGGGAAACAGGCCGCGCCTTGGGCAGGGCCAGTGGATGAGGTACATGTCCACGTAGTCCAGGCCCAGGTTGACCATCGAGGTATCAAACGCACGCAGAGTTGCATCGTAGCCGTGGTGGTCGTTCCACACCTTGGTGGTAACAAAAATGTCCTCCCGGGCGGGCGCCGGGAAAAGTTCGCCGGACCCGCCGCTGCCCGGCTGCGTTCCGAGCTGGGAGCTGATGCCCCGCGCCACGCCGGACTCATTGCCGTACATGGCTGCGGTGTCGAAGTGGCGGTACCCGGAACCGAGGGCCATGGCAACAAGTCCCGCCGCTTCGGATGGCGGCACCTTGTACAGGCCGTAGCCCAGCTGGTCAATCAGCACGCCGTTGTTCAGGCTCAGCCGCGGGGAGATCCTCATAGCCATGACTCTACCTACTCGCCACAGCAAGGCCCTCCAGGCCCACCAGGCGGCGTGCAGTGGCCTCGTCGAGGATCAGGTCCGTAGCCAGGCGCGCCGCAAGTGCACCTTTCAGCCCGTTGATCTTGGAGACACCGGAAACCACGCAGATCCTGCGCCGGACCTGGCGAAGTGCGGTGAGGGCCGGCCCGGTGGACCTTTCGTTGAGCACGATCCCGTCCGAGGAGCCGTCGGCGCGGAAGAATACGGTTGCAACGTCCCCTACAACGTCCGAGGTGGCCAGGGTGCGGAGGTCGGCCTCGTCCAGGTACCCGCCGGCATAGACGTGGCTGGGGTAGTCCGCGTCCACGGATCCGACGCCGAAGATCGCGATGCTCATCTTCGCCTGGAGTTCAAGGATGCGCTGCACGCTGCGTTCATTCCACATTGCAGTCTTGGTGCCGGCGTGGTCGAAAAACGCAGGAACCGGGAACTGTTCCACCCGCGCCCCGTAGGCACTGCCGAAGCGGCGCATGATGTCACTCGCGTAGGTGATGCCTGTTGTGTGCATATTTCCCGCGCCATTCAGTTGCACCACCACACTGTCATGGGTGATCTTCCTTGTCAGGTGCCTGCTCACGGCGCTGAGGGTGGATCCCCACGCGACCCCGATGATGGCATTGGAATCCACCAGCGGACCGATGGTGCGGGCCGCCTGCATGGCCACCCGGTCCAGGGTCTCGGCGTCATTCAGTGTTTCCACGACCGGAACAACATGGGCGTCGACTCCATACCGGCGGCGGATCAGGCCTTCCAGCTCCGGACCGGTGTCCAGGGGGTTTCGGATCTGGACCTGCACCAGGCCCGAATCCCGGGCGGAGGACAACAGCCGTGAAACCGTGGAGCGGGACGTCCGCAATTCGCGGGCGATTGCGTCCATGGTGAGGTCCTGCAGGTAATACATTTGTGCAGCCCGAAGGGCGTCAGCGTGCCTGGATGGGTCCATGGTGACTCCGTTCTGCACGTTTGTGCATATAGCTTGACTCCATTTTCCATTACTCCAAAGAATAGACGAGAACGGTCAATCACTTAGCCGTGCCTGCTTCAGACAACGCCCAAGGGAGTCGTTTTGGGACCCAAGGATTCATCCACCCGCGCCGCAGCACCAAAGCCGGGAGCGGAACGCCCCTCGGTGCACAACCTGCGCCTCCGTCCGCATGCGAAAGTGCTGGTGGTGGGAGGTGGAATCAACGGCGTCGGAACCTTCCGGGACCTGGCCCTGCAGGGTGTGGACGTTGCGCTGGTGGAACGCGGCGACTTCTGCCAGGGGGCAAGCGGCGCATCCTCGCATATGATCCACGGCGGCATCCGTTATCTCGAAAACGGGGAGTTCCGGCTGGTCCGGGAGTCAGTGGTGGAGCGCAACCGGCTGTTGCGGATTGCACCGCACTACGTCAAGCCGCTGCAGACCACCATCCCCATCTTCAGTACCTTTACCGGCGTGCTGGCGGCGCCGTTGCGGTTCCTCACCCATAAGCAGGGAAAGCCTGCGGAGCGCGGCGCCTTCCTCATCAAACTCGGCCTCAGCCTGTACGACTCGTTTTCCCGCGACGGCGGTACCGTGCCGCGCCACGAGTTCCGCGGCCGTGAACGCGCCCTCCAGGAACTGCCCCGCCTGCATCCGGACGTCAAGTACACGGCCACCTACTTCGATGCTTCCGTGCACAACCCTGAGCGGCTCACGCTCGATGTCCTGCAGGACGGTGAGAAGGCCGGGCGCGCAACCGGCCCCGGCACCCAGGGCAGCACAGCGCGCGCCAGCAACTACCTGTCACTGAGATCCATGACCGGAGAACCCAACCGGGGCACGGGCAGAGGCAGCACCGTGCGGCTGCGGGATGAGCTGACCGGGGAGGAGTTCGACTTTACTGCTGACGTCATTGTCAACACCACGGGGGCGTGGGTGGACCGTACCAATGAAGCCATGGGCACAGCTTCCGCCTTCATGGGCGGCACCAAGGGCTCGCATGTCGTGCTCGACCATCCCGAACTCCTGGCCGCCTGCGGGGGACGTGAAATCTTCTTTGAACACACCGACGGCCGGATCGTCCTCATCTATCCCATGGGTGACCGCGTCCTTGTCGGGACTACGGACGTGGACGCCGACCTAAGCCAGGATGCTGTCTGCACGGACGAGGAAATCGAGTACTTCTTCGACCTTATCGGCCACGTCTTTCCCTCCATCGGCGTTACGCGCGAACAAATTGTCTACACCTTCTCCGGGGTGCGGCCGCTGCCCCGGCATGACGAGACACAGCCCGGGTTCGTTTCCCGGGACTACCGGATCGAGCGCCGGGAAACAGGCAGCAGCACCGCCGGTGCGGGCGCCGTCGTCCTGAGCCTCGTAGGCGGCAAGTGGACTACGTTCCGGGCGCTGGCCGAACACCTCACCAATGACGTCCTCGCCGAACTCGGCATGCAGCGAAAAACCTCAACGGCCCACCTACCCATCGGAGGCGGAGCAGACTTTCCCGCTGACGAGGCCGGAGTGCAGAAGTGGATCAAGGCCCACATGACGGCGGGCCGTGACGCGGACCGCACTGCCGGGTTGCTGACCCGGTACGGGACGCGGGCGGAATCCGTGATGGCGTACCTCGACGGCGGGCCGGACCGCCTGCTGCGCTCTACACGGGAACTGAGTGTCCGGGAACTGGAGTTCATGGCTGACCATGAACAGGTGGGTCACTTGGCGGACGTCCTGATCCGCCGTACTTCCCTGGCCTTCCGCGGCCTGGTGACGGGGGAACTGCTTAACGAGGTGGCGGACGTACTCGCCGATCCCTTGCAGTGGGATCCTGCAGCACGGGCAGCCGAGATCCGGCACGCGCAGGATGTGCTGCAGCGGTTCCACCGCGTGGAAACGCACAGCCTGGTCGCATAGGACAGGCTGGCCGGCCGGGACACGTCCCGGTATCACAGTCCTTCAACCCGCGAAGGACTGACAACAGAAAATAGAGGAGTCAAAGATGTCTCTTGGAATTGTTTTCCTTTCCGAAGTCTTCGGAACGGCGATGCTGACCCTGCTGGGTTGCGGTGTCGTCGCCAACGTTGCCCTGAGGGGAACCAAAGGCAACAGCGGCGGGTTCCTGATGGTGACCTGGGGATGGGGTGTTGCAGTATTCGCGGGTGTCTATGTGGCCGCGAAGTCGGGGGCACACCTGAACCCGGCTGTGACGCTGGGCCTGTTGGCCAATGGCGCTGAAGAGTACGCACCGGATGTCGCCGTCGATTTCGCCTCAACGCTGACTTACTTTGGCGGAGAACTGTTGGGCGCCTTCCTCGGGGCCGTGGTCTGCTGGCTCGCCTACAAGCAGCACTTCGACGCCGAAGAGGAACCGGCAAGCAAGCTGGGCGTGTTTTCCACGGGTCCGGCCATCCGTTCCAGTTCCTGGAACCTGGTGACTGAGATCATCGGTACCTTCGTCCTGGTCTTCGTCATCCTCACCTTCGGCGGGACGCCGTCCGGCCTCGGCCCGCTCGCCGTCGCACTGCTCGTCGTGGGCATCGGTGTCTCCCTCGGCGGCCCCACCGGCTACGCCATCAATCCTGCCCGCGACCTGGGCCCCCGGATCGCCCACGCCGTGCTGCCCATCCGGGGCAAGGGTTCCAGTGACTGGGGCTATTCGTGGATCCCCATCGTTGGTCCGCTGGTCGGCGGCGCCCTGGGCGGCCTGGTTGCCCGCGTCGTGCCGATCATCGCCACAGCAGCAGCCTGACTACTGACCTGAGCCATCCCACAAAACACCGCTAGAGACAAGGACGTCATCATGAGCCAGTATGTAATCGCCATCGACCAGGGAACCACCAGCACCCGCGCCATCGTTTTCGACCACAGCGGCAGCATCGTTTCCTCCGGCCAAATGGAGCACGAACAAATCTTCCCCAAGGCGGGGTGGGTGGAGCACAATCCCGCCGAAATTTGGAACAATACCCGCGAGGTCATCGCCTCGGCCCTCTCCAAGGCGAGCCTGACGCGGCACGATATTGCCGCCGTCGGTATCACCAACCAGCGCGAAACCGCTGTGGTGTGGGACAAGACCACAGGCGAGGCCGTGTATAACGCCATCGTGTGGCAGGACACCCGCACCCAGGACATTGTGGACGAACTGTCACGGGACGGCGGAGCCGACCGCTTCAAGCAGAAGGTGGGCCTTCCGCTGGCCACCTACTTCTCCGGCACCAAGATCAAATGGATCCTGGATAACGTCGAAGGTGCCCGCCAGAGGGCCGAATCAGGTGACCTGGTGTTCGGCAACACCGATGCCTGGGTTTTGTGGAACCTCACCGGCGGGGTGGACGGCGGCGTCCACGTCACTGACGTCACCAATGCCTCGCGGACGCTGTTCATGGACCTGGACACCCTGCAGTGGGACGAGGAGATCCTGGGCATTTTCGGGGTTCCGCTGAGCATGATGCCGCAGATCAAATCCTCCTCGGAGGTCTACGGCACGGTCCACACCTCCCAGCTCCTCCGTGAGGTCCCGGTCGCGGGCATCCTCGGCGACCAGCAGGCAGCCACCTTCGGCCAGGCCGCCTTCCAGACCGGTGAAGCCAAAAACACCTACGGCACGGGCTGCTTCCTGATCTTCAACACGGGCGAGGAAATTGTCCACTCCAAGAACGGGCTGCTGACCACGGTGGGCTACAAGCTCGGCGACGCGGCGCCCCACTACGCACTGGAAGGCTCCATCGCCGTCACCGGTTCCCTGATTCAGTGGCTGCGGGACAACCTGGGAATGATCAGCAGCGCCCCGGAGGTGGAGACCCTGGCAGCCTCCGTGAAGGACAACGGCGGCGTTTACATTGTCCCGGCCTTCTCGGGGCTCTTCGCACCCTACTGGCGTTCCGACGCCCGCGGCGCGATTGTGGGCCTCACCCGGTTCGTCAACAAGAGCCACATTGCCCGGGCCGCGCTGGAAGCCACGGCGTTCCAGACGCGCGAAGTGCTCGATGCCGTCAACGCAGACTCCGGCGTTCCGCTCTCGGAGTTGAAGGTCGACGGCGGCATGGTGGCCAACGATGCGCTGATGCAGTTCCAGGCAGACATCCTTGGTGTTCCCGTGATCCGGCCCAAGGTCGTTGAGACTACGGCCCTGGGTGCTGCCTACGCTGCCGGCCTGGCCGTTGGCTTCTGGAAGGACCTCGGCGAACTGTCCTCCAACTGGTCTGAAGACAAGCGCTGGGAACCCCAGCTGGACCAGGCCGAACAGGACCGCCAGATGCGGCTCTGGAAGAAGGCAGTGACGAAGTCGATGGACTGGGTCGACGAGGACGTGCACTAGGTCCGTCACGACCTACCCCGAGGCGGCCCCTGGAATTCCGCAGGGGCCGCCTTCCTCGCGGAGTTGAGGCGGACTCAGTCCCCGTGAAGTTCTACTGTGCCTGCGTTGCCGTCTACTGTTACCAACTGGCCGGTGAACAGGACCTGCGTGGCTGTTCCTGTTCCTACTACTGCCGGGATGCCGTACTCACGGGCTACCAGGGAGGCGTGGGCTGCGAGGTTGCCGCTGTCTGTTACGACGGCGGCAGCGTGGGCGAACAGGGGAGTCCATGCCGGGGCCGTTGCTCCCGCTACGAGCACCTCGCCTGGCTGGAATCCGGAAAAGTCACCGGGGTCCTTGACTACCCGGACGCGGCCCTTGGCCCGGCCGGGGCTCGCCGGGTGGCCCACCAGCGTGCCCTGGGGAGGGTTTGGAGTGCTGCGGGCCGTATTGGCCATCCGGTCAAAAGTGTTGCCGAGCAGCGGCAGCTTGCCCAGCACCAGGGGAGCGGCCAGTTTTCGTTGGCGGAGCCATTCTTCGCGGCGCCGCGCGACGGCTTCCTGCTGCGGTGGCGCATCGGGCCGCAGGTCCCGCCTGGTCAGGAAGTAGATATCGTCTTGGCTGGTGATGACACCCGCCTGCTCCAGCCGGGTCCCGATTTCCGAGGCACAACGGCGCAGCAGCGGCCAGCCCAGGGTGAAGTCGCGCGCTTGTTCCTCCCGGAGCAGGGCATAGTGCTGGGCAACCGCCAGTAACCTGTCGAACCGGCGCAGGCGGCGCGAACCCTGAAGTATGGAACGGCAGCTCTCCTCGGCGGCGCGCCGCGCGTCAGCCGCGGCAGCGGCGCGCGCGGAGCCGCTGCCGGAGGGTACAGATGGACCATGTTCTTCGCCCGCCGTCGGGTGGTACCAGTCGAGGCTGTAGACAGCATGGCCCGGCCTCGCCGGCAGCGCGGGGGCCAGGCCGCCCAGCAGCACCTGGTAGCTGAGGCCATCGTGCAGTCCCTGCTCCTGCCGGGCGGCAACGGCGGGAGCGAGGTGCCGGCGCCAAAACCTGGCCAGCACCAGCTCCATTTTCCAGGCCGCCCCGCCGGTTGCGGCGAAGAACCACAGATATTGTCCCGCGGCGCGTGCTACTTGTTCAACGAGGCTGATCAGACCGTTCAGCGTTCCCGGAAGCGGGACATCCCGGTAGCCGTCAACCAGCGCCCCGTACGCCGGCAGGTGTTGGTTTCGCCATTCCAGCTCAAGGTCCCGGAGTACCGTGCGGTCTGCGCCGGCCGGATCCACCATCGGGCGGATAACGGAGTTGAAAAAGTAAGGCAGCGAGCGGGGCGTGCCGCCAAAAATGAGATGGGGGAGAGCCCGGGGTGTCGGCGGGGCCAAGTAGTACCAGCCGTTGACCGCGGCGTTGCCCATCGGGACCCGAAGGCCCGCCGAGCGGAAGACGGCGTCGTTGTAGGCGGTGTCCATGCAGGGAATGATCCAGTCCATAAAAAGCGGTGTGACCGGTTCAGGCAGCCATTCCCCGAGCCGGAAGTTCCGCAGCCAGGCGCCCTTCCCCGGGGCGTCCCACACCACCGGCACGGGGACGGCTGTCATCGGCCGCGCCTGCAGGACCTGGACGCGGCCGGAACGGTCCATAGCCCACTCCACGTCCTGGGGGCAGCCGAAGTGCCGGGCGACCCGCCCGGCCAAAGCGGCAACCGTCGTCGCGCTTTCCCTCGTCAGGGCGGATCCTGACTCCGGCGCACCACCCCTGCGGCGGACCAGCCCGCCGCGGGCCCACCATTCTTCGCCATGCTCGGATCCTCCCACCAGATCTTCCCCGAGACCCCTGACGGCCGAGATCACGGTCTCGTCCCGTGCGCCGGTCAAGGGATTCGCAGTGAAGGCGACACCGGCGGCCGCGGCGTCCACCATCTGTTGAACGAGGACCGCCATGTTTCCGGCGCCGGTGCGGGCGGCTCCAGCGTCCGCAGCAGCGTTCGGCGGGACATCCGGGGCGGCGGCCGGCTGCTGGCGGAGCGATTCCTGGTACGCCCGGACACGTCCGGCATCCGCCGACCCGAAACAGCGGATGACTGCAACGGGAAGATCCGCCGCCGGCACGTTGAGGTAACTTTCATACATCCCGGCGTAGGAAGCGCCGGGCAGGTCTTCAGCCGCCGCCGAGGAGCGAACCGCGTACGGGCCGGGACCGGCGGCCCGGGCAGCGGCCAGCAACTGCCGGTCCCAGAGGCCCTGATTATCTTCCAAACGGGCAGTCAAAGCCCGTTG
The DNA here is from genome assembly GCF_059089645.1 of Arthrobacter sp. K41. NCBI lineage: Bacteria > Bacillati > Actinomycetota > Actinomycetes > Micrococcales > Micrococcaceae > Arthrobacter > Arthrobacter sp. K41. The sequence goes on along the minus strand of NZ_JBNHEW010000001.1, from coordinate 467,921 downwards.
TGTCACGACGAAACCGGAGGGAACGGGAAACCCCGCAGATTTCAGCTCGGACAACGCGGCGGCCTTGCCGCCGGCGTCCTCCCGGGTCGGCGTGGAAGGTCCGCCAAGCGGCGGGAAGAGGCCGCCGGCAGGGTGACTGGCACTGAAGGCGGCAACAGCGTCATCGCCCAAGTTGTCAGCCAAGTCATCAGCCATGAGTCACCTGCCGGAACATACCCCGATTGCCCGGTTCCAGTGTAGTGAGGCACGGCGCCAACGGTACAGCGCAGCCGCTCACCGGCCTGGCCCCTTCGTGCGCTAAAGTGGTTTTATGCGTGCGATCCTCCTGCTTAGTTAGCCGCCCGGCATCCGAAACAGCGGATAACCGTGCGGCAGCCCCTCCATGGCGAGGGGCTTTTGTGTGTCCGGGCCTGTTTCCGGGCCGCACGCAGGAGGATCAGGCCGTTATGGCAGTACAGATGCCATAACAGAACAGAAGAGGGCAGCAGTGGGCGTTCAGCCGGAAACAGAGACCGGAACAGCAGCAGTGTCGGCGGAGGTGTCCGAGGAGGGCACGTACAGTTTTGCCGCCATGGAGGCCAAGTGGCCGCAGGTATGGGATGACCTTAAGGTCTTCACCCCTGTCGACGACGGGTCCCGGGAGCGGCGCTACGTGCTGGACATGTTCCCGTACCCGTCCGGCGACCTTCACATGGGGCACGCCGAAGCGTTTGCCATGGGCGACGTTGTCGCCCGCTACCTCCGCCAGCAGGGTTACGACGTCCTGCATCCGATCGGCTGGGACTCGTTTGGCCTGCCCGCCGAAAACGCGGCCATCAAACGCAACGCCCACCCCAGTGAGTGGACTTACGCCAACATCGACACCCAGGCGGCGTCCTTCAAGCGGTACGCCATCTCCGCCGACTGGTCGCGCCGGCTGCACACCTCGGACCCGGAGTATTACCGCTGGACCCAGTGGCTGTTCAAGCGCTTCTACGAGCGCGGCCTGGCGTACCGCAAGAATTCCCCGGTCAACTGGTGCCCCAAGGACCAGACCGTGCTCGCCAACGAGCAGGTTGTCAATGGCGCCTGCGAACGCTGCGGCACCACCGTCACCAAGAAGTCGCTGAACCAGTGGTACTTCAAGATCACCGATTACGCTGACCGGCTGCTCGATGACATGGATGAGCTGCGGGGCCACTGGCCCCAGCGGGTGCTTGCCATGCAACGGAACTGGATCGGCCGCTCCGAAGGAGCGCACGTCAGTTTCGTGATCGGGGCCGACGGCGGCAAGCCCGCCAAGGACGTCACAGTTTTCACTACCCGCCCGGACACCCTGTACGGCGCAACCTTCTTCGTCGTCGCAGCGGACGCGCCCCTCGCCGTCGAATTGGTAACGGACGAGCACGCCGCCGCCCTGGACGACTACCGTGAGCAGGTCAAGGCGCTCACCGAAATCGAACGGCAATCCACCGAGCGTGAAAAGACCGGCGTTTTCACCGGCCGGTACGCCGTCAACCCGCTGAACGGGGAGAAGCTGCCGGTGTGGGCAGCCGACTATGTCCTGGCCGACTACGGCACCGGCGCCATCATGGCCGTGCCGGCCCACGACCAGCGCGACCTCGACTTTGCCCGGAAGTTCGGCCTCCCCGTACGGGCCGTCCTGGACACCGGCGAGGAAGACCCTGCAGTGTCCGGCACCGCCACCGCAGGCGAAGGCACCCTGATCAACTCCGGCGAGTTGGACGGACTGCCCAAGGCCGAGGCCATCCCGGCGGCAATAGCCATCCTTGAACGGCAGGGCACCGGAGAGAAGTACGTCAACTTCCGGCTGCGCGACTGGCTGCTCAGCCGGCAGCGGTTCTGGGGAACCCCCATCCCGATCATCCACTGCCCGTCCTGCGGCGAGGTTCCCGTCCCTGATGAGCAACTGCCCGTCACCCTGCCGGCAGACCTGCGCGGCGAGGACCTGTCGCCGAAGGGCACATCGCCGCTGGCTGCCGCCGAGGCCTGGGTTAATGTCGAGTGCCCCAGCTGCCACGGCCCCGCCAAACGCGATACCGACACCATGGACACCTTCGTGGATTCGTCCTGGTACTTCCTGCGCTTTGTGTCCCCGGACTACACGGAGGGTCCCTTCGATCCGGCCAAGATCAACGACTGGATGCCGGTAGGGCAATACGTGGGCGGCGTGGAGCACGCCATCCTGCACCTGCTCTACGCCCGGTTCTTCACCAAGGTGATCCACGACCTGGGCATGATCGACGCCGACGAGCCGTTCAGCGCCCTGCTGAACCAGGGCCAGGTCCTGAACGGCGGCAAGGCCATGAGCAAGTCCCTTGGCAACGGCGTTGACCTCGGTGAGCAACTGGACAAGTACGGCGTCGACGCCGTCCGTCTCACCATGATCTTCGCCTCGCCTCCCGAGGACGACGTCGACTGGGCCGATGTTTCACCCTCCGGCTCTGCGAAGTTCCTGGCCCGGGCGTGGCGGCTGGCGCAGGACGTCACCAGCGAGCCCGGTTCCGACCCCGGCGCCGGGGACCGTGCGCTGCGGTCGGTTACGCACCGCACCATTGCGGACGCCGCCGCCCTGCTGGACAGCAACAAGTTCAACGTGGTGGTGGCCAAGCTGATGGAGCTGGTCAACGCAACGCGCAAATCCATAGATGCCGGCGCCGGAGGTTCTGACCCTGCAGTGCGGGAAGCTGCCGAGGCAGTTGCGGTGATCCTCAGCCTCTTCGCCCCGTACACCGCAGAGGACATGTGGAACGTCCTGGGCCACCCCGCCTCGGTGGCAAATGCGGGCTGGCCGGCGCACGACGAGTCCCTGCTGGTGCAGGACACCGTAACCGCCGTCGTCCAGGTCCAGGGCAAGGTCAGGGACAGGCTCGAGGTCTCGCCCGGTGTCTCCAAGAACCAGCTGCGTGAACTGGCGCTGGCATCGGAGAACGTCCAGCGCGCCCTCGACGGCCGCGGCATCCGCACCGTCATCGTCCGCGCCCCTAAACTGGTCAACATCGTCCCGGCATAAGCCGGACCAGGCCGCCGGAAAGCCCCGGCGGCCTGCCGTGACTCAGGAGGGCCCTTTGCCCAACAGCGACGCCGCCGCCTGGCCCCGGATCCGGGCGCGCCTGCTGGCCCGCCGCCGGCAGGAGGCCTCTGCAACCCGGGCGGACGCCGTCGTGCGTACTGCCGTGGTGACCGACTCGGCCGCCGCGCTGCCGGCTGACTGGGCCGCCGGACTGACGGGTGATGGACGCCTCACTATTATTCCCATGCCCGTGATGGTGGGGGATGAGATCTACGGTGAAGGCGAAGACGACATCTCGGAAACCATCGCGCTGGCACTGGCCAGCGGGACTTCCGTGAAGACCTCCCGTCCATCGCCGGGACAGTTCGAGCAGGCTTACGCGGCAGCCCGGCGCAAGGGGTTTGACTCGGTAGTGTCCGTCCACATCTCGGCCGGCCTGTCCGGCACGGCAGATGCTGCGCGCCTTGCCGCCGGAAGGGTGGACATACCGGTGGAAGTCGTGGATTCCGGAACGGTGGGCATGGCCTTGGGGATGGCGGTCCAGGAAGCTGCCCGCGTTGCCGGGGAAGGCGCCGATGCGGTGGCAGCGGCCGCTGCTGCCACCAGCCAGGCGGCACGCACCAAGGTTTATTTTTATGTCCCGAGCCTGGAGCAGCTTCGCCGCGGAGGCCGGATCGGTGCAGCCGCGTTGCTGTGGGGCACCATGCTCGCCATCAAGCCCATTCTGGGGGTGGACGGCGGAAAGATCGTACCGCTGGAGAAGGTTCGGTCGGCCAGCCGGGCAGTTGCCCGGCTGGAGGAGATGGTGGCCGCGGACGCTTCTGCCCGCACTGCTGCGGACGTCCGTCTTGCCGTCCACCATTTCGGCAACCAGGCGGAGGCTGAGGGGCTTGCCAAAAGGCTTGAAGCCGCGTTGCCGCAGTGCCCTCCCGCCCAAATCAGTTCCCTCCCTGCCGTACTTGCCGCACATGCCGGGCTGGGCGTTCTCGCCGTCATCGTGGGCGACAACCCTGCCGCCGTCGACGCCGGCTGAGCACGTGCTTTCCACATAGCCTCCGCCTGCCCTGTCTCCCTGGCGCGGCCTGTCCCTAGGTTGGAGGTATGTCACGCCGAAATGCCGGAGCAGTGGAGGAACAGGCTCACCGCGTCAGGAGGCGGCTGAACGCCACCCTGGGTGGCGACTCCCCGGGGCTGCTGGCCGGTGACGACGGCGGGCCCTCCTTTGAATACCGGGGCCCGGGAGGAGCTGGCGGGGCATTAGGTGGCCGTGCCCTGCCCGGAGAAGAGCCTGAAGCCAGGGAGCTCACTGACATTGGCCCTGCCGTCCGCTGGCGCCTCAGCTTTCGGCTGGCTGTGCTCCTGGGTGTCCTTGCAGTTGCCGCCGGTGCCTGGTTCTGGTGGCAGGCCGGGGCCGGCCGGCCGGAGGTTCTGCCGCTCGGCGGCGTCGCTTCCGGAACCGCCGCACCGGCGGCCGGGGACAGCTCCCCGGGCGAGGACGGCGGTGGCGGCAGCCGGGCCGGTCCCGAGCCAGCCCCGCAGGAAAGCGCACCGGAAAGCACAGTGGTGGTTCACGTAGCGGGATCAGTACTGCAGCCCGGAGTGGTGGAACTGCCCGCCGGCAGCCGCCTCCACGAAGCCATAGCCGCAGCCGGAGGGCCGGCCCCTGGAGCCGACCTCAACCGCCTTAACCTCGCCGTGGTGGTAGAAGACGGGCAAAAAATCCACGTCCCGCTGCACGGCGAACCTCTGCCGGCCGGTCCCGCGGAACCGGGGAAGCCGGCGGCCGGGGACGTTCCGGCCGGGAGCGCCGGAGCGCCGGCTGGATCGAAGGTCAACCTCAATACCGCCGGAGTGGAGGAGCTGGATGGCCTGCCCAAAGTCGGCCCTGTGCTGGCGCAGCGAATCGTGGATTGGCGCAAGGAGCACGGTCCGTTCAAGGTGGTCGAGGACCTTGACGCCATTGATGGTGTCGGTCCAAGGATGCTTGAAGCATTGCTGCCCCTGGTGACCCTATGAGACGAAGGAAAGATTTAATGATGAGGACTACGGCACCGTGCCATGGGTAACGGGACAGGGGGGACCGGGGCGAGTCCCTGGAGCCACTACGTGGAGTCAGCAGTCCGCGGGCACGCGGCCGGCGCGCATGATGCGCGGCACGCTGATGCCTTCGGTCGCCGGCAGGCCAGGGCCTCGAAGGGGTTCCGGGCCGGCACGCCGGGGCAACCGCGGCAGGGATGGCTGCGCCTGGCCGGTGGCGCCGGCGAAAGCCTCCACACGTTCTGGATTTCCCGGTGGGCCCGGTTACGGGAGGGCAACCGGAAAGCACTGCAGGAGGCAGACACCGGCGGTGAGGTGTTCCGCCGCCGCACAGACCTCCGGCTCGCGCTGCCGGCGGCGCTCGTTTGGGCTGCCTCCGCTGCCGGGCTTTGGCTGCCCCCGATGGTACTGGGCGGCTTCTGCTGTGCACTGCTCGCGGTGGCGGGCCTGCTGCTGGGCCGTGCCGCCAAATCCCGGGGCGGTTCGTCAGTTTACCGGGGAGGCGGGAATCAGGGCCGGCGCAGCTTCCTTACCACCATGGCGGTAGCCCTCCTCCTTGCGGGAACAACGGCTGCCCATTCAGCGGTGGCCGCCACTCAGCGCCACGAAGGTCCCCTCGCAGCCGCCGTCTCGTCCGGAAAGTCTGTGGTGGCGGTTGTGGAAGTGGCAGGGGCGCCCCGCGCCTTGACTGCCACCAACCAGGCTGGTCCACCTGCCCGCTGGTCGGTGCCGGTTTGGACCCGGGACATCAGTACCGGCGGCGTTGTGCTGCGGGCGCGGGCCCAGTTGGTGGTGGTGGGCGGGGGCGGCTGGGACGCAGTGATGCCCGGCCAACTGGTCCGGACTACCGGAACGCTCCGCCCCGCCGATCCCGGACGGGAGGAGGCCGGCATCCTCACAGCGTCCTCGGGACCGGGGCTGCAGGTTGGCCCGCCCATCCTGCCGGGAGCTGCCAGGGAATTGAGGGAACGGTTCGTTTCCGCCGCCTCTTTCCTCGCCCCGGATCCGCGCGGCCTGCTTCCGGGAATGGTTACCGGGGATACCACAGCACTCGATGAAGGCCTGGACGCTGCAATGAAAAGCGTGGGCATGACCCACCTAACAGCTGTCAGCGGAGCCAACTGCAGCCTGGTTCTCGGGGCGCTGCTGCTGGTGTGCCGGCGGCTCCGCTTACCCCGGTTGCCTGCGGCCGTGCTGGCAGTGGCAGGCCTCGGGCTGTTCGTGCTGCTTGTTGGCCCCGATGCGAGTGTCCTGCGGGCAGCGCTCATGGGAGCCGTAGCTGTTCTGTCCCTGGCCGGTGGCAGGTCGGGGCGTGGCCTGAGCTTCCTGAGCCTTGCCGTGATCGGCCTCCTGCTGATCGACCCCGGGTTGGGAACGAGTTTCGGGTTCCTCCTGTCCGTCCTGGCAACCCTGGGAATCATCGTCCTCGGCCAACGCATCATGGAGTGGACTCCTGAGCCCGTTCCGCGCTGGGCCGCGGCTGCAGTGGCTGTTCCGTTGTCCGCGCAATTGCTCTGCGGACCCGTGATTGTGGTGCTGCAGCCCCAATTTTCCACCTACTCGCTGCTGGCCAACGTTATCGCGTCGCCGCTCGTGGCGCCCGTGACACTGCTGGGAACGGCTGCCGTGCCTTTGGTGGTGCTGGCCCCGTGGGCAGGAACCGTCCTGATCGCGTTGGCGGGTGCGTTCAGCGCGGGCGTGGCGGCGACAGCCAGGTTCACCTCCCAACTTCCGGGCGCAGCCCTTCCCTGGCCCGAGGGTGTGTCCGGCGTCTTGACCATGCTGTTCCTTTCGATGCTGACGATCGTGGCCGTATGGGCGGCGGCCCGGCCGCACCGGCTCATTCGGTCTGTGGCGGACGCGCACCGGCGCGTTGTATCCCTGCTGGAAATGCTGGAACGGTACGCGGCCGGGGTGCTAAAGAGCCGCAGCCGGGAACCGCTGCGGCGGTCCGCTGCACGGGTGCCGCAGAAGCGTGGCCCGGGCTTGGTTCGGGCCACGGGACATGGCAGGCTGGGATACTCCACAAAACTTTCCGGAAGGAAGCTCCGATGGCCGCTGCGCAGAAACGTGCAACCCGTTCGCCGGCATCGGCAGGGCCCACCTGGCGGGACGTAACGCCGGCCGCCGTCGTCCTGGTGAGCGGGCCTGAAGAGTACCTTGGCATCAGAGCAATGGACAGGGTTCGTGCAGAGGTGCGGGCAGCCGCTCCCGACGTTGAGGTCAGCCGCATCAACGCCGCATCCTACGAGGCCGGGTCCTTGCTGATGCAGGTCAGCCCGTCGCTGTTTGGCGAAAGCAAGCTCATCGAAGTTGAGGCTGTCGAATCGATGAACGACGCCTTCCTGGCCGACGCCCTTGCCTACATCGGCCACCCGGAGCCGGACGCCGTCCTGGCATTGAGGCATGGCGGGGGAGTGCGGGGCAAGAAGTTGCTGGACGCCATCAAGAAGGGCGGCTGGCCGGTTGTGGACTGCCAGCCGCTTAAGAAGGACGCGGACAAGGTTGCCTTCGTCGCCTCGGAGTTCAAGACGGCCGGGCGGAGGATTGAACAGGAGGCGGTGCAGGCCCTGGTGAACGCCGTCGGGGCGAATCTCTCGGAACTGGCAGCAGCGTGCAGCCAGTTGATCGCGGATGCCGGCACGACAGTAACCACGGACATCGTTGACCGCTACTACGGCGGACGGATCGAGGCTACGGCCTTCAAGGTCGCCGATGCTGCCATGGCAGGAAACGGCCCGCTGGCATTGTCCACTCTCCGCCATGCCCTTGCAACGGGAGCCGATCCCGTTCCGCTGGTTGCCGCGCTGGCGGCAAAGCTGAGGACGGTGGCCCGCGTGGCCGGCGCTTCCGGCTCTTCGGCCCAAATAGCTGCAGACCTCGGAATGCAGCCCTGGCTGGTCGAACAGGCCCAGCGGGAGGTCCGGCGGTGGACGCCGGAAGGACTGGTCCGCTCCATCCAGGCCACTGCCGAAGCCGACGCCCAGGTCAAGGGGCTGTCCCGCGATCCGGTCTACGCCGTGGAACATGCGGTCACGGTGATCGCCATGTCCGTCCAGGGCCGGTAGTGGGTACCACCTCCAGCCGGTGGCCGCACAGGTGGGACTGCCGGTAGGCCTGCGCCAGGACGCAAGGCCGGGTACGGGCGGTTAAAGATGTGTGGCCGGTACCAACCGGTACCGGCCACAACCATCAGTTCAGGGAACTGGAAACCTTACAGTGCGTTGACCTTCTTGGAGATCGCCGACTTGCGGTTCGCTGCGTTGTTCTTGTGCAGAACACCCTTGCTGACAGCCTTGTCCAGCTTGCGGCTGGCAGCAACCAGGGCAGCAGCAGCTGCATCCTTGTCCGTGGACTCAACGGCGGTGTTGACGGCGCGGATGGCCGTCTTCAGCTCGGACTTGACTGCGTTGTTGCGCAGGCGTGCCTTCTCGTTGGTGAGGATGCGCTTCTTCTGGGACTTGATATTCGCCACGTGTGAACTCTCTTTTTAATGCGGAAATGGTCTAGAGGGCTTTCAGATTGGCCATTGACTGAGCGGCGTGGGGATACCTATGGCGGCCAACCATCAGTGGCCGTCGACCTGCACGGACACACAGCTACAAAGAATAGCAGGTCAGGAGCAGGGCTGGCCATTCGCGAAGCTAGTCCCAGCCGTGTCGCCGGCGGAGCCCTTCGGCCACTTTTTCAAACTGAGCTCGGTCCAGTACAGCGCCTTCCCGCCGGATGCTCTCCGGCGGGAGCCGGACGATGCGGTCGAGCCGGGCTTCGCTGGGCCGGCCCTGCCTGTCCCAGGCGCCAGCCCCAATATCGATATAGTTTGCCGATGCCCCCGCGCCGGGGACCCGGTCCCTGCTGGTGAGCATAAGCCCGAGAAGGTGCCTTCCGCTGCGGCCCACCAGCAGCACAGGGCGGTCCTTACCGCGCGTGTGATCCTCTTCGTAAGGCACCCAGGCCCACACCACCTCACCCGGATCCGGTTCACCGTTCGGGTCCGGTGCGTACCGGACGGAGAACCGGCCCCGAAAGTCGCCCACATATTCACCGTTCCCGGACGTGACAGGCGAGGGAGCGCGGCGGGCCGGGCCCGCCGGTGCGGTCCTTCCCGTCTTCTGCAGGACACGCAATCCGGCTTTGACGGCGTTTGCCAGGGAGCGGAAGTCGATAGCCATTCAGCAACCCTAGCGCCGGCCGCCGCGGCGGGCGGGGAACATCACGACGCCGATGATGCAGTGCCAAAGGCCGGGACGTGGGACACTTGAGGTTCCAGATGTGCGGAGAGTCCGCAGGGTGCCCTCGGTGCGTCCTGGCGGCGGCCGCGTGAATGCCAACAGTAAGGACCCTGCGTGTCTCCCATGGCCCGCACCGCCCCGGTGCCCGCCGCGACAGATCCGGCCATCATTCGGAACTTCTGCATCATCGCGCATATTGACCACGGCAAGTCCACACTGGCCGACCGCATGCTGCAGTTGACCGGCGTCGTGAAGCCCCGCGACATGAAGGCCCAGTACCTGGACCGCATGGACATCGAACGTGAGCGCGGCATCACCATCAAGTCCCAGGCGGTCCGGATGCCGTGGGAACTTGAGGGAAGCAGCTACGCGCTGAACATGATCGACACTCCGGGCCACGTGGACTTCACGTACGAGGTTTCCCGCTCTCTGGCGGCCTGCGAAGGAGCCATCCTCCTGGTCGACGCGGCGCAGGGCATCGAGGCGCAAACCCTCGCCAACCTGTACCTGGCCATGGAGAACAACCTCACGATCATCCCGGTCCTGAACAAGATTGACCTTCCGGCCGCCCAGCCCGAGAAGTACGCGGCGGAGCTGGCCAGCCTCATAGGCGGGGACCCGGAGGATGTCCTGCGTGTCTCCGGAAAGACCGGAATGGGCGTCGAAGCGCTGCTCGATAAGATTGTCCGTGATCTTCCAGCCCCGGTGGGAGACGCAAATGCTCCCGCCCGCGCCATGATCTTCGACTCGGTATATGACACGTACCGCGGTGTCGTCACCTACGTCCGCGTGGTGGACGGGATGCTGCACCCCCGTGAACGCATCCAGATGATGTCCACCCGGGCCACCCACGAACTCCTGGAGATCGGGGTGAGCTCCCCGGAACCAACCCCGTCGAAGGGTCTGGGCGTCGGCGAAGTGGGCTACCTCATCACCGGCGTAAAGGATGTCCGCCTGTCCAAGGTGGGCGACACCGTCACCAACCTTGCGAAGCCGGCTGCCGATTCGCTCCCCGGCTACGCCGATGCCAAGCCCATGGTCTTCTCCGGCCTGTATCCGCTGGACGGCACGGACTACCCGGTGCTGCGCGACGCACTCGAGAAGCTGATGCTTAACGATGCCGCCCTGGTATACGAGCCGGAAACCTCCGCAGCCCTGGGCTTCGGCTTCCGCGTGGGTTTCCTTGGACTGCTCCACCTTGAAATCACGCGCGAGCGGCTCGAACGCGAGTACAACCTGGACCTTATCTCCACCGCTCCGAACGTGGAATATGAGGTAACGCTGGAGGACAAAAAGGTTATCCACGTTACCAACCCCAGCGAATACCCCTCGGGCAAGATCTCCGAAGTCCGCGAGCCAATGGTGTCCGCCACCATCCTGGCGCCGAACGAGTTCGTCGGCGCCATCATGGAGCTGTGCCAGAGCCGGCGCGGCGTGATGGGCGGCATGGACTACCTGTCCGAGGACAGGGTTGAGATCCGGTACCGGCTGCCGCTGGCCGAGATCGTGTTCGACTTCTTCGACATCCTCAAGTCCAAGACCCGGGGCTATGGTTCGCTTGACTGGAAGGCCGACGGTGACCAGGTGGCCGACCTCGTGAAGGTGGACATCATGCTCCAGGGCGAGCAGGTGGATGCCTTCTCCGCCATCACACACCGCGACAAGGCGTACGCCTACGGCGTCATGATGACCACCAAGCTGCGCGAACTCATTCCGCGCCAGCAGTTTGAGGTGCCCATCCAGGCCGCCATCGGCTCAAGGATCATCGCGCGCGAAAGCATCCGCGCTATCCGCAAGGACGTGCTGGCCAAGTGCTACGGCGGTGACATCTCGCGCAAGCGCAAACTGCTGGAAAAGCAGAAAGAAGGCAAGAAGCGCATGAAGATGGTGGGCCGGGTCGAGGTCCCCCAGGAAGCATTCATCGCCGCGCTGACCACCGACGAGTCCAAGGACAAGGCCAAAAAGTAGTGAACACCGCGTCCGGCAACACCGGAGGCCCCTGCAATGCCTAGCACCCTTCCCCTCGGCGACCCCGCGCCGTCGGACGGCCTGCTGCCTGCCCAGGCAGCGGACGGTTCGGCGGAGCGGGCGTTCGGCCTGTACGTGCACATCCCGTTCTGCGCTGTGCGCTGCGGATACTGCGACTTCAACACCTATACCGCCACGGAACTCGGCGGCGGCGCCTCCCAGGATTCGTATGCGGGCACGGCCGCCTCTGAGGTGTCGATGGCGGCCCGGGTACTGGCCCAATCCGGCCTGCCTCCCAGGAAGCTGAGCACGGTGTTCTTCGGAGGGGGCACGCCCACCCTGCTCCCCGCAGAGGATCTTGCCCTGATCCTCCGCCGCGCCATAGACCACTGGGGAATTGAAAACGGCGCCGAGGTCACCACGGAGGCGAACCCCGATTCGGTCACGCCGGAATCCCTCGCCATCCTCAAGGAGGCCGGCTTCACCCGGATCTCCTTCGGCATGCAGTCCGCCGTTCCGCACGTCCTCAAGGTGCTGGACCGCACGCACTCGCCCGCCAGGGTCCCGCAGGTGGTCCAGTGGGCCCGCGAGGCCGGGCTCGCCGTCAGCCTGGACCTGATCTACGGAACGCCGGGGGAGTCGCTGGCGGACTGGAGGTGCTCCCTGGAGACAGCACTGTCCTACGGGCCCGACCACATCAGCGCCTACGCGCTGATCGTGGAGGACGGCACCAAGCTCGCTGCCCAAATCCGCCGCGGTGAGGTACCGGGAATCGACGACGACGACCACGCCGACAAGTATGAGCTCGCCGACCAGCTGATCACCGAAGCCGGCCTCGGCTGGTACGAGGTCAGCAACTGGGCCCGCACCCCGGAGCAGGCCTGCCGGCACAACCTGGCCTACTGGCGCGGTGATGACTGGTGGGGGATCGGACCCGGCGCGCATTCGCACGTGGGCGGAGTCCGCTGGTGGAACGTCAAGCATCCCGCCGCGTATGCAGGCCGTCTGGCGCAGGGTCTTTCGCCTGCCGCCGGCAGGGAAACGCTTGACCCGGAAACGCGGAACGTGGAACGGGTGATGCTCGAGGCCCGCCTGCAGGCCGGCCTGGAGGTTTCTGCCCTCGGTGCCGAAGGCCGCCACCAGGTCGCGGGCCTGATCGCCGACGGCCTGGTGGAGCCGGCCGCAGCCTTCCGGGGACGCCTCGTCCTCACCCTCAAGGGCAGGCTGCTGGCCGACGCGGTGGTCCGCCGCGTACTGCCTGACTGATGCGCGGCCTCCCGCAGTCCGGGGGTTAAGCCTATGATGTGCACAGCAACGAAGAGTCTGGGGGAGGACGTGGGAAGCAAGAGGGCAATTTTGCTCGTGCCCGACCGGGAGGAATGGGAAAGTCAGTTCAGACGGTACGCGCAAAGGCGTAAGCGCGTGGGGGCCTGGATAGGGATTGCGTTCGGTGGACCGCTTTTGGCAGGATCTCTCTACTTAACCGGGCTGCTCTACCCTCTGCTCCGGGGAGACATCGCGGCCGGCCACCCCAGCTACGACTCCTACAGGACTGCAGCGGCCACCGCACTCCTCGTTGTTGTTGCGGCTTTAGTGCTTTACGCGGGGTCCAGCATCATGTTCAGCCGCTGGCTCAGGAAAACCCACGTACTTCTGGGCTTCAACCCCGATGGTTCCTTCGCGGAAGTCCGCTGTGCCCTCACTCCCGACAGTACGAATTCCTAATCCGCAGGACGGCCGCCCAGGGACGTGATGGTACGGGTGGAACTGTCCCAAAGACGGGCCTCGACGCACTGACCCTCAGTCCTGGCCGCCAGGGCATCCAGGGCTGCCCCGAGCCGGTGCCCGGGGATCCTGCGGGCAAGGGTGACGTGCGGCGTCCAGGCATTCGGAAGGGTGTTTTCGTAGGCGCCGGTACACCGCTGATGCAGCCGGGCGTGAAGTTGGAGTAGATCCGCCGCCGGCACAACCAAGCGCGCCAGAACGTATTTGCCGGCCCCGGCAGGAAAGACCACCAGGCCTGAAAACCTGATACTGAACGGCAGCCCGCTCCACAGGTCATGGATGTCCCGCCCAACATCGAGCAGGTTGCCTGCGGCCAGTGTGATGTGTGGCCTGTTGCTGGGGGAGGTGTGCGAGGCGAGGCTCGGCAGGCCGGCTTCCGAGAGCGTGGCCCAATCAGTCCTGATGGAAGAATCCGTGGATTCCCCGAAGGTCAACTCGACGCTGCGCATTTCCCCATCATGCCTGACGGACGCAGATGCTATGGCTTTTACTCTGGCCCAGAGCCCGGTTGCGTTATTTGATCCAGCGCAGGTTGTACGGGTAGCGGTGCGGCTGGCCGCGGTTGACATGGATTCCGGCAGCCACCGAAAAGCAGGTCAGACCAATCCAGATCAGGGTGGCGATAACGGCGAAAATGTTGCCGATCACCGGCACGAAGACCAGGATGTTGGCAACCACTGCGGCGATGGTGGGCGGCAGGCTGAAGTTCAGCGCCTCCTTTGACTCCTGCGCAGTGAACGGACCACGGTCACGGAAGATCAGGTAGATCAGGAGCGAAGGAACGCAGCCCAAGATGCCGCCGAAGTGGGCCAGCGTGGCCCACTGGCGGTCTTCGCTGGCTGTCAGGGGCAGGGCATTCGCCGGAACGCCGTGGTACTCCGAACGGGCCTGGCCCACCGGGCTGTCCCTGTGATCGCGTGCATTTTCTGCCACAGTCTGTTCCTTCTGGAGTGCAATGGTGCTGACTAAGAATGCCATGCCTGCTGGCGGTCCTGCGGTCGGCAGGCACCGCAGTACCAAGAATACTGGGTGCAACGCCGATGCCCGACCCTATCCGCCTTCCGGCAGCGCGACAGCCCGGCCCGCGGCGGGCTCAGGGGACGGTGAGGAAATCGATGACTTCCTCCACCCTCCCCAGCAGCGACGCCTCCAGATCGGCGTAGCTGCGGACGGCGCCCAGCAGCTTCTGCCACCCGAGGCCGATGTCCTCTTTGGTCTCGTGAGGCCAGCCGAAGGCGGACAGGATGCCGGTTTTCCAGTCCTGCCCGCGCGGCACCACCGGCCATTTCTCGATTCCCAGCACAGCCGGGCGGATTGCCTGCCACACGTCAACGTAGGGGTGCCCCACAATCAGCACATTGCCTGCAGCGCCGGGAGAGGACATCACGGATTCGGCAATGCGCGACTCCTTTGAGTCGGGCACCAGGTGGTCCACGAGCACCCCCAGGCGCCTGGCCGGGCCCGGCTTAAAATCGGCCACAGCGGCAGCGAGGTCATCAATGCCGTGGAGGGGTTCGACGACGATGCCCTCCACCCGAAGGTCATCGCCCCATACCTTCTCGACGAGCTCGGCGTCGTGCTTTCCCTCCACCCAGATGCGGCTCGCCTTGGCAACCTGGGCCCGCTGCCCAGCCACCCGGACAGAACCCGACGCCGTCCTGCCGGCCGCGGCCCCGGAGCCCGCGGCCGGCCGCGGGGACGGGGGCATCAGCCGGATTGCCTGCCCTTCAAGGAGGAACCCGAAACCCAGCCGGAAGGACCGGGACTTGCCGCGGCGGTCCTCCAGGGCCACCACATGCATTCCACCCGATTTCTCTACCCGGGTCACCGCGCCCACCCAGCCGGACTGGACATCCTCCAGCACCATGCCCCGCTCCACGGGTACTTCCGGCAGTTGCGTCCGGGCAGGTGCGGACAGGTCCTGGGCTCCCCAGTTCTGGTAATGCATGGAATCACTCCGCTTCGTGCTGGATGGTGGCCCGGAATTTCGCCCGGAGCGGTACCAATGCTAACAACGGGGCGAGTCATATTAGACTGTTAGCACTTGGGCATGTCGAGTGCTAACCCCTGGAGAGATACGGTGCGGGCAGAACGACTGCCCTGAACCTGGATGGAGGTGGAGTGTGAGCGAGCCGCGCAAACTGGAAGTATTGCGGGCCATAGTGGAGGACTACGTCCACTCCCGTGAGCCCGTCGGGTCCAAGGCCCTGGTGGAGCGGCACCATCTCGGTGTCTCCAGCGCAACCATCCGCAACGACATGGCAGCGCTTGAGGACGAAGGACTGATCACCGCACCGCACACCAGCGCAGGCCGTATCCCCACCGACAAGGGCTACCGGCTCTTCGTCGACCAGATTTCCGCAGTAAAGCCTTTGTCCCAGGCTGAGCGGCGTGCCATCCAGTCACTGCTCGAAGGCGCGGACGACCTTGACGACGTGCTGGAACGCACCGTCCGGCTCCTGTCCCAGCTGACAAACCAGGTGGCGGTGGTCCAGTACCCACACCTCAACCGGGCACTGGTCCGCCACATCGAATTCGTTCTCCTTGCCCCGCGGAAGGTGCTGGTGGTACTGATCGCCGACAGCGGCAAGGTTGAACAGCGGGTCATCGACGTCGGGCAGGACCTCGCGGATGATGCCATCGCTGCTTTGCGCGGCCGCTTCCTCGGATCGCTCGCCGGAACTCCCCTGGCGCAGCTCGGACAGTCCCTGCCCGCAGTGGTGTCCGGGGCTGCCCCCGGTCAACGCCAGGCAGCCCAGGCACTTGCGCACGGGCTGGAGGCCCTGGCCCACAGCAGCCGCGAAGACCGGATGGTGATGGCCGGCACAGCAAACCTTGCGCGGTCCAACGTTGATTTTCCGCTAAGCATCGGACCTGTGCTGGAGGCGCTCGAGGAGCAGGTGGTGATGCTGCGCCTGCTGAGCGAGATGGCGCAGGACCACCGCGGAGTTGCCGTGAGCATCGGGCGTGAAAACCCCTACGATGGCCTGGCGGAGGCATCCGTCGTGGCCACGGGCTACGGCCCGGACAGTGTCGCCAAAATCGGCGTGCTGGGTCCCACCAGGATGGATTACCCCACCACCATGGCGGCAGTGAGGGCTGTGGCCCGTTACCTGTCACGGATCCTGGGACCCTGACCGCAGTACAGCGCCCCTGGGCGCACAGCAGTGTATGCAGCACGACTGCAGGCAGAACAACAAGGAAGAGATACAAACTTTGAGCAGCCACTACGAAGTCCTTGGAGTCGCACCGGATGCCACCGGGGAAGAGATCAAGAAGGCCTACCGCAAGCTGGCCCGAACCCTTCACCCGGATGTGAATCCCGGTGAAGATGTTGCGGACCGCTTTAAGGCAGTAACCCACGCCTACGAGGTTCTCTCGGATCCCCAGAAGCGCCGGGTCTACGACACCACCGGCAACGAGAACGGCACGGACAACGGATTCGGCGGCGGGGCCTACGCCGGCCAGGGCTTCGCTTTCCAGGACATCTTCGACACCTTCTTCGGCGCAGGTGGCACCACGGGCCCCGCCTCAAGGGTCCGGCGCGGGCAGGATGCGCTCATCAGCGTCAGGATCGAGCTCCGCGACGCCGTATTTGGGGTCAACAAGAAGCTCGAAGTGGACACGGCAGTACTCTGCCCCACCTGTGAGGGCTCCTGCTGCCGGCCCGGAACCCATCCTGAGCGCTGCGATATTTGCGGCGGCAGCGGCCAGGTCCAGAGGGCTGTCCGCTCAATCCTGGGCCAGGTCATGACCGCCGCGCCCTGCGGCACCTGCGAAGGTTTTGGAACTGTTATCAAGGACCCCTGCAACGAGTGCAGCGGGCAGGGCCGGATCCGCAGCCGCCGTTCCCTGACCATCAAGGTTCCTGCCGGCGTCGCCACAGGGACACGCATCCAGCTGTCCGGCCAGGGCGAAGCCGGTCCCGCCGGCGGTCCCGCCGGCGACCTGTACGTGGAAATCCGCGTCAACAACGATGCCACCTATGTCCGGGAAGGCGACGACCTGCACGCCACCCTGAACATTCCCATGACGGCGGCTGCCCTGGGCACCGACGTAACCCTGGAAACCTTCGACGGGCCCCAGGAGATCGACGTGAAGGCCGGCACCCAGTCCGGCGAAATCATCACCCTGCGCGGACTGGGCGTCACCCATCTGCGCGGGTACGGCCGCGGCGACCTGAAGGTCCATCTCCAGGTGGAGACTCCCGCCAAGCTCGATGCGCAGCAGGAGGACCTGCTGCGGCAGTTGGCCAAACTTCGCGGCGAGCAGATCACCGATGGCAAACTTGCTGCCGGCGGCGGCATGTTCGCCAAGCTCCGGGACCGGCTCGGTAACCTGTAGCGGTGAGCAACCCCGTCTTTTTCACCGCGCCCGGGTCACTGGACCGGATGGTGCCGGCAGGGACTTTTGTCCTGGAAGGACCCGAGGCGCGGCACGCGGTCACCGTTAAGCGGCTGGCACCGGGTGAGCCGGTGGACATTGTGGACGGCGCCGGGACCCGGATGAGCGGCAAGGTCACAGCTGCTTCGCCTTCCATGCTCGAAGTGGCTTGTGACTCAGTGGTTGTTGAGCACCGGCCGGACATCCGGCTGGTGCTGGTCCAGGCGTTGGCCAAGGGCGACCGGGATGAGCTTGCCATTGAAACGGCCACCGAACTTGGCATCGACGCCGTCGTCCCCTGGCAGTCCGAGCGGTCCATCGTGCGCTGGAAAGGCGACCGTGCGGCCAAGGCGCACGCCAAGTGGCAGTCGGTTGTTTCCGCCGCCGCGAAACAGGCACGCCGCGCCTGGATCCCCGAGGTGCGGGCTGCCGTCGACACTGCCGGCCTTGCCAACGCCGTGGAGCAAGCGGGCCTTGCCGTTATCCTGCACGAAGATGCCGTGCGCCCCTTCCGGGCAGTCCTGGCGACGTGGCTCGAAACCGGGGCCGCGGACGGGGTGCGGGAAGTACTCCTGATCGTGGGGCCGGAGGGCGGCATCAGCCAGCGGGAAGTGACGAGGCTGTGCGGCCGGGGCGCCGTCACGGCTCTCCTGGGGCACCATGTGCTGCGTTCGTCAACTGCCGGACCCGCCGCCGTCGTCCTTGCCAGCGACGTCCTGGGCCGCTGGGCCGCGCCGGCTCTCTGAGCCGGGAACAACAGCAGGGCTAACGGACCTTGAAGCTCCGGGTGTCTTCGCTGCCGTCCTCTTGGCCTTCCGGGCTGGAGGTCTGGGCCACGCGCAACTCGAAGTCCCCCTCCGGCAGGTTAAGGGCCAGGGTGAATACGCCTGCCTGTGCCGGGTCCGCAGCTGCTGTTGTCTCACCGGTCAGGAAGGGGGTCTTGTTTCCATTATTTTCGGACCGCAGGATCTGCCAGCGCAGCTTGCCCCCCGGAACTGTGCTCCGGCCAGTGATCTTGACACTGCCGTTCGCCATCTCCACGTTCTCCTGGGGGTCGATGACCCACACGGGAGCCACCAGCCCCGCCGTCCGGGCCATCGGCGAGCCCAGCTGCACATGGTTAAAGGCGACGTAGTCGGTGTGGCCATCCACAAGAATCCGGACGCGGATCTGCTGCCCGGAATCAATTAACCCCGAACTCGCCGCCGCCGCGGTCGCGGTATAAACCAGCTGCTGAACCGCCCGGGCTGCCATATCGGCGTCAAGATTGCTGTTAAAGGCATCCTCCGACACATCCACGGTGATGACGTCCTTGCCGGAGATCGACGTAGCAAGCTCGCGGGGATTCTGCCACGGCGTAAAGAAGTCGGGATCCAGCGGTTTTTCGGACATCATGGCGCGGAGGGCGGCCGTCACCGGATTCTCCTGACCGGGAACCTCCCGGAATTCCCGATAGAGGAAGACGCTGCTGTTGCTGCGGCCGATCCAGTAGACGGGTGCTTTGTTGGAGGACTGTGTAGTCTCCAGGGGAGCGCTGGTGGATGGGGCACTGGATGTGGTTCCCGGGCTGGAGGACAGGAGGCCGGTGGGCGCTGGCCCCGGTTCGGCGATGCAGCCCGTCAGGGCAGGGACCACGAGCAGGAGACCGGCGAAGACCGTTGAACGGGCGCCGCTGAAGAGGTCACGGGCGCGGCGGGGCGCTGCGGTTTCCGGCACCTTGATTGCCCTGTCCTTTCCTGGTCGGATAGGCCGATCCCCGGTCGGCCATGGTGTTCCAGCAGCGGGCTGGATTTCCAGCATTGCACAGCCCCGGGGAGCAGATGCGCCGGGATGCGCCGGGCCGGCCAACTGCAACGGGAACGATATGAGGCCGATATGAAGTTGATACCTAATAACGGGAACAAGTGCTGTGCCCGTTCCGGAAAGCACCGGAAGCCCGGATGCGGTATGGGGCCAGGAGTGCCTGCTGGCGTAGGATGGAAGGTACTGCTGGAGGCAACGGCAACATCCGCCGCATACCAGCTGACAGCTACTGTTTCGACATCGAGGGGATCACAGGCCTGCGGGCCAGCACTATGACTGAATCAGCTAACGGAAAGCGCAGGCTTGTCACCGGCGAGGGCGCAGCGGGCGAATTTCCCCACACACTTCCCGGCGTCCGTACCGAAGTGGTCCTCTTCGACAATTCCGACCAGATGGTTCAATCGCTGGGCAGCCACGACGAGGCGCTGCGGTTCATCGAGGAGCAGTTCCCCGACGTCAATTTCCACGTCAGGGGAAACGAGCTCTCCATCAGCGGCCCGGCGGCGGATGTCCCGCGGATCATGCGGCTCCTGCACGAGGTCCGCGGACTCGTTGCCCGCGGTACTGTCATCAGCCCGGCCGTGCTGCAGCAGCTCGTCGCACTCCTGCGCACGCAGTCCATGCAGAACCCTGTGGATGTGCTGACCCACGACATCCTGTCCAGCCGCGGAAAGACCATCCGGCCGAAGACGCTGAACCAGAAGAACTACGTTGACGCCATCGACGCCAATACTGTCATCTTCGGAATCGGCCCCGCCGGAACGGGCAAGACCTACCTGGCCATGGCCAAAGCGGTGCAGGCACTGCAGCAGAAGGAAGTCAGCCGGATCATCCTGACCCGCCCGGCAGTCGAGGCGGGGGAGCGGCTTGGGTTCCTTCCCGGTACCTTGAGCGACAAGATCGATCCCTACCTGCGCCCGCTGTACGACGCCCTGCACGACATGATGGATCCGGAATCCATACCGCGGCTCATGGCAGCAGGCACCATCGAAGTGGCGCCGCTGGCCTATATGCGCGGCCGCACCCTCAACGATGCCTTCATCATCCTGGACGAGGCGCAGAACACCACGCCCGAGCAGATGAAGATGTTCCTCACCAGGCTTGGCTTCGGCTCCAAGATGGTGGTCACCGGCGACGTTACGCAGGTGGACCTGCCCTTCGGTACCCGGTCCGGGCTGCGCATCGTCGAAGAGATCCTGCAGGGCATCGAAGATGTGAACTTTTCGGTCCTGGACGCGGCCGACGTCGTCCGGCACCGCCTGGTGGGAGATATCGTGAACGCCTACAGCGTCTGGGATGACGTCCAGCGGAACCGGGTCAAGCATTCGGCAAACCGGGAAAAACGTGGGGAGCACGCGTGAGCATCGAGGTGAACAACGAGTCCGGCGTCCAGATGGACGAATCGGAGCTCGTGGCCTTATCCCGGTACATCTTCGAGCAGCTTTACATTCACCCGCAGGCCGAACTGTCCATCCTCCTGGTGGACGAACCCGCAATGGAGAAGCTGCACATCGAGCTGATGGACGAGCCCGGGTCCACTGACGTGCTGTCCGTGCCCATGGACGAGCTGACTCCGGGCACCCCGGACCGGCCCACGCCGCAGGGCATGCTGGGGGATATTGCTGTGTGCCCGCAGGTTGCTGAGGTTCAGGCCCGGAACGCCGGTCACTCGCTGCAGGACGAGATGCTGCTGCTGACCACGCACGGCATCCTGCACCTGCTCGGCTACGACCACGCCGAGCCTGAGGAGAAGGCGGAAATGTTTGGCCTCCAGCGCGAGCTCCTGTCCGGCTTCACCGGCAAAGAAGCGCCCGCCGAGACCATTCAGTGACCCCCCTGCTCCTGGTCGCAATGGCCCTGGCTTTCCTGGCCGTTGCGGCTGTACTGACCGCGGCTGAGGCCGCCTTCAATTTCCTTCCGCGCCACGACGCTGAAGAGGCGCTCCTTAAGAGCCGCGGCACTGCCATGCGCCGGATCCTGGCACAGCCCGTGGCGCACATCCGCGCGTTGCGTTTTTGGCGCATCTGGTTCGAATCGGCGTCCGCCGTTGCCGTCGCTGTCCTGCTGTACAGCCTGCTGGACAATATTTGGCTGGCCGGACTGGCCGCAACCGGCATCATGGCACTCCTGGGATTCGTCATCGTGGGTGTCTCTCCCCGCCAGCTTGGGCGTCTCCACTCGGCCGCCGTCGTGCGTTTCACGGCACCGATGATCCGTTTCCTGACCTGGGTGCTGGGGCCCATCCCGGCGTGGCTCGTGGCACTGGGAAGCGCCGTGGCTCCTGGTGCGCCCGTTGGTGATGATGCATTCTTCAGCGAGCAGGAATTCCGTGAGCTCGTGGAACGGGCCACTGAGTCGGACATGATCGAGGACACGGAGGCCGAGATGATCCAGTCGGTCTTTGATTTCGGCGACACCCTGGTCCGAGCCGTAATGGTTCCCCGCACAGACATCCTCAGCATCGAAGCAGGTTCCAGCCTCCGGCGTGCCATGTCGCTCTTCCTGCGGTCGGGGTACTCCCGGATTCCCGTGATCGGCGAGGACACCGACCACATCCTGGGCATCGTCTACCTCAAGGATGTCGCCGCCGTCCTGCACGGGTTGGGCCCGAACGAGGAGCCGCCCCTGGTGGATTCGCTGGTCCGGGAGGTGCGGTATGTGCCCGAATCGAAGCAGGTCAGCGACCTGCTGCGCGAGCTGCAGAAGGAATCCACGCACGTGGCCATCGTTATCGACGAGTACGGCGGTACCGCCGGGCTTGTCACCCTCGAGGACCTGATCGAGGAGATCGTCGGCGAAATTGTGGACGAATACGATACCGAAAGCGCTGAGGCCGTGGAACTTGGTGACGGCACCTACCGCGTGAGTGCCCGGATGAGCATCGATGACCTCGGTGAGCTTTTTGACGTTGAGCTCGACGACGACGAGGTGGACACCGTGGGCGGCCTGCTCGCCAAGGCGCTGGGCAGGGTGCCCATCGTCGGCAGCAGCGTCGAAGTTGACGGCGTGTCGCTGCGCGCCGACAGGCTCGAAGGGCGCCGGAACCGGGTCAGCCACATCATTGCGTCCCAGGTTCCAAAAGTAGACACTGACCTTGAAGACCTCCTCCAGGAGGCGGAAGCAACCCAGCAGGGAGTTCCACGTGAGCAAGAAAAATAAGGCCGCCGACGCAGATGATTTCGGCGGCTTCCGCGCCGGGTTTTCCGTACTGGTGGGCCGTCCCAACGCCGGTAAATCGACGCTGACCAACGCGCTGGTGGGCAGGAAGGTGGCCATTACCTCCGCCAAGCCGCAGACTACCCGCCACACAATCCGCGGGATCGTCCACCGCGAGGACGCGCAGCTGATCCTTGTGGATACGCCGGGCCTGCACCGGCCCCGCACACTGCTGGGGAAACGCCTGAACGACCTCGTGGCGGACACACTTGCGGAAGTGGACGCCATCGGGTTCTGTCTGCCCGCCAACGAAAAGATCGGGCCAGGCGACAGGTACATCGCCGCCCAGCTTGCCGCTGTGGGCCGCCAGCCTGTCATCGCCATCGTCACCAAGGCAGACCTGGTGGACCGGCAGGCGCTTACCGAGCAGCTCCTTGCCGTTGCCGCGCTCGGGCGGGAAGTGCTGGGAGAAGAAGGTTGGAAGGACATTGTTCCGGTGTCCGCCGCCGACGGTTTCCAGGTCAAGACTGTAGCTGACGTACTGATCAGCCACATGCCGCCGTCGCCCCCGCTTTACCCTGATGGGGAGCTCACCGACGAGCCGGAGGCCGTGATGGTTGCGGAGCTGATCAGGGAAGCCGCGATTGAGGGCGTCCGTGATGAACTGCCGCATTCCCTTGCTGTAGTTGTTGAAGAGATCGTGCCGCGGGAAGACCGTCCTGAGGACAGCCCCCTGTTGGATGTCCGTGTAAATCTTTACGTTGAACGCCCGTCCCAGAAGGCAATCATCATCGGCAAAGGCGGTAGCCGACTGCGTGAAGTGGGCACGAACGCGCGCAAGGGCATTGAGGCGCTGCTGGGAACCCGCATCTACCTGGACCTGCACGTGAAGGTGGCCAAGGACTGGCAGCGGGATCCGAAACAGCTGGTAAAGCTCGGCTTCTGACGCTTTAATACGTTCGTCCGCCGGGCCGCCCGGGGATTTCCCAGCCTGGGCCACTAAAATGGACCGGATTCAGAATCTAGAGGAAGGTTCACCACGTGGGGCGAGGCCGCGACAAGCGCGAAAACGGAGCTGACGTATCAGCAGGGGGACCGGTGTCCCGCCACGCGGATGAAGGCACCGATGGAGCTGCCCGCCACCTTGGCTCTGTACGCAAGATGCCGCTGTGGCTGAAAATCATCACAGGCGTGCTGTCAGTGGCACTCATCGCCGCCATAGCGTTCGCCGGATTCTGGTTTGTGCGTCTCCAGAGCAACATCTCCAAGGCTCCGTTGAACGCCGGCGGCGGCAACGGAGCGGTGAGCGGTGCGACCGGGCGGATGCAGATCCTGATCCTCGGCTCTGATACCCGTGATGGCAAGAACGCCGGGTACGGCTCGGCGGACGATTCCAAGGGCCACGGGAAATCGGATGTCATGATGCTGATGGACATTTCCGAAGACAACAAGCGGGTCAGTGTCATCAGTTTCCCGCGGGACCTGCTGGTGGACATTCCTGAATGCACGGATGCGGAGTCCAAACAGACTTTTCCCGCCCGCAGCGGTGTGATGATCAACGAAGCGATGAATGAGGCCGGCATCGGCTGCGCCGTTGATACCGTCAACCAACTGACCGGCCTGGAAGTGGACCACTTCATGATGGCGGACTTCAACGCGGTGAAGGAACTGTCCAATGCGGTGGGCGGCGTGCAGGTGTGCATCAGCGACGCCGTGTTTGACCCCGACTCAGGGCTCCGGCTTCCCAAGGGCACGTCCGCGGTTGAGGGCGAGATGGCCCTCGCATACCTGCGGACCCGGCACGCATTTGCCGACGGCGGCGACCTGGGACGCATCAAAGCCCAGCAGGGGTTCCTCTCTTCGCTTACCCGGAAGATCAAGGATGAAGGCACTCTGTCCGACCCCGGCAAGATGCTCAGGATCGCCGATGTGGTCACCCAGAACCTGACGGTGGACGAGGGGCTGGCCTCAGTGCCCAGCCTGCTTTCCATTGGTAACAGGCTCAAGGACATCGACATCAGCAAGGTTGCCTTCGCAGCGGTTCCCACCGCCCCCGCCGATCTGGACCCGAACAGGCTGCAGATTGCCGAACCGGCCGGCTCCCAGTTGTTCGCCGCTATGCGGCAGGACATCGACCTGACCGACCCCACAGCGCCTGCCACACCGGCGCCCAGCGAAACCCCGGCACCGCCCACGGCCGCTCCCACTGAAACTGCTCCTCCGCAGCCTCCCTACGACAAGGCACTCCAGCCCGTCACCGTGGCCAACGGCAGTGGCGTGCCAGGGCGGGCACAGGAAATTGTGCAGGCCCTCATAGGCGGCGGATTCACCCAGGCAGCCCAGTTTGAGGCCACCGCCGCGGCACAGTCCGCTGTGTACTTCGGCGCAGGGTTCGAGGACGTGGCTGTTGACGTGGCCGCGCTGCTGGGGATTCCGGCCGCGCAGGTGCTGCCCGCTCCGGCGGTTTCGGGAGTCCAGGTCTACCTGGGCACCGACTTCACCTCGGGTGCCACGTACGGGAGCCCTGTGGCGCTGCCGGAAGACATCGTCAACCAGACAGCCGGGGACACCCTCTGCCAGCAGGCCAACCCATACCTCATCGTGAACAGTTAGCCGGCATCGCAGCTGAGCGTTAAACGCAACCGGGGCCCGCCGTCGAACATCCAACGGCAGGTCCCGGTTTTGTTTGTCACCAGATGCTGACTCGCTCCTCCGGCGGCATCCACATGCCGTCCTGGTCCGTGACGTCAAAGGCTTCATGGAAGGCGTCCAGGTTCTTCGCGATCGCATTGGTCCGGAACTCATTGGGCGAGTGCGGGTCCGTTGCCAGCCGGCGTATTGCTTCCTCGCTCCGGATCACCTGCCGCCAGCCCGCTGCCCAGGATGCGAAGAAGCGCTGCTGCCCGGTGAGGCCGTCAAGGACCTCCGGTTCCTTGCCGTCGAGGCTGATCAGGTAGGCCTTGTAGGCGATGGCAAGGCCGGCAAGGTCGCCGATGTTTTCGCCGAGCGTGAGGCGTCCGTTGACGTTGTGTCCCGGCGCGGCGTACGGGGAGAGCGCATCGTATTGGGCCACCAGCTTTGCGGTGAGCTTTTCGAAAGCCTGGCGGTCCTCGTCGGTCCACCAGTTCCGCAGGGCGCCGCCGCCGTCGAACTGCGAGCCCTGGTCATCAAAGCCGTGGCCGATTTCGTGCCCGATGACTGCCCCGATGCCGCCGTAGTTCACGGCATCATCGGCGTCCGCCGTGAAGAACGGAGGCTGGAGGATCGCCGCCGGGAAGACGATTTCGTTCATCATGGGGTGGTAGTAGGCGTTGACCGTCTGCGGCGTCATCAGCCACTTGTTGCGGTCCACCGGCTTGCCCACCTCGTCAAGGTGCCGGTCGACATCGGCGTTGTGTGCCCTTTCCACGTTGCCCAGAAGATCCGCCGGGTCAATTTCTACGGCGGAGTAGTCAATCCATTCCTCCGGGTACCCGATTTTCGCCCGGAACCCCTCCAGCTTCCGTAACGCTTCGGCCTTGGTGTCCTCGCCCATCCAGGTAACGCCGGTGATGCTGCGGCGGTATGCCTCGATCAGGTTGGCGACGAGCGTGTCCATGCGCGCCTTGTGTGTCTCGGGGAAGTGCCGGGCAACGTAGATCTGTCCCACCGCTTCGCCGAGGCCGCCCTCCACGACGGCCACGCCGCGCTTCCAGCGGTCCTTGTTCCGCGGGGTGCCGCTGATGGTGGTCCCGTAAAAGGCGAAGTTGGCGTCAACGAATGCCGAGGAGAGGTAGGGGGCCGCGGCGCTGACAACCCTCATGGCCAGCCATTCCTGCCAGTGGGCCAGGGGCTCGGACTGAAGAAGGCCGGCGGCGCCCTCGAAGAACGGGGGAGTGCTCATGACGATCTCCTCCCGCTTCTCCTCGTCGATGCCTGCGGCGTTGAACCAGGCGGAAAGCAGCGGGAACAGGGCGGAGGCCTCGTCCGCGGACTTCAGGTTGTAGGTCTTCTGGGGGTTACGGAGCGTGACGTTGTCCCAATGGTGGGACGCCAGTTTGGTCTCCAGTGCTACTACCCGTGCGGCAGCACCGTCAGCATCCGGAACACCGGCCAGGTCAAGCATCGTCCTGACGTGTGCCCCGTAGGCAGCCACCATCGGGGCGAACTTCTCTTCCCGGTAGTAGGACTCATCGGGCAGTCCGAGGCCGCCCTGGCCGGTGTAGAGAAGGACGCGGTCGGGGTTGCCGGCGTCGGGCGCGGGGTAGATGTAGAAAAGCCCGCCGACATCGGCCCGGAACAGCCTGCCTGCCAGGGCAACCAGGTCGGCCACGGAGGTGGTGGCAAAGACGTCCGCCAGCCGCTGGCGGATCGGTTCCAGGCCCTTGGCTTCAATGGCAGCTTCATCCATGAAGCTGTTGTAGAGGTCGCCCACCTTCTGCTCAATGCCGCTGGCGGCCCCGCCCTTGGCCGCTGCTTCCTCGATGATGTCCCGCACGGCAATCTCAGAACCATCGCGCAGTGCCGTGAAGGTGCCTTCAAGGGGCCGGTCATCGGGAATTTCGGTAGTCTTCAACCACGCGCCGTTCACGTGCTGGTAGAGGTCATCCTGCGGCCGGACGGTGTTATCGAAGGTGGACAGGTCGATCCCCGAAATGGGCACGAGAGCTCCTTTTTATGCTGGCCGCGGCCGGCGGTATACCGGTCGGCGTCTGCATGGTGGACGTAACGGACGGGCAGTGCCCTTTCATCTTACGCACCCGTGTTACTCTCAAATGGTGCGTGCAGAGCTTCTCCTTCTTAGCTGCCGCGGCGAGGCCTCAGACGCGATCTAGCGCAAGGCCCACCCTCGCTGCGGAGTTTGTGTTGCCCGGCCACCCTTTCACAGAAGAACCACAGAAAAGGCCCGATAGTAATGCGAAACGCACAGAAGCCCTCCGGAATGCCCGCCCACCGCTACACGCCGTTCCAGGACCAGATCAAAGTTGAGCTGCCGGACCGCACCTGGCCGGACAAAGTGATCACCAAGGCCCCGCGCTGGTGCGCTGTGGACCTTCGTGACGGCAACCAGGCGCTGATTGATCCCATGAGCCCGGCGCGCAAGATGAAAATGTTCGATCTGCTGGTCCGCATGGGCTACAAGGAGATCGAGGTGGGTTTCCCCTCTGCATCCCAGACGGACTTCGACTTTGTCCGCCAGCTCATCGAGGGCAACCACATTCCGGACGACGTCACCATCCAGGTCCTGACCCAGGCACGCGAGCACCTGATTGAGCGCACGTACGAGTCCCTGGTAGGCGCCAAGCAGGCCATCGTGCACCTCTACAACTCCACTTCAGTGCTGCAGCGCCGCGTGGTCTTCAACCAGGATGAGGACGGAATCCTGGACATCGCGCTCCAGGGCGCACGGCTGTGCAAGAAGTACGAAGAAACCCTCGTGGACACCCATGTGACCTATGAGTACTCTCCGGAGTCCTTCACAGGCACTGAACTCGAATACGCAGCACGGGTCTGCAACGCCGTCGCGGACGTCTTCGAGGCTTCCGCGGACCGCCAGGTCATCATCAACCTCCCCGCCACGGTGGAAATGGCCACTCCCAACGTTTACGCAGACTCAATTGAGTGGATGAGCCGCCACCTGCACCCCCGTGAAGGCATCATCCTGTCCCTGCACCCCCACAATGACCGCGGAACGGGTGTTGCCGCTGCCGAGTTGGGCTACATGGCCGGAGCAGACCGGATCGAGGGCTGCCTTTTCGGCAACGGTGAGCGGACCGGCAACGTTGACCTGGTCACCCTGGGCCTGAACCTCTTTGTGCAGGGCATCGACCCCATGATCGACTTTTCCAACATCGACGACATCCGCCGGACCGTCGAGTACTGCAACCAGCTGCCCGTGGCCGAACGTTCACCCTATGGCGGCGACCTTGTGTTCACGGCGTTCTCTGGCTCGCACCAGGACGCCATCAAGAAAGGCTTCGAGGCCCTCGAGCGGGACGCGGCGGCCGCAGGCAAGAATGTTTCCGACTTCACCTGGCAGGTACCGTACCTGCCGGTTGATCCCAAGGACCTCGGCCGCAGCTACGAAGCGGTTATCCGGGTCAACTCGCAGTCCGGCAAGGGCGGAGTTGCCTACCTGCTCAAGAACGAACACAGCCTGGACCTCCCGCGCCGGGCGCAGATTGAATTCTCCGGCGTCATCCAGAAGCGTACTGACACGGTAGGCGGCGAAGTCAGCGGAGCCCAGCTGTGGCAGGTCTTCCAGGACGAGTACCTGCCCTCCGGCAAGACGGACGGACAATGGGGCCGTTACTCCCTCGGCTCCGTCAGCACCGAGACGGATAACGACGGCGGCATGACCCTTCACGCATCCCTCACCGTGGACGGTGTCCAGGTCCGCCGGACCGGCACTGGCAACGGCCCCATCGCCGCACTGCTGAGCATCCTCCGCGAGGACGGCGTGGATGTTCGCGTGCTGGATTACAGCGAGCACGCCCTTTCCGAAGGCGGCAACGCGATGGCGGCCGCGTACGTGGAGTGCGCGGTGGGAGAGCGCGTGTTGTGGGGCGTCGGCATCGACGCCAACACCAGCATGTCTTCCCTGAAGGCAGTTATTTCTGCCGTGAACCGCGCCATTCGGGACGCCCAGGCCTGACCTGCCGGCGCACGTGTGCCGTCGGGACTTCCCGGCGCCACACGTGCGCTCCGCCCGGGAACGCCGGAAGGGCAGTATCCCCAAAGATGGGAAGATAAAGGCGTGGCCCAACACTCTTTCGCTTCCCGCGCGTACCGGGACGACGCCGTCGTGCTCCGTACCCACAAGCTGGGTGAGGCGGACCGCATCATCACGCTGCTGACCAAGCATCACGGCCAGGTCCGGGCGGTTGCGAAAGGAGTCCGGCGCACCAGCAGCCGCTTCGGCGCCCGCCTTGAGCCCTTTATGGTGGCGGACCTGCAGCTTGTGTCCGGAAAGACCCTGGACATAGTGACCCAGGCGGTGGCCAAGGGTGCCTACGGTGGAAGCATTGCCGCGGACTACGGCCGCTACACGGTCGCTGCCGCAATGACGGAGACCGCGGAAAAACTGACAGACGTGGACTGTGAGTCCGGCACCGCGCAGTACAACCTGCTGGTCGGCGCCCTGGCGTCACTGAGCCGGAACGAACATGCAGCCGGGCTGATCCTGGATTCATACCTCTTGCGGGCACTCGCTACCGGCGGTTGGGCGCCGAGCTTCACCGACTGCGCCCGCTGCGGCCTGCCGGGTCCGCACAGCGCCTTTTCCGCTCCCGTGGGCGGCATGGTCTGCGGCGGATGCAGGCCGCCGGGGTCACCGGCACCGGCGCCGGAAACAGTAGTCCTGCTCGCAGCGCTGCTGACGGGAGACTGGGGTACCGCCGACGGCTCCATGCCCGTGCACCGCAGGGAAGCGGCCGGTTTGGTGGCCGCCTACCTGCAATGGCATCTTGAACGAGTATTGAAGTCCCTCAAACATGTGGAGCGCAGCTGACAGTGGCCCTGGGAAAAAAGAACAACGCACCCCCAAAGCGGAGCCACCCGGTGGTTGCCCCCTACCCGCACCCCTCCGGGGCGCTGGCACCTTCGATTCCGGCCGAGTTCATACCCCGGCATGTTGCCATCGTGATGGACGGCAACGGCCGGTGGGCCAACCAGCGCGGGCTGCCGCGGATCGAAGGCCACAAGGCCGGCGAGCCCGCCCTGCTGGACGTCATGGCAGGGGCTATCGAGCTGGGCATTGAGTACGTCAGTGTCTATGCCTTTTCCACCGAGAACTGGCGGCGCTCCCCGGAGGAAGTGCGGTTCCTCATGGGTTTTAACAAGGATGTGCTGCGGAGGCAGCGGAACCAGCTTGATGAATGGGGCGTGCGCGTCAGGTGGGCCGGCCGCCGGCCCCGGCTCTGGGGCTCGGTCATCCGCGAACTCGAAGAGGCTGAAAATTTCACCGCCGGCAATAGCACCTGCACGTTGACCATGTGTGTTAATTACGGCGGCCGCGCCGAAATCACGGACGCCGTGTCGGCCATCGCCGCCGAGGTGGCCGCCGGAAAGCTCAAGCCGGGCGCCATCACCGAACGCACCATCCAGAAATACCTTGACGAGCCGGACCTCCCGGACGTGGACCTCTTCCTGCGCAGCTCCGGGGAGCAGCGGCTGTCCAACTTCCTGCTCTGGCAGTCCGCCTACGCCGAGTTCGTGTTTATGGACACCCTGTGGCCCGACGTCGACCGCCGGACGCTGTGGGCCGCGGTGGAAGAGTACGCCCGGCGCGACCGCCGGTATGGCGGGGCAGTGGATGCGGCGAAACCTGCTGACGGGGAAGGCCCGGCCGCGTAGCCGGCCACCAGGATAGCCCGGCAGGCACGTCACGCCGTCACGGCTGCTGCGGCATGTCTCCCGTTGCCGGGTTTTCGTCCGCCGGGTACCCGTCCGCCTGGTCCCCGTACGCACGCAGCCAGCGCGCCAGCCGCGCATAGGCGTCAGCGCGCACGGCGGTGGGGGAGAGGAACACATCGTGCAGTGCACCCTCGATACGTTCGATCGTCACTGTGCGCCCGAGGGTGAGGGCACGGGCAGCAATGACGTTGACGTCAAGGACGGCGTCCGTGCGCCGCATCTCTTCGGACCAGAAGAGGCCGTTCGCGCTTCCCCGGGACAGGAGCACCAGGATGGGAACTTCGATATTGAGGCCGCGGGCCACCCTGGTGTGCCCGGACAGCACGGCGCTGAGCCACCCCGCGCGCACCGGGAACGCCATCGGGGGGCGATACCGTTCATCCAGCACCCATTCCCCGTCCGCCGAACTGCTGATAGTGCGCCAGTAAAAACCCCGCTCGGGAAGCCTCAAAACAGCCTCCGGCCGGAACCGGGCCACCGGTCCCACCATTCCTGAGGCAGCGCGCCGAACCAGGGCGCTTCCGTGCATCTCCAGCCACGGACTGTTCAGGATAAGTTGGGACACCGCTCCGGGATGCCCGCTGGCCCACAGCGCCGCCACCAGCCCTCCCGTTGAATGCCCCACCAGGGTCAGCGGCCGGGTAACACCTTCCTGGCGGATGAGGTGGCAGGCCATGTCGATTTCGGCATCATAGTCGGCGAGGTTCGAAACGTAGCCGCCCGGAAATTGGGGGCGCAGGCTCCGGCCGTGGTTATGCATGTCCAGGGCAAAGAAGTCGTAGCCGGCCGAGGACCAGAAGCGCGCAAAGTCCACGTTGAAGAAATAGTCACTCCAGCCGTGCAGGAAGAGGACTGCCCTGCGGTGCCCGGGCGGGGGGAGGACTTCGACCGCGGCAGGGCGGAACCGGACCAAGGTGGCGGTACGCTCCACACCGTCAGCTCCTGCGGCGGTGAAGGCCTGGGACTCGAATCCTTCACCCAGGATGTCCCGCTGCCATTCCATGGCTTTATGCTATTCCGTTGCTGGAGCAGTCCGCGCAGTTTTGGTCTTCACCCATTTTGGTCTGGGCCAGCCGAGGCGGAAGACTGGAGGCATGCGCGTTTATCCCACATTCTTCCGCCTGGCCTTTTCATGGATGGACGCCGAGCGCGCCCACAACATTGGCTTCAAGGCCATCAGGCTGGCGCATCGCTCCGGTGCAGGCCGCGCCCTGGAGAATTTGACGGCGCCCGCACCGTCGCTTCAGACGACGGCCTTCGGCCTGACTTTTCCCTCGCCGTTCGGCCTTGCTGCAGGTTTCGATAAGGAAGGCCACGGCATAGAAGCACTGAGCCAACTCGGGTTTGGGCATATAGAGGTGGGCACCATTACCGGGCAGGCCCAGCCGGGCAATGAAAAGCCGCGGCTCTTCCGCCTGGTACAGGACCGGGCCGTTATTAACAGGATGGGATTTAATAACGACGGCGCCACCGCCGTTGCCCCGCGCCTCAAGGCAGCCCGTGCGGGGCTTCAGCGCAGGCACCCGTCGGTGCGCCCCATCATCGGCGTTAACATCGGCAAGACGAAGTCGGTTGAACTTGAAGATGCCGTTGAGGACTACCTGGTAAGCGCACGCAGCCTTGCGCCCGCCGCGGACTACCTCGTGGTCAACGTCAGCTCCCCCAACACCCCCGGCCTTCGTCTCCTGCAGGACGTGGAAAGCCTCCGGCCGCTGCTGACCGCCGTCGGCCGGGAAGCCGACCGGGCAGCAGGCCGCCACGTTCCGCTGCTGGTGAAGATCGCCCCGGACCTGAGCGACGAGGACATCGACGACGTCGCTCGGCTTGCCCTCGACCTCAAACTGGACGGCATTATCGCCACGAACACCACCATCGCCCGGACGGGCCTGGCTTCCCCGGCCGAACAGGTGGAAAAATGCGGCGCGGGCGGGCTTTCGGGCGCTCCACTCAAACACCGCTCCCTTGAAGTGCTTCGAAGGCTCAAGCAGGTCACCGGCGACGCCCTGACCCTGGTGGCCGTGGGCGGCGTGGAAACGGCACAGGACGTCCAGGACCGGCTGGATGCCGGAGCAACGCTGGTCCAGGGCTACACGGCCTTCCTCTACGAAGGACCGTTCTGGGCGGCCCGCATCAACCGGCAGCTGGCAAAGAACCGGCGCCTGTAGGGCGCAGATCCGCTTCTGTGGCTGTGGCGGCACCACAGACCGGCATTCCCAACCCTGCCCAGTTGCAAGGAAACCCCGGCGGAAAGTCTGCCGGGGTTTCTTTGTCTGTTGTAGGGGGACGCAGGAGGAAGGTCAGGCCGGGTACTGTCCGCGCTTAACCTGGGGCTTGGGCAGCCGCAGCTTCCGGAACTGCAGGGAGCGCATGGAGCCGTACCAGACGGTGCCGCGTTCCACCTCGCCGAACTTTTCGGTCAACCGCTTGCGGAGCTTGCGGGACAGGATAAAGACGTCAACGAAGACGGCCAGGAACATCACCCAGAAACCGCCCAGAACATAAATCATCAGGTCACTGGACGCTGGCACCACCAGGGACACCAGGACAAATACCAGGGCGCCGAACATCAGGTATTCCCCGAGGCTGAACCGGGCATCCACATAGTCACGGGTAAAGCGCTTCTGGGGGCCCTTGTCGCGCAGCGGCAGGAACTTTTCGTCCCCCGTGTCCAGCGCCTGGCGCATTCTAAGCCGCTGGTCCTGGATCACCTGGCGCTCGGCGGCCTTTGACGCTTTGCGGTCCTCCGGAACCAACGGGCGCTTGCGCGCAGCCTCCTGGGCCTTCCGCCTTGGGGTGGGGGCTCCCTTACCGGCTATGCCGTTCTGCCGGGCGGCAACTTCCGCTGCCTGCTGGTCTGATATTTCCTGCGCCGTAGGCGCTTCCTTTTTACGTCCGAACACCAGACCAGAATACCTTGCGGGGCGGCTCGGCCCTCTTGACCCCGGCGAGGGCTCCCGTAAGCAGAATGTGACGAGAGTAATGTTTTTTCCATGACTTCACCTGCAACGGCCACCCCCGACAACATTGATGGCCCCACACCTTTGGGCCTGAACCCCAACCCCGGCACGGCAGACCTTCGGGCGGCCATCGACCGCTCGTTTACCGCCACCCTTGCCCGCCTCAAGGAACTGGTTGCGATACCCGGCATCGCCTGGCCAAGCTTTGACCGGTCGCCGCTCGAACGCAGCGCCGAAGCCGTAGCAGAACTCCTGCGCGCGACCGGACTTGAGGAAGTGCAGATCCTGGCCTGCGACAAGCCGGACGGCACGCCCGGCGGCCCCGCCGTCGTCGCCCGTCGGCCGGCCGCGGAAGGCAAGCCGACCATCCTGCTGTACGCACACCACGACGTCCAGCCCGCGGGAGACGAGGGGCTGTGGGAGACGGCACCTTTCACCGCCGTTGAAAAGGACGGCCGTCTCTACGGTCGCGGGGCGGCCGATGACAAGGCCGGCATCATGGCCCACATCGCTGCTTACGCCGCCGCCTCCGAGGTACTGGGCGACGGCCTGGGCCTTGGTGTGACCTTCTTCTTCGAAGGCGAGGAAGAAGCGGGTTCTCCCACGTTCAGGCCATTCCTGGAGGCACACCGGGAACTGCTTCGTGCTGACGTCATCGTCGTTGCCGACTCCAGCAACTGGAAGGTGGGCGTTCCGGCGCTGACAACAAGCCTCCGCGGACTGGTGGACGGGACCATCGAAGTCCAGGTCCTGGAGCACGCGGTCCATTCAGGGATGTTCGGCGGGCCTGTCCTGGACGCCCCCACCCTCCTGTCCCGCCTGATCGCCACCCTCCATGACGACGACGGGAATGTTGCCATCCAGGGGCTGGTCGCCTTCGACAATGCGGCGGTGGAGTTTCCGGAGGCCGACTACCGCGCGGACGCGTCAGTGCTCGACGGCGTCCGCCTCGCCGGTTCGGGCAGCATCGCCTCCCGGCTTTGGACCAAGCCGGCGCTGTCCATTATTGGTTTCGACGCACCTGCCGTGGACGTAGCCTCAAACACGCTGCTGCCGAGGGCGCGGGCCAAGTTCAGCCTCCGGCTGGCGCCGGGGCAGCTTCCCGAGGAAGCGATGGAGGCCGTACGGCGGCATGTCGAGGCGCACGCTCCCTTCGGCGCAAGGGTGACCTTCACACCGGGGGAGAGCGGCAACCCGTTCCAGACGGATACTTCTTCGGCCGCTGCCGGGCTCGCGATGTGGGCCTTGGGGGAGGCCTGGGGCGTCCAGGCGGTGGAGACGGGTATTGGTGGTTCCATCCCTTTTATCGCCGACCTCACGGAGCTGTACCCGGACGTACAGATCCTCGTTACGGGTGTCGAGGACCCGGACTCCAGGGCGCACAGCGCGAACGAGTCGCTGCACCTTGGTGACTTCCGAAAAGCCATCCTCGCCGAAGCGCTGTTGCTGTCCCGTTTGAACGCCGGACTGTAGGAGCCCCAGGCCCTTCCCGCGGTCCGCCTCCCGGACACCCGGTGCGGCTCCCCGGGAACAAGGAAGGGCTTCCCGTGGTTACGTCAGGAGTTAGAGCTACGGGTGCGCCCCGCGTAGCATGTAGCTATAGCCCATACCGTATCCGTAGGGGCAGGCACCGCTCCCGCGGAGCCGCCAGACCATCCTAAGAAGGTAGGCCAATGAGCACCGCAACCAATGAGAACAGCACCCAGACCACCAGCGCGCCCAGTGAGGAACTGCCCGTTCATGAGGTCAACCTCACCGACGTCGCAGCAGGCAAGGTCCGCAGCCTTCTCGAGCAGGAAGGCCGCACCGATCTTCGGCTCCGGGTTGCCGTGCAGCCTGGCGGCTGCTCAGGGCTGATCTACCAGCTCTACTTCGATGAGCGGCTCCTGGACGGAGATGCTGTCCGTGACTACGACGGCGTCGAAGTTGTTGTAGACAAGATGAGCGTTCCGTACCTCAGTGGTGCCAGCATCGACTTCGAGGACACCATCTCGAAGCAGGGTTTCACCATTGACAACCCGAACGCCGGCGGCTCCTGCGCCTGTGGAGACTCCTTCCACTAAGCCGGTTATTTCGCCCGATGCCGGCGCCGTGCCTCCAGCCGTTCACCACGGTTGGAGGCACGGCGCCGACATGTGGGCGAAACGCCCGGGGGAGCGGTAAGCTCTACACCGAGTAGTAAAACTTTCAGTGTGCCCGCGGCGCCGATGGCTGCCCGGACAACAGCAACAAGTAGGAAGGGCCGTCTGTGAGTTCGCAGAACCGAACCGGCAGCCGACGCAAAACGATCACCACGATCTCAGGCTTGGCAATTGCCGGCGCGTTGGTTTTGACCGGATGTTCGCCAGAGGTAGAGAAAGGGTGGCTGCCCACAGAACGTGGCACCACCAGCAACAGCGACCGCATCATGGACCTCTGGGTCAACTCATGGATCGCCGCCTTGGCCGTGGGCATCATTACCTGGGGCCTGATCGTCTGGTGCCTCGTGGCCTACAGGCGCCGCAAGGGCACCGTGGGCTTCCCGCGCCAGACGAGTTTCAACCTTCCCCTGGAAGTGTTCTACCTGACCATTCCGCTCTTTATGGTCCTGGTGTTCTTCTACTTCACCGACCGTGATCAGCAGGCCATTGATGACCGGTCACAGCCTGCCGACGTCGTTGTCGATGTCCGTGGCAAGCAGTGGGCCTGGGACTTCAACTACAGGGCCGGCGACGTCATCGAAGAAGACGTCTACGAGGCAGGCGTCCAGGCGCACCTGACCGGCAACGCGATCGACAAGGAACAGCTGCCTACGCTGTACTTGCCCGTCAACAAGTCCGTTGACCTGGAACTCAACTCACGCGACGTGATCCACTCCTTCTGGGTTCCCGCCTTCCTCCAGAAGCGCGACATGATCCCGGGCAAGACCAACTACATCCGGTTTACCCCCACTAAAGAGGGCACCTACGACGGCAAGTGCGCCGAGCTCTGCGGCGAATACCACTCGGAAATGCTGTTCCGCGTCAAGGTGGTTTCAGAAGCTGAATTCCAGGCACACCTGGATGAGCTTAAGGCTGCCGGCAACACGGGCCTCCTCGGTGTGGAGTACGACCGCAACCCGAACCTGAACGAAATTAAGTAAGGGGAGCGACGTGGCTACGTACACTCAATCCGCACCCACCGGAGTCCTCACAGCTCCAGTGGTTCCCAAATCCAAGGGACGCATCGTCGTCAACTGGATCACTTCCACCGACCACAAAACCATCGGGTACATGTACCTGATTGCTTCGTTTGTGTTCTTCTGCCTTGGCGGCGTGATGGCCCTGCTGATCCGCGCCGAACTGTTTGAACCCGGGATGCAGATCCTGCAGACCAAGGAGCAGTACAACCAGCTCTTCACGATGCACGGCACCGTGATGCTGCTGATGTTTGCCACCCCGCTGTTTGCGGGTTTCGCCAACGTGATCATGCCGCTCCAGATCGGCGCGCCTGACGTTGCCTTCCCCCGGCTGAACGCGCTGGCTTTCTGGTTTTTTCTCTTCGGCTCCACCATCGCCGTGTCCGGCTTCATCACCCCCCAGGGTGCTGCCTCCTTCGGCTGGTTCGCCTACGCGCCGCTGTCCAACACCACGTTCAGCCCCGGCATCGGCGGGGACCTGTGGGTCTTCGGCCTGGCACTGTCCGGCTTCGGAACCATCCTGGGTGCGGTCAACTTCATCACCACCATCATTTGCATGCGCGCCCCGGGCATGACCATGTGGCGGATGCCGATATTCACCTGGAACACCTTGGTCACCGCCATCCTGGTGCTCATGGCCTTCCCGCCGCTGGCAGCAGCACTGTTCGCCCTCGGCGCGGACCGCCGCTTCGGTGCCCACATCTTCGACCCGGAAAACGGCGGTGCCGTCCTGTGGCAGCACCTGTTCTGGTTCTTCGGCCACCCCGAGGTGTACATCATCGCGCTGCCGTTCTTCGGCATTGTGTCCGAGATCTTCCCGGTGTTCAGCCGCAAACCGATCTTCGGTTACAAGGGCCTGGTCTACGCTACGATCGCCATCGCAGCCCTGTCCGTGACGGTGTGGGCGCACCACATGTACGTCACCGGCGCGGTGCTGCTGCCGTTCTTCGCGTTCATGACCATGCTCATCGCGGTTCCCACCGGTGTGAAGTTCTTCAACTGGATCGGCACCATGTGGCGCGGTTCGCTGACGTTCGAAACCCCCATGCTGTGGAGCCTCGGGTTCCTGATCACGTTCCTCTTCGGCGGCCTCACCGGCATCATCCTGGCCTCCCCGCCGCTGGACTTCCACGTCTCCGACTCCTACTTCGTGGTGGCGCACTTCCACTACGTGGTGTTCGGCACCGTGGTGTTCGCGATGTTCGCCGGCTTCTACTTCTGGTGGCCCAAGTTCACCGGCAAGATGCTGAACGAGCGCCTGGGCAAGATCCACTTCTGGCTCCTCTTCCTGGGCTTCCACGGCACCTTCCTCATCCAGCACTGGCTCGGTGTTGAGGGTATGCCCCGCCGGTACGCCGACTACCTGGTGGAGGACAACTTCACCTGGATGAACCAGTTCTCCACCGTTGCCTCCTTTGTCCTCGGAGCGTCCCTGATTCCGTTCTTCTGGAACGTTTACATCACCTGG
Source organism: Arthrobacter sp. K41 (assembly GCF_059089645.1). Classification (NCBI taxonomy): domain Bacteria; kingdom Bacillati; phylum Actinomycetota; class Actinomycetes; order Micrococcales; family Micrococcaceae; genus Arthrobacter; species Arthrobacter sp. K41. The sequence continues at coordinate 429,568 of NZ_JBNHEW010000001.1, read as the reverse complement.
CGCAGCGCCGAAAAGGTGCAGGTCGACGACCCCTGGGGCTTCGGTGCCTCGCTGGAGTGGGCCACGTCCTGCCCGCCGCCGCGGCACAACTTCACGTCGCTTCCCCGGATCCGGTCCGAGCGCCCTGCCCTGGACCTGCACCACCCCGAGCTTCGACAGGTCCACACCGTCGAGTCACCGGCTCCCGCAGCCTCCATGCTCGGTAACGCCGACCAGAAGGACACTGCACAGTGAAAATTGAATCTTGGATCTTTGGTTCCGGAGTCTTCTTCTTTGTACCGGTCTCGGTAATCTACGGCTTCCTTACCGACTGGGGTGAATGGGTCGGTATTCTGGGAATCCTCCTGGTGGGCGGCCTTGCCGGCATGATCGGCGGCTACCTCGGCTTCACCGGGAAGCGCGTCGGTATGCGTCCCGAGGACCGCAGCGACGCCGAAATCCACGAGGGAGCCGGCGAACAGGGGCACTTCAGCCCCTGGAGCTGGTGGCCGCTGGTGCTCGGCCTGGCCTGCGCCACAGGCTTCCTGGGCTTGGCGGTAGGCTTCTGGATCGTCTACATCGCTGCCGGCCTGGCAGTTGTGGCACTCATCGGCTGGGTTTACGAATACAGCCGCGGCGACCACGCCCACTAGGCACAAGAACAACGACGACGGGCCCCACCTTTTGGTGGGGCCCGTCGTCGTTGTTCTTGTCGTTGCGCTGGTCCTCCGGCACCTAACAGCGGCCGCTAGTCACCGGCAAGTGCGCCTATTCTGCTCCCTGGGACTCCAGCAGCTCGCCAAGCGTCCGGAGGGCCTCCTTGGCCCTTTCCTCGCTCAGGGCGCCACTGAGCAGTGAATCATCAATTCCCAGCTCCACTTCACAGCCATGGAGAAAGTCGGCAGTCATCACGTGAAGGAGAGATCGGGCATCCACGCCCCCGGTTCCCGGCTTCGTGATGGTCACAGGAAGCCCGGTAGCGGCCACCGCCCTGACAAATACAGCTGCCGGGCGCGCGTGCAGCCCGATCGTGGCTGTTACCACAGCCTTGTGTGTTGGCAACGGGACTCCTTCTTTATGACGGCCCCATCCGTCGGGTTTCGAAATTTTCCTGTCCAATATAGCGGGCCTGGAGCACCATCCCCGAATAGGCGCGGCCCGGGGCATCAGCTGGTCTAGACCTGCCCTAAAATTGCAGAGTGAACTCGAACCCAGGGGAGACCCACCGTGGCAGCTAGCGCCGGGGCGATTGCCGGTGAAATCGACAGAAGCAGCGGCACTGCCATCTACGTCCAGCTGCGCGAGATCCTGCGCACCTACATTGCCGAGTCGTGCCGGCCGGGTTCTGCGCTGCCCTCGGAGCGTGACCTCGCGGAGCGCTTTGGGCTTGCCAGGATGACTGTGCGGCAGGCTATTGACGCGCTGGTCGGTGAAGAGGTCATTGAACGAGTAGTGGGTCTCGGCACTTTCGTTCGCAGGCCGAAGCTGGACCTGCAGGTGAAGCTGACTTCCTACAGCGAGGAGATGCAGCGCCGCGGCATGGTTCCCGCAGCCAAAGTACTCAGCTTTGAACAGATTGGTGCCAGTGCATTTCTGGCCCGCGAGCTCCAGCTGGACGAGGGTACTCCTCTGGTCCGCTTCCGGCGCCTGCTCCTGGCAGATGGTGAACCGATGAGCGTGGACGAAAACTTCATCCCTGCCCACCGTGTTCCTGGTCTGCTGGACGGAGAGCCGCCCACCTCGCTGTACAACGTGCTAAGCGAACAGTACGGCCTGGTGATGGAATGGGGCGAGGACATGATTGAGGCCACCGCAGCGTCTCCGTCCACGGCACGGCTGCTCAACGTCGAAGTAGCCTCACCGCTGCTCAAGATCCAGCGGCATGCTTTTGTTGCACGCACCATGGTGGACTATTCCGTTTCGTATTACCGCGCGGACCGGTACAAGTTGTGGGTCCCGCTGCAGCGGCCGGGCGCGCGCCGGTCCCGTAACCACTGACCAACCAAGCCCTGCAGCGCCCCTGTTCCTTTGTTTCTGCCAGCCGGTCAGGCCCGGCGGGCGAGCAGGAACACAAAAGGCCCGGTCCTGTTGGACCGGGCCTTTCATGTTGATACGGGCAGAGTGCCTAGTGGCTCAGGCTCTTCGCTGCCTCGGGAGCTTCCACTGCCGCGTGGCCGTGGCCGTGGGCGGCTTCCAGCTCTGCGGGGGTGGCCGGGGCAACGCGGTCCTCGAAGAACCACTTGGAGAGCAGCGCCCGGCGCTTCTCCTTGCGGGTTACCACACCGTGTTCGTTCGGCACTGCCGGAAGAACGTTCGGTGACTCGAAGCCCACCAGCTTGTAGCGCTTGTACTCATCCAGCGGTGCATGGACTTCGATGAACTCGCCGTGCGGGAGGCGGACAATACGCCCGGTCTCGCGGCCGTGGAGGGCGATCTCGCGGTCCTTGCGCTGGAGTGCGAGGGCTACGCGCTTGGTGACGAAGAAGGCAATAAACGGGCCGATGATGAACAGCGTCCGCAGCCAGTAGGTGACATCGTTGAGCGAAACACCGAAGTGGGTGGCGATGAGGTCGGACCCTGCTGCTGCCCACATGACGCAGTACCAGACGAACCCTGCCATGCCGATCGCGGTGCGGGTCGGGGCGTTGCGGGGGCGGTCAAGTACGTGGTGCTCACGGTCGTCCTTGGTGATCCAACGCTCAATCCACGGGTACATGAACATAATCGTGAACAGGATGCCGGCCGGCACAAGGGCGGGCAGCAGCACGTTGAAGCTGAAGACGTGGCCGAACCACACCTGCTCAACCTGCCAGTTACCCAGGGTGCCCGGCATCAGGCGCAGGGCGCCGTCAACAAAGCCGATGTACCAGTCGGGCTGGGTTCCGGCGGACACGGGGGAGGGGTCGTACGGACCGTAGTTCCAGATCGGGTTGATCGTGAAGAAACCGGCCATCAGGGCGAGGACACCAAAGACGATGAAGAAGAATCCACCGGCCTTCGCGGCGTAGACCGGGCCAAGCGGGTAACCGACAACGTTGTTGTCGTTGCGTCCGGGGCCGGGGTACTGGGTGTGCTTGTGGACGACCACCATGAAGAGGTGGAGGACGATCATCAGCAGGATCAGCGCCGGCACCAGCAGGATGTGCAGCATGTACAGGCGGCCGATGATGGCAGTACCCGGGAACTCCCCGCCAAAGAGGAAGAAGGAGATGTACGTTCCGACAATCGGGATGGACTTGATCACGCCGTCGATGATGCGCAGGCCGTTGCCGGACAGCAGGTCATCGGGGAGGGAGTAGCCGGTGAAGCCTGCAGCCATGGCCAGGATCAGCAGGACGCTGCCCACTACCCAGTTCATTTCGCGCGGCCTGCGGAAGGCTCCGGTGAAGAAAACCCTGAGCATGTGCACGGCGATGGACGCAACGAACAGCAGCGCTGCCCAGTGGTGGACCTGGCGCATGAAGAGGCCGCCGCGGACATCAAAGGAGATGTCCAGCGACGAGTTGTAGGCCACCGACATTTCGACGCCCTTGAGGGGGACGTAGGAACCGTCGTAGTGGGTTTCCGCCATGGACGGATCGAAGAAGAACGTCAGGAAGGTGCCGGAAAGCAGCAGGATGACGAACGAGTAGAGTGCCACTTCGCCGAACATAAAGGACCAGTGGTCGGGGAAGACTTTGCGGCCGAATTCGCGAAGGATTCCGGAACCGCCAACACGCGTATCGACGAAGTCGGTGAACCGGCCTGTCTTGGTTTTGGCGACGAAAGCGGGCTCAGCTGTTGATGCTGCGCTCATGCATATCACGCTCCCAGTAACTTGGTCCTACAGGTTCTTTGAAGTCGCTGGTGGCGACCAGGTAGCCCTCGTCATCAACTGCGATAGGCAGCTGGGGGAGAGGACGGCTGGCGGGGCCGAAGATCACTTTGCACTCTTGCGTGAGGTCAAAAGTGGACTGGTGGCACGGGCACAGCAGGTGGTGCGTCTGCTGCTCGTAGAGAGCAACCGGGCAACCGACGTGGGTGCAGATCTTGGAATACGCAACGATGCCGTTGTAGCCCCAGTCTTCGCGGCCCTCTGAGGGGTTGAGCGACTCGGGATCCAGGCGCATGAGCAGCACAACGGCTTTCGCCTTCTCGTTGAGCTTGCCCTCGTGAAGTTCGTTCAAGCCCTCGGGGATGACGTGGAAGGCTGAGCCGATTGTCACGTCGGAGGCCTTGATGGGCGTTCCGTCGGGGTCACGGGCAAGACGCTTGAGCTTGCCTTCCTGAGGGGCCCACATGGTGTGGGCGAGCTTGTTGTCCGGGCGGGGTCCGAGGTCGCCGAAAATGGCAACCGCCGGCAGCGGCGCGAGGGCAACGGCTCCCAGAAGGGTGTTCCGGATCAGCGGACGGCGCTTGATGCCCGTCTCTTCCACGATGTCATCCACGATACGGACGGCCGCCTGGCGGTCCTCTTCGTAGCGGATCGCGTGGCGCGATTCGGAGACCTCGTGATCCGGCATCAGGGCTTTGGCCCAGTGCACGATGCCGGTACCGATGCCAAGCATCGCGAAAGCGGTGCCCAGGCCCAGCAGCATGTTCTGGAGCCGGATGTTGGCAATGGTTGATTCTGAGCCACCCAGATCAATGGCGAAGTACGCCACCAGGAAGATCAGGGTTCCAACAACAGAGATGCCAAATAGTAAGGCGACCTGCCGTTCTGCCCGCTTTGCGGCCTTCGGGTCCGTGTCAGCCAGGCGCAAACGGTGCGGAGGAAGTCCAGGGTCCTGGAACTTCTCCACCTCATTCTGACCAGCCGTAGCTACGGTGCCCGAGTGGTTCGGACTGCCGTCACTATGGTTGCCCATAATTCGCCTCATCCTTCTCTCGTCCCGGCGGGTGCCGGGTTAGTTTTCCAATATCAAACTGCTGACGGATCAGCAGAAGTAGTTCAGTGGTCCGCAGAGGTCCTAGGACGTCCGGGAAGTCAGCCAGATGGTGAAGGCGATGATGACACCGAGGCCTGCAACCCAAACGAAGAGTCCTTCGGCCACGGGGCCAAGTGAACCCAGCTCAGCGCCGCCGGGGGAGCCGGTGGTTTCGATCTGCTTGAGGAAGGTGATGATGTCGCGCTTGCCTTCGGGCGTGATGTTGGAGTCGCTGAAGACCGGCATGTTCTGCGGGCCGGTGACCATTGCCTCGTAGATGTGCTTGCCTGAGGTGTCTTCCAGGGCGGGTGCGAACTTGCCGCGGGTCAGGGCGCCGCCTGCGGCGGCAGCGTTGTGGCACATGGCGCAGTTCGTGCGGAACAGTTCCCCGCCTGCGGCTGCATCGCCCTTTTCGTCAAGCAGGCCTTCTTCAGGAATTGCCGGGCCGGCACCAAGGGAAGCAACATAGGCTGCCAGCTGGTGGATCTGCTCGTCGTTGAACTGAACGGGCTTCTCCAGCGCCTGGGGGCCGTTCATCTGCATGGGCATGCGGCCCGTTCCGACCTGGAAATCAACGGATGCGGCGCCCACGCCAACGAGGGACGGGCCATCCGGTGAACCGCTGGCACCCATGCCGTGGCAGGTGGCGCAGTTGGCGGCGAACAGCTTGCCGCCTTCTTCTGCGTCATTTGCACTGAAAGTGGTGCTGGAGGCTTTGGCCTCATTGACGGTGGTGGCCACGGCGTACAGCCCACCAGTGATGAGGAGCCCCATCAGAAGCAGCGCGATTGCTGCCAGTGGGTGACGCCGCTTTTGCGAGAGTGCCTTCACGTGGTGGTTCCTTTATTCGATCCTGCGCCGGCTCCTGGAGCCGATACCTGAAATTCTGCCTCTTGTAGAAAAAGAATCAAAGTTGGCTACTTGAGTACGTAGATGACCAGGAAGAGGCCGATCCACACGACATCCACAAAGTGCCAGTAGTACGAGGTGACAATCGCGGACGTTGCTTCGAAGTGCCCGAACTTCTTTGCGGCGAAGGAGCGGCCCATGATCAGCAGGAAGGCCACCAGGCCACCGATCACGTGGAGGCCGTGGAACCCTGTGGTCATGTAGAACGCTGAACCGTAGGCGTTGGAGGAGAGCGAGACGTGCTCGGAAACCAGCATCGCGTACTCCGTGGCCTGGCCTGCGACGAAGAAGGCCCCCATAAGGAAGGTCAGGGTGAACCATTCGTTCATGCCCCAGCGGGCGAACTGGAAGACCCCGCCGGTACGGCGCGGCTGCAGCCGCTCAGCGGCGAAGACGCCCATCTGGCACGTGAAGGAACTGGCCACGAGGACGATCGTGTTGGCGAGCGCAAAGGGGAAGTTGAGCTTGGCCGTCTCAGCCGCCCACATTTCCCCGCTGGTGGAGCGCAGGGTGAAGTACATGGCGAAGAGACCGGCGAAGAACATCAACTCGCTGGAGAGCCACACGACGGTTCCAACGGAAACCATATTGGGGCGGTTCAGCGTGGGGTGCGCGGGGGAACTGGGGGCATGGGTCGCAGATGTCACATAGACATTATGTCTGCAAAACTCCGTGCTGCCCAACGCAAACCGCCTTTTCGGGGGACTTTTTCTACAAAGACGCGAAATCGCACCAAAAAGTTCCGCCGCCCGTTCACATTGGTCAGCCCCGGCCATCCCTCGATAGCATCAGCAGGTGACTTCACAGGCATCCGCAGCATCGGCAGGCAACACCTGGCCCCGGCTGATCTCGGCACTGATCAAAGGCAATGACCTCACGGCGGACAGCACCGCCTGGGCCATGGATACCATCATGTCCGGGGAGGCGACGCCCGCACAGATCGCAGGATTCCTGGTTGCCCTCAGTGCCAAGGGAGAAACCGTTGAGGAACTCGCTGGCCTGGTGGAGGCCATGCTTGCCCACGCCAACCCCGTCTCCATTTCCGGCGAGAAGCTGGACATTGTCGGAACCGGCGGTGACCAGTTGAACACTGTCAACATCTCCACCATGGCGGCGCTGGTGGCTGCCGGAGCAGGAGCAAAGGTGGTCAAGCACGGCAACCGTGCGGCGTCGTCGTCGTCCGGTTCTGCTGATGTGCTGGAAGCCTTGGGCGTCCGCCTCGACCTGTCCATCGAACAGGTGGCGCGCAATGCGGAGGAGGCGGGAATTACATTCTGCTTTGCGCAGGTCTTCCACCCGTCCTTCCGGCACACCGCGGTCCCGCGGAAGGAGCTGGCCATCCCGACGGCCTTCAATTTCCTCGGCCCGCTGACCAACCCTGCCAAAGTCCAGGCGTCCGCGGTAGGGGTTGCCAACGCGAGGATGGCGCCGCTGGTAGCGGGCGTCCTGGCCCAGCGGGGAAGCCGGGGCCTGGTATTCCGCGGCAATGACGGGCTCGATGAGCTGACCACCACGGGTCCTTCAACCGTGTGGGAAATACGCGACGGCGCTGTGTCTGAGCTGACGTTCTCGCCCGCGGACCTAGGCATCAAACCGGCAACCGTCGAGCAGTTGCGCGGCGGCGACGCCCAGGTCAACGCCGTCGTCGTACGGGAAGTCCTCGCAGGCAAGGAAGGGGCGGCCCGCGACGCCGTTCTCCTCAATGCTGCAGCGGGCCTCGTGGCTTTCGACACCAGTGCGGACGGTCCGTTCCTTGAGCGTATGCAACGGGCCTTCAGCCGGGCATCGGAATCGGTCGGGACGGGTGCCGCCGCGGCCGTCCTGGAAAAATGGGTTTCCCTGACCCGCAGGTGAATCCGGCTACTGCTCGAAGCCCAGGGCGAAAGCTGCGTCGAGGTCGTGCTGCGAGTAGGCACGGAACGCTATGTGCGTTGTCGTGTGCACCACCGCGGGCACCTTGGACAGTCGGTCTGCAATAACGTCCGCCAGGTCCTCGTGCCGGGGCACCCTTGCCACCGCAATCAAATCCCACTCTCCGGTGACGGAATATACCTCGCTGATGCCATCTATCGCTGAGATCTCCTCGGCTGTTTCAGGTATGCGGGCAGCGTCAGTCTTGATCAGAACGAATGCGGTGATCACGAGATGAATCCTTCCGGATCTGTTGCGCCGTAGCAGAGCCCGGCAAGCTTTTGGGTGCTGCCAGCCTATTACATCCGGCCGCGCTGCCGGCCGGACCCGCAACCACTTCAGGCGAAGTTCTTCAGGCTCTCCTCAGCCGCTTTGCGCCGGCCCACGCCAGTCGCCATCCCACCAGCAGGAGCCCCAGGCTCAGCAACGCCACGATGATGAAGGGCAGCACTACCGTCTGGCCGGTCAGCAGGCGGAGCACCATGCCGCCCACCAGGGCACCCAACCAGACCGCCACCCCGGTCCGGCGTACGGACAGCGGATTCCGCCACGCCCTCACGGCCAGCCATCCGAGGGCCGCCCCTGCCAAAAACGGCCAGGCAGTCAGCAGGACACCGGACAAGACCTCGCCGCGCTGGTGCGCGTCACGGCCAACGGCTGCAAACACCATTATCAGCACAGCATCGGCGGTGGCAGCGGCGGCTGCCTGCCGCCCTGTAGAGGAGCGGATGGGCCGCTGGATCTGAGGTGTCATACCTTCGAGCCTAGCAACGGCGGTTGTGCCCGTGCGCCCCTTGTCCTTACCTCCGTGATTGAGCAGGATAGACAAACCGGGAAGGGGAGGCGAAACCATGCGATTGTTGCAGGTGGCCCAGTACGCGGAAGACCTCGGGAGGGCATCTGCGTTCTATGCCGAACTGCTTGGGGTACAGCCCAGCGCAGTGTTTGACCCGCCCGGCCTGGTCTTCTTCGACCTCGAGGGCGTGCGGCTGCTGCTGGAACCAGGCGCCCCAAGGGCTCTTCTCTACCTCCAGGTTCCGGATGTCCGGGCTTCTGTGGAGCAGTTGGCAGCCAGGGGAGTGGACGTGGTGGACGCGCCCCGCGTGATTTACAGCCACACGGACGGAGTGCTTGGTCCTGCTGGTACGGACGAGTGGATGGCATTCATCCGGGACAGCGAGGGCAACACGCTGGGACTCGTCAGCCAGGTGGCCGCAGGATAACGGGCACCCGGAGAATCCGGAGGCTGATTTCGTTGCATTCGTTACTGACATGGGTGGCAGCTTTACCGGCTGACCAGCTCGCTGCCGTAACCGGTGTCGCATTTGCCATCGTGAAGGACGCCCTTCCCGGGGGCCACGGCATAGTTTTCGCCAGGGTTGAGGACGGCCGGCTGCACGCCAGTTGCTTCGGTTATGCAGCGGTGGACGAAGGGAGCGCTTTCGCCCTCGCCGCCCACCCACATGTCGATCCAGAGGGACGCGCCGTCATAGTCCTCCGACCCTGAGTGGCACGGACCATCCTGGGGAGTTGGGCCGTCCCCGCAGGTGTCTTCCACAATGAAATACCGCCGTACATCGGGCAGGTAGATCCGGGTGCCGGCGGGGATGTCGAGGACGCTCTCGCCCGTCTCGCGGGAGTGACCGACGGCGATGGTCACCGGGTCTTCGTAGGTTCCGGTTCCACCGGCCGTTTTGTGCAGTACCGGATGGCTGATGATGGGTGAGCCTTCCGGAGTGTTGTCGTACCAGGAATAGCCGGTGACGAACACCTTGGGCACAACCTCCTCACCTGGCTCAAGGGGAGGAGGGCCCCCGCAGGCTGCCGCTGTGAGGACTGAAGAAAGCACGCCGCCTGCCAGCACCGCCTTCCAGCGCATAGTTATTGGGCTCCCGCGGGCCCGGCGTCAGTGAAGGCGTGCCCCAGCACCTTCCCGAACATGCCTGGCTCCTGGTCAAGGCCGCTGCAGTTATTGGATACTGCGCCGGATGTCTGCCCCTGCTTGCCCGGGTCGCAGCCGGTGTCGCGGTTCAGCGACCACATGGACATGCGTCCGACACCCCGCTCCAACGCGAAAGCGTTCAGCCCTTCGGCGTCCTCCTGGGAAAACACCTGGCCTTCCACGTCATTGCGGCCAATCATCGGCGTGAGCCCGATCCTGTTCCAAAGGGCTGCATCGTCCAGCGGTGTGCCCGCCTGCTCATAGAGTGTTTTCAGGGTCCTGTGGGTTCCCTCGGCTGCGCTGACTGAGGCAGCGAGCATGGTTTGCCCCTGCTTGAGCGGCCCGAAGTTCATGGTCATGATGTTTACGCCGGCAAGTTCAACTCCTTCCTCGAGCATCGTTTCCACGGAGACTTTCGCCGCGGCAGTAAGACCGTCCGCGGAGACGGGAAGGGTCAGCCACACCTTCAAGGGGTTGTCAGCCGGGCGCTCCGATTGAAGGCGGGCCATGGCAGCTGCACGCCGCTGGGCTGCGGCAGGATCGCCGGCGCCGTTTCCCTCGACGTCGAGGTCCACTGTGTCCAGCCCGTATCTGGCGATGACCGCTGAGTAGGCATCAACCAGGGCGCCGCTGTCAGCACAGGCAACCGCCAGCTCCGTGCCGAGTTGCCCGCCGAAGGAGACAGCGACGTCGTTGCCGGCCTTCCTGAAGGCCTCCACCTGCGAGTCGAGGTCCAGTTTGCCCTTTGCCTGTTCAAGGTCATAGGAGCCTCCCCAGGAGGGTTCGCAGGGCCGGTCCGGATGGGAGGTGATAAAGGACAACACGGCAGTAACGGGTCCTTGTGGGGGCGAGTCCTGCAGGCGCAGGGGAGGAACCAGTGTTACGTCGAGGTATCCGCCGAACCACCTGGGATTCAGCTCTGCGCGGTTGACTTCCACCCCCGGACTATTGCCGCCCTGCTGCCCCGGGCCGCAGGCGGCAAGGGGCAGCAGGGCGGCAAGCACGGCCAGGCTTCTGCCCAACCAGGTCAGTGAAGGCATGTTCCGATGCCACCTTCCTGGTCGTCTGAAGCGTGGATAACAGGTTGCTCACTATATTCCAGGCGAAACTTTTGAGCTACAGCCAAGTCGGTGCCGGTTCAGGCGGAACTGGGGGAGAGCGGCCCGAACGTCTCTGGAAGGGCGGAATTGGGCGGCAAGGCGGACACCGTCACGCTGTTGGTGCGTTCGGGTTTGTACCATCCCACGGCGGAGCCCCGCAGGGCCTGGATGGCGGATCCGAAAACCACGTACGCGCGCAGAGGTTCGTAAATGAGCCGGTAGATGGGCACCATGAGCAGGTGCAGGAGACTCTCACGCACCATCAATACCGCCACTATGGAGATGAGCATATGGGTTGCGGCAACAAAGGCAGAGAAAAGCGCGATTGCCTGCCATTCTCCACGGGCCAGGCTGCTGATGGCCACGATGACGGTCAGCGGCATAAAGATCAGCGGCACAAGCACGGAGATCAGTGCGTACGGCATGGTGAGCAAGCCGAGTGCTCCGAACTTGGGGTTGAAAAGCATGCCACGGTGCTTGTACAGGGTCTGGATGTTGCCGTAGGTCCAGCGAAGCCGCTGCTTGAACAAACCGCGTACCGTCAGCGGCGCCTCGGTCCAGGCCACCGCTTCGTTCTCCTGGACGATGCTGTACCCCAGGCGCTGCAGGGAAAGGGTAAGGTCGGCGTCTTCTGCCAGGGTGTCATGGGAGTAACCGCCAGCCTTCAGCAGCGCTTCCCGCCGCCAGGCGGCACAGGCCCCGGGCACGATCGAGATTGCCCCCATAAGGCCCTCCGCCATCCGCGTCACACAAATCCCGGACAGGTATTCCAGGCTCTGCCAGGCAGTGATGAGGTTCCGCCGGTTGCCCACCTTGACATGCCCGGCGACAGCCCCCACCTCCTTGCCGTTTCGGGGAGCCATGAAGTGCCGCGCAAACATCTTGATGGTTTGGGGCTCGAACAACGTGTCGCCATCGAGCGTGATGATGATTTCTCCCCAGGACTCATTGATGCCGTGGTTACTCGCCACTGACTTCCCGCCGTTGGGCTGGTTGATGACACGGAGTTGGGGCCACGTCTTGGCATACTCCGTCAGAACTGCCAGCGTCCCGTCTGTTGAGCCGTCGTTCACCGCCACGACTTCCATCAGTGGATAGTCGCTGGCCCGGAGGGCATCAAGGGTTTTGGTCACCACCGGTTCTTCATTGAACACAGGCAGCACCACACTGACGAACGGCCATTCCGTTTCCTTGATGTTGTCCCAGCGGCGCCTCTTTTGCCGTGCGTTATTAATCAGGGCCAGGACAACGAACAGGAATGTGAGGATGGTCAGGGACCCGATGCCGAACCAGAACAGCCAGTTCAGCAGGACGTTAGGGGTGACCAGGTAGGTGGTCACCGCTGCGAGGGTGACGTTGTCCTCCAGCGTGGCAGGGGCAGAGCGCTGGGGTACAAAGTCCGCGGGCAAAAGTGGCTGGACTGTGGTGAAGGTGTAGCCCTGCGCTTTGGCGCGCGGGATGAATTCCTTCAGCATGTTGACAGTTGCGGTGCGGTCACCGCCGGCGTCGTGCATCAAAACGATGTGGCCCTGGCCGTCCAGTTCGGGGGCTTGAATCGGCACTCCGGGCGCGTACTCCCAGTCGCGGGTATCAATGTCCATGTTGACGTGCAGATACCCCAGTTGCTGCGCCTGCAGCAGGGCAAGGGCGTTGTTTTCCGGGTTGCCGGTGGGGATCCGGAACAGCCTTGTATCGTAGTGGTCCATCGCCCGCATCACACGGTCCGCCCCAATAATCTGCTGCCGGTTAAAGGCATCGTCATGTGCCCAAAAATCTATATGGGACATCGTGTGGTTGCCGATCATGTGCCCTTCGCGGATGGTCCGCTTGAAGAGGTCCGGGTACTTGACGATGTTGTCACCCACGGGGAAGAACGTTGCCGGTACTCCCTCCTTGGACAGCAGATCCAGGATTTCGGGCGTGAAGCGCGGGTCCGGCCCGTCGTCGAACGTCAGCATGATGGTCTTGGCCATCGGCTCGCCATAGGCTTCCATGACGTAAGGACTGTCACCGATCAGTGCGATTTCCGCCGGCGTGGCTTCCCGCCATACGGTGTCGCTGAAGGGGTCCTTGAGGAGCGTTTTACCGTCCCTGTGATCCACCAGTGCTATGCGGTGGTAGACCGAGGTGCGCTCCTGGTAACCGATCCTCGGGATGTTTTCGAGGTCCTGCAGCGCAAGCAGGTTCCGTGGATAGTCCGAGGCCTGGTTTTGTTGCCCCGGCCTCAACGGCGCGGTTGCGGCCGGGAGGATGCCCACCGCTGAGAGGACCACCAACAGCACGCCGGCCAGTAGGAGGCTGAGAACTCTCTGCCAGCGGTAGCCGGTGGCATCGAAAAAGACAGGGGCCCTGCCGATTGAGTGCGGAGGAGCTGGTTTCGTCATGATTACCTTAAGAGGGAATCTTGCCTGCAGGTGTCTTTACAGGGGCACGGAGAGATGACAACCGAAGGAGGGCGGATCGGGGTTTGATCTGCCCACTGCGTGGCCCCGGACCCAGCATTTCCCGGAGTGTCACCGTGTCAAGAAGACTATGAGCGCCCCCGCTGCGGCACATGCGTAGCTTGTACTCGTGTTTTCCACGGCAACGTACCTGTATGGATACTCATCAGTGCCAGGGCGGTACTCCCAGCATTTCTGCCGGTAGCATCAGGTCCAATGAATAAAGCGCTGTGGATCTGCTGCCTCGTAGGCGCCGCCGTCGGGATCACCCTGGGTCTCGCTGTCTTTGACAGCCCGTTTATCGGCTTTGCCGTGGGACTGGGCGTTGGAGCAATCGTAGGCGCCGGTATAGGACCGCGGCGCTAGTCTGCCGGCGCCTGGCTGAACGCCGGGAGAGACCAGGTGGAACGGTCACTCGTGCGGTCCGCTGTTGTTGCAGCCGTCCGCAGCGCACCCGTCAGGGGAGTGCTGCCGGGATAGGCAGAACCAGTGTGATAGCTGCCCCTGATCCGGCTCCGTTTCACCTGCCGGCCCTGTCCGCTCAACTGGGAGTTTTCCTGTCCGCTCAACTGGGAGTTTTCGGATGGAGCGGCCAGTCGCCGGCGTTCTCCGGCGCCGTGGTCCCAGGAGCCAGCCTCAAGCAGACGCGGCAGCACCCGCCACCAAGGCCCGCAAAAGGGCGCGGCATTGGGGAGGCCCTTCTCAACGCTACTTGACATAATGTAGATTATCGGCGTTTTGGAACGGAGTCGGAAGGGGCAGGAATTGGCCCTCGAGGATACGGAACAAACCATGCCACGACAGGATGTCTCCGCAGGTCATTGTCTTATTGCGGGCGCTCGTTAAGAATGAGTCAATGACGGTCTACGTGCGATCACTTGAAACTGCAGTTCCAAAAACGATGCTGATCCAAACAGAAGCACGTGACGTGTTTGCGGCCCAGCCCGGTTTGTCCAGGCTTGGCTCGCGGCTGGTCAGCACCTGTTTCGACTCTGCCGCCATTGATACCCGCTATTCCGCCGTGGAGGAACTGACCGCGGATTTCCGCTCGGACGATCCCCAGTTCTTTGACCCTGACACCGGCCTGCTGCTGAACCCCAGCACGAAGGTCCGTAATGACATCTTCGGCCGCGAGGCGACCAAGCTCTTCGTCCAGGCCGCCCGTGCTGCGGTGGACGCAGCCCCCGAAATTGACTTACTTGACATAACTCATCTCGTGACCGTGTCCTGTACGGGGTTCTTTAACCCTGGCCCGGACTACAAGATCGTCCGCGAACTAGGTTTGGATCCGGCCGTGCAGCGCTACCACCTGGGATTCATGGGCTGCTATGCAGCTTTTCCCGCACTTCGGGCTGCCAAGCTGTTCTGCGAAGCCGACCCGCAGGCAGTTGTCCTGGTGGTGTGCGCAGAGCTTTGCTCCCTGCACGTGCGTACCTCCAATGATCCGGACACCATCATGGGCTCAGCCCTTTTCGCCGATGGTGCCGCCGCCGCCGTCGTCACTGCACGCAGCGGTGCCGAGGATAAGTCCCTGCTCCAGCTTGACCATTTCGAAACGGTGCTCACACCGGTCGGCGAGGACTCGATGGCGTGGAACATCGGCGACCACGGCTTCGAAATGGTATTGGGAAATTACGTGCCGCACATCATTGACGACCACATCGTCGGTGCCCTGCAGCCCCTCCTCGCCCGCGACCCGGAGCTGGAGGCACTCCCCTACACGTCCATCCGGCACTGGGCCATCCACCCCGGCGGGCGGAGCATCCTGGACAAAGTCCAGTCCCGGCTGGAACTCACTGACGAACAGCTGGTCCCGGCGCGGGAGACGTTGCGGAACTACGGAAACATGAGCAGCGCCACGGTGCTGTTTGTCCTCAAACACATCTTGGAGCAGGATCCGCAGGACGGGGATGAACGGATCTGCTCCATGGCATTCGGCCCGGGACTTACGGTGGAAACCGCCCTGTTCACCAAGCTGCGGCAGGCTCCCGCGACGGCACTGGTGGACCAGGCCGCCGGGCACGCCGCCGCGGAAGTACCTGTCTCCTGAGCGCCTTGGACCTGCTGATGCGGCAGCGCGCCGTCGATGCCGTGGAATTGATGGATGCTCCTGATTGCGATGTCGGGCGCCTGCAGAACACCTACCGCCAGTTCGCGGTGATTAACCGCGCGCTGTCCGGATGGCGAAGGCTGTACGTCCGGGAGCTTCGTCCTCATCTGGCCCGCTGCACGGCTCCGGCCACCCTGCTGGACATCGGCTGCGGCGGAGGGGACCTCCCCTATCAGCTGGCGCGCTGGGCGGGCAGGGACGGACTTCCGCTGAAGGTCACCGGCATAGACCCTGATCCGCGAGCGGCGGCATATGCGAGGGGACGTCCGCTCCTTCCCGGCGTCGAGTTCCGGCAGGCGCACAGCGCTGATCTGGTCCGCGAGGGCAGGCGGTTCGACTTCGTCATTTCGAACCACGTCCTGCACCACCTGTCGGAGGCCGAACTGCAGCAGCTGCTCGCCGACTCGGCTGCCCTCTGCATCAGCAAAGCGCTGCACAATGACCTGAGGCGCAGCCCTGCGGCGTATGCCCTTTTCTCCGCCGCAGCCCTGCCGTTCCCGCATTCCTTCATTCGGGCGGACGGCCTGACATCCATCCGCAGGAGCTACACCCTTTCCGAACTTACCGCCCTCGCTCCCCTGGGCTGGCTGGTCGAAGCCACCACCACGTTCCATCAGGTTCTCGCCCTGCGCAGGACATGAAGTGGCACGGTCAACGGATGTCCTAATCGTCGGTGGCGGTCCGGTGGGTTTGTACCTGGCCGCCCTGCTGCTGCAGGAGGGTGTCCGTGTTCGAGTACTTGAACAGCGGCAGGCCAGGAACCTGCACTCACGGGCCATCGGCATCCACCCACCTGCACTGGAGGCACTGCAGGAAGTGGAAATTGCCGCTTCCGCGGTCCGCAACGGGGTGCGGATCCGGGAGGGCATGGCTGTCAGTGGCGGGAAAACGGTGGGCGTCATGCCGTTTGCCGGGGCGTCGGAAACTTATCCTTTCGTCCTGGCCCTGCCCCAGTACAGGACCGAGCAGCTCCTGGAGGAGCGCGTCCACCAACTCGACTCCGGCGCCCTGGTCAGGGGTGTGCGCGTCAGGGACATCGCGGACGACGCCGGATCAGTCACCGTGGTGGGCGAACCCGCAGACGGCGCCAAGGGACGAAGGGCGTCCTTCACCGCGTCCCTCGTGGTGGCGGCCGACGGCGCCCGGTCGCCGATGCGTGATCTCCTGGGAGTGCCGGTAAGCAGGAAGGACTACCCGGACCACTACCTCATGGGTGACTTCCGGGACTCCGGGCTCTACGGCGAGCGGGCGGTCCTGTTCCTCGAAACGGGCGGAATTGTCGAGTCCTTTCCGCTGCCGGGCACAGTGCGCCGGTGGGTCGTCCGGCTGGAAAGCCCTGCCCGTACCACCGCGCCGGAGGATCTGGCACAACTGGTCCTGCGCCGGACCGGGATTCTTCCGGACGCGGGCACCAACACCATGGTGAGCGCGTTCAGCGTCAGGTCCACCGTGGCCCGGAGCATGCTGGCCGGCAGAGTGTTCCTGCTCGGCGATGCCGCGCACGAGATCAGTCCCATTGGTGGCCAGGGCATGAACCTCGGCTGGCTGGATGCCCAGGACCTCTCCCCCATCATTCAGGCAGCGTTGGCACACGGAATCCGCCACCAGGACGTGGAATGGCGGCTCCGGGAATTCCAGGTTCGACGCCGGCGGGCCGCCGCGGCGGCCAAGCGGCAGTCTGAGATCAACATGATGCTGGGACGGCCGCTGCCCAGGCCGTTGCTGGACCTGCGGAACCTGGGGATGAGCGCCGCTGCCGCCACTCCCGCTGTCAACCGTTGGGTGGCGAGGCGCTTCACGATGCAGCAGTGGTAGCTGTCCTGGCTGACAGTAAGTCCGTTTCCGGCTTTGGTCAGCTCAGCATGGCCAACAGCCGAGCGGAAGGACGGTCTGCCGGCCGGCGGTTAGGCTTTCCCCATGAGCCAAAGCTTGCCCGAGACCACGCACACCGCAGAGCAGCTCCGTGAAGCAGTGGAGCGGATGCTTGCGGCCGGTTCCCTCCCGCCGATCGTGCAGGCAGGCCATCCCGCACTCCGGCAGCGCGCTGCCGCCTTTGACGGGCAGTTGTCCGATGACCAGCTCGGGCGCCTGATATCGCTGATGCGCGAGGTAATGCACGAGGCTCCTGGTGTTGGGCTGGCAGCGCCCCAACTCGGGATACCGCTGCAGCTGGCCGTCATGGAGGACCAGTACGACGTCGATCCCGACGCTGCTGCCCTCCGTCACCGGAACCCTCTGGACTTCCTCGCCGTCCTGAACCCCCGCTACACACCGCTGGCTTCCGGCCTCGCGTCCTTTTACGAGGGTTGCCTTTCACTCAACGGACTCCAGGCCGTGGTGGCCCGGCACGAAAAGGTGCTTCTTGAGTTCCAGACACCGGAGGGAAGCGCCGTGGAGCGGGAGTTTTCCGGCTGGCAGGCCAGGATTGTGCAGCACGAAACTGACCACCTGAACGGTGTGCTGTACCTTGACCGCGCACAGCTCCGGTCCCTGAGCAGCAACGCCGAATACGCCGCCCATTGGGCCGAGCCGGGCATCGGCAAGGCGCAGCAGGGCCTCGGTTTCGACGCCGGTCCTGCCGGTATCAGCATCCGCTGACGCCGGCGCCCCGAGTGCCGCAGGAATCGGCTGCGGCAGCCCTAGGATGGTTCCATGCCCTCCACCACGGACCTTCCTCTACTGTGCCCGGTGTGCCGGAACCTGCTGGAACTCTTGGCCGCAGGTCCAGCCGGGCAGGGCCGGCTGGTCTGTCCTTCAGGCCATAGTTACGACGCCGCGCGGCAGGGCTATTTCAACCTGCTGGTGGGAAAGGGCACTGCCTTCGAGGCTGACTCTGCTGACATGGTCCAGGCGCGCTGCGACTTCCTGGATGCGGGGCACTACCGGCCGCTGGCAGCTGCGGTGGCCGCCGCCGTCGTACCCTGCCTGCCCGGGGAACGCGGCGCTGTCCTTGATGCAGGAACGGGAACCGGTCACTACCTGAGGTCCGTGCTGGACGAAGCGGCAGCCCATCACCGCGGCAAAGTGGCTGCGCTTGGCCTGGATATCTCCAAATTCGCCCTGCGCCGGGCGGCCCGGCTCAACCCCGAGGCTTTGAACCTGGTTTCGGACGTCTGGCAGCCGCTGCCGCTGGCAGACGCGTCAGTAGATGCCATTACGGTCATTTTTGCCCCGCGCAATGCGGCCGAGTTTGCCCGCGTCCTCCGGCCCACAGGCCGCCTGGTGGTGGTCACGCCCCGGAGCGGCCATCTCGCCGCCATCGCTGCAATAACCGGGATGCTCGGCATCGAGGAAGGCAAGGAAGCCAGGCTGACCGAAACGATGGGAAGCCACTTCCACCCCGAAAAAAGCATTGACGTCGACGTACCCCTGGCGCTGACACGGCGGCAGGCTGCTGACCTGGCCTTCATGGGGCCGGCTGGCCACCACCTTGATCAGGGGCACCTCGCTGAACGGCTGGCAGGCATGTCCGAGCCGATTGCAGCAGAAGCGAAGTTCCGACTGACAGTCTTTAGAGGCAGCAAACCGGCTGCGGAGTAACGACTTGGCCACTATCCCCCCACCACCGGTGGAAGCCCGCCCACCGCTGGCCAGGCCGCACTAATATTAAGAGGACAGTCACTGGCGGTGACCCCGTTCGGCTCCCCGTCGGAAAGGGGAAACATTGTTCGAATGGCTCGGGGAAAACTGGTGGGCATTATGGCTCACCGCCTTCCTGGCGTTTGCAGTGATCGAGATGATCACCCTTGACCTGTTTTTCATTATGCTCGGCGGCGGAACCCTCGCCGCGCTGGCAGCAGACTTCGCGGGCGCTGACCTCTGGCTGCAGATCGTCGTTTTTTGTGTGGTGTCCCTGCTCATGATTGCCTTCGTCCGGCCCGTCGCACTGGCCCATCTGAAAAACGGCCCCTCCGAGCAGCGCACGAATGTCGACCGTCTCATCGGTGAGACGGCCACTGTGATGGAGCCGGTCACGTCCGAGGGCGGCCTCGTTAAAATCGGCGGAGACATTTGGACCGCACGTTCCGCAGGCGGTGTCCTACCCGCCGGCCAAAAAGTAGTGGTATCCGCCATCGATGGAGCCACGGCGCTGGTGGCCGTGCCGCCGGAAGCAGCAAGCCCGTCCTGATACAGCCTGAACACATGGGGAACAAGGAGATGTATGGATAACGCAGGAGGAACTGCATTGGCTATTGTGCTGGTGGTCCTGATCGTGTTTGTGATAATCGTTCTGGTCCGGGCGGTGCGGATCATTCCGCAGGCCCGTGCAGGCGTGGTTGAACGGCTGGGCAAGTACCAGCGGACGCTCAACCCAGGGCTGACCATCCTGATTCCGTTCGTGGACCGGCTTCTGCCGTTGCTGGATCTGCGCGAACAGGTTGTTTCGTTCCCTCCGCAGCCGGTGATCACCGAGGATAACCTGGTGGTCTCCATCGACACCGTTGTCTATTTCCAGGTCACGGACCCGAGGGCCGCAACGTACGAGATCGCCAACTACATCCAGGCAGTGGAACAGCTGACAACCACCACTCTCCGCAACGTTGTGGGCGGCCTGAACCTCGAAGAAGCGTTGACCTCCCGTGACCAGATTAACGGGCAGTTGCGCGGGGTGCTGGACGAGGCCACCGGGCGCTGGGGCATCCGTGTCTCCCGCGTCGAGCTCAAGGCCATCGATCCGCCGCACTCCATACAGGACTCCATGGAGAAGCAGATGCGCGCGGAGCGGGACCGCCGCGCCGCAATCCTTACTGCCGAAGGTACCAAGCAGTCAGCCATCCTGACCGCCGAAGGCCAGCGCCAGGCGTCCATCCTGGCGGCGGAAGGCGACGCCAAGGCCGCGATCCTGCGGGCCGACGGCGAGGCTCAGGCAATCCAGAAGGTTTTCGACGCCATCCACAAGGGCAACCCGGACCAGAAACTATTGGCATACCAATACCTGCAGACCCTTCCGAAGCTTGCGGAAGGATCCTCCAACAAGTTGTGGATCATCCCCAGCGAAGTCGGCGAGGCCCTTAAGGGGATCGGCAACGCCCTGGGCGGAACAAACCCGGATCCTGCCGTAGCCGGGCTGTTCGACGAAGTGGGAGCCAAACCCTCCGAGCATTAGGAGCAGGAAACACACGGCGAGGGGCCGGCAGCGGATGCCGGTCCCCCTTGGTTTTGGTTGCCATGGCCCGCACCCGTATAATTGGGTATTTGTCCGGCAGGAGCAGATCCGCTGGAACAACCAAGCTTCGCAATGCGTTGAATCTTAAGATGCAGCACAGAGCACACAGTAGTCCGGCGGTGTTTTTCAGCCGCCGGCTAGCGCGGGTTTTTACTCCGCGAACCGACCAGAGGGAGAAAACATGAGCGATCGCAGCCTGCGGGGCATGCGCCTTGGCGCGCAGAGCATGGAGACCGAGTCCGGAGTTGAGCCGGCTCCGCGTCAGCGCGTCGAGTACCGGTGCGAGGACGGCGAGCAGGTTTTTGTGACGTTCTCCTCCGAGGCGGAGATTCCCCCGGTTTGGGTTTCCAAGACCGGCAAGGAAGCGCTCCTGGTCGACGGCGAACGCCCGGACACCAGCAATGACAAAGCCGTCCGCACGCACTGGGACATGCTGCTGGAACGCCGCTCCCTCCCCGAGCTGGAGCAGATCCTCGAGGACCGGCTGACCATCCTGCGCGAACGCCGTGGAGAGCGCCGCTCCGCATAGTACCTTGTATTGAAAGCAAGGGCCGTCCCCACATTGTGGGAGACGGCCCTTGCTGTTTGCCACTCTGCTTCTGGGCGGCAAGCGGGTGCGCGCTTACCGCTGTGCCGGCAACTTCTTCCGCGTAAGGGTGTTCCAACGGGCCTGGAGTCCCCATTTGGTGACGTTGATCATGGCTTCAACCACGATGTTGCCGCTCATTTTGGAGGCTCCAAGTTCCCGCTCCACAAAGGTAATGGGCCGTTCCTCGATCCGGAGACCCATGCGGGCCACCCGCCAGGCAAGGTCCACCTGGAAGCCGTAGCCCACCGAGTCCACCTGGTCCAGGTTGAGCTTTTCCAACGTGGTCCTGCGGAACGCGCGGTATCCGCCGGTTACGTCTTTGATCTTCAGGCCCAGCATCAGGCGTGCGTAGGTGCTTCCCACCCTTGAGATGGCCTGCCGGTACAGCGGCCAGTTCACGACGCTTCCGCCGGGAACCCAGCGGGATCCCATGGCAAGGTCGGCGCCCTGGTCGATGGCCTCAAGGAGCTGGGGAAGCTGTTCGGGCTGATGGGAACCGTCAGCGTCCATCTCCACAAGGACGTCATAGCCGGCATCAAGGCCCCACTTGAAGCCGGCGATGTAGGCAGCCCCCAAGCCTTCCTTGCCCTTGCGGTGCAGTACATGCACCTGCGAGTCCTCGGCAGCGATGCCATCGGCGAGCCGGCCAGTGCCGTCAGGGCTGTTGTCATCCACCACCAGCACGTCCGAAGCCGGGACGGCTGCGCGGAGCCGCTGCAGCGTAATAGGCAGCGATTCCAGCTCGTTGTAGGTGGGGATGATGGTAAGGACGCGCACAGAAGGCCTTCCTGAAGGGAACGGTCGGTGCACCCGCGGGCGAGCGAATTCGCTGGCAGGCGCAGCTACCCATTATAGGGCGGAGACTGGAGGGGTCAGGAACGCAGCGCAGGGCTCGTGTGCAGTTCCACGCCGTCCCTGACAGTCTGCAGGCACACGGGATCCGAGCCGGTGTCCAGTGCCGGCAGCAAGGGTGTCCGGGCCCGGGGATCGGTGCTCCACGACTGGACCCTTCCGTCGGCCACCTGCACCATCAACTCCTCGACTTCCCAGACCGCGAAACTGGCCGGCGCTCCGGGGACAAGCTGGCCCGCCATGGGGTTGTGGTACTTGGCGGCCCTCCAGCCTGCCCGGGTGTGGCCCAGGAAAGCGGCCCGTGCCGAAATCCGTTCAGCCTCGTTGTGGTGCTCAAGGCAGGCCCTGACGCTGGACCAGGGGCGCAGCGGCGTTACGGGGCTGTCGCTGCCAAAACAGACTGGAACCCCTGCAGAAAACAGGCTGGCAAAGGGATTCATGGATCTGCTCCGCTCCCCCAGGCGTGTCTCGTAGAGCCCGCCTGGACCGCCCCAGGCAGCGTCAAATGCGGGTTGGGCACTGACTGTAACGGAGTATCGGGCCAATGTGGCAACAGCGGCCGGTTCCACCATCTCCACGTGCTCAAACCGGTGGCCTGCCGCCCGAATCCTCTGCTCCCCAACCTCGGCCGCTGCCAGGTCCAACGCTTCCAAAGCTGCATCCAGCCCGGCGTCGCCAATGACGTGGAAACCACCCTGGATCCCGGCCAGGGAACAAGCAGCAAGATGGGCCGCTGCCTCCCCGACGCTCAGGTAGAGGCTGCCGGACTCGTTGGGGGCGTCGCTGTAGCCGGAC
Organism: Arthrobacter sp. K41; assembly: GCF_059089645.1. Lineage (NCBI taxonomy): Bacteria > Bacillati > Actinomycetota > Actinomycetes > Micrococcales > Micrococcaceae > Arthrobacter > Arthrobacter sp. K41. The sequence continues at coordinate 406,866 of NZ_JBNHEW010000001.1, read as the reverse complement.
CGCAGGGCTGCTGTCCGTGACCCTATGGAACCGTCGATGTTCAGGTCGCCGGCCAGTCCCCGGACGCTGACACCCAGCTGGTCAAGAATGCTGCGGGCGTGTTCTTCCGATGAAGCCAGTTCGCCCCAGTAAGTCAGGACTTCCGGCGTGGCTGTGCCGCCGTTGCTGTTCCAGTTCCCCGCAAGTTGAAGATCAAGGGCACCGCCGATGTGTGGAGCGCCAATCTCCGCCACTGCCACGTAGCCATTGGCTGCGGCCTCGGCGAGGGCACGGCCCTGGTGCCTTGCGAGCACCTCGGCCGGGAGCCGCCGAGTTGCCTGCCGGGCTGCTGCGTGCGCCGCCAGCCGTACCCTTGGGCCGCCGTCGAAACCATCAAGCCCGCGGAGGCCGGCCGCTGCAGCCAGGGACGCCGAGACTAGGGCCGAATGGACGTCAACGCGGGAGAGGTAGACAGGGCGGCCCCCTGCCGCCCTTTCCAGCTGCTCAGCCGTGGGGAGGGTGCCGTCCGTCCAGGTGGTGTCGTCCCAGCCATGCCCCAGGACCGGGCCGTCACCGGGCGCAGCAGCGACAGCGTCAAGGAGCTCCCTGGCCGACCTCACGTCCTGCAGTGACAGAGACTCCAAGGCAATTCCTGTCTCTGTCAGATGCATGTGGGAGTCTACGAAGCCGGGGGCAACCAGGGCTCCGCGGAGGTCAATGACCTCCATTGAACTGTCAGCGATCGAAGATGCTGCCTGTTCCGATCCAACCCACGCCACCGTGTCACCATCCACCAGCATGGCCGAAGCAAAGGGGTCAGCGGCCGTATACACCGAGCCGTTGCGGTAAAGGACAGGCTTGGTCTTGGGGCGGGATCCGGGCTGGTCTTCGGGACGGGGCATAGGAAAGCGAAACTCCTGGAAGTAGGACGGCCGGCAACAGCAGGCGGTGGGGTCAGAGGACGGACGAGTAGGCCACAACGCCGCGGCGGATCAGTGCGATGGCGTCGGAACAAAGGCGTGCGAGGCGCGGGTCCAGGCCGGGAATCTTCGCCAGTTGGTCCAGCAGGTCAACCACCTGCTTCACCCAGCGGACAAAGTCGCCGGCGGCAAGGTCCGTTCCACTCAGGACGTCCTGCAGGTGCCGGCCGCGGGCCCACTTGTAGATGGGCCATACCAGGCCCAGTTCCGGTTCGCCGGTCAACGGAAGTTTGTTTTCCTCTTCCGTATCTTCCAGGGCGGACCACTCCCGGACAACGATGTCCACCGAGGTCTCCAGTGAGATACTTGGCATCCTCGGCCGCATGCCGCGGTCCTCGCGCTTGGCCTGGTACACCAGGACACTGGCCAGGGCGGCGACTTCCACGGCGTCAAGGTCGTCGAAGGCGCCAAGACGGAGGGACTGGGAAATCAGAAGGTCCTTTTCCCCGTAAATCCGCCTCAGCCTCTGTCCGTCAGGGCTGATGTTCAGCCTGCCGTCCGGTGTCGGCTCCAGGTATCCGTAGGAGGAAAGGACGTCGCAGACCCGGTCAAAAGTCTTGGCAATGGTGTTGGTGCGGCCTTGGATCTGCCGGACCAGCCCGTCCGTCTCCCGCCGGAGCTTCCACCAGCGTTCTGACCAGCGGGCGTGGTCCTCCCGTTCGCTGCATCCGTGGCACGGGTGCGCGCGGAGGGCGCGTCGCAGGTCAGCGATGCGCTTTTCCTGGTTCGGCAGGGCGGTGGCGAGGCCGAAGTCGTTGTTGCGGTTGTTGCCTGGGGCCGGCGGGCGGTTCTCCCGCAGCGCGTTCCGTGCTGATGATGCCAGGTCGCGCCGCGATTTGGGCACCTTCGCATTGAAGGACTTGGGTATTCGGATGCGCGTCACCGGAGCAATGGGACCTTCGAGATCGTCGGTCCCGATCCGGCGCAGCTGGTTGTCCAGCGTCAGCACGGCGGGCCGGGGCTCGCGGCTGCTGTGGTCCGAGCTCAGCACAATCGCCGGTCCGGGGGCCCGCCCGCCGGGGACATTCACCACGTCTCCCGGGAGCAGGCGCGCCAATGAATCATCGCTAAGTGACTTCCGGGCGCGTGACTTGGTCCGGGAAGTGACGTTTTCGGCGTCGGACAGTTCCCGGCGCAACCGCGCGTACTCTGTGAAGTCGCCGAGATGGCAGGTCATCGATTTCGCATAGCCCGCCAGCGATTCCTCGCGGCTGCGGACCTGCTTTGCCAGGCCCACCACCGAGCGGTCCGCCTGGAACTGCGCGAAAGAGGATTCCAGGATTTCGCGCGCCCTGGCCCGCCCGAACTGGGCCAGGAGGTTGATGCTCATGTTGTAGGTGGGCCGGAAACTTGAGTTCAAGGGATAAGTGCGCCGTGAAGCCAGGCCGGCCACCGCCGTCGGGTCTGTACCAGGCTGCCAGAGCACCACGGCGTGGCCTTCGACGTCGATGCCCCGCCGCCCGGCGCGCCCGGTCAGCTGCGTGTATTCCCCTGCGGTGATGTCCACGTGCGCTTCGCCGTTGAATTTGTCCAGCTTTTCGAGCACAACGGAGCGGGCAGGCATGTTGACGCCCAGGGCGAGGGTTTCGGTGGCGAAGACGGCCTTCACCAGTCCGTCCGCGAAGAGCTTCTCCACCACTTCCTTGAAGGTGGGCAGCATGCCGGCGTGGTGGGCGGCGAAGCCGCGCAGCAGGCCATCACGCCAGGTCCAGAAGCCCAGAACGTCGAGGTCGTCCGGGGGGATGTCGCGGCCGGCCTCGTCCACGCGCTCCGCGATGATCCGCTGCTCTTTTTCGGTGGTGAGCCACAGGCCCGAACCGACGCATTGGGCAACGGCAGCATCACAGCCGGCCCGGGAGAAGATGAAGGTAATGGCCGGGAGGAGGTCCATGCGGTCCAGGCTTGCGATGACCTGCGGCCGGCTCGCCGGGCGGACGCCGCGTTCGTCGCCGCCCCTGCCTGGACGGTCGTTCCCTCGCCTGCCGCGTTGGCCGCGGCCGGGGGCAGACCTGGCACGGAAGCTTTGCATGCTTTCGCTGCGGGCAACCGTGAGGAGATCGGGGTTTACATCAAAACCACGGCTCGCGGCAGTGTCCTTGCGGGAGTCCGGCTGCGCTTCGTCAGCATCCACGGGCGGAGCTATCTCGTCGAAGGTTGTCTCGCCGGCAAAAAGGTCCATGATCTGGCGGCCCACCATGACGTGCTGCCACAGCGGCACGGGCCGGTGCTCGGACACAATGATGTCCGTGTCGCCGCGCACCGTATCAAGCCACGCACCGAACTCCTCGGCATTGGAGACCGTGGCGCTGAGGGAGGCCACCTGCACTTCGCTGGGGAGATGGATGATGACTTCTTCCCAGACGGCACCGCGGAAGCGGTCGGCAAGGTAGTGCACCTCGTCCATGACCACGTAGCCCAGGTCGCCCAGGGTTGCTGAATCGGCGTAGAGCATGTTGCGGAGGACTTCAGTGGTCATCACCACCACTGGAGCGTCACCGTTGATGCTGGTGTCACCGGTCAGGAGGCCCACGCTGTCGGAGCCGTACTTGTCGCTGAGCTCGGTGAACTTCTGGTTGCTCAGTGCCTTGATGGGTGTGGTGTAAAAAGCCTTCAGGCCCCGTTCGAGGGCAAGGTAGATGGCGAATTCGCCGACAATCGTTTTGCCGGCCCCGGTAGGCGCCGCAACCAGCACTCCCCTGCCCTCCTGCAGCGAACGGCAGGCCTGGCGCTGAAAATCATCGAGTTCAAAGTCGAGGGTGCGGGAGAAAGCGCCGAGGTAGGTGGCTGCCTCGGCCCGCTGCTCGGCGCTGAGGCGGTACTTCTCCGCCGGTGAAAGCTCTTCGGGCTCGCCCGGACCGGTAGGAAACTGCCTGGGCTGGAACGAACCGTCGTTGGAGGACATACCCCAAGCCTAATGGGCGCTTAGAGGTTCTTCAGCTCACTGCCCGGGGTGGCGACGTCGGCTGTGGCCTCGGTCTCGGCCATCCGTTTGGCCTCACGGCGGGCCCTGCGCTTGTCGTTCATCAGGCAGACACCGATGGCTGCGAAGAAGAGCACCAGCAGCGGGCCGGCCAGCATGAACATGGAAATGGCGTCAGCACCGGGGGCAGCGATGGCTGCCAGGACAAACACCAGGAACACGGTGATGCGCCAGGCCTTGAGGATGGTTTGGCCGGAGATAACGCCGGCCATGTTGATGCCCACCAGCACCACCGGAACCAGGAACGCAATTCCCAGCACAAGGACCATGCGCGTGACGAACTCAATATATGTGCGGGCATCAATGACGCTGGACGAGCCCTCCGGCGTGAACTGTGTCAGGGCATGGACCACCTGCGGCACCACCAGCCAGCCCATCCAGATGCCGGCAAGGAACAGGGGGACAGCTGCAGCCATGTAGCCCAGGGTGTAGCGGCGTTCCTTGGAGGTAAGGCCCGGGGTAATGAACGCCCACAACTGGTAGATCCAGATGGGGCTCGAGATGACCGCCCCTATCAGCAGTGACATCTGAAGCTTGAAATCGAACGGGGAGGCGATGCTCCCGAAGTTGATTGCGGCGAGCCCGCCGGTTTGTGCCGAGATGCGGTTGACCGGCTCGGCCAGCGCCTTCAGCAGCGGATCGTAAAGTATCCATCCTCCAATGCCGCCAATGACGACGCCGATGGCCGACTTGATCAGCCGGTTCTTCAGCTCCTTGAGGTGGTCCCAAAGAGCCATCCGCCCTTCGGGGTTGGCTTTACGGGCCCTCGACAGTGCCACTGGGGGTCAGGCGCGGTTCGACGGCGGAACGTCAGTGCCGTCGGTTGGCTCGCCGTGCTGCGCCTTGGGGTGGTTGACGATGGTGCCTTCCACGGGGCCTGAGGCGTCAGTGGAGTCGGTCTTGCCGTCGTTCTTCATTTCCTTGACTTCGGATTTGATGATCCGCATGGACTGTCCAAGGCTGCGCGCCATGGCCGGAAGTTTGGGCGCGGCAAAAAGAAGCAAAGCAACAACAATGATGATTACGATGGGCCAGGGGCCATCAAAGAGTCTTCCCACGGGAATTCCTTTCGTCTAAGTACATTTTACTTCCAGGTGAAGTCCAGATCGCCGAGCGCCTGTGGCTGGCCCCGGTCCGTCTTGCGCTGCACCCGTTTGAGGCGGCGTTCTTCCCGTCGGGATGACTTGGATGCCTCGTAATCATGTCGCATGACGGTCGGCGAGGCAAAAACTGCCGAACCGGGCTGCGGCCTTGCCGGGTCCGCGCCCATGGCCGGCTGCTCCATGGGGCCAAGGTGCCCCAGCTTCTCGCCTGCCGCCCCCAGATCCCGGAGGGTGGCCATGAACTGGCGGAACAGCCGGATGCCCAAAAAGACATAGAGGAGCAGTGACAGCGCAACGAGCGCCACCCATATGAGAATCCAGGACCACCAAGGCATGTTTTGAAGTCTAGCCGCCGTATCTGGCCAGCGACGCCGCCAGCCACGCCCGGGCAGCGTCGGCAAGCTCCGCCGGAGCCACGATACGGGCGGAACCGCCGTGCTGGGCCACGAACATCGGTAGCCACGCTGTATTCCCGAACCGTATCTCAGCCACCAGCCCGCCGTCGTCAAGTTCTGCTGTGCGTTCCGCGTAGTAGTCGTCCGCCAGGCCCCTCCCCTGCCGGGTGAGCTGGACGGTGACAAGGGTGTCGTCCTCCTTGGCGGTGAAAAGTTTTGCCGGAGCCCCCGTGGCCGGCGTGGTCCCTGCTGGAACGGGCCGCCCGTTCGGTTGAACGTCCTGTATGCGGTCCAGGCGGAAATTCCTCAGCCCCTCCACCGAATGGCAATAGGCCTCGAAGTACCAGGTGCTGTCCAGCGAGTAGAGGCGCAGCGGGTCCACATCCCGTTCCGACACGCTGTCCCGCTGCGGAGCCAGGTACTGAAGGCGCAGTTGGGAACCCGACTCGATGGCCTGCCGGATGGTGGCGTGCGTGGTCGCATCAGCCGGTGCCACTTCCGGCCCGGCAAGGGAGGCTGCCCGCAGGCCTTCCTCACCGGCCGCCGCCAGGAGCTTGAGGGTTACTGATTGCAGGGCACCGTCCTCAGCTACCTCCGGCAGCCCGTTCAGTGTCTCCAGCCCGGTCAGGAGGGCGCAGGCTTCCTGCACGGTGAAGCGTACGGGCTGGGTCAGGTCCAGGTCCTGGGTTATATAAACGTGGTCATCCTCCCACTGAATGTCCAGCAGGTCGTCCGGGTATCCCTCCGGCAGCCCTGAACATATGAGGATTTGCAGATCATCCTCCAGTTCCTTCCTGCTGATGCCGAAGTGCCGGGCGACGTCCTGGATGTGCAGGCCCTGGTTGTGCACCAGGAAGGGGACCAGTTGAAGCATCCGTTTGAGCTGGTCCTCGGAAGTGCGCGCCCGGACGGAACGGGCGGGCACACTGGCGAACTGGAACTGGGGAACGGGGGCTGCGCTGAACTCCGCGGCGGCGTGAAGTCTTCGCCGGACGGCGTCGGCAAGTTCGGCGGGAGCCACGGCCAGGGCGTCAGGGCCGTAGGAAGCGAGCTCTTCCGCCAGGGCCTCCGGGTCCCTGTACTGCAGGCTGATCCTTTCGTACCCGGCTTCGGGTTGATCGCCGCGAGGGCTGTCCTGGATGGTTTCCCGTGCAGACTCCGGCGCGGTACTGCGGCGTCGCAGTGCCAGCAGCCGCCCTTCCCGGACGTCCAAGACGGCGGGGCGCAGCGGCAGTTCCGGCAAACGGTCCAGTTCCTGCCGGATGTTGAACCCGAGCGGTGGCGCAAATTGCTCCCGTTCGAGCGTGGTCACCGCGCTGGTGAAGCGGGAGAGCCGGAAATGGCGGGGGGCTTTCCGGCCGCGGTCGTAACCGGCGAGGTACCAGTTCCCGAACCGGCTTCCCAGGCCCCAGGGCTCAACGGTCCGCTGTTCCTCTGTTCCGGTGCTGCCCGCAAGGTAGGTGAACGTGACGGGGTGTTTGGCATGCATTGCCGCAACGAGGTCGTCGAAGGCCTGCCCCGCGGGTTTGATCCTGGGCTGGACACCGGCGGGAAACTGGACGTCCGCCATCGCGCCGGACGCCTGTAGCTTGCGCAGCGCGCTTTGGGCGGCCGTGCCCAGCGCTGCCCGCTCCCAGAGTTGGGAGGCCAGGAGGAGTACTGTCCACTCCCCCGGTCCGAGTTGGACTTCCGGCAGGCGGTTGGATTCCTTGCCGATGCGGTAGCGGGTGGTGGCGGGATCGTCTTCGCTCCAGCCAAGGTCGGTCAGTGTTTCGACCTCGAACCCGAACTTGCGGAGATCGCTTTTGTCGCGTTCAAACATCCGTCCGAAGGAGGCCTCATTGCCCGGGGTGTCCCGGTAGATCGTGTCACGCAGTTCACTGCGGCGCAGGCCGTACCTCGTGTTGAGCAGGGCGATCAGGAGGTTCAGGAGGCGTTCAGTACGGGATGCGGACACCCTCGTTACGTTACTAAACTCCGTGCCGGAACGCAGGAAGCGCGGCAGCAGCAGGATGTGATGGTCCTGTTGCTGCCGCGCTCCTGACGGCTTGCCGGTTCCTGGTTAGCGAACGCCCACGAGGTCAACCACGAAGATCAGGGCTTCGTTGGGTGCAATTGCGCCACCGGCGCCACGGGAGCCGTAGGCCAGCTCGGAGGGAATTTCGAGGCGGCGGCGGCCGCCTACCTTCATGCCCAGGAGGCCCTGGTCCCAGCCCTGGATGACCTGTCCGACTCCCACGCGGAAGTCCAGGGGTGCGCCACGGCCCCAGGAGGCGTCGAATTCCTCGCCGGTGGACCAGGCTACGCCCACGTAGTGGGTGGAGACGGTGTCTCCGGCCTTGGCTTCGCGGCCGTCACCTTCGATGAGGTCGGTGATGACGAGTTCCGTGGGGACATCGCCCTCGGGGAAGTCGATTTCGGGCTTCTGGCGGTCAAAATCGCGCTGTCCAAAAGACATGGTAGCTCCTTGGTGTTCGGCAGATGATGTGCTGCTGGTGGATGCCGCGGCGAGGGCCGGGCCTGTTGCCATTGTTGCTACTTGGCTCCGAGGATGTCCACTACGAAGACGAGGTCGCCCTTGGCCTCGCCCTGGCCGGCGTCGCCGTAGGCCAGGTCCTTGGGGATCACCAGAAGGACGCGCGAGCCTACGGTTTTGCCCGCGAGGCCCTGCGTCCAGCCCTTGATAACGCCGGTAAGCGGGAAGCTTGCCGGTTCGCCGCGGTCGAAGCTTGAGTCAAATTTCGTGCCGCCCACAAGGGTGACGCCAACGTAGTTCACCGTCAGGGTGTCAGATTCCTTGACGGTGGCGCCCTTGCCCTTGATCAGGTCCTGGGAGATAAGCGCGGCAGGCGCGGCAACACCTTCGACGTTAATCTCGGGGATGCCGTCCTTCTCGGTGACTGTAGGCAGGCCGGCCGGCGGGGTCACTGTCTCACCTTCGGGCTTCTCCAGGACAGGGGTTACGTCAGAAGCGGAGAGGACCTTGATGATCAGGAGCTGCGTGGGCTGCGCTGCGGGTGACGGGCTCGGGCTGGCGCCGTCGGAGGGGCTGGGGGCGGCTGCACTCTGCTGCCCGGGCACGGCGAGGGCAAGGCTGGAGCCGACCTTGGCGCCAACAAAGGCGTTGTAGATCACTTCGCTGCCGGTCTTCAACTCCTCGTTGAGTTCCAGCGGCTCGGGCTCACTGGGGAACGTGTCCTCCAGCGTCGAGCCATCCGCGCCGTTCAGGGCAAGGATGGAGATGTTGGCGATCTGGTTCGCCTTCACGGTGTCGCCGTCGCCCTCGGTGACCACTTTGATGGTGGGTTCAGTGACTTCGAGCGGCTTGGCGAATTCCACGCCGGGAGCTTTTTTGTCCCCGTTGTCGGTCAGTTTGAGGGAGTCGAACTTCGCAGTCTCACCAGCGGACTTGCTGGTGGGTTCCGGCTCCGCAGTTGAACCGCCGCAGGCGGTCAACAGCAGCAAAGCGGGAAGAAGGAGTGCTAATAGTCGGCGCACGTGAAAGAACTTTCGTCGGGGCAAGGTGGAGGCGGTGCTCCGCAACTCGGCGGGCGGCACCGCGGCAGGCCCTCAAAAGGGGCTTTATCCAGAATAGCCCCTGAAGCTGGGTGTCAGCCCATAGAGTCGAGAAGGGCATCCACTCGATCATCGACGCTGCGGAACGGGTCCTTGCACAGGATGGTCTGGTGGGCGCGGTCGTTCAGTTTCAGGTGAACCCAGTCCACGGTGTAATCGCGGCCCAACTCCTGCGCCCGCCGGACAAAGTCACCACGAAGTTTAGCGCGGGTGGTTTGGGGCGGCGCGTCAACTGCATCCTTGACTACTGTGTCGTCCACAATGCGCCGTGCCGCCCCCCGGGACTGCAGCAGGTAGAAGAGCCCGCGGCTGCGGGAGATGTCGTGGTAGGTCAGGTCGAGCTGGGCTATCCGGGGTGCGTCCAGTCCAAGGCCGTGCCGTTCCCGGTAGTTGTCCATCAGCTTCTTTTTGATGGCCCAGTCAATCTCCGTGTCGATGCTTCGGGTGTCGCCGCTTTCGATCGCCTTCAGCGTTCGCTCCCAAAGGTCGAGGATCACAGGAACGTGGGGGTTGTGGGCGCCGTTTTCCCTGACGAACGCTGTTACTTTTGTCAGGTACTCCTGCTGGATCTCCAAAGCGGTGAGCTGGCGCCCGTTGGCGAGCCGGACCAGTGCACGGCCGCTGAGGTCGTGGGAGATTTCGCGGATGCTGCGGATGGGATTTTCCATCCGCATGTCCCGCATGATGACCCCGGCCTCGATCATTCTCAGCACCAGGTCCACTGTGCCCACCTTCATCAGGGCGGTGGCTTCAGACATGTTGGAGTCGCCAACGATCACATGGAGGCGGCGATAAAACTCGGCATCCGCGTGCGGCTCATCACGGGTGTTGATGATGGGCCGGGACCGGGTGGTGGCTGAAGAAACCCCTTCCCAGATGTGGTCTGCACGCTGGGAAAAAGCGAAGGTTGCCCCGTGGGGGGTCTTCAGGATCTTTCCCGCGCCGGCGACGAGTTGCCTGGTGACCAGGAAGGGGATCAGGATTTCGGCCAGCCGGGAAAACTCGCCCCTGCGGGGAATGAGGTAGTTTTCGTGGCTGCCGTAGGAGTTCCCGGCGGAGTCCGTGTTGTTCTTGAACAGGTAGACGGTGCCGTTGAAACCTTCAGCTGCCAGGCGTGCCTGCGCCTCGTCCACGAGGTCGTCGAGGATCAGCTCTCCGGCACGGTCGTGGGCGATCAATTGCGCAAGGTCGTCACACTCGGCCGTGGCGTACTCGGGATGGGATCCCACGTCGAGGTACAGCCTGGAGCCGTTCGTGAGGAAAACGTTGGATGAACGGCCCCAGCTGACCACCTTCCGGAAGAGATAGCGGGCCACCTCCTCCGGGGCAAGAGGCCTCGAGTCGGGGCTGGAATAGGAGATCCCGAATTCCGTTTCGATGCCGAAGATTCTCTTGTCCATCTCTCCTCCTAGGCCAGCAGTGCAGTGATATCTGCGTCGTCAAGCCGGCGAAAGGCGCGCCGCGAGCCCCGCGAGTTCTCCGACGACCTGTCCAGGACGGCCACTTCCACAGCCTTCGCGGGCAGTGCCTTCGGCTGCTCACCGGATTCGGCGGCCGGAACCAGCGCGCCCATGGCCAGGCGCAGGGCGTCGGCAAAGCTCAACGAACTGCGCCAGCCTTCCTCGATGGCCGCGGACACCTTGTCTGCCTGCCCGCCCATCACTACAAACTGGTGTTCGTCGGCGATTGAACCGTCGAAGGTAAGGCGGTAAAGGTGGTCCTCCGCCTGGGTGGGGCCTACCTCGGCTACTGCGAGTTCAACCTCGAACGGCTTCTGCTCGGCAGTGAAAACAGCGCCGAGGCTTTGTGCGTAGACGCTGGCGAGGCCACGGGCCGTGACATCCTCGCGGTCATAGGAGTAACCCCGGACGTCGGCGTACCGGACGCCTGCCTGCCGAAGGCTTTCAAATTCGTTGTATTTTCCGACGGCGGCGAACGCGATTTTGTCGTAAATTTCACCGATTTTATGCAGGGATGGCGATGGGTTCTCGGCCACCAGCGCAATGCCGTCGGCGCAGCTGATGACGGCAACGGACCTGCCTCGGGCTATCCCCTTCCGTGCGAAATCCGCACGGTCCTTCATCAGCTGTTCGGGCGATACGTAAAACTGCTGCGTCATCTCAGGCCTCCCGTCCGGCGCTGGTGCGGGCTTCGATGACATCAGTGGCGGCCGCAGCCAGCACGTTCTCAGCCACGCGCCGTGCCCCAGCGCGGTCCACGGTGTAGATGACTGGCCACAACCGACGGACCGTGTCCGGTCCTCCGGTGGCCGAATCGTCGTCGGCCGCGTCATAGAGTGCCTCGACGGCGACAGAGACTGCTTCCGCCTCACTGAGGTTTGGCCGCCACAGCTTCTTCAGGGCTCCCCTGGCGAAGACGGACCCGGAGCCGACTGTATGGTGTTCGTGTTCCTCGTACCTGCCGCCGGTGACGTCGTAGGAGAAAAGCCTTCCCACCCCGGCGCTGGTGTCGAACCCGGCGAAGAGCGGCACGACGGCGAGTCCCTGCATGGCGAGGGGGAGGTTGCCGCGGATCATCGCTCCGAGCCTGTTGGCTTTGCCTTCCAGGCTGAGGAGGGTGCCTTCGATTTTTTCGTAGTGTTCCAGTTCCACCTGGAACAGGCGGGTGAGGTCAATCGCTATCCCGGCAGTGCCGGCGATGCCCAGTACCGAGTACCGGTCAGCGGGGAAGACTTTTTCGATGTGCCTGCTGGCAATCACGTTGCCCATGGTGGCCCGCCGGTCCCCGGCCATCAGCACACCGCCGGCGTAGCTCATGGCCACAATGGTGGTGGCATGCGGAACCTGCAGCGGTGCGCCGCCTGGCGCACCGGCCTGGACTCCCCTGTTGTAGGGCAGGAGTTCGGGCCGGTCCCGCTGCAGATGTTCCGTAAAGGACGAGGTGGCGTTGGCGGCTACCTGGTGGGCGGTTGATTCCTGCACTCATGCACTCCTTGAACGTAATTCTTCAACGTCGGTACAGATTCCGGCCGTCCGCGGCTTCCGCCACCTGCCGGGTCCGGGTTACTGACCGCCTTTTTGTACGAATGCGCGCACGAACTCCTCGGCGTTCGATTCGAGCACTCCGTCGATCTCGTCGAGGAGGTCGTCCACGCCTTCGGTTGATGCTGATGCCTGCGCTTCGGGCGGCGCGGGCGGGGCCTCGGGGATGTCCTCGTCGACCTGGCTGTCGCGCGATTGCGGCTGCTGCTGCTCCTGGCCTGCCATTGTTACCTCTCCCTTTCCTGCCGCCGGATCCGGCGGATCCTCCGATATGCCCATCCTGCCACGATGCAGGCCGTCCGGAGCGGTTTACGCCGCAGGCGGAGCGGTATTGTGTCCCAGGAGTTCCGCGAGGAACGGGCCTGCTTCCCGGTAGCGCTGGAACAACGCTCCGGTCAGGGCTTTGGTTCCCCGGAGCGGTTCCCTGGTGGGCACCCGTTGAAGCCTTCCGTATCCGGGGACGTCGAAGATCACGGAGTCCCAGCTGGCCCCCACCACATCCTTGCCGAAGGTGCTGATGCACTTTCCCCGGAAGAACGCACGGGTGTCCGCCGGCGGCTCGCCCACGGCAGCGGCGATGGCGGCGTCGTCGACAATCCTGTCCATCCGGTTCCTGGCGAGGAACCTGTAGTACAGGCCCTTCTCCGGCCTGATGTCAGCCCACTGCAGGTCAATTAGGCCAAGCCGGGCATCATTCCACTCCAGCGAGTCGCGGTCCCGGTAACCCTCAAGGAGTGAAAGCTTGGCCAGCCACTCCACCGAACTGGCCGCCGCGGCCCTGTCGTTGTCCAGTTGCGTGAGGACAGTGGCCCAGCGTTCCAGGACGTGATGGGTGTGTCCGTCCCCGTCGACGGCATCGCCAACACCGGTGTCCTGCGCCAGCTTTGCCGCCGCTTCGTGGTAGATCCACTGGAGGTCCAGGGCCGTCACCCGCCGGCCGTCCAGCAGCCGCATCGTCGCGGTGAGGGACGTATCGTGGCTTACTGCCTGCAGGGCGGCAACCGGCTCGTAGACCTCGATTTTCGGGGCGAGCCCCGCTTCGATCAGGCTGAGGACCATCGCCGTAGTTCCGAACTTGAGGTAGTTGGAGACCTGGCTGAGGTTGGCGTCGCCAATGATGACGTGCAGGCGCCGGTATTTATCTGCCGTGGAGTGCGGCTCGTCCCTGGTGTTGATGATGGGTCGGCGGATGGTGGTTTCAAGGCCCACTTCGGCTTCGAAGAAGTCGGCGCGCTGGCTGATCTGGTAGCCGGGAGTGGAAGCGTCCTGGCCGATGCCCACCCTGCCGGACCCGCAGAGGATCTGGCGGCTGATGAAAAAGGGCGTCAGCCCGCGGACAATGTCTCCGAACGGAACCGAGCGGGGCATGAGGTAGTTCTCATGGGACCCGTAGGACACCGATTTGTTGTCCGTGTTGTTCTTGTAGAGATTCACCGGCGGCAGGTCCGGGTCCGCTGCCAGGCGACGGACGGTGGCCAGGGCAACGAGGTCACCGGCGGCGTCCCACGTGACGGCGTCCCGGGGATTTGTCACCTCGGGGCTTGAATACTCCGGATGGGCGTGGTCAACGTACAGCCTGGCACCATTGCCCAACACCATGTTCATCAGGAGGGTGCCGGACTCGTCCTGCCCGTCGAGCTCCAGTTCCTCCCTGCCATAGGCCAGCGCGACTGCCTCCGCGTCCAGCACTGGCGGCTGGTCAGTCAGCTGGCTGGGGTGGGCAGAGCTCCGGTCCACGGTCCAGCCCCTCGCGTCATGGAGGGGCTCCTCGTCCGTATAGTCCCACCGCGTTTCCGCTCCGCCCGCCGCGCGCTGGCGGGTCACCTGGGCGTATGCCTGGACCACCCGTGCGCTCATCATGGTGGCGTTGGCCGTCGGGGCGGACGGTGCATGGATGCCGTATTCGGTTTCTGCTCCCATCACCCGCATGGCCCCGCCCGCGGGGAGGGCGCCCCCGGCGGCCGGCTCCGGCGCAGCCGTCACAGATACTGCCCTGTGGTCGGCATTGTTTCAATGGACTTTCCGGGCTCCTGGCCGGCCTTGCCCTGGACGATGGTGCGGATGTAGGTGATCCGTTCGCCCTTCTTGCCGGAGATCCTGGCCCAGTCGTCCGGGTTTGTGGTGTTGGGCATGTCCTCATGTTCGCGGAATTCATCCACCACTGCCCTGAGCAGGTGCTCGATCCGCAGCCCCTTTTGCTGCGTGGTCAGCAGGTCCTTGATGGCGTACTTCTTGGCGCGGTCCACCACGTTCTGCACCACGGCACCGGAGTTGAAGTCCTTGAAGTAGAGCATTTCGGTGTCACCGTTGGCATAGGTGACTTCCAGGAACTCGTTGGACTTGTCCGTGGAGTACATGGCTTCCACCGTGCGCTGGACCATGGCATCCACCGTGGCCTGCACGTCGCCATCGTGCTCGGCGAGGTCAGACTCGTGGAACGGCAGATCGGTAGTGATGTACTTGTTGAAGATGTCCGCAGCGGCCTCGGCGTCCGGGCGGTGGATTTTGACCTTGACGTCCAGCCGGCCGGGACGAAGGATGGCCGGGTCAATCATGTCCTCGCGGTTGGATGCGCCGATCACGATGACGTTGTCCAGCCGCTCCACGCCGTCGATCTCGCTCAGCAGCTGGGGCACGATGGTTGTTTCGACGTCGGAGGAGATTCCGGTGCCTCGGGTGCGGAACAGCGAATCCATTTCGTCGAAAAACACCACGACGGGGCTGCCATCTGACGCCTTTTCACGGGCGCGGGAGAAGATGAGACGGATGTGGCGCTCTGTCTCGCCGACGTACTTATCCAGCAGTTCCGGGCCTTTGATGTTCAGGAAGTAGCTTTTCAGGTCCACGTTTCCGGAACGTTCGGCGGCGCGGGCAGCGAGGGAGTTGGCGACAGCCTTGGCAATGAGGGTCTTACCGCAGCCGGGCGGGCCGTACAGCAGGATGCCCTTGGGCGCCTTCAGGCCATGTTCCCGGTAGAGGTCCGGGTGCAGGAACGGCAGTTCGACGGCGTCGCGGATTTGCTCGATCTGAGGTCCCAGCCCGCCGATGTCCTCGTAGGTGATATCCGGGACTTCTTCCAGAACCAGGTTTTCAACCTCGGACCGGGGCACCTTTTCGAGTGCGTACCCGGTTCTTGAGTCGATGGAGAGGGCGTCGCCTACGCGCAGCTTTTCGGCCAGGAGCGCACCGGACAGCCGGACCACACGCTCCTCATCGGCACGTCCCACCACGAGGACACGGTCGGAGCCGAGCATCTCCTTCAGGGTGGCCAGCTCGCCTGCCCGCTCGTAGCCGAGGCCGGCCACGATGAGGAGCGCCTCGTTCAGGAGGACCTCCTGGCCTACGGCCAGCTGGTTGATGTTCACCAGGGGGCTGATGCCAACACGCATTTTCCTGCCGGCGTTGAAGATGTCCGCTGATTCTTCCGTGGCCGCCTGGCCGCTGCTGCCCGGGGAGGGCTGCCTGCGCGGGTTCAGCTGAAGGATGGTGCCGAAGCTGTAAGGAGGTTGTCCTTCCTGGTCCAAGGCGTTCTTGAGCCGGAGAATCTCGGCCTTCGCGGCTTCGAGCATCGTGACCAGCTTGGAATTGTTCTGCGTCGCCGCAGCCAATTGGCGGTCAATGTGCCTGAGCTTGTCCCGGAGGATGTTGACCTGGCGGTCCGCAACCGAGAGGTCGTTGGCGGCAGACTGCTCTGCCGGTGTACGTCCGGAGTCCTGGTTTGGCGTCTCCATGATGTATCAGCCCCTTCCTGCGCTTCTATTAAGACCTTAGTCCCAAGATGGCAGGTACGGAGGGAGACTCCCGAAATATGGACTAGTTCGTGACCTCCGGTGTGTCCTTGACGTTCGTGCCGGCGATGGCATCGCGGGCGGCGCGCCGAAGCTTCTTGTCCGAAACCAGCCGCTCCCCCACGGCACCCGGCGTCCAGGCGTTGACGTCCTCGTCGTTGAAGTCTGTCTTTGATGGGCGCCGCTTGGTGGAGATGCCGGTGACGCCGTCGGCCAGCCGGCGTGTGACCAGCAGGAAGCCGGTGTGGGCCACCATGCGGTGGTCGGGGCGGACGGCGAGGCCCTCCAGGTGCCAGCCGCGGACCATGGATTCCCAGGCGTCGGGCTCCGTGAACCGGCCGTCGGCGCGGATGGCCTCCGCCGTCCGGGAGAGCTGGGTGACAGTTGCCACGTAGTTGATCCACACGCCGCCCGGCGCAAGGACCGTGGCCACAGCATCGAGGCACTCCCAGGGTGCGAGCATGTCAAGGACCACGCGGTCTACCGAACCGGGGGCCTCAGTGCGTACAACTTCCTCCTGGAAGTCCCCCAGGGAAATCTGCCATGCAGGGTGCGGGCCGCCAAAGATCGTCTCGACGTTTCCGCGGGCGATGTCGGCGAACTCTTCACGCCGTTCGAAGGAGTGCAGGTAGCCGTTGTCGCCCACGGCCCGCAGCAGCGAGATGGACAGTGCGCCGGAGCCGACGCCCGCTTCCACTACCCGGGCGCCGGGAAAGATGTCCGCCATGGTGACGATCTGCCCGGCGTCCTTTGGGTACACCACAGCAGCGCCGCGGGGCATTGACAGGACGAAATCCGAGAGCAGGGGGCGCAGGGTCTGGTACTGCTGGCCGACGTTGTTCACCACTACCGAACCGTCGGGCTTGCCGATGATCTCATCGTGGTTCAGGAAGCCACGGTGGGTATGGAAGGCGCCGCCGCTTTCGAGGGTGACCGTGTTCATGCGTCCCCGCTCATCGGTCAATTGGACACGTTCGCCCTCACGGAAGGGTCCACGGCGACGGGCAGCGCCCACCGGCTGCGAGCCGCTGGCGGCAACACCGGACTGGGCTGCTGCTGTGGCTTCGTTGACGGCAGTTTCGCTGCTCATGATTTTCCTCGCTCCTGTAAAACTGTTGTGCCCCGCGGAAACGTCCCTTAGGACAGTGTGGCTTCTGCGGCGGCAATGCACGACCGGCAGGTAACTCTACCGGTTCCGGCCCTGCGGTTGCCTACCGGGTTGCCGGCTCTTGCCGGTTATGGCTGACAGCACTGCGTCCTGGGAGAGCAGCCCGGTGACCCTGCCGTTGTGGTCCACCACGGCGTAGTCCCGCCCTTCGAGCTGGGAGAGGAAGTGGAGGAGTTCCTGTCCTTTGGACCACTCCGGCACGTAAGCGCCCGCGGCAAGGGCATAGGAAACAGCGGTAATGGGAGTTGCCGCGGCCGCCGCAGCTGGAACCGATGCCAGGGCGGAAGGATCAACCACGGCCTCCGGGCGTCCGTCAAGGCCGCAGACCACCACCGCTGTTGTGCCCGGAGCGCCGAGGCGAAGGGCGTCCTGGACTGAGGAGGTGGCAGGCAGCCCGGTGGCCGGCGTTGACAACCCTGCGGCGCTTACCAGGTGAAGCCGCCCGCGCAGCGTGCCCTGCTGGATGGAAGCCGAGGCGCCCATCCATAGGAATCCGGCCACCAGGACAGTGATCATGAGCAGGCTGAAGTCGGGCGCGTCACCGGCCAGCAGCGGCCGCAGGATAAACCAGTAGCCGATGGCAACGACGATCAGGCGTCCGCCCCATCCTGCTGCCACGGTTCCCTTGGCCTGGCTGCCGGTGGCTTTCCACACGGCGGATTCCACCAGCCTGCCCCCGTCCAGCGGAAGACCCGGCAGTACGTTGAAGATGGCGATGAGGAAGTTTGCCCACATGAAGATGTTTGTGAGGATTTCGGCGACGCTGCCCAGTGCGGCGCCGCTCAGCAGCAGCCAGGCACCTGCGGCGAGGATGAAATTCGCGGCCGGGCCGGCAAGGGCCACCAGGACGGACCGTCCGGGGGTGGCGGTGAAGCTTTCGAACTGGGTGTGCCCGCCCCAAAGGTTGAGCACAATTTTTTGGGTTGGCCACCCGTAAATTTTGGCGGTCAGGGCGTGGGCGAGTTCGTGCACCAGGACCGAGATGAGCAGCAGGACCGCATAAGCGAAAGCGACGACGTAGGCGCTGGCACCCAGGGCCGGGTTGCTCCGGTCAAGGACTGGTCCGTAAACGATCACCGTGAAGGCGGCGATGAGGAACCACGAATAAGCGAGGATTACAGGGACACCGGCAATCCTGCCCAAGGGAATTCCTTCACGGCGGGCCGGAGGTGCTGCCTCAGTCATGGGCAGCCACCGGAATTCCCGCCGGTACTGCAGCAGACGCTACTGCCGCGCGGGCCGTCACCAGGTCCTCCAAATCAGCCAGGGAGCGTCCCGCCAGGGATTCCCACAGCGTGTACCGGCTGTCCTCAGGCAGCGGAACAACGTGGGGAATGGCAATGGTTGCCACCCCGGACGCCACTGCCGCCGCCACGCCCGGTTCCGAATCTTCCAGCGCCACACAGTGGTGGATGGCAAGGTCCGGGTCCTCTTCCTGAAGGAGGTCCACCGCTTTCAGGTAGGCCTCGGGGTGCGGCTTTCCCTGCGACACGGTATCCCCCGTGACCACCACCTCGAAGTACGGCCGCGGCAGGCTGGCCACCACCTCCCGGGCGAGCGGCCCTTCAGACATGGTGACAAGGGCGCACCTGACACCAGCCAGGTGAAGGTCTTCCAGGAGCTCCCGGGCACCCGGACGCCACGGCACACTCTTCCTGACGCTGGCCACCACTTCAGCGGTGAGGGTGTCGATGATCTGGCGGATCTCCAGATCGACGCCGGCCTGCTGGAGGAGGCCGGCAGAGAATGTCAGGGATTGTCCTACCAGCTGCATGGCCTGTTCTTGGGACCAGGTGCCCCCATGGGCCTCCACCAGGGCGTGCTCAGCCGCTATCCAGTAGGGCTCCGTATCCACGATAGTGCCATCCATGTCCCAGAGGACGGCTTTGAGCGGGGTACTGGAGGCTGGCAGTCGCATGCCCCCAGTCTACGGGGACAGTCTGGACGGGGGTTGTGGCTACGCCGTCGGCGAATACGGCGGGTTTGCTGCCGTCCGGCGGGATTAAGCCGCACTTTTCGGCGCTTCATTCAATGCAACACCCCGCTCCTTGGACGTAGGGTGAAGAAATGAATAGCTTCGAGGGAGACACCACCGAACCGGGTGCCGGACCTGCCCGTGAGCGGTTCCTGCAGCCGGTGGCTGAGGGGCAGCGAGTCACAGTGATGCTGGCCGCCTTTGAAGGCTGGAACGACGCCGGGGAGGCAGCAAGCGACTCACTTCGGTACCTTAACAAGCTGTGGGGCGGCAAGAAGGTTGCCTCCATAGACGCCGACGAGTACTACGATTTCCAGTTCACCCGCCCCACAGTGCGGAGGAACGCGGCAGGTGAGCGCAAGATCAAGTGGCCCTCCACCAGGATCTACAAGGCCAGCGCCCCGGGTTCAAACGTGGACGTCATTTTTGTCCAGGGAACCGAGCCGTCCTATAAATGGCGCGCGTACACTGCCGAACTCCTGGTGCATGCAGAAGCACTCAACGTGGACTACGTGGTGCTGGTGGGGGCCCTGCTGGCAGATGTTCCGCACAGCAGGCCCATTCCGGTGAGCACGTCCTCCGACGATGCGCCGCTGCGGGAACGCATGAACCTGGAAGCTTCTCAGTACGAAGGCCCGGTGGGAATTGTCGGAGTACTTTCTGAGGTCTCGCTCCTGGCAGGCATCCCCACGGTCTCACTCTGGGCCGCGGTTCCGCACTACGTGGCCCAGGCGCCGTCGCCCAAAGCGCAACTTGCCCTCCTGCACCGGATAGAGGAGCTGCTCCAGGTTCCGCTGGACACCCACGAGCTGGCTGAGGAAGCCGACGCGTGGGAGCGGGGCGTGGACGAATTGGCCACTGAGGATCCCGAGATCGCCGCCTACGTCCGCCAGCTTGAAGAGGCAAAGGACACGGCAGACCTTCCGGAAGCGACAGGCGAGTCCATTGCCCGCGAGTTTGAGCGTTACCTCAAGCGTCGCGGGCAGGACAGGCCGTAAGGCCCCGCCGCTGTGGCTGCCCGGTAAGGTTGGCCGCTGGAGCGGCCCCGGCAGGCGGCTTCGTCAGATGCGGATGCCAAGAAGGGCATCGACGGCGTCACGCACCAGTACCTGGTCCTCGCCGCTCGCGGGGCCAGCTGTCGAGTTGGCCTTGCCTGCCCAGCAAGAAACAGCCGCGACAGCCGCGGGAGCGTCAAGATCTCCAGCCAGCGCGGCGCGCATTTCCGCGATGAGGGCAGGGGCCGAACCGGCGGGAGCCTGGCTGAGTGCCTTGCGCCATTCGGCAAGGGCCGCTTTGGCAGCCTCAAATCCCTCGTCGGTCCAGGACCAGTCCGAACGGTAGTGGTGGGCCAGGATGGCGAGGCGGATGGCTGCCGGGTCCTCCCCTGCTGCGCGCAGCTTCGAAACCAGCACCAGGTTGCCCTTGGATTTGCTCATCTTTTCGCCGTCCAGTCCCACCATTCCGGCGTGGGCGTAGTGCCTGGCCAGCGGAACCCCGGCCAGTGAGAAGGCGTGGCCGGCACCCATCTCGTGGTGCGGGAAGATCAGGTCCGAACCGCCACCCTGCACGGTGAACGGCGCGGGCAGGTACTTCTGGGCAATGACGGTACACTCAATGTGCCAGCCCGGCCTGCCGGGTCCCAGGCTTTCGCCGGGCCAGCTCGGTTCGCCTTCGCGCTCCACCCGCCACAGCAGCGGGTCCAGCGCCTGGCGCTTCCCGGACCTCCCCGGATCACCACCGCGTTCAGCGAAGAGCTCCAGCATCTCGCTCTCCGAAAGGCCGGAAATCGATCCCAGGGACCACGCATCCGGCGAGGAGGATTGCTTGCCCGCCGCTTCGACGTCGTAATAAACGTCGCCGTCCGGCTCGCCGTTGATGCCCTGCACCTTGTACGCCAGCCCCAGGCTGACGAGCCGTTCCACCTCAGGCACGATCAGGGAGATGGATTCGACGGCGCCGATGTAGTGGTCAGGGGCGAGGACGTTCAGCGCTTCCATGTCCGTTTGGAAAAGCTCGATCTGGCTCGCCGCCAGGTCCCGCCAGTCAACCCCGGTGGCCGTGGCGCGTTCCAGCAGAGGATCATCAACATCGGTGACGTTCTGCACATAGGACACGTCATGGCCGCCGTCCCGCCAAACCCGGTTGAGGAGGTCGAACGCCACGTAGCTGGCGGCATGGCCCATATGCGTGGCGTCGTACGGTGTGATGCCGCAGACGTACATGGAAGGCTGGCCGTCTGTTTCCAGGGCAACCTCCCGGCCCACAGCGGTATCGAACAACCGGACGGCCGGCATGCTGCCGGGCACGTCGGGAACAGGGCGGGAGATCCAGGATTTCACAGGTCAAGCCTAGTGCTAGGCACTGATGACATTGAAACCGAGAAGAAGGTACAGGGCCAGGCCCAGCAAGATCCGGTACCAGACAAACAGGCGGTAGCTGCGGGTGGAGACAAACTTCAGGAACCAGCCGATGATGATGTAGCCCACCACCAGGGCGATCCCGGTGGCCAGCGCTGTTTCCGGCAAGCCATAGGGGCCGCTGATGCCTTCCCTGGACACAGTTTTGTAGAGCTGGAAGAGCCCGCTGCCGAATACCGCGGGTATGGCAAGCAGGAAGGAGTACCGTGCGGCGGCTTCGCGGGTGTAGCCCATCAGGAGGCCTGCAGTGATGGTGCCGCCGGACCTGGAAACGCCCGGGATGAGCGCCATGGCCTGAGCGAAGCCGTAGAGGATGCCGTGTTTGTACGTCAGCTTGCTGAGGTCCCGTTCCTGCTTGCCTACTGCGTCCGCGACGGCAAGGAACAGGCCGAACACGATCAGCATGGTGGCGACGATCCACATGCTGCGGAGCACTGATTCGATCTGGTCCTGGAACAGCAAACCCAGGACCACGATGGGCAGGCTGCCAAGGATCACGAGCCAACCCATCCTGGCATCTGGATCTTGCCTGGAAACTTTCCCGGCCAGGGAACCGGCCCAAGCCTTAACAATCCGGACAATATCCCGCCAGAAGTAGATGACTACTGCTGTTTCAGTGCCCAGCTGGGTGATGGCAGTGAAGGCTGCGCCAGGGTCCGCGGCGTTGGGCAGAAACTGCCCCACGATCCGCAGATGGGCGCTTGATGAAATCGGTAGAAATTCGGTCAGTCCCTGCACAAGGCCCAGCAGGGCCGCCTCAAACCAGTTCACGCTAAGACCCTACGGCATGGGCAGTGCCGGTTCTGCCCGTAAGCTTGCTGCTATGCAGCAGCGTTACGTCGGCAACAGTGGATTGCGAGTTTCCGCCCTGTCCCTTGGCACCATGTCCTGGGCCGGCGACACCGACGAACAGGACGCCTCGGAGCTGCTGCGAACCTTCCTGAATGCAGGCGGCCGGCACGTCGATACTGCTGCGTCCTATGCCGGCGGACGGTCGGAGGCAATGATCGGGTCCATGCTGGGCGATGTGGTTGCCCGCACGGAGATTTCCATTTCCACCAAAGCCGGATTGACCACGCCCGATGGCCGGCGCGGCGTGGACACGTCACGGAACGCAATGCTCACCGGTCTGGAGGCCAGCCTGGCAAGGCTGGGTACGGACTACGTTGACATTTGGTTTGCCCAGGCCTGGGACGGCAACGTTCCACTGGAGGAAACCTTGTCTGCGTTGGAGTACGCCGTCAGGACCGGCAGGGCGAGGTACGCCGGCGTGTCGAATTTCAACGGCTGGCAGGCGGCAAAAGCTGCGGCCGTCGCAGGGTTTCCCCTTGTGGCTGCCCAGGCCGAGTACTCGTTCCTGCAGCGCTGGCCCGAAGCAGAGCTGATCCCGGCCATCGAGGACGCAGGGCTGGGTTTGATGGCGTGGGCACCGTTGGGCCGTGGCGTGCTGACCGGTAAGTACCGTGGGAGTATTCCTGTCGGTTCCCGTGGAGCATCTGCCGGCGAAGCGGGTTACGTCGAGCCGTACCTTGACGGAAGAGCTTCCAGGACGGTTGAGGCTGTGTGCATGGCGGCAAAAGGACTGGGCCGGACCCCGCAGGATGTATCGCTGAGCTGGCTGCTGTCCCAGCACGGTGTGGCCACGGCGATTGTAGGCCCGCGCACGCCGGCGCAGCTGAAGGAAATTCTGGATGCCCAGCTGACGCCGCTGCCCCCGGAGATCGCTTGTGCCCTTGAGGACGCTTCAGCCCCTTACTAGGGGTTGGCCCGCGGCTCCGCGCCTGAGGCCCGCCGGGTCCGCGCGTTCAGTCAGACGTTGCGGTCCTCGACAATTTCGAGATCCTCGTCATCAACTTCGGCTTCCTCTTCTTCGTCGTCCTCGTCATCAAAGACCTGGAGCGGCGTGACCTCGTTGTAGGCCTCATAAAGTGCGTCCTCGTAGACTTCGAAAGCATCGGCGACTGCGAAAAACGCCGCCTCCACGGTGGGGTCCCCATCTCCGCGGCGGTTCGAAGCTGCTATAAGGTGTTCTTCCAAAGCGGTTGTCAAGGACTGAAGCGCGACACGCGGATCGATGCTCATGCCTTCACGTTAGCCGGAAAAGGACGAAAATGGAGAGCAAATGAAGGAACAATTTCTCACCAGCTCGGTCCAGCGGGAACGGGATTATGCCAGGCAGTACGAGTACCTTGTACTGACGGTCAGCCCTGTCGATTCACTGCACGAGGCCAGGCGGCGGCTGGTGGAACACTCCGAATACGGAAAGTGGGAGCTGCAGCGCAGCAAGCTGTACGTCGGCGGCGGCCGGCGGTTCTGGCTCCGCCGGCGTGTCATCCAGGTCCAGCGGACCGTCTAGGAAGTCAAGGCTCCCGCGGACCGTCCCCAACGGGATCCGGCCTGACACCTCTACTCCTCCAGCGGCCCAAGCCAGGCTGTGGCCACCGTGTTGTGGGCCGATTCGTCGTCCGAGGGATGGAACATGCCGGCGAGGACGTCCCGGTAAAGCCGTTCCAGTTCAGAGCCACTGAAATAGCTTGATCCGCCGCTAACGCGGATTGCGAGGTCAACAACGCGGCGGGCCGTTCCTGTTGCATTGACCTTCAGGCCCACGAGCTTCGGAAACCACTGCGGGCCATGGTCGGCGAGGGCATCGACGTCCGCAGTTACCGAGGAAAGCTGCGGATACAGGTTGTCCATAGCCATTGCGGCTTCCGCCACCTTCCAGCGGATGTCCGGGTCCTGGGCGTAGCTCCGCCCGCCGTTTTTGAAGGACGTCCGGCGCTTCACAGTTTCGACTCCTACTGCCAGCGCCCGCTCCCCCAGCCCGGTGTAGACGGCGGCCAGCAACGTCTCGAAGCACGCGAAGATAGCGAAGATCAGAGGATCGCGGTTTGGCCCCACAGGAAGCTTGCGGAAGATGCGGTCGCCGGGCACGTGGACGCCCTCCAGCACTGTCGTACTGGACTGGCTGGCCCGCATACCCAGGGTGTCCCAGTCGTCCAGGACGCGGTAGCCGGATGTTTCCCTGGAAATGAAGCCATGCACAAGTTCCCCGTCACCGCCTCTGGCCAACGGGTCTTTGCCGAAGATTCCCAGCCTGGTCCACGCGGGCGACAGGCTGGTGAAGATCTTCGTTCCCGTGAAGGTGTAGCCGCCGCCGGGCTGCGGCTCTGCCACCGTGCGGGAATCAAACAGGACCGAATCGTTCCCTGCTTCGGAGTTACCGAACGCGAAGACTTCGCCCTGGGCGGCTTCCTTGAGGACAAAGTCGAGGGAATCATCGCCACGTGCCTGAAGGACATGCGCGACGCCGGTCCACACCAGGTGCATGTTGACCGCCAACGCGGTAGCAGGCGCAGCCGTTGCCAGCCTCCGCTGGCACTGCGCCGCCGCTTCGAGCCCAAGTCCCTTGCCGCCGTCGGCCGCGGGGACGAAAAGCTTCAGGTACCCTGCGTCGGTGAGTTCCTGCAGGTCCTCGTGGAAGAACGCATTGTCGCTGTCGTATCCTGCGGCGCGGTCACGGATCCGTTCCAGAAGGGCGTCCGGCAATACGTCTTCCGGGGTCATGGTCCGGCCTCTCAGTAGTTGGTGAGCAGGGTATTGAGCACCCTGGCGCCGAATTTGAGGGAATCGGCTGGAACGCGCTCGTCCACGCCGTGGAACATGCCGGTGAAGTCCAGATCATCCGGCAGCATCAGCGGCGCGAAACCGTAACCGGTAATGCCGAGCCTGCTGAGGGACTTGTTGTCCGTGCCGCCGGAGAGCGTGTAGGGCAGCACCTTCGCGCCTGGGTCCTCGGAGTGCAGGGCGTCGATCATGGAGTCCACCAGGTTTCCGGCAAAGGGCACCTCGAGGGACACGTCGTTGTGGACATAACTGACGTCCACCCCGGTTCCGGCCAGCTCCTTCACCTTTTCCAGGACGTGTTCCTCCTGCCCGGGCAGCGTACGGCAGTCAATGAGGGCCTCTGCGGATTCGGGGATGACGTTGTGCTTGTAGCCGCCCTTGACGAGCGTGGGATTGGTGGTGTTCTGCAGGGTTGCACCGACAAACCGGGCCACGGTTCCCAGCTGGTTCAGCAGGAGGTCGGGATTATCGGCGTCGAACTCCACCCCCGTGAGTTCGGTCACGCCGTCCAGGAACTGCCGGGTGGTGGGTGTCAGCTCAATCGGCCAGTTGTATTCGCCGATGCGGGTCACAGCAGCTGCGAGGCGGGTAACCGCGTTGTCGGTGTTAATCTGGGAACCGTGGCCGGCCCTGCCGTGGGCTACCAGGCGCAGCCAGGAGATGCCCTTCTCCGCGGTCTGGAGCAGATAGGTGCGCTGCCCGCCGATGGTTGCCGAAAATCCGCCCACCTCCGAGATGGCTTCGGTTGCCCCGTCGAAGAGCTCCGGCCGCTTGTCCACGGCGTAACGGGCACCGTATACGCCCCCGGCTTCCTCGTCAGCGAAAAAGGCAAAGACAATATCCCGCTTGGGCTTCCTGCCCGTGCGGGCAAAGCCCCGCAGGACGGCGAGGATCATGGCGTCCATGTCTTTCATGTCGACGGCGCCGCGGCCCCAGATGAGGCCATCCTTCAGTTCTGCTCCGAACGGGTCCACCGACCACTGGTCGCGGAGGGCGGGAACCACGTCAAGGTGGCCGTGCACCACGAGTGCGCTGGCGGAAGGGTCCTCGCCGGCCAGCCGGGTGACCACATTTGCCCGGCCCGGAGCGGACTCGAAGATCTCGGCCTCCATGCCCACTTCCTCGATGAGTCCGGCAGCGTATTCTGCCGCGGCCCGCTCCCCCGGCCCGGAACCGTCGCCGAAGTTGGAAGTATCGATGCGGATGAGTTCCTGGCAGATACGGACGACTTCATCCTCGGGCAGGACATCAGGCATTGAGGGCTCCTCACTGGAACAAGCAGTTTGCAGGGCTGAATAGCTGCCCTCAGCCTACCCACTTGGCCCGATTCGTTGTTCCCGGAAAGTTCGTGTTAGAGTTTTTCTCGCTGCTTCGGAGAAACGCGAAACGCTGAAAGGCGGAACGGTTCCCGAAATACCACCTGCGCGGGTGGCGGAATGGCAGACGCGCTAGCTTGAGGTGCTAGTCCTCGAAAGGGGGTGGGGGTTCAAGTCCCCCTCCGCGCACAAACGGAAGCCCCGGGAAATCACTGATTTTCCGGGGCTTCTTTGTGTCCCCACTATGATTGACGTCTCCAAGGCTTTGGGCTGATGATTGAGGCCTAGGTTCAAGGCACAGTTACCCACTCATCCGTGAAATCGGAGAAGGGCGGTTCAGCGGGGCAGTTAATGGACGTGGCAGTTATCGTGCCTGTCTCTGTCTCGTACCGGACGCAGGCACTAACGGTACGTTGCTTGCCCCGCCAACCGCCGCTGGTCGTCAGATGCTTCCGGTAGTAGTGCTCCGTGTAGAAGTCGCCGTCGGAGTCCCAGCCGTGGGCGTAGTTACCGAAGATCGGTCTTTCAAGTAGCGAAGCGACCAAGCCCGTGTCGGCCGTATCCGTAGCCGCTGTGAACTTGGTGAACCAGCCCTTGCCCTCAACGGCCTGTTCCCGGATAGCACTACGGCCCATTTCCTCGATGCTCGGCGCGGCACATGCGGACACGGACAGCAACAGAGTGCCCGCTGCGGCGAGCTTCACGACACGTACCATTCTTCCCCCAACGAAGAGTGGGGCCCAGCCTACCTGTCATTGTTATGAGGGAGCCTGCGAGGTAGTTCAGTCCCTCTTGGTGGGCAACGTCATTTTCTCGTCCTACCGGAACGTGCCTTTCCCACCTGAAGCTGGGTCCCTCCCGGCTCTGGGGTTTCTTGACCTACATCTTCAAGTACCGGCAGAGCGTCGCCCTGGACCAGAACGGTCTTAGAAGTCAGAGGCCAGTAGAGTCGGTTCATGACATGGCGGTTGCCACATGAGTCTTAGCTACCCTCCGTGGACGTTGGCCGCGGTTTGCGTCATGGTCCCCGGACTGACACTGCTGGTGTTCAACCTGGCCGACCCTATAGTCCAGCTGCTGCCTTGGTACGCGGCTATTTACCTGTTGGTCGGGGCATGCATTTTCGGGCTCACGAGAAAGGCTCCCTCACTTCGGCAGGCCGTGGCGTTCCTGCTTCCCGGCACCCTGCTCGTGCCGCTGGCGCTGACGAACGTCGACTTCTGGGCTGGGGGCTGGCTGCTCGGACTCCCGGCTTGGGGGCTGCTGTTGACCCGGTGGACTCGGGAGAGCCCGCTCTCGGCAGTTCAGGTGCTTAAGTTCCTGGGGCTGCTGTTGCTGGGTATGACGATCTACACGCTGAACATCATGTACCCCTTCCCCAGCTTTGGCCTGTTCCTGCTACCCCTCATTCCCCTCATCAGACTGGCCACCGCGGAGTACCGGGCCAGGCCGCTGCAGGTCGGCGTTGAAATTCTCCTGGCTACCGCTGCAGTCGCATTCGCTATTCCCGCCCCGGAGGGTTCGTGGTCCTCGCCGTGGGTATACGCCGGAGGGGCTGCGACGGCAGGTCTCATGATCGCCTACTGGGCCTGGCGCCTCCCCCGGGGACCCCGGCATATGCAACTCAATAATGGTGCAGTCGTCTAGGTTCACCGATGCAGTTAAACACCCACACATTGGCGGCGAGTCCGCTACGAATACCCCACGGACTTGCGCACCCGATCCTAAGCCGGCTTCGTATTGGTCCAGCCCCTGCGAATGGCTATGAACGGGATGTAAGGCCGCGCTCAGCGAACGGGGCGCGCCATTCCGATGCCCGGTCGCCGGTCGCCGGATGAAGTGGCTGCTCGTAGTGGCTCACCCAAAACTTCGCCCGGAGGATGCGGAGTTTCAGCCGGGCCTTTTAGCGGCACGGTCCTAAGCTGTCGCCATGCACCCCTTAGTGGCGGTCGGCTTGGTGTTTTTTACCGCACTTGCCTGGATGGGCACAATACTCACCATGCTCGTGTTCCTTTCGAAAGCCCGACGGCGACCGCCGGCTGTAATCCGGAACGTGGAGATCCAAAGCTTCAAAAATAAAAGTGCCGCCTAGACACTGGTTGATGCCACCTGACGCAGGTCAGCCAAGGGCCACTGGTACTGTGTAGCCCGCCGCCGCGGACACACTCGCCGGCTCGCGTAGCCTAGGTCCAACGACTATTGGCGGTAGCAGTGAATTTAAGTCCGGCCTTTGGTGTTCTCGGTGCTCTATAAGCGGTCTTCACGATCATCACGGCCGTCCTGGCGGTGTACGCCCTCGTCCGGGCCATTGTGTTCCTGCGGCTGCGGATTGCCGAGCTGAAGAGGTCCGTCCCCGGGTACGGACAGTTCCATGGAGCGACGCGCAGACTTTAGCGTGAAGGCATGAGTTTCGCGAGTGCCGCGGCCGCTGGGCGCGAGGCGCGGTGCCTATTTGCTCGTAGGTTTTCAGTAAAACGGACAGTGCGCTTGTTCAACCGCAAATGCGGCCGCGCCCCTTCTATGCACGAGCACGATTTGGCGTGGTTGAGCCAGTGGAGTCTTGGCATCTTGGGTGAGACAAAACGGTAAGAAGAAGTGCGAAAATTTAGCGGTTTTCCCTTAGGACGACGCGCTGGGACCGGGGTTCAAGTCCCCCTCCGCGCACAGAAAGAAGCCCCGGAACATCACTGGTTCTCCGGGGCTTCTTTGTGTCTCCGTAACTGGGTGCCGGGGCCCCAGACGACTCAGCCGCTGATGAGCTCCTTGACCGGCCCTTCGTGCACCGCAAGATAGACCGCGTCCCGAATCTGGTTAGCCTGGACGTCTGTCATCGTCCCGCTGAGGCTGCGCAGGACAAGCCTTACCAATGCGTTGGCCTGCCCATCGCCGATCTGCAGCCGGTCCTGGACTCGCTTGGGGAGCTCCTGGCACTGGGTCAGGGCCAACAGGTCTACCGATTCCAGGTTTTCGGCCTGATCACCAAGTGCTGTCCGCACCTGATCACCGAGCAACTCGGCGTCGGTGTCCGCCGGAACAACAACGGAAATATCCCTACGGATAGCGGGCATCCGCGACACCGGCCTCCATCGGGACAGGTCCAACATCTGCTGTTGAATCCGCTCGTCCTCCGCCCTCAGCAGCCTGATGTCCGGGATGCCTTTGCGAAGCATCAGGGCCCGGTCCAGGCCCATGCCCAGGGCCAGCCCCGCCCACCGCGCAGGATCCAAACCGGCTTCCGAAAGGAGGTGCGGTGCCATCAGCCCGCACTCGGCGAGCTCGAGCCAATGGCCGTCCAACAGGACGTCTACCTGCAGCCCACGTGTGGTGTACGGGTGGACAGCCGGCGAGGCGCGCCAATGTGCTCCCGGAAGTACCGCCTGGACCAAGGACGCGATCATGTCCTGCAGGTCGCGCGGGGTCAGTCGTTTGCCCGATTTCACGCGCCACAGGTCAACCTGATGAGGCGTTCCCACATGGGTGTGGTCAATGGCATCGCGACGGTAAACCAGTCCCGGTATGACCCAGAGTTCGTCCAATTGCGCGTCGGGATCCAGCGACCGCAGGAGTGACGGTATGGAAGCGGAAGTGTGGCTTCAGAGCATAACGGTGGGGCTGACGTAACGGGAGTACCGCTGGTCCCGGGTGACATCCAGGGGGCTGAACCCCAACAGATCGTAGTTGTGTGCCACGCTCACCAGAGGGCTGTGGCGAACCACACGCTCGGGCACTTTCCAGCGAGAGGAGAGCGCTGCGGTCACTCCTTGAAGGAGGTCCTGCATCGCGTGAGGTTGATGAGCGGAGTTAGTGAGATCCCGGATAGTCAGGGCTTGATGAAGTTCAGCGGGAGTGAGATAAGTGGGCACTGTTGGTCCTTGGGTTTTGGCTGGAAAGGGTTTCTTCTCCCCCGACCGTGCCAGCGCCAGGACCTAGGCGCGCGCCTGTAAGCCCTCGCGACCGGTGAACGGCCGGGGGCACAGAAATTGACGCGCACAAAGCATGGGGCGACTATACCGCAAGGAGACGGACCCGCCCATGGGTAGCGGACGGGCACGCAAGGGTGGAACATGACCCGTATGGACGTTGCGGCAGATGAGGTACAGAGTACTGGCCACGTGGTCCTTCTGGGCGATTCCATATTCGACAACGCCGCCTATGTGGACGGCGGCCCCGACGTCGTCAGCCAACTGCGGCAGGAACTCCCGGGCTGGAAGTGTTCACTCCTGGCCATCGACGGGGACGTGATCACCGGCGTCGCCCGCCAGCTCCGCGGCCTCCCTATGGATGCCACCCATCTGGTGGTGAGCGTTGGCGGAAACGACGCCCTGGGTTACGCACCGTTGTTGCAGGAGCGGCCGGGCTCAGTTGCCGAGGCCCTGCTTTTGCTTGGGGCGGGAAGGGACAGGTTCGACGCCGACTACCGGACCATGCTGCCTGCCGTCCTGGCGCAGGGACTGCCCACTGCCGTGTGCACCATTTACGACACTCTCCCATCGGAGCCGAACCAAAAAATCATCAAAGCAGCGCTCGCCCTCTTCAACGACTCCATCACCAGGGCCGCCTTTGCCAGCGGAACAGCACTGATCGACCTTCGGCTCATCTGCAGCGAAGACGGGGACTACGCGAACCCCATCGAGCCCTCAACCCAGGGCGGACGAAAAATTGCGCGGGCCATTACTGCCCTCGTCCGGGGCGGGCAGCCTTACCCGCACTCGGTTGTTGTTGGCGGGGCGGCGCCGAAAGATTTTGCCGCCCCGCCAATCCAGCCAAAAGGCTGAGCCTGCGCCCCCGTCAGTGCGGGCGTAGGCTGCGGATCCGCGGATGCTTGATCCGCTTTGGCGGCCGGGAGTCAGCTGTGGCTGGCCGGTACTGGACCCGCCGCCTGCCCGCACGGGTGGCTTTCCGCTCCTGCCGCCGGGCCTTTCTTTCCGGCCGGTCAATGCCGGACAAAACAGCAAGGGATCCTGCGATCCAGAGGAACGCCATCGTCAACACCAAGGTAATTTCCATCTCAGCGCCCATGGCTAATCTTAGAACTTTCGAACCCCGGGAAGAGCCCCCATTTCCCGCGGCCTCCTTCTGATCTCCGGCCTACAACACCCCCAGCCCCCGCACCGCAGCCAGGACGTCCTGCACCGTGACTGCCAGTAGCGCCGGATCCGGCTGCTCCGCGAAGGTATCGCCCCGCCGCAGTTCAGCGCGGGTCAGGACAACGTGGGGACCTGGGGGCGGACCCCAGATCTCGGGGGGTGCAGGCCCGAACAACACCACCGACGGGGTGCCGTATGCAGAAGCCAGATGCGCGGCCCCTGTGTCCGCCGAAACCAGCAGACGGGCCGCGGCGATGGTCGCAGCGAACTCCGCGAGGCCGAGCCTGCCTGCCAGAACTGTGTCCTCTGCAAGCCCCGACCGGCGGCACACATCCAGGGCCCGGTCCCTTTCGCTGCTGCCACCGGTGAAGACGACGTTGTGCCCGGCCTGGTCAAGGGCCGAGGCAACTGCTGCAAACCGCTCTGCCGGCCAAAGGCGGCTGCCGTAGGCGGCCCCGACGTGCAACACGGTTGCACCAGGAACGGGGCTGGGCACGTGCGGCGTGTTCAGCTGGATGTCCAAAGGATCAGCCTCGATCCCGTGCCATTCCAGGAGCTTCGTCCAGCGCTCCCTCTCATGCAGCTCGCCGTGCCACGGCGGCCCGTCCCGGTACTGGCTCCGGTGGCCTATGGTTTGCCGTGCCTGCAAAGCCTCGATCCGGCCCTGGCTTTCCGGTCCGCTGCCATGGAGGTTAACGGCAACATCCACGATGCCGGGCTCCATGGCCAGTGGTTCGTCCAGGCCGTGTGTGGGAAAAAGTTCATAACCACCAACGAGCCCAAGCGCCTCCGACAGCCAGCCCTGGGCCGCGTACCGCAGCCGGTGTTCCGGGAAGGTGCGCCGGAGAGCCTTCAAGGCCGGTACTGCGACGAGCAGGTCCCCCAACTTGAGGGCCCTAAGTACCAGGAGCTCGGGTTTTCCGTCGTAGGCGTCCACGGCGTTCCGTGCCGCAGCATTAGGAGCGCTCATGCCCGGTGCCCGGCCAGCTCGGTTGCCGCCAGACTGCGGACGTCCTCGTGCACATCCCGCACTTCAATGCCGGCCACCACCGAGTCGTCGTGGGGGCAGCGCGGAGCCGTCCAGCCAACCTGGGTAACGTCTATGCCGCAGGTGGGACAGACCGTCACCCAGGAAGCGTGGATCCGGTGCAGGCTCCGCCCCAACGCGCCGGCATTAATAACGTTGCCGGCCCAGAAGATTCCAACTGTGGGTACCCCCAGCGCCTGGGCGAGATGCCGCGGGCCGCTGTCATTTCCCACTACCACCGCTGCGCCGGCCAGCACCGCCACCAAACCCGCCATGTCCAGCTCGCCGGCCAGCGAGCGGACGTCGCACGACGCCGCCAGTTCGACGATGCGGTCGGCGATGTCCTTCTCGCTGCCGTCCCCCACTACCACCACCTGGAAGCCGTCACCGGCACAGGCTACGGCGAGCTCAGCGAACCGCTCAGCTGGCCAGCGGCGGCGCGGATCCGTGGCCCCGGGATGCATGACCACCAAAGGCTGGCTGTCGCCGTCGGCCGCTTGGAAAGGAGCCTGCAGCCCTTCGGCGGGCGCCAGGCGCGCCTCAAGATCAACAGGATAGGCACCGGCGAACCCGGCCACCTCAAGCGCCCGCAGGGGCTCGTGCTGGTAGTAGAGGTACGGTACTGTGCGTTCCAGGCTTGCCGCGTCAGGGGTGCGCGTACCCACTGTATGCCTGGCACCCAACCGAAGCAGGAATGGGTTGGAATACCGTCCGCCGCCATGGACCTGCACTGCGAGGTCAAACTGCCGGGCACGCATCTCCCCGAAGAACCGGTCCAGTTCCTCCTCGTCCTCATCCCCTGGCCGGACGCCTTCGGAAAAGGGCAGCACCTGAACTTCGTCTATTGGGCTCTTGGTGGCACTGATCAGGGCTTTGTGCGCCGGGGTGCCGAGAAGTGTGATGGAAGCCTCAGGATAGGCGGCTTTCAAGGCCGCAATGGCGGGAATGGCAAAAATCAGGTCACCGAGACCACCACCGCGCAGGACGGCTATCCTTGATACTGAGTTAAACTTATCGAGGACCGGACCAACGCCTGTGCCGGCCCGCCCGGCGCCTCCGAACTCTGCAGTCAACTGCTCCATATGTACCCCTTTGAATAGTGCGGAGACCGCAGCGTCCACCGCGGCCTCCCCTGCCTTGCAGCCACAGTAGGGTGATGAACCTTGAGGCCGCTTCCTTTAAACCTCTACCCAAACGGCAGTCAATATACTCCCGCTATTGGGGAATACCCGGATGATGCTGTACGTTTCATACGCGACAGACGAACCAAAGAAAAGAGAAGCACCTAAATTGGCAACCGATTACGATGAACTGCGTTCCGACGTCAAGGAATCGCAGGACAACTCTCTCGAGCAGCTCCAGTCAGCCAACGCTCCCGACGCGCGCAGCGTTGTCCTGGAGCTGGACGAAGCTGACGGCCTCGACGGCGCGGGCGTACCCGGCGGCGAGTTTGTCGCTGAGGAGCTCGTGGTGCAGGTCATCCCGCAGGCAGAGGACGAATTCACCTGCTACTCCTGCTTCCTGGTCCGCCACCGCTCGCAGATTGCGCGCCAGAAGGACGGCCACACCTACTGCACAGAGTGCGAAGGCTGATCAGGCAACCAGACGGTACGGCTGCTGCAGCCGCTCCCACAACTGAGCGAAAGGCACGCCCGCCAATTGGTGGACGTGCCTTTCGCTTTTAAGCGAGCTTCTGCCGCACCAGCTGGCTGACTTCCTTGCCGTCGAAGCGCCCTGCAACCTCAGCTGTCACAGGCTTCATGACTTCGCCCATCTGGCGGGCCGTCAGCTCGCGGCCCCCGGCGCGGAGCCCCTCGATGACCTCATCGACAATTGCCTCCACCTCCGCCAAAGTCAGCGGCTTGGGCAGGTAAGACTCGATCACTTCCGCTTCGGCAATTTCCGCCGCCGCACGGTCCGGCTGTCCGGCTTCTGCATAAATCCCGGCGGTGTCCCGCCGCTTCGCGGCTTCCTTCTGGAGCAGGGTTGTTACTTGCCCGTCATCGAGCTGGACGGGTGTCTTTCCCGATTTTTCACGGGTCTCAATTTCGCCCAGGACGTTCCTGACGGTGGTCAGTGCGGTCTTGTTGCGCTCCTTCATATGGATGACGACGTCGGCCTGCAGCCGTTCCTTTAGAGATGACACGTTTCCTCTGTTCCTATGTTTACTGTTGCCTTTGGACGGGGCGGGGGCGGCGCAGGGCGCCGCGGCAGCGTCTTCCCATCCCTAGTACCGTAGGGGCTTATGGCCGCACATGACCACCCGATTCCCGACACCAATCAATGAACCTTCCGGACAACCCCTGGAACACGATCCTTGCCGCCTTCAGCCACACGGATGTCCCGGCCATCTCCTTTGTTGAGCTGCTGGTGGCCCTCGCCATTGTTACCGCCTTGTCAGTGCCCCGCCGGTCATGGAAATACGTTGGCCTGCTGTCGACTGCCACCCATGAATTGGGCCATGCCTTCGCTGCCGTCACGAGCGGGCAGCGGTTATCCGGCATAAGGCTGCGTTTCGACCATTCAGGCGCCACCACTACGTACAGCCGGAGCAGGCTTGCCACCGTGTGGTCCTGCTTCTGGGGCTACCCCGTGCCTGCCGTTGTTGGCGCTGCGCTCGTTTGGTGCGGCTTCAACGGGTGGGGTCCGGCAGCTTTAGCGGCCAGCACCGTTGCCCTGGCTGCCACGTTGCTCTTCCTCCGCAACCCCGCGGGTTTCCTGATTACTGCCGCCGCCATTGCCGCCAACACGGCCCTCATTTTCCTGGTGCCGGACCGGTTCGTGGGTCACGTGACCGTCATTCTGGGCCTGGTGCTGCTGGTGGGTGCCGTCCGCGACCTTATCAAGCTCACCCACGTGCACCTGCGGCGGAGGGACCGGCTCGCCAGCTCGGACGCTTACCTGCTGTACCGCGCTACCGCCATCCCCTCTGGTGTCTGGATCGTCCTGTTCATGGTCTTCATTGTGGGGTCCTGGCTTGCCGCGTGGCAGCCGATCTCCGCAGTCCTGCCGGCGGGCGCATAGGGTGGATCCATGAGCCAGGAAACGGAAAGCACCCAGCAGGCAATAAACGGCAGTACCTCTGAGCACAGCACCCGTGGCGCCTACGTCACCGGCGGAGCGGAGTTCAACCGCGACACCAACTACATCGAGGATCGGATTACCTCAGACGGCAGGCCGGGCCTTAACGGCGAACCTGGCTGGCCCGCGGAGCCGGGGCGCTACCGCCTCATTGCTGCCAGGGCCTGCCCCTGGGCCAACCGGACAGTTATCGTCCGCCGCCTCCTGGGGCTCGAAGACGCCATTTCCCTCGGCCAGCCCGGCCCCACACACGACGCACGGTCTTGGACGTTTGACCTGGACCCCGACGGCGTTGACCCGGTCCTGCGGATCGAGCGCCTTCAGGAGGCGTACTTCAGGCGCTTCCCCGGCTACCCGCGCGGCATCACCGTCCCGGCGATTGTCGAGGTCGCTACAGGCGCCGTTGTCACCAACAACTTTCCGCAGATTACCCTGGACTTCTCGACCGAGTGGGCGAGATACCACCGCCCCGGCGCGCCCCAGCTGTACCCCGAGCATCTTCGCGAGGAAATCGACGCGGTCAACAAGCGGGTTTTCACTGAAGTCAACAACGGGGTTTACCGTTGCGGCTTCGCCGGCTCGCAGGAAGCCTACGACTCCGCCTACGCCCGGCTCTGGTCTGCCATGGACTGGCTGGAAGAACGGCTCTCCCGGCAGCGGTACCTGGTAGGCGACACCATTACAGAAGCCGACGTACGGCTGTTCACCACCCTGGCCCGCTTCGACGCCGTCTACCACGGCCACTTCAAGTGCAACAGGCAAAAACTGAGCGAGATGCCGGCACTATGGGGCTACGCACGCGACCTGTTCCAGACTCCCGGCTTCGGCGACACCACAGACTTCGTGCAGATCAAGCAGCACTACTACATCGTGCACGAGGACATCAATCCCACCGGTATTGTCCCGGCCGGCCCTGCCCTGAACGGATGGCTGGAGGACCACGGGCGGGAAGCCTTGGGCGGCCGTCCCTTCGGGGACGGGACTCCACCGGGGCCGGTAAAGCAAGGGGAAGAAGTTGCCCCCGGACACGGAGCGCACTCCTGACGGAAATCGCTTTCTGGCTAAACTTGCCGGATGCAGATATCCCAATGCCACATAACGCCCGGCTACGAAAACGTACTGGAGCTCTTCGAATCATTCCTGGACGCGGATCCTGAGTACAGTGCCCAACTCGCCGCCTACCACCAGGGGAAGCAGGTGGTGGCACTCACGGGTGGACCGGACATGGACGCGGACACGATAACCGGCGCCTACTCCTGCTCCAAGGGAGTGGCAGCGATGGTGATGGCACTACTCGTCCAGGACGGACTGCTTGACCTCGACGCTACGGTGGCCCACTACTGGCCCGAGTTTGCGGTCCATGGCAAGGACAGGTTGCTGGTGCGGGAAGCCTTGTCACACCAGGCCGGGCTTCCAGGTGTGGAGGGCGGGTTCGCGCTGGATGAGTTCACCACCCCCGGTGCTGCCGCCCGCCTGGCCGCCGCACGGCCGTCCTGGCAGCCGGGGCGGCAGTTCGGCTACCACGCCCTGACCATCGGGATCCTGATGGAGGAGCTGTGCCGCCGGACCGCCGGAGAACCGCTTCAGGGAATTTATGACCGGAGGATCCGGACCGCCCGGGACATCGACTTCTTCCTTGGCCTGCCCCAGGAGTTGGAGACCCGGTACAGGGACGTGCTCTACACCGGCGACCCGCAGGAGCCTTGGCTGGACCCCCTTAGCCTTGACGGCCTGAACAGCAACGCGGCTGTCAGCACCATCATGGAGCTCCCGAACATCCGCGCAGTGCGGGCCGCCGGCATGTCGGCGGCGGGCGGAGTGGGATCCGCCGATGGCCTGGCCAGGCTTTACGCCGCGGCCACCACCGGAATCGACGGCGGAGAGGCCTTCCTGCGCCCCGCAACAGTGGAGCTGATGTCCCAGGAGCAGGTGTGGGGCCTTGACCGGTCCTCCGGGCTGGACAACGCCTTTGCCGTGGTGTTCATGAAGCCCCACCCCTCCCGGAACTTCGGCAGCCACCGTGCCTTCGGCCACGAGGGCGCCAATGCGGCCCTGGGGTTCGCTGACCCCGCTTACGGGCTCGGGTTTGGCTACATTCCCCGGCGGGCTGAGGACGGACGAACGCCGGGCAAAGCCCACCAACTTGGCGCCGCCGTGCGCCGTTCAGTGGCAGCCTTGTCCTGAAAACGGCCACACCGGATGCCCCGGTCCCCGGCCTGACCAGCGGCTTTGTCCCCGCCCTGGCGGGCGCCCTAGGGTTAATTGAATGGCCAAATCTCAAGCACGTCCGGCAGTCCGGTGGGCCTGGGGCACCCAGTACCTGAAGCAGGCAGTGGAAGGACTGTCCGCTGCGTTCGCTGCACAGCGCCTGCAGTTGGCGGCGAAGGCCGCCCTGGCCGCGGGCCTGGCCTTCCTGATCGCCCCGCTGATGCCGGGGGCAGCAGCCAACTACCCCTACTACGCGCCGCTGGGAGCACTGGTGGCGATGTACCACAACGTCGCAGGCTCAGTGCGCCAGGGCTTCCAGGCCCTTGCCGGGCTCGCCGTCGGCATAGGCCTCGCTGTCATCCTCGTGACCATTGCGGATCCCTCACCCCTGACGGTGGCCTTGTTCATGGGGATAGGTGTGCTGCTGGGCGGGGTTCGGGGCATAGGTTCCGGCAGCGACTGGATTCCGACGGCGGCCCTGCTGGTCCTCCTTGTGGGAGGCAACAATGCAGACGAATTTTCTTTCGGATACCTAATGCAGATGGGCGTGGGCGTGGGTGTGGGCATCGCCGTGAACTTCCTGGTTTTTCCCCCGCTGCACCTGAAGGCGGCCGCGGCCAGCCTGGATGACTTACGCCTTGCCCTGGGCAAGCAGTTGACAGACATGGGTGCAGCGCTGAAGGAAGAGTGGCCGCCTGAACACGAGGAATGGTCGCGCCGCTCCGAGGAGCTCGCATCGGCCGCGCGCTCCGTCCGGCACCTCGTTCAAGAAGCTGACGCCAGCCGGCGCGCCAACCCCCGGCGCAGGCTCCACCCCCGTGATATCGACGACGACTACCGCAACCTTCGACAACTGGAGCGGGTGACGTTCCACGTCCAGGACATGACGGACGTGCTCTCGGACGTCATCTGGGAAAGCGACGTGCCCTACACCGTTCCGCTGCAGGACAGCGGACCGCTTGCCGACGCGATCACCGCAGCCGGCAATTTGCTTTCCTCAATCACCGGTGCGGACACAGCGGAGCAGGAGGTGCTTTTCGCCGCCGCCACGACGGCTGTAAACGCCGCCGCGGCAGCCACCGCCGCCCGGGAGCTGCAAGAGGGCGCCCTCCCCGCGTCCGAGTCGATCCTCCTCAGCCTTCACCGGATCCTGCGTGCCGTCCGTCCCGGCGGCGAGGCAACGCCGTCGTAGGAAAGGAAGACTAAAGGGCCTTGACCGAGCCGCTGAAATGCCTGCGGCCGGACCGCGGGTTCCACGCTGAAAAGTCGGAGCGCTCCCAGTTTCCCGCGGCGCCCTGCACCGTACTGATATCCAGCGCCACCCGGCAGGGAAGGAAGACCGGAGCCTCGAAGTCCACGTCCCAGGAGAAAGAATCACCACGGACAGCACCGACGTCGGCGAGCGCCCTGGCCGCAAGGTACATGCCGTGGGCGATGGAGCGCCGCATCCCAAGCGCCTTGGCTGACAGCACGCTGAGGTGGATGGGGTTGAAGTCCCCGGATACGGCCGCGTAGGCCCTTCCGGTGTCTACCCCCAACTGCCAGAGCCCCGTGGGGTCCGGGGCCGTGAACCCGGTGTGTGCCGGAGCCGCTGATGGTTTGTCGATGCCGGGGAGGAAAACCCCCTTGGCGAGGTAGGTTGACGTACCCTGCCAGGAAGTGTCTTCCTTGCCGGCCAGACGCACCTCAGTTACCACGTCCACTTGAGTCCCCGCACGGTGGCCGCGCAAGTTTTCGACGTGCGCAGTAATGTCCAGGGCGTCCGTGAACAGCACCGGCGCTCTGTGTTCCACGCTGTTTCGAAGGTGGATCATGCCCAGCAGCGGGAGCGGAAAGTCGTCCCGGTTCATGACGCTCATGGCGAGGGGGAACGCCAGGGCATGGATGAAGCCTGCGGGCAGGACATCACTGGCAGTTTCGCCGATGAGGTGCTGGTAGGCAGTGAGGTTTTCAACGTTTACCGTGACCCCGCGGACCTCGTGGCCTTCCCCCGGGAGAACGGAGCCGTCATGCGTTCCAAGCAACCTGCGCCGGGCCGCCTGGGCTGCGGCATTTACGTACAGCTTCGACAGCGACGGCATTTCGCCCAGGGTCACCGGTTGTGCGTGCATCATGCTCCCATCACGTACTGCCCGCAGACCCGCAGTACTTCACCGTTGATACCGCCGGCGGCGTCGCTGGCAAGGAAGGCGATGGTTTCGGCCACGTCGGTTGGTTGTCCGCCCTGCTGCAGCGAGTTGAGGCGGCGCCCCATCTCCCGCAGAACCAGCGGCACCCGGGCCGTCATCTCGGTTTCGATAAAGCCGGGCGCCACGGCATTGATGCTTCCCCCGTGGGCACTGATCAGCGGCGCGGTGGCACGGACCATGCCCATGACACCGCCCTTGGATGCTGCGTAGTTTGTCTGTCCCCGGTTTCCCGCAATGCCGCTGGTGGAGGCGACGGAGACGATCCGCGGAGAAGCGCGGAAGTGTTCGGACCCAAGGAGTGCCTCGTTAATCCGGAGCTGGGCCGCAATGTTGATGTCGATTACCGAGTTCCAGCGGGCTTCATCCATGTTGGCCAGGAGCTTGTCCCGGGTGATGCCGGCGTTGTGGACCATGATGTCCAGCCGCCCGTGCCGCTGGACTGCGTGCCCAAGGATCCTCTGCCCGGCGTCGTTCCTGCTGATGTCCAGCTGGAGCGCAGTCCCCCGCACTTCGTTGGCTACCGCTGCCAACTGGTCGCCGGCTGCCGGGATGTCCACCAGGACCAGGGTGGCGCCGTCCCGGTGCAGCGTCCTGGCGATTGCCGCGCCGATGCCCCGGGCTGCTCCGGTGACGACGGCGACCCTGCCCTTCAGTGGCTTTCCCACGTCCTGCGGAGGTTCTCCCGCGGCTGTCGAGACCGTGATGAACTGGCCGTCCACAAAGGCGGAACGGCCCGAAAGGAAGAAGCGGACTGCCGCCAGTGCGCCCGGGCTGGTGGTCTGCACGTCCGGTGCCAGCAGAATACCGTTGCCGGTGGCGCCGGCCCGCAGTTCCTTCGCCAGGGAACGCAGGAAGCCGTCCACGCCCTGCCGCGCTGCTGCCGCCGCCGGGGTGGTTGCGTCCGACGCCCGCCGGGACACGGTAATGACACGGCCTCCCGCAGCCAGGTCCCGGAGGGAAGCTGCAGCGGAGAGGACGGGCTTTCCCAGGTTTTCCGGCTGGGCCACGTCATCCAGTACCAGGATGATGGCTCCAAGTTTTTCCCGCGGAACGGCGTGGCGCCGGACATCCAGGTCCCAGGAGAGCAGTTCGGCGGCCAGGGCGTCAGCGCCTGCCGTGCTTCCCTGGACCAGGACGGGTCCCGTGATCAGCGGTTCCCCGGGCTCGTACCGGCGCAGGACTGCCGGCTGGGGAAGCCCGAGCTTTTTGGCTACGTTCCTGCCCAGGCCCTGGTTTACCAGTTGTGCGTATGTATCCGTCATCCGTGCCCCCTACAGTGATTCCAGGATTGCAACAACGCCCAGGCCGCCGGCTGCGCAGATCGAGACGAGGCCGCGGGCGGGGCGCCCGTCAGTAAGCGCCTTTTCATGCAGTGTTTTGGCGAGCGAAGCAACAATTCGGCCGCCGGTCGCGGCGAAGGGGTGGCCTGCAGCAAGTGAGGACCCATTGATGTTCAGCTTTGACCGGTCCACCTTGCCGAAGGCACCTGGCAATCCGAGCCGGGTCCGGCCGAATTCCTCGTCCTCCCAGGCGGCCAGCATGCTGAGGACTGTGGCCGCGAAGGCCTCGTGGATTTCGATGAAGTCGATGTCGTCCAGGGTGAGGCCCTGGCGGGAGAGCAGCCTGGGCACGGCGAACACCGGTGCCATCAGGAGTCCGTCCTTGCCGTGCACGAAATCCACCGCAGCTGCTTCCCCATCCACCACGGCTGCGAGCTTAGGCAGGTCGCGGGCATCGGCCCATTCTTCGGAAGCCAGCAGCACGGTGGAGGCGCCGTCGGTCAGCGGGGTGGAGTTTCCAGCGGTCATGGTGGCGTCCGCGCCGAGGTTCTTGCCGAAGACGGGTTTGAGGGCTGCGAGCTTTTCCAGGGAGGTGTCAGGACGCAGGTTTCCGTCCCGGGTCAGGCCGCGGTAAGGGGTGAGCAGGTCATCAAAGAAGCCTGTCTCGTAGGCCGCCGCGAGGTTCCGGTGGCTGTTCAGGGCGATTTCATCCTGCGCCTCACGCGAGATCTTCCATTGGGCTGTGGTCAGCGCCTGGTGCTCCCCCATGGACAGTCCGGTCCTGGGCTCGGAGGTTCCCGGGGCAAGCGGCGCCAGGTCCTTGGGCCGCAGGCGGCTCAGGATCTGCAGCCGCTGCGGAAGGCTCTTGGCCCGGTTGAGGTCGAGGATCACTTCGCGCAGTCCCTCGCTGACCACCACAGGGGCGTCGGACGCTGAGTCCACCCCGCCTGCGATCGCTGAGTCAATCTGGCCCAGCTTGATCTTATTGGCCAGGCCTACCACCGTTTCAAGGCCTGTGGCACAGGCTTGCTGGAGGTCGTAGGCTGGTGTCTCCGGGGAGAGGGCGGAACCGAGCACCGCCTCACGGGTGAGGTTGAAATCCCGTGAGTGCTTCAGGACCGCCCCGGCAGCCACTTCCCCGATGCGTTCGTCCTGCAGACCAAACCGTGCGATGAGCCCGTCCAGGGCGGCTGTAAGCATGTCCTGGTTGGAGGACTTGGCGTAGGCGCCGCCCGACCGCGCGAACGGGATGCGGTTGCCTCCAACAATGACTGCGCGGCGATGTGCAGGGGCGGAGCTTGCGGCGGGAGTTCCGGCAGCGTCTTGTCCGGTGGTGGGCTGTCCGTCGATGGACATGGGTATCTCCTCGGGTCACGTTCGGTTACCGATACCCAGCGTACCTGATACGCTGGGTATCGTGAACACCCGGCAACGCCCCGCACCAGTCGCTGTGATCGCGCCCGAAGACGGGCGCTCGTCCCGCTGGCAGAGCCACCGGGAGGAGCGGCGCAGGGAGCTGATCAAGTCAGCCCGACGGGCAGTGCACGCCCTTGGCAGCGACGCTTCCATGGAGGACATTGCCGCCGCAGCAGGAACCTCGAAATCCGTCTTTTACCGCTATTTCGGGGACAAAGCCGGACTTCAGCAGGCTGTAGGCGAAGTTGTCCTCAGCCAGATGCAGCGTCGGATCCAGGAAGCCGCGCAGAGCGCCGTTACGCCACGCGAAGGTCTGCTTGCCATGGTGACTGCCTACCTGCAGATGGCCAGTACGAGCCCGAACGTCTACACCTTCGTCACACAGCATGCGGCTGCTGAACAGGACCCTTCCAGGGACTCGGCCGCCGGGTCCGCTGCCTTGGGGCACTTCTTTGACGCCGTGGCAGACATGATTGCCACTCCCATGCGCTCACACCTGGGCGATGGCAAGGAGGCCGTCATCGGCTACTGGCCCAAAGCGGCCATCGGGCTGGTGCGGAACGCGGGAGAACAATGGCTCAGTACCCCGGACTCCGCAACGAAACCCGGGCAGGAAGCGATGGCACGGCAGATAACGGCCTGGCTGTGCGTTGGGATTGCTCCTGAACTGCCCAAGTTGTCCGGCCCCGACGCCTGATCCCCATGATCCACCGCAGCACCACCACCCCACCTGTCAGCACCAATAAAGGACTTCGACATGACTGAACTAGTGGACCGTCCCGCCCGAAACCGGCAAAGCCCCGCCGCAACGGCCGCCCCGGGCACAGCCTCCGCCCAGCCCGCCGTCGACGTCGACGTCGACGCGCTGGGTGAGCAACTGTTGGGCAAGTGGGCCGCCACCCGCCGCCAGGCCAGGAACCTGGCCGCGCAACCGGAACTGCACAAGATTGAAGGCCTGACCCACACGGAACACCGTGCCCGCGTGTTCGGGCAGCTGAAGTACCTCGTGGACAACAGGGCAGTGCACCGGGCGTTTCCCGAGTCGCTGGGCGGCTCCG
This sequence comes from Arthrobacter sp. K41, assembly GCF_059089645.1. Lineage (NCBI taxonomy): Bacteria > Bacillati > Actinomycetota > Actinomycetes > Micrococcales > Micrococcaceae > Arthrobacter > Arthrobacter sp. K41. The sequence continues at coordinate 363,214 of NZ_JBNHEW010000001.1, read as the reverse complement.
ATGACCACGGCGGGAACATCGCAGGCTTTGAGGAACTGGTGGTGGCGGACCCCTCGCTGCAGATCAAGGCCGGCGTCCAGTGGGGGCTTTTCGGTTCCGCGGTGATGCACCTCGGCACCGCCGAACACCACGCAAAGTGGCTTCCGGGCATCATGAACCTTCAGATTCCTGGCTGCTTTGCCATGACGGAAACCGGTCATGGCTCTGACGTGGCCAGCATCGCCACCACCGCGACCTACGACCCTTCCACCGATGAATTCGTCGTGCACACGCCCTTCCGGGCAGCCTGGAAGGACTACATCGGCAACGCGGCCACGGACGGCCTCGCCGCGGTGGTGTTCGCCCAGTTGGTCACCCGAGGCGTCAACCACGGGGTGCACGCCTTTTACGTGGATCTCCGTGACCCGGACACCAAGGACTTCCTGCCCAGCATCGGCGGCGAGGACGACGGCATCAAGGGCGGCCTCAACGGCATCGACAACGGCCGGCTTCACTTCACGCACCTCCGGATCCCGCGGACCAACCTGCTCAACCGCTACGGCGACGTGGACGCCGACGGACGGTACAGCTCCCCCATCGCCAGCCCGGGACGCCGCTTCTTCACCATGCTGGGCACCCTGGTGCAGGGCCGGGTGTCGCTGGACGGCGCTGCTGTTGCCGCATCCAAGGTCGCTCTAAAGGCGGCCATCCAATACGCCACCGAACGCCGGCAGTTCAACGCCTCCTCCCACACCGAAGAGGAAGTGCTCCTGGACTACCAGCGGCACCAGAAACGCCTGCTGACAAGGCTGGCCACCACGTACGCGGCCAGCTTCGCCCACGAGCAGCTGCTGGAAAAGTTCGACGACGTGTTCTCCGGGGCCCACGATACGGACGAAGACCGCCAGGACCTGGAGACCCTGGCTGCCGCACTGAAACCGCTCAGCACCTGGCATGCGCTGGGCACCCTGCAGGAGTGCCGCGAAGCATCCGGCGGCGCCGGGTTCCTAATCGAGAACCGGTTTGCATCACTGCGGGCCGACCTGGACGTCTACGCCACCTTCGAAGGCGACAACACGGTGTTGTTGCAGCTGGTCGCCAAGCGGCTCCTGGCTGATTACGCCAAGGAATTCCGGAGCGTGGACTTCGGGGTGCTGGCACGCTACGTTGTCGGCCAGGCGACCGGAGCGGCCATCCACCGCACCGGCCTGCGCCAGGTGGCCCAGTTCGTGGCCGACACCGGCTCCGTGCAAAAAGCGGCCATTGCCCTCCGCGACGAGGAGGGCCAGCGCGCGCTCCTCACCGACCGCGTGCAGACCATGGTGGCCGAGGCGGCTGCGGCTCTAAAGGGGGCGGGACGGCTGTCGCAGGAGAAGGGGGCAGCCCTGTTCAACAGGCACCAGAATGAACTCATCGACGCAGCCCAGGCGCATGCAGAATTGCTTCAGTGGGAGGCGTTCACGGATGCGCTGCGCGATGTTGCTGATCCCGGCACGAAGACCGTGCTGACCTGGCTGCGGGACCTGTTCGGGCTTTCGCTGATCGAAAAGAACCTGTCCTGGTACCTCATGAACGGCCGCCTTTCCATGCAGCGGGGCCGCACCGTGGGCGGGTACATCAACCGGTTGCTGGTAAGGCTCCGTCCCCATGCCGTGGACCTCGTGGACGCCTTCGGCTACGGCGAACAGCACGTCAGGGCAAGGATCGCCACCGGCGCCGAGAAAGAGCGGCAGGACGAGGCGCGCGCCTACTTCCGCAACCAGCGGGCCAGCGGCCAGGCACCCGTGGATGAGAAGGTGCTCCTCGCCCGCACCGTGGCGGGGAAGCGGAACTGACGTCACCCGGGCGCAGGAAAACGACGACGGCGCCGCTCCCCTGGCGAGGGGGCGGCGCCGTCGTCGTTTGTGCTGGAAAGAGCTGCTAACTCTGTGCCGGCAGCACTGAGCGGTACACCTCAAGGGTTGTTTCGGTGATCGATTCCCAGGAGAAGTGCTGTTCCGCGCGCAGCCGGCCGGCCTGTCCCATGGCGCGGGCACGGTCGGGGTCGGAGACCACATCGGTGAGGGCGGCGGCGAATTCGGTGACGAACTTTTCCGGGTCAAGGGGCGTGCCGGTGCCGTCGGTGACCTGTTCCAGATCCACGAGGAGCCCGGTGCGGCCGTGGTCCACCACCTCGGGAATACCGCCGGTGGCGCTGGCCACCACAGCTGCGCCGCAGGCCATGGCTTCGAGGTTGACGATGCCGAGCGGTTCGTAGATGGAGGGGCAGGCAAAGGCGGTGGCGTGGCTGAGCACCTGGATGAGCTCATGGCGGGGCAGCATGCGTTCAATCAGGACAACGCCGGTCCGCTCCCGCTGAAGGTCCTCGATCAGGCGGGCCGTCTCCGCAGCCAGTTCCGGAGTGTCGGCAGCGCCCAGGCAGAGGACCAGCTGGACGTCGGCCGGAAGCTTGGCGGCGGCTCTCAGAAGGTAGGGAACGCCCTTCTGGCGCGTGTTTCTCCCCACAAAAACTACACTCGGCTTGTCCGGATCAATGCCCAGGGCGCGGACCGCGTCGGTGTTCTCATCGCGGTTCCAGAGCCCCACGTCGATGCCGTTGTGGACCACCCGCACCTTGGCCGGGTCCACGTCGGGGTAGCTGCGCAGGATGTCCTGCCGCATGCCTTCCGATACGGCGATGATGGCCGCAGCGGCCTCGTAAGCTGTCTTCTCCACCCAGGAGGACAAAGCGTAGCCCCCGCCAAGCTGCTCCGCCTTCCAGGGACGAAGCGGTTCGAGGCTGTGGGCGCTCAGAACGTGCGGAATCCCGTGGAGCAGGGACGCAAGGTGCCCTGCCATGTTGGCGTACCAGGTGTGTGAATGGACCAGGTCCGCGCCCTCGATGTCAGGGACGATCCGCAGGTCCACCCCAAGGGTCTGGACAGCGGCGTTGGCTGATCCCAGGTCCTCCGGGACCGCGTAGGAGGTCACTCCGGCACCGTGGTAGTCAGCGTCGCGGGGAGCCCCGAAAGCACGAACCTGCAGGTCAACGTGCTTACTAAGCACCCTGCTCAATTCGGCCACGTGGACCCCGGCGCCACCATAGATCTCCGGCGGGAACTCTTTAGTCACAATGTCTATTCGCACAAGCACCAAGGTAGTCCTTCACGCTTAACTGTTCTAGTGTGAAGGAGTCCGGGCATGCCGGACTGTCTTGGGGAGTTACGAAGGCGTACAGGAGCGACCAAATATGCCGTTGAACAAAAGAGTCCTGGCCATTGTCCTCGCAGGCGGCGAGGGAAACAGACTGATGCCACTGACGGCAGACCGTGCGAAGCCCGCGGTACCGTTCGCGGGAAGCTACCGCCTGATTGACTTCGCCCTGTCCAACCTGGTGAATTCCCGCTACCTTCAGATCGTCGTTCTCACCCAGTACAAGTCCCACAGCCTTGACCGCCACATCTCTGAGACCTGGCGCATGTCCACGCAGCTGGGCAACTACGTGGCCTCCGTTCCGGCCCAGCAGCGTGTGGGCAAGAGCTGGTTCCTCGGCAGCGCCAATGCCATCTACCAGTCCTTAAACCTAATCCACGATGCCAACCCGGACATCGTGGTGGTAGTAGGCGCTGACCACGTCTACCGGATGGATTTCGCCCAGATGGTGGCGCAGCACGTCAACAGCGGCGCCAAGGCGACTGTCGCCGCGGTACGGCAGCCGCTGCACATGGCCGACCAGTTCGGCGTGATCGAAGTGGACCAGAACGATCCCCAGAAGATCGCGGCCTTCGTGGAAAAGCCCGCCACCACCCCCGGACTGGCCGCAGACCCCTCCCAGTTCCTGGCCTCAATGGGCAACTATGTGTTCGACGCCGACGCACTCGTCGCAGCCCTGCACGTGGACGCCGAGCGGCTGGACACCAAGCACGACATGGGCGGAGACATCATCCCCTACTTCGTGAACCAGGGCGAAGCCGGTGTCTACGACTTCACCCTCAACGACATCCCCGGCTCAACCGAGCGGGACCGTACGTACTGGCGCGACGTCGGCACCATCGATTCGTTCTACGACGCCCACATGGACCTCATCTCCCCGCTGCCGGTCTTCAACCTGTACAACTCCGAATGGCCCATCTACACCCGGCAGAGCATTTCCCCGCCGGCCAAGTTCGTCCGCGGCCAGAACAACACTGTGGGCGCCGCCCTGGACTCGATTGTCTCCAATGGCGTGGTGATCTCCGGCGGCGTGGTGGAAGGCTCGGTCCTCTCCAACGATGTCTACGTGGCCACCAGCAGCCGGATCATCGATTCGGTCCTGATGGACAAGGTGCAGATCGGTGACGGCGCCGTCATCAACCGGGCCATCATCGACAAAAACGTCAAGGTGCCGGCGGGAGCCGCAATCGGACTCGACCCGGACCTGGACCGCGCCCGCGGCTTCAAGGTCACCGACTCCGGAATCACCGTCCTGGCCAAGGGCCAGGAAGTTCCCGAGCCCGGAGACGAAGAGCGCAAGCTTGCTGCCGCCAACCTGCATCTTGTGCCGAACGCGATTAAGGCAGCAGCGGAGCAGTACCCGGATCTTCGGGAATCCGTGGACAAGGTCGCCAAGACGCACGCTGCCGCAGCAGCAGAAACAGCTTCCGGCGCCCGCATCTCCTGATCGCTTCGAAGAAGCGCTCCCCGCTTCTACCAGGGACCGCTCCCCTGCTGCCCGCCCCGTTGACTGCGGGGCGGGCAGGGGGGGCCGGAGGCTGTAAAATCGGTACAATGAGCTCCCCCGATTTGACGCCTGAGGAAATCCAGGCCTGCCTCAAGGTCCTCAACACGATCCACGCCTATGACGAGGAGCATCCGGACTACATCTCGGTGCGCCGAGCCACCGGCAAAATGTTCAAGGCCGTCAAGAGGCACCGCCGCGTCACCAAGCGGGACCTGATTTCCGAGGCTGACCGGGCCGTGATCGCCCAGACGGCAACCGCAGCCCCGGACCGGATCGACGACGAAACCCGTGGAAGCAAGCTGGCCCCCTCGGCTACCGGCAAGGTGGCGGGTCACCTGATCCGCTCCCGCCCCTGCTACATCTGCAAGCAGCACTACACCCAGGTTGACGCCTTCTACCATCAGCTCTGCCCGGAGTGTGCCGCGTTCAACCACGGCAAGCGGGACGCCCGCACTGACCTGACCGGACGCCGCGCCCTGCTCACCGGCGGCCGGGCCAAGATCGGGATGTACATCGCGCTCCGGCTGCTCCGGGACGGCGCCCACACCACCATCACCACCCGGTTCCCCAAGGACGCGGCCCGCCGGTTCGCTGCCATGGAGGACAGCGGCGAGTGGCTTCACCGGCTCCGCATCGTGGGCATCGACCTGCGCGACCCCGCCCAGGTAATGGCCCTGACCGACTCGCTCAACGAGGCCGGCCCGCTGGACATTATCATCAACAACGCGGCCCAGACAGTGCGCCGGTCCGGTAACGCCTACAAGCCGCTGGTGGACGCGGAGGACGAACCGCTTCCCGCGGCCCTTGAGCAGGCCAACGGCGGCCCCGAGCTCGTGACCTTCGGCCATGCGCATGACAAGCACCCCCTGGCTCTGGCCAGCAGCGTCACGGAGCATCCGGTCCTCGCCGGTGACGCCATCACCTCACTGGCGCTCTCCACCGGTTCCGCTTCACTGGAGCGCATCGCCTCAGGAACGGCCATCGACGCCGGCGGGCTGGTTCCGGACCTTGCTACCATCAACAGCTGGACGCAGGTGGTCGATGAGGTGGACCCGCTCGAAATGCTCGAGGTCCAGCTCTGCAACGTCACCGCCCCGTTCCTGCTGGTCAGCAGGCTCCGGCCTGCGATGAAACGGTCAACCGCGAACCGGAAGTACATCGTCAACGTCTCCGCCATGGAGGGCCAGTTCTCGCGCGCCTACAAGGGCCCCGGGCACCCGCACACCAACATGGCCAAGGCGGCCCTGAACATGATGACCCGGACCAGCGCGCAGGAAATGCTGGACACGGACGGCATCCTGATGACCGCCGTCGACACCGGCTGGATCACTGACGAACGGCCCCACTTCACCAAAGTCCGGCTCATGGAGGAGGGCTTCCACGCACCCCTGGACCTGGTGGACGGGGCGGCGCGGGTCTACGACCCCATCGTGATGGGCGAGCACGGCGAGGACCAGTACGGGGTGTTCCTGAAGGACTACAAGCCAAGCCCCTGGTAGGCGTATGCTCAGCGGCATGAGCCCTGAGACCCCTCCTGACGTACAGAACCTGGAACGCCACGAATGCTGGGCCATGCTGCGGACGGTGTCCGTGGGCAGGCTCGCGGTCCTGGCTGACGGGCGTCCGGATATCTTCCCCATCAACTACGCGGTGGACGGCGGTACCCTCGTCTTCAGAACTGGCGAAGGGACCAAGCTGGCCGGCGCGTCAGGGAGCGCCCCGGTGGCCCTGGAGGCGGACGGCGTGGACCCGGACACGGGGCTGGCGTGGAGCGTCGTGGCGAAGGGCACTGCGGACGTCGTCACTGCAACCGACGAGGTTTTGGGGACCACGGAGCTGTACCTCTTCCCCTGGCAGGCAGGCAAGAAGGACGCGTTCGTCCGCATCACCCGGGACAGTCTCACCGGCCGGCGGTTCAAGGTGACGGAACCGCTCACCTGGTGGACCCAGCTCAGCGGCGTTGGCAGGACGGTCCCTGAGTAGACGCCTCAGGCGTCCGCATCCGCGGACGCCTGAGGCGGAACAGTTGCCGTCGAACGGCAGGCAGCATCAGGCCAGCTGGGTGATCTCCACACTCACGTTCAGCGCAGACCCGCCACCGCCGGACAGGATGCCTTTCAGCGGGGACACGTCCCGGTAGTCCCTCCCCCGGGCGACGGTGACATGGAAGTCGCCGGCAGGTTTATGGTTGGTCGGATCCCAGCTCCGCCAGTCGCCGTCCCAAAATTCCAGCCACGCATGGGACTGGCCGGCCACCGTTTCGCCGATGCCGGCACTGGACCGGGGATGCAGGTATCCCGAAACGTACCGGGCAGGGATGCCGCAGCTCCGCAGCGCACCGATGGCGAGGTGCGCCAGGTCCTGGCACACACCCTGCCGTTGGTTCCAAGCCTCTTCAGCGTTGGTGGTGACGGCAGTGGAGCCGGACATGTAGGTCATCTCACCGCGCATCCACTCGAAGACGGCCATGGCGGCGTCGTGCGGGTTCTTGTCCGCCACCACCCCGGGGACGATGCCCAGAACCTCGTCGCCGGGACCGCTCAGCCTGGACTGCGGAAGCCAGTCGCTGAACGTATTGAGGGTCTCGGGTGAGGCGAGGACGTCCCAGCCCACAATGTCCTGCCCGGAAGGGATTTTCTCGGCACGGTGCACTTCCACCGTGATGTTGGAGACAACTTCGAGGTGCTCGTGCGGCATCTGCATGTCAAAGGCAGTGACCCTGGTCCCCCAGTAGTCGCGGTAGGTGCTCACGGCAGCCTGCGACGGCGAAACCTTGACCACCGATTCCAGCACCACCTGCTGCGAATCGGTCAGGGGCGTCATCCTCGCCTCGTTATAGGACAGCGTGACGCGCTTGTTGTACTTGTAGGCCGTCTTGTGGACGATGCTCAGCCGGGTCATGAAACTTCTCCCACCCAGGCCAGTTCGTCCGCCTGATTGAAGTACTTACGGGAAATGGCGTCCGAGGCCTGGGACACTGCCTTCTGCACGCGTTCCATGTGTTCGGGCAGTTCGGACATGAGGTCGTCCGTGCGGTGGAACTCCAGGAACGTGCGGGCCTGGCCCACAATCCGGCGGGCGTCGTTGATGAAGCCCACGCGCTGGGCGGAGGGATCGAGTTTGGCAAGGCACTCGTCGGCGTCCCGGAGCGCGTACACAATGGACCGCGGGAACAGCCGGTCCAGGAGCAGGAACTCTGCGGCGTGCTGGTCGCCGAACGCCGCCCTGCGGGTGCGCAGGAAGGACTCGTAGGCACCGGCGCACCGGAGCATGTTGACCCAGGACATCCCGGCTGACAGGACGTCCCGGGTGGAAAGCATGCGGGCGGTCATATCAGCCCGCTCCAGGGACCGGCCCAGCACCAGGAACAGCCAGCTTTCGTCGTGGCTCACCGTGGTGTCCGCCAGGCCGCTCACCATGGCGGTGCGTTCCAGCGTCCAGTTGCAGAACCGGTAGGTGCCCACCACGTCCTTGCGGTGCTGGCTTAACCCGTAGTAGGTGGTGTTGAGGCTCTCCCACAGTCCCGATGACACTGTCTCGCGGGCGCGGCGGGCGTTTTCCCGTGCTGCTCCCAGGGACCCTGCAATGGAGGTGGCGCTGGTTTTGTCGTATGCCAGGGCGTGGAGCAGTTCCGGCAGTCCGAAGTCCTCGCTCTGCGGTCGTGCGCCCATCACGGCCAGGAGTTCCTGCGCCACGCTCTTGCGTTCGTCCATGGGCAGGTGGTTCAGCCGCTCCAGATGCACATCGAGGATGCGCGCGGTGCCGTCGGCACGCTCCACATAACGGCCGATCCAGAATAGGGACTCGGCAATACGGCTAAGCATTCGCGGCTACCTCCTGCGGGCCCGACACTGGAAAAGACAATGGTTCGATCATGGCCCGGGTCACTGCTGCTGCTCCGACTGGCGGTCGCGCCAGTTGCTCTCCACCGGCCATACGGAGACACGCTCGCGGACTGAAATGGAGGGCCGCGGCAGAGTTTCCACCGGCACCTGGGGCGAATCCGCAAGGACCCAGGTGTCCTTGGAACCGCCGCCCTGGCTGGAGTTCACAATCAGCGACCCCTCTTTGAGCGCCACGCGGGTAAGGCCGCCGGGCAGTACCCAGACGTTGTCGCCGTCGTTCACCGCGAAAGGCCGCAGGTCCACGTGGCGGGGTCCGAACTTGTCGCCGCCCAGGGTCGGGACGGTGGAGAGCTGCAGCACCGGCTGGGCAATCCAGCCGCGGGGGTCGGCAATGACCCGCTGGCGGAGGGCGTCGAGTTCATCCTTGGAAGCGTCCGGGCCTATGACCAGGCCCTTGCCGCCCGAGCCGTCCACCGGCTTGACCACAAGCTCTGACAGGTTGTCCAGGGTGTACTCGCGGGCTTCCTTCTCCTCCAGGCGGAAGGTGTCCACGTTCGCGATGATGGGTTCCTCGTTGAGGTAGTAGCGGATGAGGTCCGGGACGTAACTGTAGACCAGTTTGTCGTCCGCGACGCCGTTGCCCACCGCGTTGGCGATGGTCACCCCGCCGGCCCGGGCGGCGTTGACGAGCCCGGGGCAGCCGAGCATGGAATCGGCCCGGAACTGCAGCGGGTCCAGGAAGTCGTCGTCGATCCGTTTATAAATGACATCCACGCGCTGCTCCCCGGCGGTGGTGCGCATGTACACGCGGTTTCCGCGGCAGATGAGGTCCCGGCCCTCCACCAGTTCCACACCCATCAGGCCCGCGAGCAGGGTGTGCTCGAAGTAGGCGCTGTTGAACACCCCGGGGGTCAGGACGACGACCGTGGGATCGTCCACACCGGCGGGCGCGGTTTTGCGCAGGGCCGAGAGGAGCCGGCGGGGGTATTCCTCCACCGGGCGGATGAGCTGCTGGCCGAACGCTTCGGGCAGGCCCTTGGCCATGGCGCGCCTGTTCTCCAGGACGTAGCTCACGCCGGAGGGTACGCGGACGTTGTCCTCCAGCACGCGGAAGGTTCCGGCTGCATCACGTACGACGTCGATGCCTGAAACGTGCACGCGGACGCCGCCGGCCGGTTCGAAACCGTGGACCTGGCGGTGGAAGTGTGCGCTGGTGGTCACCAGCTGCCGGGGTATCACGCCGTCGGACACCACGTTCATCTTGTCGTACACGTCGTTGAGGAACGCCTCGAGCGCGTGCACGCGCTGGGCGACGCCGCGTTCCAACACGTCCCATTCGGCAGCGGGAATGACCCTGGGAACGATGTCCAGCGGGAAAGGCCGTTCCTCCCCTGCGAAGTCGAAGGTGACGCCACGGTCCAGGAAGGTACGCGCCATCGAGTCCGCACGGGCGCTGACATCGGCGAGGGAGAGCTTGCGAAGGGCGTCCGCCACCTGCCCATAGGAGCCCCGGGCCTGTTGCCCGGGGGCGAACATCTCGTCGTAGGCTCCGGTCCGGCCGGCGGCCACGGAGTAATCCTGGAATAGGTCTGACATGTCCAATAGCCAACCATCTTTTTGTTTCGAATTCATTACTGCCATCCATTGTGGCGTGTTGGCTGAGGTGGTCTGGTTCGTGCATCCTGCGTCTTTTCCGGCACAGTAGGTGAGTGCCTGTCCGCAGAAGCCTCCCCAGCCCCGGCCCGGGCGTCTCCGGCGGTGCCGACCGGTTGCTTCCCGGCCTTGCCACGGCGGCTGTTGCACTCGCCGCAGCTTTCCTGGTCCACCGGTTCGTTCCCGTACTCCCGGCCATGACCCTGGCCGTGGTCCTGGGTGTCCTGGCGGCCAACCTCCCGGCAACGGGCGTCTGGACTGCCGGAAGGGCCCGACCGGGACTGGACTTCGCCGGAAAGCACCTGATGCGCGGCGGCATCGTCCTGCTGGGCCTGAAAGTGAGCGTCATGGACGTCCTGGGACTGGGCTGGCTGGCGCTGGTGCTGATAGCGGCAGTGGTGGCCGCGGGCTTCGGCGGAACCTACCTCATCTCCCGGCTGTTCCGGCTTCCGCCGGTGACGTCACTCCTGGTGGCCACAGGCTTTTCGATCTGCGGTGCTTCCGCCATCGGTGCCATGGCTGCCGTCCGTCGGATCCGGCACGTGGACACCGTCCTGCCGGTGGCGCTCGTGACGCTCTGCGGCACGCTGGCAATCGGGGTCATGCCGCTCCTGGTCCATCCACTGCAGCTCAGCGCACCGGTTTTCGGCGCCTGGACCGGGGCTTCTGTGCACGACGTGGGCCAAGTCGTGGCCACGGCGCAAACTGCCGGGTCCGCCGCGCTGGGCATCGCCGTCGTCGTCAAGCTCACCCGGGTGCTGCTGCTGGCCCCCGTGGCCGCCATCGCCGGCGCGCACCAGCGCCTCGCTGCCAGACCCGGTCCGGACACGGACGGCGGGGACGTGAAACTGCCGCCGGTGGTGCCCCTGTTTGTCCTCGGCTTCGTGGCCATGGTGGGCCTCCGGTCCACCGGCTGGCTCCCGGCGGGCTGGCTAGAGGCAGGGGCCGCGCTGCAGGACATCCTGCTCGGCGCCGCGCTGTTCGGCCTGGGCTCCGCTGTGCGGATCCGCCTGCTCCTTCACACCGGCGGACGTGCGCTCCTGGCAGCCCTCGCGTCCTGGCTCCTGATTGCCCTGCTGGGGCTCGCGGCTGCCCTGCTGATCGCCGGGTGAACGAAGAACAGCCCCGTGATTAGATAGCTGAGTGTCAAATGAGAATCTGCAGCGCAACGAAGCCGCCGAACGTTCAGCCCTGATCAGCACCACCAGCTACGACGTTTCGCTGGACGTTCGCCAGGCCGCGGACCCGCAGGTGGCCGGTTACCCAAGCCGCAGCATCATCTCGTTCACCGCTTCAGAGCCGGGGGCCTCCACGTTCCTGGATTTCATTGGCGACGTCCACAGCGTGGTTCTTAACGGTGAGGAACTCCGCGTTGAGGATGTGGTGGAAGGTGCCAGGATCAGGCTTGACCACCTGCAGGCCGAGAACCAGGTGACTGTCAGCGCTACCGCGCTGTACAGCCGTTCCGGTGAGGGCATGCACCGGTTCGTGGACCCCGCCGACGGCCAGTGCTACCTCTATACGCAGTACGAGCCCGCCGACGCCCGCCGGGTCTTCGCCAATTTCGAACAGCCCGACCTCAAAGCCACCTTCACGTTCCATGTGACCGCACCCGCCCAGTGGCACGTTGCCTCCAACGGCACGGAGGTCAACCGGACCGCACTTGCCGGGGACCCGGCTGCGGCGTGCTGGGACTTCGCCCCCACCAAACCCATGTCCACGTACATCACCACCGTGCTGGCCGGGCCCTACTTCAAGGCAGAGGACCGGTGGCAGGCAACGCTCGACGACGGCACGTTCCTGGACGTGCCGCTCGCCCTGTATTGCCGGGCATCCATGGCAGAATCCTTTGACACCCACGAGCTGTTCCAGCTCACCAGGAACGGCCTGGACTTCTTCAACCGGCTCTTCGACTATCCCTACCCCTGGGGCAAGTACGATCAGGCCTTTGTGCCCGAATACAACCTTGGTGCGATGGAGAATCCCGGCCTGGTGACCTTTACCGAGAGCTACGTCTTCACCTCGCGCACCACCGACGCGCAGTACCAGGGCCGGGCCAACACCCTGATGCACGAGATGGCGCACATGTGGTTCGGGGACCTGGTGACCATGCACTGGTGGGATGACCTGTGGCTGAAGGAGTCCTTCGCCGATTACATGGGCACCCTGGGCGTGGACCGCGCCACCGAATGGGACACCGCCTGGGTGAACTTCGCCAATAAGCGCAAGGCCTGGGCCTACGTACAGGACCAGTTGCCCACCACCCATCCGATCGTGGCGGACATTCCGGACCTCGAGGCGGCCAAGCAGAACTTCGACGGCATCACCTACGCCAAGGGCGCCTCAGTGCTCAAACAGCTCGTGGCATACGTGGGATTCGAGGCGTTCATCGCCGGCTCCCGCGAATACTTCCGGCAGCATGCGTACGGGAACACGTCCCTGTCCGATCTCCTGGCGGCCCTCAGCGCGTCCTCCGGGCGGGACTTGGCGGGGTGGGCGCAGCAGTGGCTTCAGACCTCCGGCATCTCCACCCTGTCGCTAAAGCTCCCTTCCGCGGACGCCACCGGGGATGCGGGCGACGGCGGCCTCCCGGGCACCGTGACCATCGTCCAGGAGGCTGTGGACCCGGTCACCGGACGGGTGGAACTGCGTCCGCACCGGCTGCGCATCGGTTCTTACGGTTTTGACGCCGAAGGCTCCCTGGTGCGGACCGGGAGTATCGAAACCGACGTGGCGGGTGCACGGACAGAGCTCCCCCAGCTCACGGGCCGGCCGCGGCCCGCGCTCCTGCTGGTGAATGACGATGACCTGACCTACGCGAAAGTCCGGCTTGATCCGGCGTCCGAGGCCACGGTCCTGGCCTCCCTTGACCGGATGGTTGACCCGATGGCCCGCGCCTTGTGCTGGACGGCGCTCTGGAACTCGGTACGGGACGGCGAAAGCCCGGCTGCCCGCTACATTGACGCCGTGGCTGGGTTCGCACCTGCTGAAACAGTAATCGGCGTTTTGCTGAACCTCCTGGACAACGCAAGCACCGCCGTCGAACGCTACACACCGGCGGCTGCCCGGAAAGCGGCGCGGACCTCGTTCCTGGCCGCCGCCGCGGCGGAACTGGACCGCGCCACGCCCGGCTCGGACCAGCAGCTGGCGTGGGCCAGAACGCTTGCCACCCTCAGCAGGCACGACGAAGCCATGCTGCCCCGGCTCAAAGGCCTGCTGCACGGCACGGCGCCGGTGGAGGGCCTTGCAGTGGACGCCGAGCTGCGCTGGCACCTCTGGCACGCCCTGGCGCCGAACGGCCAGGCGACCGTGGCGGAACTGGACGCCGAATTGGGCCGCGACACCACCGCCTCCGGCCGCGCCGGGCACGCCACCGCGCTCGCCTCCCGGCCTGATCCGGACGTGAAGGCAGCAGCGTGGCACGCGGCGGTGCAGGGAAACGAACTGTCCAACCAACTGCTGACCGCCACCATCAGCGGTTTCATGACCGCCCCTCCAGTCCTGCTTGAACCGTACGTGGAGCCGTACTTCGAGTGTCTACGAGGGGTTTGGGACGGGAGGAGCATCGAGATCGCAAGCCGGATTGTGCGGGGCCTGTACCCACTGGCACAGGACCTCACGGAGGGAGCTGAACCTGCAGGTCATCCGGTTATCCTGCGGACGGATCAGTGGCTGGCCGGGAACACGGATGCTCCCCGCGCCCTGCGCCGGATCATCATCGAGCAGCGCAGCCACCTGCTGCGTGCTCTGACAGCCCAGGCCGCAGTAGTCAAAACTTCCTCGGTGGCTCCGTAACGGCGGCGCCTGGCGGGGGAACCGCGTCAGGGGACCCGGTGAAGCCACTCCCGGGTGCCGAACTTCGTGCCCACGCGCTCGCTGGCAGCGGCAAGTTCGGTTTCAGTGAGTTCGGAGAGTGCAGCGCCGTACCGCTCGCTGAAGACCTCCATCATGGCCGCAATGATCTCGGTCCGGGCCAGGCCCGTCTGGCGGCGCAGCGGGTCCACCCGCTTCTTCGCGCTGCGGGTGCCCTTGTCCGAGAGTTTCTCCTTGCCGATCCGCAACACCTCCACCATCTTGTCCGCGTCAATGTCGTAGCTCATGGTGACGTGGTGCAGCATGCCGCCGTTGGCAAGGCGCTTCTGCGCAGCACCGCCGATCTTGCCCTGGTCAGTCGCGATGTCATTAAGCGGCACGTAGAACGCGGTGATGCCCAGCTTTTCCAGGGCGGCCATGACCCACGCGTCCAGGAAGGGGTAGGAGTCGGCGAAGCTGAGCCCGTCCACCAGTGTCTGCGGCAGGTACAGGGAGTACGTGATGCAGTTGCCCGCCTCCATGAACATCGCTCCCCCGCCGCTGATGCGCCGGACCACGTTGATGCCGTGCCTGGCCACGCCCTCGGGGTCCACCTCGTTGCGGTAGGACTGGAAGCTGCCGATCACCGTGGACGGCTCCTGCCAGTCCCAGAACCGAAGGGTGGGGTTGCGGCGGCCGGCGCCTACTTCCTCGGTGAGGACCTCGTCGAGGGCGACATCGATTTCGGTAGGAAGGACCGTGGGCGGAATCAGATCCCAGCGGTGGTCAGCCCAGGACGTCGCCTTCGCCAAGGCGCGCCTGACGGCGATGGCCACGGCGTCGGCAGAGAAGCCGAACAGGGCGGCTCCCTCCGGCAGCGAAGCCGTGACCTCCGCGGAAAGCTCGGACGCCGTCGTCGTGTCCGGCAGGCCGGTCAGCCCGCGGTTGATGTCCAGGAGCGCCTCGTCGGGCTCCAGGAAGAAGTCTCCGCTGACGGAGACATCGGCGAGCCGGCCGTCCACAACGTCGAGGTCCACCACCACGAGTTTGCCGCCCGGCACTTTGTACTCGCCATGCCGGCGGGAGGCGGAATCAGCAGCTGGAACGGGCGTGGCAGTCATGTGTTCCATCCTGCCCCAGAAAGGGCCGGGGCCCGAAAACAGGCCTGCCGTTAACGCGGAAAGCCCGCACCGTTTCCGGGGCGGGCTTTCACTTGAAGCTTGGAGGACAGGAAATTACTTCTTGCCGCCGAAGCCCTTGAAGCGAGCGTTGAAGCGCTCGACGCGGCCTGCGGAGTCCATGATGCGCTGCTTGCCCGTGTAGAACGGGTGGGACTCTGAGGAGATTTCGACGTCGATAACCGGGTAGGTGTTTCCGTCTTCCCACTCGATGGTCTTCTTGGAAGACACGGTGGACTTGGTCAGGAACTTCGTGCCGGAGGCCAGGTCGTTGAAAACAACAGCTTCGTACTTCGGGTGGATTTCAGACTTCATAATGGGACCTTTGTTCGCACAACTGGATTTTGCCAGCTGCCAGGTATGAATGGGATGGCCGCATGTGCCCGGAGGACGCAGGACAGCCAGCTATCAATAATAGCTGAAACCCGGGGTCTCCGCGAACCACCTGAACGGCTTAGTCGCGGTGCCGCAGCTCCCAGAAAGCAACGGCCGAGGCTGCGGCAACATTCAGCGAATCCACGCCGTTGCGCATGGGAATCTTGACGGCGAGGTCGACGGCGGCGAGCGTTCCGGCGCTCATGCCGGCGCCTTCGGTGCCGAGCACCAGGGCGAGGCGTCCGGGGTTCTGCGCCGCGACCTTGTCCACGTCCTGTGCATCATCCGTCAGTTCCAGGGCAGCAACGGTGAATCCCTGCTCCTTGAGCGTATGGAGGTCTTCGGGCCAGCTGGTCAGCCGGGCCCACGGAACCTGGAAGACGGTGCCCATGCTGACGCGGACGCTCCGGCGGTACAGGGGGTCACCACAGCGGGGCGAGACCAGGACGGCATCGATGTCCAGGGCGGCGGCGGACCGGAAGATGGCACCGACGTTGGTGTGGTCCACGATGTCCTCCAGCACCGCCACCCTGCGGGCGCCGGCCAGGAGCTCCGGCAGCGGTACCGGCACGGGGCGCTGCATGGCCGCCATGGCGCCGCGGTGGAGGTGGAAGCCGGTGATTTCCTCCAGCAGGGCCGCGCTGCCGATGAAGGCCGGAACCTGCGGGTAGGCGCTGAGGACGTCCTGCAGGTCACCAAGCCACTTTTCGGCGAGGAAGAAGGAGCGGGGCTGATGCCCGGCCGCCAAGGCGCGGCGCAGCACTCGGGAGGACTCGGCGATGTACATGCCTTCAGCCGGTTCGCGGAGCTTCCGCAGGTGCACGTCCGTGAGCTGGGTATAGTCGGAAACCCGGGGGTCCGCGGCCGATTCGAGATAGTGGATTGTCACCGGGTGATTATTTCAGCAGATTCGCGATCATGAATCCCAGCGCCACGAGGCCCAAGATGAAGATCACGGCGCGCAGCACCTTCGGGGACAGCCGCCGGCCCACTTTGGAGCCCAGGATGCCGCCGATGCTCGAGCTGACGGCGATGAGCAGCACCACCAGCCAGTTGATGCGGTCGAACGCGAAGAGCAGGTAGGAGACAGCCGCCACCAGGTTAACGCCCAGCACCAGGATGTTCTTCATGGCGTTGGCGTTCTGGATGGTGCCGGTGAGGAAGACGCCCAGGATGCCCACCAGCAGGATCCCCTGTGCCGCGACGAAGTACCCGCCGTATACGCCGGCCAGGTAGACCAGCACCACCAGGAGGACACCGTGCCGTTTATCCCGCACGGCATGCTCAGGGTTTTCCTCCCGGTTGCGGACCCAGGCCTGCATGCGGGGCTGGAACACCACCATCAGGAGAGCCAGCACCAGAAGGACGGGCGCAACGTAGTGGAAGACCTTTTCGGGCAGGTGCAGGAGCAGCCAGGCGCCGGAGATCCCGCCCAGGAGCGAGGCGGGGAGCAGCCGCATCAGCTGACGGCCGCGGCCCTTCAGTTCGCGCCGGTAGCCGAAGGCGCCGGCTGCGGTACCGAAGACGAGCCCCATGGCGTTGCTCATGGAGGCCACCACCGGGGTGACGCCCAGGGCGATGAGCACGGGAAACGTTACCAGTGTCCCTGAGCCAACGACGGCGTTGATGGTGCCGGCCCAGAGGCCGGCGATGGACACAAAGATGCTGCTGAGAAGGTCCAAGGTGCTGCGCTGCCGCTTAGCGGCTGGCGACGGCGGTGTACCGGCCCTCGTTGACGGACACGTCCAGGGCGAGACCGAAGGTCGCACTCAGGTGCTCGGCGGTCAGCACTTCCGTGATGGGGCCTGCGGCTACCACGCCGCCGTCGCGCAGCAGCATGGCGTGGGTGAACCCGGGCGGGACTTCCTCGAGGTGGTGGGTGACCAGGACCATGGCGGGTGCGGCCTCGTCGCGTGCAAGTTCGCCGAGCTTGTGGACCAGCTCTTCGCGGCCGCCGAGGTCCAGGCCGGCTGCGGGTTCATCCAGCAGCAGCAGCTCGGGGTCAGTCATGAGGGCCCGGGCAATCTGAACCCGCTTGCGCTCCCCTTCGGACAGGGTGGCGAAGGTCCTGTTCAGGAGCGGGCCCATCCCCCAGTCGTTGAGCAGGCGGAAAGCGCGGCGCTCGTCGTCGCGTTCGTATCCTTCACGCCAGCGGCCGGTGATGCCGTAGGCGGCGGTGACCACGACGTTGAGGACGTTTTCGTGTTCCGGGATCTGGGTGGCGAGGGCCGCGGAGGAGAGACCGATGCGGGGGCGGAGTTCGAAAACGTCCACGTGCCCGAGGATTTCGTCGAGGATGCCGGCCTTGCCGCTGCTGGGGTGCATCCGGGCGGCTGCGATCTGGAGAAGAGTGGTTTTGCCTGCGCCGTTGGGACCCAGGATTACCCAGCGTTCGCCTTCATTGACTTCCCAGTCCACCTTGTCCAGAAGGGTCTTTTTACCTCGGACAACGCTGACGGAAGCCAATTCCAGAACATCACTCATAGGAGTAGACACTAGGACAAAAAAGAGGCTGACTGATAACTGGCGAACGGCCGCAGAATCGCGCTATCAGCCAAAGCAATCCGGCGGGCTGCTTCAGCCGCTGTGCAATGAATTCAAGGGGCGCCGCGCCGCTGACTAAGATTGCAGGCATGACTTCGAACGTGACTGCCGTCAGCTATGGCCTGAGTGTGACCCCGACTGCGCTGGAGCAGCTGCGTTCCGTCCTCACCGCGCACGGCGCCGCCGTCCTGTCCGAAAACGAACGTGGCGACGCACGGTACCAGGTCCACGTGGCTGAGCTTCAGCTTCCGGACGCAACCGAGGCAGGTCTTGCCCCGCTCCGCCGCGCCGTCGCGCAGGCGTCCATCAGCGGCCTGGACACTGCGCTCGTTCCCGCCGGCCTCCGCTCGGCCGGCCGCAAGCTCCTGATCATGGACGTGGATTCCACCCTGATCCAGCAGGAGGTCATCGAACTCCTTGCCGCGTATGCGGGGAAACGGGAAGAGGTGGCCGCCGTTACCGAAGCTGCCATGCGCGGGGAATTGGACTTCACCCAAAGCCTCCACGCCCGGGTGCAAGTACTCGCCGGGCTGCCGGCCGACGTCGTCCATTCCGTCCGTGAAGAGGTGAAACTCAGCGAGGGTGCCGCTGAGCTCGTGGCAGCTTTCAAGGCTGCCGGCCACGTGGTGGCGGTGGTGTCCGGCGGGTTCAACCAGATCCTGGAGCCGATTGCCGGCGAGCTGGGACTGGACTACTGGCAGGCAAATGAGCTGGAAATTGTCGGCGGCGTCCTGACCGGCAAGGTGCTCGGCGCAGTGGTGGACCGCGCCGCAAAGGAAAAGTACCTGCGCGAATGGGCCGCTGCCGAAGGCATCGCCCTGGAACACACGCTCGCGGTGGGCGACGGCGCCAACGACCTGGACATGCTCGGTGCGGCGGGGATAGGCGTCGCGTTTAATGCCAAGCCGGCGGTGCGGGCCGTTGCCGACGCCGCCGTCAACATGCCGTACCTCGACGCTGTCCGCCACGTCGCAGACGTCTAACGCCCCTTTCAGGTTAAGCGGAAAATGACACGTCGCGGCAGCGTCCGTCAGGAACATTGCCGCGACATGTCATTCCGATAGGAAGGCGGAGCCTAACTGGCCGGCTGGTCCGCGCCCTTGCCGAAGTAGTCTGCGCCGCCGGCGTATTCGGTGTGGCCGGACTCGACGTCGGCCGTTACCATGCTGGCCACCACCTCCGCGAATTCTTCGACGGAGTACAGCTTGCCTGCTTCAGCGCGGCGCGCTTCAATGGCTCCGGGGGTGGAGCGGTCCAGCAGGGTTGCAGTGACGGTGCCTTCGATCATGTCGCCGGAGACCACCACCAGGGTGACGCCCTTCTCAGCAAGGCTGGGGATAAGCTCGCGCAGCGCATCCTCCCCGGCACGCTTGCTGCGGGCCACGGGCTCGTAAGCCTCCATGGTGGGTACAGTGTTGATGAAGTGGGCCTGGTGGCTGGTAACGAAAACCACGCGGGAGCCTTCCTTCATCAGGGGCACGGCCGCGTTGAGCATGTTGACCTGGGCGTCGCGGTTCAGTTTGAGCGCGTAGTCCTCGCCCATGCCGGTTTCCATTCCACCGGAGGCGTTCAGCACCAGGATGTCCAGCGTTCCAAAGTTTTCCATGGCGGCGGAGGCAAGCGCCTGGACGCCTTCCTGCGTGGTGAGGTCCGCGCCCACGGCTACGGCGCGGCCACCGGCAGCTTCAATACCCTGCACCACTTTGTTGGCCCGCGGAGCCTTCTGGCGGTAGTTCACCACGACGGCGGCACCCTGGCCGGCGAGGATCTTGGCTACCTCAGCGCCAATGCCGCGCGATGATCCGGTGACGACGGCGGTTTTGTTGTCCAGCAGTCCCATACGAGTTCCCTTTGTTCAAAACGTCTAAATTCCTGATGGTCTGGAGTCCATCATGCCAGCGGGCAACGTGGATTCCCTTGTCCGGGTTCCACAAAGAAGCACCGGGCGCCTAGTGCGCGGGAAGGTTAGTGACCCATGCCCAGTCCGCCGTCAACAGGGATTACGGCGCCTGAGATGTAAGCTGCTTCCTCACTGGAGATCCAGCGCACCACATTGGCAACCTCCGTTGCCTCGGCAAAACGCCCTGCCGGAATGCTGGACAGGTAGTCCTTCTGCGTGGCTTCGGGCAGCTCAGCGGTCATATCCGTGTTGATGAACCCTGGGGCCACCACGTTCGCGGTGATGCCGCGCGAACCGAGCTCGCGGGTCAGCGAACGCGCGATGCCCACGAGGCCGGCCTTGGAAGCGGAGTAGTTGATTTGGCCGGGAGCGCCGTACAGGCCGGACACGGACGAAATCAAGACCACGCGGCCCTTGCGAAGGCGGATCATGCCCTTGGAGGCGCGCTTGATGACGCGGAACGCGCCGGTGAGGTTGGTGTCGATGACCGAGGTGAAATCGTCTTCGCGCATGCGCAGCAGCAGGGTGTCCTTAGTGATGCCGGCGTTGGCCACCAGGACTTCCACGGGCCCGTGCGCAGCCTCGACTTCCTTGAAGGCTGCGTCCACCGAGGCTTCGTCTGTGACGTCGGCCTTGACGCCCAGAATCCCCTCCGGCAGCTTCGACTCGCTGCGGTACGTCACGGCCACTTTGTCCCCGTTGGCCAGGAACGCTTCGGCAATGGCCAGGCCGATGCCGCGGTTGCCGCCGGTGATGAGGACGCTGCGGGGGGAGGTGGCTGCTTCAGTCATGTATAAGCTCCAGGTTTCTGCGGCGTGCTGCGCCGCGGTGGAAGGGGTGATTTGGCTGCCTTCGATCTTAGCCTTCGGCCAGGGTGTGGTTTGGGTGCCACTGCTGTTGGTGAGAGAATTAATGCCAAGCCTTTGGAGCGTGATATTCGCCGTGACCCTTGAAAACCATGCGGGACAAACCGTGCCCGGAGAACCGGAGAAGTTTTCCGGTGACGCGGAGGTCCACAGCATCACGGATGCCGGTGCGGCCCATTCTGCGGAGATGCGCCAGCGCATGATTAAGTACGCGCTGGCCATGGGAATTCGCATGGTGTGCCTTGTCATGATCTTTGTTGTGGACGGCTGGTTTAAAATCATCGCGGTGGCCGGGGCAGTGTTCCTCCCGTGGATTGCGGTTGTTATAGCCAACGGTGATGACAAAGCCGAGGCCCACAGTGATTTGCTGTTGGATTCAGCGCCATTGGCCGAGATCGAAAGCCCGCCCGTCCCGTTCGACGACGGTGACCCGGGCAGTGAGGTCCTGCAGGGTGAGCTGATAACCGACGACGACGACGAAGAAACATCCGGACAGGAGCGGAGGGCATCATGAGTATTTTTGACTTCGCTGCAGAATCAGGTCCCACAGCAATGGAAACCGCCGTCTGCTCCCGGAAAGCATGCCGTTCCCAGGCCTCCTGGCAACTTCTATGGAACAACCCCAAGATCCACTCCCCCGAGCGCCGCAAGATTTGGCTGGCCTGCGGAGAGCACCGGGAGTGGCTGGAGGACTACCTGCAGACCCGGGGGCTGTGGAAGGAAACGGTCATTTTCGAGGCTGTTTCCCCTCTCGACTCCCTGGAGCAGGACAACTGAATGTACCGCTTCCTGTTCTCCAGCAAGTGGCTGGGTTATCTTTTGCTGGCCGCCATCTTCGCCTCCGCCTGCGTCTTCCTGGGCCGCTGGCAGATGGACCGCCGGGCAGAGACCCTGGCCGAGATCAACCGTGTTGTCACCAACTACTCGGCAACGCCCATCCCCTTTGCTGATGCCCGTGAACAGTTCAACCGGCTGGACCCCGCGATGGAGTGGACCCAGGTGGAGCTGAAAGGCTCGTACCTCGCCGACGAGCAGCGCGTGGTGCGGAACCGCCCGCTGAATGGGCAGCCGGGATACGAAGTTGTGGTCCCGTTCCGCCTCGCCACGGGAGAAACAGTTGTGATTGACCGGGGGTGGCTTCCCATCGGCAACAGGAATCCCGGCAGCCCTGACTCGGTGCCTGAACCTCCGGCAGGCGAGGTCACCGCCGTCGTCCGCTTGAAGCATCCTGAGCCTGAACTGCAGCGGGGTGCGCCGGAGGGCCAGCTGGCCTCCATCGACCTCGCCGCCTACTCTGCGCAGCTCGGGTATCCCCTGCTCACCGGGGCGTACGGCCAGCTCGCTTCCGAGACGCCCCCCGCTGCGGAAATGCCCCTTCCGTTCCCGAAGCCGTCGACCGAGGAGGGCACGCACCTGTCCTACTCGCTCCAATGGTTTGCGTTTGGCGTGCTGATGTTTGTGGGTTTCGGCTACGCTGCCCGCCAGCAGGCCCGCAACGCCGCAATTGATGCAGAGGACGACGACGAGTCATCAGGGGGTGCACTCCACTCGGCGGCCGCGTCAGCCCGCCGTCGTCAGCCTGCCCCGCGGAAGCGGAAGAAGGCGACGGCGGAAGAAGAGGAAGACGCCCTGCTGGACGCGCAGGGGTACTGAGCTATCCGGGCCTAAGCCAGGGTTATCAGGTCCAGGTAGTCTTCGTTCCAGTGGTCCTCGATGCCGTCAGGCAGCAGGACAACGCGCTCGGGATTGAGCGCTTCAACCGCTCCCTCGTCATGGCTGACCAGGACGACGGCGCCGCTGTAGTTCCTCAGGGCGCCCAGGATTTCGGCGCGGCTGGCGGGGTCGAGGTTGTTGGTCGGCTCGTCCAGGAGCAGGACGTTGGCGCTGGAAGCGACGATGGTGGCCAGGGCGAGGCGGGTCTTCTCACCGCCGGACAGGACGCCGGCGGGCTTGTCGACGTCGTCGCCCGAGAACAGGAAGGAGCCCAGGATGCCGCGCACCTCTGCGTCCTTCATGTCGGGAGCGGCGGAACGCATGTTCTCCAGGACGGTACGGTTCACGTCCAGCGTCTCGTGTTCCTGGGCGTAGTAGCCCACCTTCAGGCCGTGCCCGGCAATCACGTCACCGGTGTCAGGCTGGTCCACGCCCGCCAGCATCCGCAAAAGGGTGGTCTTGCCGGCGCCGTTGAGGCCAAGGATGACCACCTTGGATCCGCGGTCGATGGCGAGGTCCACATCCGTAAAGATTTCCAGCGAACCATAGGACTTGCTAAGGCCCTCAGCCGTGAGCGGAGTTCGGCCGCAGGGCGAGGGATCCGGGAAGCGCAGTGCTGCCACGCGGTCCTGCTCGCGGACGGCCTCCAGGCCACTGAGCAGGCGCTCCGCGCGCTTGGCCATGTTTTGCGCCGCGACGGCCTTGGTAGCCTTGGCGCGCATCTTGTTGGCCTGGTCAAACAGGACCTGGGCTTTCTTCTCAGCGTTGGCCCGCTCACGCTTGCGGGCGCGTTCGTCCGTTTCGCGCTGCGTGAGGTAACGCTTCCAGTCCATGTTGTAGAAGTCGATCTGCGCGCGGTTGGCATCCAGCAGGAAAACCTTGTTGACGGTGGCTTCGAGCAGCTCGGTGTCGTGGCTGATCACGATCAGCCCGCCCTGGTGGTTTTTCAGGAAGTCCCGGAGCCAGGCGATGGAATCGGCATCGAGGTGGTTGGTGGGCTCGTCAAGGAGCATGGTCTCGGCGTCCGAGTAGAGGATCCGGGCCAGCTCCACACGGCGCCGCTGGCCACCGGAGAGGGTTTTCAGAGGCTGGTTCAGCAGGCGGTCAGGCAGAGCCAGGTTGGAGCAGATGGCCGCGGCTTCGGCTTCGGCGGCGTACCCGCCGGCTGCCAGGAACTCGGACTCGAGCCGGTCATACCGGTTCATCGCCTTGCGCTGGACCGCGGCGTCCTCGCTGGCCATCTCTTCGTGCGCCAGGCGGAGCTTGCCGACGGCGATGTCCAGGCCGCGCACGGACAGGATGCGGTCGCGTGCGAGCTGCTCCATGTCCGGGGTGCGGGGATCCTGGGGCAGGTAGCCGATCTCGCCGGTGCGCGTGACTTTGCCGGCGGCAGGCAGCCCCTCCCCCGCCAAGACCCGTGTCAGCGTCGTCTTCCCGGCACCATTGCGGCCCACCAGGCCGATCTTGTCTCCCTTGTCAATGCGGAAGCTCACCTGGTCCATCAGGAGCCGGGCGCCGGCGCGCAGTTCAAGATCCTGGACAGTAATCACAGCAGGTAAAGCCTTTCACAGCAGGGATAAGCCGCAGCCCAGAGCGTCTGTGGTGGGCATGGGCGGCAATGGCCGGAGAACGGCCTACTCAAGTCTACCGCCCGCGCCTTCCCCGCAGTACCGGGTACTGCCGGAAGTGCTCTGTCCCGGGTTAGCCAGACGATCAGCGCCAGCCCTGCGATGCGGGAACGCATAACTGGAATACGCTGGCCCAATGGCTGTCTACTTCGAATGCATCACGCGGAGCACGCTGGGCCGGCGGGAATTGTTTGATCTTGCGCGGAGCATCGACGTACACAAGGAATCGATGGCCAGGTCCCGCGAGAAGGCCGTTGCCGGCGTGACAACCGGCCACATCGGCATGGGCGAGGAAGTGACGTGGCGGGGGTGGCACTTCGGCCTTCCGCTCCGGATGACGACCCGGATCACGGAGTTCAATCCCCCCGATTACTTTGCTGATGAGCAGATCAAGGGTCCCTTCCGGCGCTTTCGGCACGAGCACGAGTTCACTGATGACGCCGCCAGGTCAGCGGGAACAGCTAGAGCTAGTCATTAACGCATCCACTTCCAAGACAAAGCGGCCGGCACCTCCTGGCAATCGTGCGCCATAGGGGATGAAGACGGAGAAGCATTACTGCAGTAGTTGGGCTTCGGTTTTGGCATCATCCGCATTTCACCAGGAGCAATGTGCTCCGAGACATATTCGTACCCATCCCGGCGTTGGTCTGCCTCGAAGTACCTGTGACCCCTTTCCCTTGGGGCGCCAACATCACACGCGCGTGTACGAGGAGATTTTTCGAATGAACAAGACACTCCGCTTCATGGCAGTACCTACCCTTGCTTTGGGCGCACTTGCCCTCTCCGGCACCGCAGCCGTTGCCCATGACGGGGCTGATCATTACCAGTCGACCCTGTCCCAGCTCAACGGCCGCGCCGGCTCAGGCACCATCACTGTTGACGTCACGGGAAACCAGGCCCACGTGGTCCTGAACGTTTCGGGTATGCCCGCGACTTTCATGGACGCCCCATACCCGCACGTCCAGCACATCCACGGCGGAGCCCAGGGCGTCTGCCCTGCCCCCGCGGCTGATAAGGATGGTGACCAGGTCATCTCCACCACAGAAGGCGCAGCGTCCTACGGCGGCATCGTTACCACCCTCTCCACCAGCGGGGACACCAGCCCCGCAGCAGGCCTTGACCTGAAAGTCGCCGGCCAGGGCGCTGCCTACACCGTTGACCGCACGTTCGAACTGAACCCCGAGACCAAGGCAGCCCTAGAAGCCGGCACCGCCGTCGTCGTTGTTCACGGTCTTGACCCCGCCACCCTCAGCCCGGCCGGCGCGGCAGCCAAGTCCGACCTTGTCCCCGAACTTCCCCTGGCAGCGACCTCCCCCGCCCTGTGCGGGACGTTAACCGCCGGACAGATGAAGATGCCTGCAGGCGGAGCAGCAACCGGCATAGCCACCGAAACCGGTACCGACACCGGCGCCCTCGCTATCGGTTCCGGCCTGGCCCTCATGGCCATCGCCGGTGGAGCCTACGTTG
This sequence comes from Arthrobacter sp. K41, assembly GCF_059089645.1. Classification (NCBI taxonomy): domain Bacteria; kingdom Bacillati; phylum Actinomycetota; class Actinomycetes; order Micrococcales; family Micrococcaceae; genus Arthrobacter; species Arthrobacter sp. K41. The sequence continues at coordinate 337,575 of NZ_JBNHEW010000001.1, read as the reverse complement.
TTCGCCGCCGGACCGCTGGCGCAGCAGCCTAACGAGCTGATCGGATCACTACAGTGACAAAGTTGAAGCCCGGCCGCCGTGGAGGTCTAGGGGCCTCCGCGGCGGGCGGGGTTCTGCTCGCCCTGACCCTCGCCGGTTGCGCGGGCGGACCCATTGACGCCCCCGGCGCCGGCCCGGCCCCTGCAACCTCCGCCTCATCCCCCGCGGCGCCCATTACTCCTGCCGTTCCGTCCACAACTGCGACAACCCCGGCACCTGCTGGCCCCGTGGCGGCCCCGCCCGCACGGCAACTTCCCCCGGTCCTGGCCGCTTCGGCCCCGGTCACCCTGACCATCCCATCCATCGGGGTCCGATCAGACCTTCTCCACCTGGGCCTGGAGGACAACGGCTCCCTGGAAGTACCAGAAGATACCGGGAGCGGAACACCTGCCAGCTGGTACGACGGCTCCCCCACTCCCGGGGAACGCGGCCCTTCAGTCATCCTGGGCCACGTCAACGCCCTGGGCGGGAACAAAGGCGTCTTCGCCGACCTGAGAAAACTCACCCCCGGCGCTGAAATTAACGTCTCCCGGGCCGACGGCAGCACCGCAGTGTTCACCGTGGACCGCGGAGCCCTCTACCCCAAGAACCAGTTCCCCACCCTCGAGGTCTATGGCAACACCGACGCCGCCGAGCTCCGGCTCATCACCTGCGACGGCTACGATGCCGCCACCGGCGAGTTTGATGACAACTACGTCATATACGCCACCCTCAAAGCCTGACCACGCACCGCGCACCGGCATCGCCCGTGACGGCAAGGACGGAAAGAGCATGAAACAGCACACACCTTTACTGGCCCTGCTTGCCCTGGCTGGCCTGCTGCTCTCCGGTTGCGCAACAGCAACAGCAACCGGATCCGCTACTGCGCCGTCTGCTGTCTCGGCAGCGTCGGATACTTCACCCGAGGCCGGACCCACCGGCAGTAACGGCGGCGGGCACCATGGGGACGGGTCCTCGTCACCTCGCGCGAGTAAGGCTGACGGGCCCAGTGATGCGGCCCTCATGGTCTGCGGGGACCAGCCAAAGGATCGCCTCACGTCCATCCTTGACCTGGACACCGAGCCACACACCATCAACGACTGGGCCGACAGCACCTTCACCTGCACCTACCACCTGGCCGAAGGGGACCTGGTCATCTCGGTCAGGGAAGCAAAAGACCGGGCCACTGCCCTGAAATACTTTGATGCGATGGAGGCCCTGGCGAAAGACGCGACCCCCATCGAAGGCCTCGCAAACCTGGGATTTCCCGCCTACGAAGCCGCGGCTGGGTCAGCAGCTTTTCAAAAGGACAGCTTCGTACTCCAGGTAGACGCCACCGACCTTCCCTCGACCCTGGGCCCGGACAGCATTACCCGGAATGCGCTGGCTTACCAGCTCTCCACCACCATCCTCGCCTGCTGGATCGAACACCCCTAACCCCGCCTCAGGAACGCTCACCAGTCGCCTACAACCATCGCATTGAAGGATCCTTTCCTGAATCCACATCTCTAGCTGCAGTCTGCCTGCCGGCGCGGCCGCCACTAGGACGTCCTTCTCCTGCGGCGGCCGATGGCACCAGGGCGTTGTTGCAGGGATCAGGCCAGCACCCACCATGGACCAATCACCTCAAGCTGTAACTCGCTTAGGCCGGTATTTCAGCGCGACAGCCCCTGACCGTAACTCATAGCGGTCCACGAACTCGAGCTGGATTGGATCGCGCAGACCGGCGAGCAACGTCGGCCCACCTCCGGCAAGGACCGGTTGCACAAGGAACTTGTACTCGTCGATCAATCCAAGATCTGCCAACCCCAGAGGGAGCATCACACCACCCACCCACAGGCCCTCTCCTGACTCCTGCTTGAGCCGCTGAACCGCATGCCTCACGTCATTTCGCACCAACTCCGCATTCCAATTAACCCCACTCAGCGTGCTCGACACGACGTACTTTTTCGCCCGGTCTATGGTCTCGGCGAACGGGATCTGCCACTCCTCCATCCAGTCAGGCCAGGTGCCGATGGCAGGCTTTCGCCACGCCGACTCCATCATTTCGTAGGTCACTCGGCCGAATAACAAGGCATCGGCTCGCTCCACCTCAGCAGTCCAGAAGCGCATCGACTCTTCGTCCGGGGGAAGTCCTGCCTCGTGATGACAGCAGCCGTCAAGCGTGACGTTGATCGAGTATCGAAGTGGTCTCATACCGCTGCTCTCCCTCTACGTGCGTCCAGTGTTTACCAGGCTGTACTTACTGCCCGCGCCGTTTTTTATTGAAGCCCCGATCGCACCTACTCCAACACCGTCGTGGTTTGTGCCGGATTCCGGTTACGACCATGGGGCCGTTGCCGCGAGTAGGTTCAGCACGAAACGCACCATATCGAGTCGGCCCGCTATGAGGGACCGGACCTCAACTGTGTCCTCGTCCGTTAACCGGTCACTCACGACAGCAGTGAGACCGGAGAAAACGGCGATTGATACAGCCAGACCCCGGCGGACCTGGTTCCGCGGGACAGTGGTCCCCGCTTCGGCCAAGCCGTCGCAGTAAGCGCCGACACAAAGCGGTTCGAGGTGTTCCAACGTAGCCCCTGGCATTGTTCCCTCGTTGACCCGACCGGCGAGCAACTGTGCCAGGTCATACCCTGCACAGACCTGCCCGAACATCCCCCAGTCGACTACAGCAAATCTCGTAGAACCTGTGAGGGGGTCCTTCCCCTCGATCAAGAGGTTCTGCGGACACGCATCGCCGTGCGCCGGCAACACCGGCAAATTCATCATTTCCTCCACCAGTGAACCGGATTGATCCACGAAGGAGCGCAGCTCCGAGATAAGGGCAGTATCCGAATGGGCCGCTACAGCAGGATGAGCCCATAGCTGGTCGCCTTTGATGGCCGGTATCAACACGGCTTCCCCCACTCCAGCCAGGAAGTACTTCAACCGGTCCGGGCGCCTGATGTTTTCAATTACCTCGGTGCAATGCCTGACTGCGTCACTCCCCGCCAGGAAGCCAAGCATCTGGGCTGCGTCCATGAATTGCTTATCTGACCATTCGGCTTGAGCACTCCAGGCAACATCCTCCATCCAGACAGCTGCCCGATCCGTCCCCAGTTCCACGACGCCAAAGGTGTCGGGCAGGCGGCTGTTCAGCGGCATCGCTACGGACAACTCTGAGGCGTAAACCTCAGCCTCCGTCCGCCACGGATAATTCGCCACCAAGCCCGGCCGGAACTCCACCGGTACCCGATCAATACCGGACCACAACAATGGCGATTGCAGGAGCTTGACCACAACACTGAACTTCAGGGTCGATGAGGGAGAACCTGTTGGACGGGCCAAACCATAGACTTGCCACAATCCGCCGGTGGTCATGTTCAGAACAGGAGGACCAATGCTGGATACGCCAACAGAAAGAACTTCCACGCCGGGTTCGTTCAATGCCAAAGCAGCGACGCGGCTTAAAAACCCAGCGTCAGGGGCAGCTGGCCCCAAAGTCTCGAGCTCCGGCCACTGTTTAGGTTGCATGACTACGCTCCCAAGAGCCTCTCCCCCGGATGTAATTAGACATCAGGCAGCCCTGCCGGACAATAAGCACAGCGTTCTTAAACGCCCAGCACAAAGGGGTCTGAGCGGTCAGCGAGACTTACCTAAGCCTGTTCCTGTCCACGGCAGGGCGTCCTGGCCCCCGGCGGGTGTTGCCGGTGGGACACTGCGGAGAGTTCGCTTTGGTACCTTGCGCTTGTTCTTCTTATTGCCTGCCTTTGGCTGGGCGTGATTCACATAGTGCACGGTCGGACGAGGGACCACCGGCCTGGAGCTGTCGGCCGCGAAAACAGCGAACCGCTAGGGCGAACCTTCGTTGAGCAACCTCAGGCCAGCAGTTCGCTGTCTCAGTGACGTATCTTTGAAGCCCTGTCTGTGAATCGCAACGGTAAGTGGCACTACTTTCGCAACGTTGTGTGTCACTCCTCGCGCCATGAGCCGATCCCTCAGGGTGTAAATTCAGCCGAGAGGCCCCGGGACGCTGTTAGTCGTAAATGACAGCTTGGCCGCGGCGTTTCAGGTCGGCGAGGCCGTCGCGCATGGCCTGCAGCTGAGCGGGTGAGTGTCCAATCCAATCCTCCAGTTCACCGACGACCTCCACGGGCTCTCGGGTGCGGTAAGACCGGGTCGGATTACCGGGGAACCTCTTATCCGTCACGTTGGGGTCGTCTTCAAGGGTGCCCGTCGGTTTGACGATGTAGATACGTCCACGGCCTTCCCCTGCGGCCAGTTCAGCCCCCCACGCTGCGGCATCCAAGGTTGCCGTCACGTAGACGTGGTTCGATGTCCTTCCTTCTTCATAGTTCGAGCCGCGGCCGGGTATCAACAGGTCCCCCACGGCCAGATCCGCTTTCGTTCCATGAAACAGGGCACCCGACTCGTGGACTTCGAATGGTTTGGGCTCGTGCGTCATACATACCCCTACAAGTTGGATTCGAAATCCTAGACCCGGCCGACTCCTTGCACCAACAACGCTCGTGCGGTGACATAAACGCCTGTAAGCCGGTCCCCCAACGTGTGATCAGGCGGCGCTGGTGGGCAGCTCTTCGACGGCCCGATGCCCGCCCTGACACGTTTCGATGCTCCGGTCGGTGAGCAATGCCCGAATCTTTCCGTAGTCAAACACTCCCCGACCCCAGTCCACTTCTAGGGCGTGAAGGGCCTGGCGATTCCGGCGCTCGGCATCGCACTCAGGAACGGTAACTTCATTGGGCTCGTGCCCCAGCAGGAACAAGTCCGGCCGGGCCCCAGGTGCGTTAGCGATCATCTGTTCACTCATAGTAACTCCCCAATGCCGTTCCAATCCGGAAGCGTCAGCGCAGCCACCCGGGGCAAGAGTGTCGCAGCAACCGGACAGCCTGGTCAAGGGCTCGAGCCAACTATGTCGCAACTCAGAGGATCCTTTGGTGAAATACAAGACGACCGGGCAACACGTGATAGTTCGGCCCGTAGTCGGCTGGGTGATCGCATAGCGGGGCTGATCCAGACTTTGTCGTCGCCCAGGTCTGAAAAAAGACGCAGGAGCGGCGCTAGGTCAAGGGTTAGCAAAACCAACCCGACCGGTCGGTCTGTCCTAGTGGTATGGTCGCTTTTATGGGCAATAGGGAACACATTCTGCGAACCGTACGGCGTCTGGCGATCGAGACCGGGTCGGTTCCGTCCATGAATGCCATCGCTGAGCAAGCCGGGGTATCCAAGGGTGGGTTGATGCACCATTTCAGTTCTCGCGCTGCCCTGGTCGAGGCCATTGCGGTGCAGGCGATACAGGATATGGACCAAGCGCTGACCGCGGCCGCCGAACGCGGTGACGTGGTCGAAACGTGGCTCCGCCTGTCATTCTCCCGTGAAGAGGCCGCCCTCTACCGGGCGATGTCGATCCTGCTCACCGATCAGTCCTCGACGACCGACGCGCTTCTGCAGCAGGCGTCTGAGGCAACGCGGCGGTGGGAGCAACTCTTCGCCGCTGAAACGGGTGACCCGGCGGCAGCGTCAGTCATCCGCCTCCTGGGTGACGGGATACTTCTCAACAGCATCACCGACGACGGCGCTTCGCCCGGAATTGATGAAATCCTGACTTGGCTGCACGGCAGGTCTGCGAAGTGATTGGTGGTGCCCTTCTCGCCGGCATCGCCGGCCTGGCTCTGGCTGATTCGCTTAACCCCGCGACGATCGTCGTCATCACTTTGATCCTGCTCGCTGTCCCCCACCGGCCTGTCGGTTCTGCCTTGGCGTTCGTCTTGGGCGCGATGAGCACCGTCTTCGCGCTCGGCATGATCATTTTCCTCGGCGCCAATGCGGCCGCCGACGCCGTCAGCGAGGGCCTCACCTGGCTGCGCCGAGGCGTGTTCCTCATCGCAGCCGTCACTCTTACAGTCGCCGGCTTCCGCCGGTTCAGGGACCGGGAAAGAAAAAGCATCGACCTGCCGTCCTGGTTCGGGCTGTGGACCGCTTTCCCGCTCGGCGTTCTCACCACCGGAGCCGACCTGCCGAACGCGTTTCCGTACTTCATCGCCATCGAACGGATGATAGCCGCGGACGTCGATGCCCCCGTCGGCCTGTTCGTACTCGCCGGGTACGCCCTCGTGTACTGCATCCCATGCCTTATCCTGCTCGCCCTCGGCATGACACACCGCGACAAAGTCAGGACACTACTACGGAGAATCCTGGACCGGTTCTCCACCGGAACCGTCAAACGCTCCATCCCGGCAGCGACCGCCCTGTTCGTCCTCGCCGCCGCAGTCCTCACCATCGCCCTCTGGCAATGACTCCAACGCGAAAGAAATAACCCTAGCCATCTTCTCGCCCGTCCCATGGGCTTCAAAGAATCCACTGCCTCGCTAACTGACCAGGCGCACGATGCGAAACTCCGCTAAATGAAGCTGCCTAGAGATGCGTGCGGGTTTTCGCCCTCAAAGATCCCCCGCCCTAATTTGAGACCGACTTGAGGTCTGGCGGAAGGCACAAACGCGCTTATCCAGGGACCTGTCAGGCATAGCGGGGATCAGCTTGAGTGACCGTGGGTCTACGAAGTCGTCCTATATGGATAGTTTGCATTGGGTAACGGGATGTCCCGTCCTTGGTCCGGAAAGCGGATGTTGCGGTGGGCGCCCAGGCGAAGGGAATGGAACTGTTCAACATGCGCCGCGGCGGACTTCCGAGAAGACACCCCGCCCGTTTCACCTAGACTGCCGTGAACTCTTTTCCTCCCAAGGGGCAATACCATTTGTGACTACCGATAGCGACCTGATTCGCCGATCCAGCAAGGACCCGCAGGCCTTCGCTGCGCTTTATGACAAGTATTCGCGGGCCGTGTACCGCTACGCGGCTACCCGGGCGGGTGACTCATGGCTGAAGACGTCATGTCGCAAACGTTTCTGGTTGCCTACGAAAGCCGGGACGCCTTTGATCACGGGTGGGATGATGCCCGGCCATGGCTGTTCGGGATCGCGACCAATCTGCTCCGCAGGCACCACCGCACTGAAGCCAGACGGCTAAGAGCCTTCGCGAAAGCTGCAGGTCGAGGCAGTTACGAGGATGCCGCTGACCGTGTGGCTGAGCGGCTGGATGCAGCCGTGAAGTCATCCAGTCTGGCCACTGCGATCAGGACGCTTTCGAGAGCAGACCGGGAATGTTTGTTGCTCTATGCCTGGGCTGATCTGACTTATGAGGGCATAGCACTTGCAACCGGCGTTCCCGTTGGCACCGTCAGGTCACGGCTTAACCGGGCGCGGCGCATCATTCGAGATGCAGCCGCACTGCTGAACATGGATGAAGAGGAGATTGAGCATGGACGAGCTATCACTGCTGCGCGAAATGCGTGACCGTACTCCCGTGGCCACCGATGCGGTTATCGGCAGGGGCCGGACCAAGTTGCTGCAACGTATTGATCCCCAGTGGGAAAAGCTTAAGAAGAACCCGCGTCGCAGAATGGCGATGAGGTGGGGGCTCGCCTCAGCGGCTACGGCCTTGGTTGCGGTGGTCCTGGTCAGCGGAGACGTTTTTGGTCCCGCCCCACTGCGAGGTGCAGCCACAGCGCAGGCCGCGGAGGTACTGAACGCAGCTGCTGAGAGAACGATCCAGACAGCAGACCTAGTACCGGGCCCGGGGCAGTACTTGAAGATTCAGAGCACCAATATCTGGGGTAGTGCCGCCGTTGCAGAAAATGGCGGCGCGTATGAGTGGCTGGATACGGAAAAAAGCACGATGTACATTCCCGCCAGCGTCGAGGAGGAGTGGGTTTGGGAAAGATCGGGGCGGATCCCCACAACGTTCTTCGACGAGGAATCCAAGGAATACGCCTCCAGCATGCAACCTGCCGAAGGGTACGTGCTCCGGGGCAATAACGGGGGCTTCTACGGCACGCCACCTGAGCAGTCCGGCTTTCCCTCCCAGGATGCACTGGCCGCGTTCCCCCGCGACCCCAACGTTCTTTTGGCTGAAATCCAGCGGCAAACAGAAGGCAAGGGCCAGTCCAAGGATGGTGAGGCGCTGGTGTTCATCGCTGACCTGCTTAGGACGGGTATGGTCCCTTCCGATCTCCGCGCCGCACTGTATAAGACTGCAGCACTCATTCCAGGCGTGACAATCACCGACGAGCAAGCCACCCTCGATGGAAGAAAGGGCATCGCCATCGGGCGCGTGGAGACAGCGTCCAATCGCCGTCGGGACATTATCATCGACCCCAAGACAGGTCTGCTGATCGGTGAACGTGAAGTACTGACGGAACCCTTGGGGTCTATTCCGGCAGGAACCGCTACGACCTGGACCGCGATCGAAACAACCATTTCGGATACCGCACCCTAACCGCTCCCATGGAAGAACCTCGTGGCGGATAAGTGCAGTGACAAGAATTTCCCAAGTGGCGCAGGTCAAGCTGGCCTGACATCAGGGCCCCACGCAGAGACAACGTGATCAGGGCTGGCAGGCGGCGGAAGGGGCACGATGTCGCTCAGGACACGGGTAGTGGGATGCGTGGCGCTGTTGGCGGCCGGGATCCTGTCGCTGATGTGGGCCTACACCTACGGCGGCGGAGCTGACGCGGGATTGTTGGACAAGGCAGGACCGGCTGTGACCTGGGGCCTGGCGGCTGCAAAGTTGGTGTTCAATCTGGCCGGTGCCGGCACCATCGGGGCGCTGATGCTGGTGGTCTTCGCACTCCCCCGTGGTGGGCCCGCAGATGAACGGGCACATAGACTTGCTGGCTGCTCGGCGGTGGCGTGGGCGGGGGCGGGAGCGGCACACACTTACGCCAGCTTCCTGCTCCTGGCCAACAGGGCGCCGACGGTTGGATTGGATGAGGCCTTTCTGACGTATCTGACCAAGATAGACGCCGGCCGTGCCGGGGCCCTGAGCACGCTGCTGGCCGGCGCCGTGGCATTGCTGTGCTTCAGGCGTCGGGGCCCGCGTACTCTTGCCATCACCGTGGTTGCAGCGTTCGCCGCGCTGTTGCCGCTGGTCATGAAATCCCATGCCGCCGGCGGTACGGACCACGCCGACAGCACCACCGCACTGTTCGTTCATGCGGCCACGGCGGCAGTGTGGCTCGGTGGCCTGCTGGCCCTGGTGGCACTGCGGCCGGTGCTGCGGAACAGCCAGCTGGCCGTCACGGTCCGGCGGTACTCGACGTTGGCGTTGATCAGCTTTATCGCCCTCGCAGTCTCAGGCTTCCTGGGCGCTTTGACGAGAATTGGCACGCTCGAGGCCCTGCTGAGCCCCTATGGAATCATCATCCTGGCCAAGGGCGGAGTCTTCATTGTGCTCGGGCTGTTCGGGGCGCTGCACAGGCGCTGGTCGGTGAGCCGGATTGAAAAGAACCCGGCCAGTGGTGGCAGGCACTTTGCCGCTCTCGCAGCCGCCGAACTGGCAGTCATGGGAGTAGCTTCCGGTATGGCCGCGGCCCTTGCCCGGACCAAACCGCCGCAAGCAGCAGCGCCCAGAGACGTTACGGCCGCCGATGTAGCCGCTGGGGATCCCGTCGTCGTTCTTCCCGAGCCCGGCTTTTGGGAGTACCTGTCAGGATGGGCCCCTGACCCCTTATGGAGCCTGGTGTGTGGCTTCGCGGTCTTTGCGTACCTAGCCGGGGTGTGGCGGCTCCGGGCAGATGGCCGGCCCTGGCCAGTCCACCACACTGCGGCCTGGCTGACGGGAATAGCAGTGCTGTTCATAGTCACTAACGGAGGCGTACACCTCTACCAGGGCTACCTGTTCAACGCCCACGTATTGACTCAGATGATGCTCACCGCGGTCGTGCCGTTACTCCTCGTCCCGGCCTCGCCCCTGACCTTGGCCGCACTGGCAGTCAGGCCCAGGACGGACGGCAGTACCGGTGTCAAAGAGCTCCTCGAAGGATCCACACAACCTGTCCTCGCGGCACTGCGCCGGGACCCGTTCCTGGTCATTTCCCTTCTCGCTGTATCCCTTTTCGCCATCTACTACAGCCCCCTCCTCGAGTGGGCAGCGGTGGGCCAGATCGGCTACAGCACCATGACCCTGCTCGCTCTGCTGACCGGCTGCCTTGCCGTGGCTGCGCTCGCAGGGCTTCCTGACCCTGCCCGCAGCAACTCCGGCAGGCGGCTGCTTGTCCTCACGGGGTTGGCCGGTATCTACGCCTTCGGCGGGTGGAAACTCACCGAGCAGGCGCGAGCACTGGAACTGCCCTGGTTCACCTCCTTCGGCCACCCCTGGGGACTGTCAACGGCCGCTGCTCCTGAAACCGGCGGCATCATCATGTGGTCTATAGCAGCCGCATCGCTCGCCATTACCGCCGCGATGATCATCAGCCGCCGTGGCCCAGGTCAGCCCCACAGCGACCACACCACCCCCAACCGGAGCGCGGCGGTCTCCGACGCGGTGGCTGTCGCGGGCCAGCCAGGCTAGGACGCCGTGGGCTTAACTGCCCCCGGAACCATCCCCCTTTTGGGAGAATTAGCTGATGGAATTCAACCGGCTTTTGCAGATCCGGCGCATCTACGCGCAGCCTGCTGCCCTGGAACTTCCCAGGGGCAAGGAGATCGTGGCCCGCTGGCCGGACGCCGACGTCGTGCTTGTGGACAACCACTGGAACATCCCCGAGGTGCATGGCGATGAGACGAACGTTCCGCGCTGGTCACGGATCAAAACGGAATCACTGATTCTCGGGGTCAAGAAAGCCCTGACCGTGAAGCCAAACGGCCGGTCCGCGGACTTCATTGCGCCGTCAACCGCAAACGGCTGCGCGATGGCCTGCGCCTACTGCTACGTGCCCAGGCACAAGGGGTACAGCAACCCCGTAACGGTATTTGCAAACATCGATCAGATAGCCAGGACACTTGATCGGCACGTCACACGCCAGGGCATGAAGCTGGAGCCCAACCAGTGCGACCCGGAATTGTGGGTCTATGACATCGGTGAAAACAGCGACTGTTCCGTGGACGCGCTGATCAGCGACAATGTGGAGGATCTCGTCACGCTCTTCCGGGACTTGCCTACTGCCAAGCTGTCCTTCGCCACCAAGTACGTGAACCCTGCAATGCTGGACTGGGACCACGGCGGCCATACGCGGGTCCGCTTCTCGCTTATGCCGGCGGATCTGGCGAAGTCCATTGACGTTCGCACCTCACCGGTGGCAGAACGGATGGCGGCAATCAATGACTTCGTTGACGCCGGGTACGAGGTGCACGTGAACTTTTCCCCCGTCATCATCACGGACACCTGGCTCAGCGACTGGGAGGCGCTGCTCCGCGAACTTGATGCCACCCTTACGCCTGCCGCCAAGGCCCAGCTCGCGGCAGAAGTAATTTTCCTCACCCACAACGAACGGCTTCACGAGGTCAATCTTGGCTGGCACCCGCAGGCTGAGAACGTGCTGTGGCGCCCGGACCTGCAGGAGTCGAAGGTCTCGTCGAACGGCTTCAGCAACGTCCGCTATCGTTCCGGAACAAAGGGGCGGTATGTACGGCAACTGACCGCGCTCATTGAGGAATTCGCGCCCTACTGCCGCGTCCGCTACGCCTTCTGACCTGCTGGGAAGCTGGCCCTGCCAGGGGCCCTCCAAGCGCGCTAAACTTGCGACCATGATCGGTGCCCGTACCCGGCTTCTGGCGTGGCTCGTTGCGTTGGCGGCTTTCCTCGCCGGCTGCGTGCCCGCGACGGGCCTCGATACCGGCACCGACCGTCCAACTGCGGCAACCTCTGCCCCGCCGGCCGCGAGCGCCGTTACGGTTGCTCCCCAGGAGACACCCGCCCCCGCGCCGGTCTACACGCCTTCCCCTGCGCCCCAACCGTTCGCCCTCAACCTTTACCGGGAGGGTGACTTCGTGCCGCAGTACACGTTCGACTGGTGCGTTGCGGCGAGCATCCAGATCGCGCACAACCTCATCGATGACACCGGTGGCGGTACTTGGACGGATTCTGTCCAGCAGGGCGAACTGTGGGAAATGGCCCGGGCCCGGTCTTCCAATTCCTTTAACGGAGCCAACCCCCTGGGATGGGCGCAGACGCTGACCGAGGCCGGGATGGGGCCGTATTCGGTGGTTAGCATTGCCGACTACCAAGACGCCCTCCGTACCGCAGCGCGGGCCATCGCCGAGACCGGAAGGCCGGTAGGGCTCGTGATGTGGAGCGGCCGCCACGCGTGGGTCATGAGCGGGTTCGAGTCGATTGGTGATCCAAGGCAGTTCCCCGAATTTTCCGTCACCGGCGTCCACGTCCAGGATCCGCTGTACCCCCACGGCAGCGGGCAGTGGGGGCCGTCGCCCGCGCCCAACAGCCTGCTCACTCCAGAGCAGCTGGCGACGCAGTTCGTGGTCCGTGAGCCACGGCGGTGGAGCAGCGAACTCCCCACCGGCTACCTGCTGGTTCTTCCGCTGGCCGGGAGCTGAAACCCCTACTACCCGCCCGTAGCGTAGCGCGGCGTCTTTGGCAGGATCATACTGGATACGCCGCTCAAGTCGATGGACAATCATGCGTCCCAGCGGCCCATTCACCGGCAGTTCCCGGGGAGTTCTGTCGGCATCCTGGCGAAGGTGGGGAGGCTCCTTCCGACGCTTCGTATCCCTAATACAGACAATATCGGTCTCAGAGGGGCAGAAGATCAGCGATGAACCGCACCAAGACGGGGCTACTCTCCATGGCCACCGCGGCCGTGCTTGCCATGGGACTTGCTCCCGCTACTGCAGTTGCGCATGGAGGAACCGGGCACGGAGGCCCGGACCACAGCGACGACTGGCGGAACAATGACGACCAGCGCCGCCTGGTCAGGGTGCTGCGCCACGTTACCGACCACTACCGCTGGCTGGAGAACGCGGAGGCGGAGGGCTACAAGAAGATTACTGAATGCGTTGAGAAACCTGGCACCGGAGCAATGGGCTTTCACTACGCGAAGCAGGAATTAATTGATGACAAGACCCAGGCCCGTAAACCTGAGGTTCTTGTGTACATGCCGAACAAGTACGGGCGCTTCAAGCTGGTAGCTGTTGAGTTCCTGTCGACGGCGGCACACCGGCCTTCAATCGCCGGAGTCACTTTCGAGGACGGGCCCTTCCCCGGCTCCTACGCCCTCCACGCATGGGTATGGAGGGACAATCCTAGCGGGATGTTCGCAGCCTACAACCCGACCCTGCGCTGCCCGAAGTAACGTCCTACAACCAGTTGAACCATCCGGTAGCTCAGCGCTGATTGGCGCCCTGCGATGAACCGCCCGACGCTCCTGGACCTTTGCGGCCAGGAGCGTCTTCTCGTGCCCGCCCTCCCTCGCGGGTTGGCGCCGGAAATCATCTATTGACTTCCGATAGAAAACAACCGACAGTTGATAAATGCTTATCGCGCGGCAATTGGTCCTCCCGCTTAGGGTTCTGCTAGTAATGGTGTTTTTCGGGCTGCTGGTTGCCCAGGTCATGTCATTCCCCGGCGAATTTTTCTCCACAGAGGAGGGGCCCGGAGCCGACCCCTGGCGATGGCCCATGCTGCTGTTCTCGGAACTGGAAGCGCTGTGCCTGCAGGTGGTGATCGTGTGTGTCTGGCGGTTGCTGACCCTTGTCCAGCGCGGCAAAATCTTCACCACTGCTTCCCTGCGGTGGGTGGACGTGATCATGTGGGCGTTCGTCGTGGCCTGGCTGCTGCTGGCGGCAATGGCCGGTTCCCTCGTCGCATACATCTACTTCACCCCCGAACTGCGTGACCCTGGGACGCCTGCCGTGCTGATCGGCATCACGCTGATCGGTGCCGTGCTGGTTCTGCTGATCGTGGTGATGCGGGATCTGCTCCGGCAGGCGACGACACTTCAGGCTGACATGGAAGGGGTGATCTGATGGCGATAGTGGTACGCATCGACGTGGAACTGGCCAAGCGCAAGATGAGCGTAGGGGAGTTCGCGGAGCGGGTCGGAATCAGTCCCGCCAACGTCGCGGTACTGAAGAACGGCCGGGCCAAGGCCATCCGCTTCAGCACCCTTGACGCGATGTGCCGCGTCCTGGATTGCCGGGCGGGCGATCTGCTCGAGTGGGTCGACGACGGCCCTGGCGGCGACGGCACGGAGACGTCGTGAGGTGGCTGGTTGCCAAACCTGACAGTCCGGCCTTCGTGTTCCCGCGCCTTACGGCGCCTTCGGGGCGAGCTCGACGTCCTCACCGCGGAGATTGACACGGAAGCCATCACCCTGGACAGCGACGTCCCGGAGCACGAGACCATCGGGCAAGCCCTCGACATTGTGCTCAATCGTCACCAGCCCGCGCACGGCGGCAGCGGCAGCGTCCGAAAGGAAGCCCGGCCCCCCGAAGTCGATCGAGCGTGGCTCGACAACAACCTTGCCGGCCTCAACCCCGACCGTACCGGTGGCGTTCACCGCCAACTCGCGGCCCAGGGCTTCAACGGTGCGAATCACCACTACCTGGCCGCCGTCGCCGGCGCGGACCACCGTCCCACCACCCAGCTCGTTGGCGACCACATCGAACGGCACCGTAGCGTCTACGGTAAGCCGTTTAGCCACCAGTCCGCCCGGCCCCGTCACCACCTCCGACCCCACAGCCCGGACATCGGAAAGAGTAGAACCTGCTCCCACCACTGTTCCGGCATCCAGCACCACGTCCGCCAGCCACACATCCTCCCCGTTCAGGCCGGACGGAGGCCCTCCGCCAGGCGGGTGCTCCGGAGCAGCTGACGATGTCGGCACAGGCGCTGTGCCTTCCCCGCCGGCGGGGCCGCTTAGCGCCCACCACAGGACCACAACGGCGACGGCGGTGAGGAGGACCATCCCCGCGGCACCGATTAGCCAGTCCTTCACACGCGTCGATTCCATGAGGACAGTCTCTTCGAAACCTACGGTCCGTCAAATAATGCGCTGTTGCTGCTTTGCGGTACCACAACGTGCACGGCGTTGCGCTGGACACTGAAGTCGGCGGGCGTCCCCGTTGCGATTTCGCCGTCCAGGTTCACCGACAGCGGCGGGTCGGTGACCAGCCGGACACGCCGGCTGGTCAGGTGGTACACCCGGTCATGCTCAATAAAGCTTCCGTCCCTGAGCAACCGTGCGATCTTCACATGCTCCCGCAGCGGCGCTTTCAGGATTGCGTAGATGTCAAGAAGATGATCGTCGATCCCTGCCATTGGTGAGACTGTATTGCCACCGCCATAGTGCCGGCCGTTGCCGACAGCCACTTGAAGCAGGTCCTCAAGCTTCATCGACCCGTGGTCCCCATCCGGGAACTCAAGCCGGGCCTGGAACGGCACGTGCCGGGTATAGGCCCGCAAGGTGGCCACCCCGTACGCCAACGGGCCGATTTGCCGCTTCAGGCGGGGACTCAGAGCCTGGGTAACCCCCACCGACAGACCGGCTGAAGCGACATTGAGGAAGGGCTGGCCGTTCGCGCGGCCAAGATCGATGTCCACCACCTTGCCGTCCGCCACCGCAGCGCAGGCCCCTGCCAGGTCACTGGGGATCTCGAGTGTGCGGCCGAGGTCGTTGGCTGTGCCCAGCGGAAGAACGCCGAGTATGACATCGGTCCCGGCAACCCGGCCGGCAGCGCAGCTGACCGTCCCGTCACCACCGCCGACAACCACCAGGTCGTGCCCGTCGGCAAGCACCCGGTCAAGGGTCCCTGCCAGCTCCTCCCCCCGCTCCACGCGGTGCGCGGAAGTGACAGGTAAACCTGCATCGCGCAGCCTCTGTACTGCCAGTTCGTGTGCCGCCGCCCCCCGGCGTGATCCCGCATTTATCACCACAGCAACAGAGCGGACCTCTCGGACAGACTTCATGTGCAACATGCTAGATCGGGCAACCTGTGAAATGCCTGCGGACCGCGTTGCCGCCCTGCCATATACTCCGAGTATGCGAATCAAGCGCCTCCACGGAAGCAACAACGTCCAGCCGGCCTCGCCCAAGCAGCATGGGGGCGACCTGTGAGCGGGGGTCTTGTCGCCCTGCTCGACGACGTCGCAGCCCTCGCCCGCATCGCGGCAGCATCGGTGGATGACGTCGCTGCCGGGGCTGCAAAGGCGGGGGCCAAAGCCGCCGGCGTGGTGATCGACGACGCCGCTGTTACACCCCAGTACGTGTCCGGGGCGGACCCGTCCCGTGAGCTGCCCATGATCAAGAAGATTTTCTGGGGCTCGCTCCGGAACAAACTGCTGATTATCCTGCCGGCGTTGTTGCTGGTCAGCGCCTTCATTCCGTGGGCCATCCCGTTCATTCTGATGCTCGGCGGCACCTACCTTTGCTACGAGGGCGCCGAGAAGGTCTGGCACAAGCTCTTCGGCCACCACACGGCCGCCGAAGATGCGCCGGCAGTGGAGCGGGGCCCGGAGGCGGAAACCAAGGTCATTAAGGGCGCCATTACCACCGACTTCATTCTGTCCTGCGAGATCATGGTCATTGCGATGAACGAGGTGGCCGCTGAGAACCTGTGGGCCCGTGCGCTCATCCTGGTGGTCGTGGCGCTGGTGATCACGGTTGCTGTCTACGGTGCCGTGGCACTGATCGTCAAGATGGACGACATCGGACTGCACCTGGCCGCCAAGGACTCGGCAGGTACCCAGCGCGTCGGCGAGCTGCTCGTCAGGGGAATGCCCAAAGTGCTGGCCGCCATCACCTTTATCGGGACGATCGCCATGCTTTGGGTTGGTGGCCACATTATGCTGCAGGGCGCCCACGACCTCGGCTGGCATGCGCCGTACGATCTGGTCCACGTCCTCGAGAAACCTTTCGCCGGTATCGCCGTTGTGGGCTCCTTCCTGGCGTGGCTCGTGAACACCCTGTGCTCGGCCGTCATCGGACTCGTGTGGGGCCTCGTCATCATGGCCATTGTGGGCCCGCTGCTCAAAGTGCTGCCGTTCGGCAAGAAAAAGGGCGGTCACGAGGAAGGTGACGTCCGTGCCGCAGCCGCAGGCCATCCGCCGGCCAAACGTCACGGGGACTCCGCCTCTTAGCCGGGTGCCGCCTGCTTTTTGTTCTCAGCCTTCAGCGCCGGAACCAGGCTTTGGTAGGGCACCTACAAAATACCGGGCGTTCAGCGCCAGTAACGTCGGCAGTACAGCAGATTGCCTTTGTACAACACCGACAGGACCGCCATGACGAACACCCACACCACAGCCGAAAACCGCCTGAGCCCCGGGCGCAGCCGCTGGAATGCTACTGATCTCGGTTTAATCGCCGTCTTCGCCGCCCTCGTTGCCGGCGCGGCCCTGGTCCCCGGGCTGGCAGTGAACGGCTTCGGGGTCCCCATCACCTTCCAGACCCTCGCCGTGATGCTCACCGGCCTGGTGCTGGGCCCTGGAAGGGGACTCGCCGCCGTCGGGCTCTACGTCCTCCTCGGCCTCGCAGGCCTGCCGATTTTCAGCCAGGGCCGCAGCGGCCTGGGCATCCTCGCGGGCCCCTCAGCCGGCTACATCATCGCCTTCCCCATCGCCGCAGGCGTCGTCGGGTGGCTGGCCACCGTGGTGATCCGCCGCACAACCAAAGCGCGCGCTTTGTGGCTGTTCCTGGCCGCAACCGTCACCAGTGTGGTGTTCGTGCACTCACTGGGCGTCGCCGGCATCGTCCTGAACACCAAAGCCACCCTCGAACAGGCGTTCCTCAGCGACGTCGTCTTCTACCCGGGTGATGTGGTCAAGAACATCCTGGCTGCAGTCATCGCTGTCGCCCTGCACCGCGCCTTCCCGGACATCCTGGTGCGCCGTGTACGACGGAACGCCTACCGGCCCGTGAAGGCCTAGGACCTCCCGCCATGCCCGTCGTCACCTTCGACCACGTTACGGTCGCAGTAGAAACGGACCACAGCCCGGAGCCGAAGGTCCTCCTCGACGCTGTGAACCTTGAATTTCATGAACGCCGCGTCGGCGTTATCGGCGCCAACGGCTCCGGTAAGTCCACCCTGCTGCGCCTGGTCAACGGCCTCGTGCAGCCCACCGCGGGCAGTGTGACGGTCGACGGCGACGATACAGTCAGTGCCGTCCGGAAAGTCCGCCGGAACGTCGGCTTCGTTTTCACCGATCCGCTGTCCCAACTGGTGATGCCCACGGGCCGGGAGGACGTGGAACTGTCACTCCGCCGCTCCATCAGGAACGGCACCGAGCGGCGCGCCGCGGCCGAAGCCGCACTGGACCGGCTGGGGCTGCTGCCGCTGGCCGACCAGAGTATCTACGAACTGTCCGGCGGTGAGCGGCAGCTTATGGCGCTCGCCGCCGTGCTCGCAGTGGACCCCGCAGTTCTGGTGCTGGACGAGCCGTCCACCCTCCTGGACCTGCGCAACCGCGAACTCCTCCGCAGGACCGTTTCCGGGCTGGACCAGCAGATCATCATGTCCACCCACGACCTTGACCTTGCCCTGGAAATGGACCGGGTGCTGGTCATTGAAAAAGGCGAAGTTGCCTACGACGGCGGCCCGGCTGAGGCTGTTGCCGCGTACCGCGACCTGTGCCTGGGCAGCTTGCACGCTTCAGGGCCGGGCGCCCCATGAGGGGCCACGGCTTCCTCCTGGCCAACTACGTACCCGGAAACTCCCCCATCCATCGGTCACCCCTGGCGCTGAAGTTCCTCCTCGTCTTCGGTTGCGGCCTGGCCTCCTTTCTCATCCAGGACTGGGTCATTTCCGCCGCAGTGCTCGCAGGCCTCGTCTGCCTCTTCCTGCTAAGCGGCGCCGGCGTGAAACGGCTCTGGTCCGCCCTGCGCCCGCTTGCCGCCGTCCTGCTGGTCATCGGACTCTTCCAGTGGTGGCAGCTGGGGGCACCCACCGCCGCCCGGATCGTACTGAACATCCTCGTCTGCGTGGTGGCGGCATCTCTGCTCACCGCCACCACCCCGGTGCAGCGGCTCCTGGACGGAGTAGTCAAAGCGGCGGGCCCGTTCAGGAGGTTCGGCGCTGACCCGGAGCGGTTCGCCCTAACCATCGGCATCATGCTCCGGAGCATCCCCTACATAGCGGGCACGTTCGCCGACGTCCGGGACTCCGCGAGGGCCCGGGGCCTGGAGCGGAATCCGCGCGCACTGATCCTGCCGGTGTTCATCACCTCCGTGGCCTTCGCCCGGCAAACAGGCGAGGCACTCGCCGCCCGCGGCTTGGGTGAGGCCGAGGACTGACGTTCCGGGTCCTAAAGCTGCTCGTACTGGAGCAAAGCGGCGGTCCCCATTCCCCCGGCGATGCTGATCATGGCCAACGCCAGGCTTCCCGGCGTTCCGGTCCTCCGCGCCTGGGCCAGCAGCCGGGTCACCAGCACGGCCCCCGAGGCGCCGTACGCGTGGCCAAGAGCCAGCGCCCCGCCGTCGAGGTTCACCTGCTCCGGGTTGATGCCCAGCTCGTCAAGGCAGGCAAGGGTCTGCGACGCAAACGCCTCGTTGAATTCCACCAGGTCGAGTTCGCCGGCTGCCACGCCCGCGGAACGCAGCACGTTCCGGGCTGCGGCAGCAGCACCAATGCCCAACACCTCGGGGGCCACCCCCGCCGTACCGGTGCCCAGCACCAGCAAACCGTCCTGCGCCCCAAGGTCGCGGGCCCGCTGCACGGAAGTGATGACGACGGCGGAGGCTGCGTCCGCGTCGAAGCAGGAGTTTCCGGCGGTGACAGTTCCCCCGTCCACGAAGGCAGCGGGGAACCGTGCCATGACGGCGGCAGTCAGGCCCGGCCGCGGCCCGTCGTCCGCATCGACTGTCCCGGCACCGGTCACCAAGGGGACCAGTTCGCCGTCGAAACGCCCTTCCTCTGCGGCGGCAAGAGCCAGTCGGTGGCTGCGGAGGGCAAAAGCGTCCTGCCGGTGCCTGCCCACAGCGAAGTTCCGCGCCACGGTTTCAGCGGCCACTCCCATGTCCGGGTCGCCGAACCTGCCGGGCACAAACTGTGCGCGGGCGTAAAACTCCAGTCCGCCGTCGTCGTCCCGGTGCGCACGGAGGGGCGCGGTGCTGGTGCTTTCCACTCCCCCGGCCAGGTACAGGGGATTACCGCCGGCGGCAACCAGTCCGGAAGCGAGGACGATTGCGTCCAGGCCCGAACCGCACTGGCGGTCAACGGTGAGGCCGGGAACGCTGACCGGAAGCCCGGCTTCCAGCAGTGCAAGCCGGGCGACGTTTCCGCCCCCGCCCACGGCATTGCCGATCACCACATCGGTAACAGCCGCCGGCTCCATTCCCGGGCCCGCAGCGAGGTCCCGGAGCACGGGTGCCAGAACCTCGTGGGCGCGGAGCTTCCGCAATAAGCCGTTGGTCCGGCAGACGGGAGTGCGGCGTGCCGCGATGATGACGGGCTGGCGGTTCGGCGGAAGGAGCTCAGGCGCCAAGGTTCCGGATCCTCTGGTCTCCAGAGGTGATCCAGTCCAGCAGCACGTTGCGGCTGACTTTGCCGCGGTCCGTCGTGGGCAGTTCCGTGATGGCGAAGTACTGGAGCGGCCACTTGTCCCGCGCCAGGATGTTTTCCAGTCCTGATTTCAACTGGGTTGCGGTGACTGCCCCGGCGGACGGGACCACACCTGCCACTACCCTCTGGCCCCGGAGGTCGTCCGGCATGCCGGCAGCGACGGCAGCGGCGACACCGGGCACGGCAGCCAGGGCCAATTCCACCTCGTGCGGATAGACGTTCTTGCCGGCAGTAAGGATCATGTCCGCGCGGCGTCCCAGGATGTGAAGCTCTCCCGCCTCGAGGTAGCCCTGGTCCCCCACGGTGAACCAGCCGCCAAAGGACCTCAGGGCCTGGCCGTCGTCACCCCATAGGTAGCCCTTGCTGACCATCGCGCTGCGCACGCAAATATTGCCGGCGGCCCCGTCAGGAAGCCCTTCTCCCGAATCGTCCAGGATCCGCACGTCCACGCCGGGGAAAGCCCGGCCGATGCCTGTTCCGCCCGGCGCTGCAGGTTCACCGGGGGCCACGCCCGCCCCGGAAACAAAGCTCAGTTCCGAGGCGCCGTAGTACTCGTAGATAGTGGCGTTCGGGGCCCAGCGCCGGGCAGCTTCGAGGGTGCGGGCGTCCAGCTTCGACCCGGCGCAAATGATGGTGCGCACCCCGGAGGCGTCCACACACCCCGTCATGCCGCGCTCGCTCAGCATCCGCAGCATGGTGGGCACCAGCACCAGGCGGGTGACGCGGTCATGCGTGATGGCCGCGTGCACACTGCCGACATCGAATGTTTCCAGGGTCTGGAATTCCGAACCCGCGTAGAGGCATTCGGCCAGCGCGTAAAGGTTCAGGCTTGCTGCCAGCGGCCCCGGCGCAAGCGTCACGTCGTCCTGGCGGAGCCCGAAGAACTCGATGGAGGCGTCAAAGGATTGTTGCCAGGACCGCCGGGACCTGGAGAAGGCCTTGGGGACCGAGGTGGTACCGGAGGTCAGTCCAATGAGGAAGGTGGCCTCCGGCGGACCGTCGGCCAGGTCATCATCCGGCGACACCGGCGCGGGGTGGGCAGTTGCCTCCACGCGCCGGAGAATGTCCTCCCGCAGCGGTGCAGGCCAGGCGGGATCAAGGACCGCGCACTGACGCCCGCCTGCTACAGCGGCTGAAAATCCCACGGCGAAGTCCGCCGAGTTTGCCTCACACAGGGAAGTGACGGCTTTGGTTTCCGGGACCAGGGCAGCAGCAGAGTTCCGGAGCTGGGCCCAGGTGAGGCGGCGACCGGCGACCACGACAGCGGTGTCGTGCGGCCGTTCTTCCGCCCAGCGCTGGATTCTGTTGAGGAAAGGCATCAAATCAACTTTACCGGCAGGCACGGATTGAGCTTCCGGTCCGTGGGTATTGTGACCTTATGAGTTTCAACGACAATGTGCAGCTGGATCCCTCGCAGGTCCAGGACAGGCGCGGCATGGGCCGCGGAGTTAAAGTAGGCGGCGGCATCGGCGGCGGGCTCATCCTGCTCATCGCCTCGCTCCTGGGCGTCAACCCCCAGCTCCTGGAGGGCCTGGCCGGGGCGGGGCAGGCACCCCAAAGCCAAGGAACAGCGCCGGCCTGCGAGACCGGCGCCGATGCCGACGCCCGCGTGGACTGCCGCATCACCGGCACCGTCAACAGCCTGAACGCGTTTTGGCCGGCCTACCTGCAGCAGTACAACGTGCAATACCCCCGGCCGAAGACGGTGATCTTCGAGCAGGGCGTTAACACCGGCTGCGGCGCCGCTTCCAGCGCCGTCGGTCCCTTCTACTGCCCGGCCGACACCACCGCGTACTTCGACCCCGGATTCTTCCAGGAGCTTGTGGACCGCTTCGGTTCCTCCGGCGGCCCGCTGGCCCAGGAGTACGTCGTGGCGCACGAGTTCGGACACCACATCCAAAACGTGCTGGGAAACCTGGACCGTGCCCAGCAGGATCCGCAGGGCCCTGAGTCCGGCGCCGTACGCGTTGAACTCCAGGCAGACTGCTACGCCGGACTGTGGGCGAAGCACGCATCCACCCAGCCCGGGCCGGCAGGCCAGCCGTTCCTGGAAGCGCTCACGCAGCAGGACCTGAACGACGCCCTGTCCGCGGCTTCCGCTGTGGGCGATGACCGGATCCAGGAGGCAGCCACCGGACGCGTTTCCCCCGAAGCCTGGACCCACGGCTCCAGCGAGCAGCGCCAGCGGTGGTTCTACAAGGGGTTTAACACGGGCGACATCAACCAGTGCGACACCTTCTCCGCACCGAGTCTTTAGCCTCGCTTTTCTGCAGGAACGACGACGGCAGGTCACCTTCCACTTGCAAGGTGACCTGCCGTCCTCGTACTTCTGGGACTCTTAGATGTTGAAGCCGAGGGCCCGCATCTGGTCCTTGCCGTCGTCGGTGATCCGCTCCGGACCCCAGGGCGGCATCCAGACCCAGTTGAGGCGCCAGTCGTCCACAACGCCGTCCAGGGCCTGGCCCACCTGCTCCTCGAGGACATCGGTGAGCGGGCACGCAGCAGTGGTCAGGGTCATGTCGATCAGCAGCGCGCCGTCGTCATCGGAGTACTTCAGGCCGTACAGCAGTCCGAGGTCCACAATGTTGACGCCGAGCTCAGGGTCGATGACATCCTTCAGCGCCTCTTCGACGTCCTCGAGACTCGTGCGGGACGCGTTGATTTCGGTCATGGAAAGTCCTTACTGGGCCTGCGCCACGGCGGGTGCAGCGGCAGCGCCGGCGCCCTTGGCGTAACGGTCGTAGCCTTCTTCTTCCAGGCGGTCGGCCAGCTCGGGGCCGCCTTCCTCAACAACCTGGCCGTCCACGAACACGTGTACGAAGTCCGGCTTGATGTAGCGCAGGATGCGGGTGTAGTGCGTGATCAGCAGGGTGCCCATGTTGCCGTCGGCGTGGGCGCGGTTGACGCCCTCGGAGACAACCTTCAGCGCGTCAACGTCCAGGCCGGAGTCGGTCTCGTCCAGGACGGCGAACTTGGGCTTGAAGAGTTCCAGCTGGAGGATTTCCACGCGCTTCTTCTCGCCGCCGGAGAAGCCTTCGTTGACGTTGCGCTGGGCGAAGTCGGCGTCGATGCGCAGCTGCTCCATGGCAGCCTTGACGTCCTTGGTCCAGGTGCGGAGCTTGGGGGCTTCGCCGTCAATGGCGGTCTTGGCGGTCCGCAGGAAGTTGGTCATGCTGACGCCGGGTACCTCCACCGGGTACTGCATGGCCAGGAAGACGCCGGCGCGGGCACGCTCGTCAACGCTCATCTCCAGGACATCTTCGCCGTCGAGGGTGATGGAGCCGCTGGTGACGTTGTAGCGCGGGTGGCCTGCGATGGTGGAGGCCAACGTGGACTTGCCGGAGCCGTTGGGGCCCATGATGGCGTGGGTTTCGCCGGTCCGGATGGTCAGGCTGACGCCCTTCAGGATTTCCTTGGTGCCCTGCTCAGTCTCAATGCTGACGTGCAGGTCCTTGATCTCAAGGGTAGACATGTGTCGTGTTCTCCTCTGCCCCGTGCCTGGCGGCCGCGGGGCGGTTTTCTGTCTGGAAGTTGGTTCGTTATTCGATGGTGCTAGCTGAAGTTGGGGGCTTGGGCGCCGTTGAGGATGTTGGTGAAGTCCACGTAGACCTCGTCCCCCTGGATCTCGACGGCGAACACCGGAACGGGATCGTAGGCCGGCAGCTGCAGCGGTTCACCGGTGCGGAGGTCGAACTGGGAGCCGTGGCCCCAGCACTCGATGGCGCAGCCCTCCACATCCCCTTCGGACAGTGAGATGTCCGCATGCGAGCAGGTGTCGCCGATTGCGTGGATCTCCCCCATGGAGTCCTTAACGATTGCCACAGGGTAGTCGTCAATCAGGATCCGCAGCGCCTGCTTCACCTGAATTTCATCCACCTTGCAGACGAGCTCGCCCTTTGGCTGTTCAGTCATCAGTAATCCGTGCCCGTACCTTCTAGTTATCCGTCAGTGCGAGTTCGCGCTCAACAGCGTCGGTCAGCCGCTCCTCGATGGAGGGGACCTTGATCTGCTGGATGATCTCGTTCAGGAAGCCGCGGACCACCAGGCGGCGTGCAACATCCTCCGGGATGCCGCGGGCCATCAGGTAGAACAGGTGCTCGTCATCCATCCGGCCGGTGGCGCTGGCGTGGCCGGCACCCTCGATCAGCCCGGTCTCGATTTCGAGGTTGGGCACGGAATCGGCGCGGGCGCCGTCAGTCAGCAGCAGGTTGCGGTTGGCTTCGTAGGTGTCGGTGCCTTCTGCTTCCTTGCGGATCAGGACGTCGCCAACCCAGACGGCGTGGGCATTGCGGCCCTGCAGCGCACCCTTGTAGAGGACGTTGGACTTGCAGTTGGGCACCGCGTGGTCCACGAAAAGGCGCTGCTCGAGGTGCTGCCCCGCATCTGCGAAGTACAGGCCGAAGAGCTCGGCCTCGCCGCCGGGGGCGGTGAAGCGGGCCGACGGCGTAACGCGGACGAGGTCGCCGCCCAGGCTCACCATGACGTGCTTGAGCTTGGCGTCACGGCCGATCCTGGCCTGCTGGGAGGAGGCGTGGACGGCGTCGTCGTTCCATTCCTGAAGCGAGATAACGGTGAGGCTGGCGCCATCCTCCACGATGATCTCGACATTCTCCGATACGACGGCGGAACCCCTGTGATTGAGGACCACAACTGCCTTGGAGAACTTCTCCGCCACGATCACCAGGTGCTGGGCGGCAGCCTCAAGGGAGGTGCCTTCGATGTCCACGGAGATCTCCGACAGGGCTTCGAACTCGGCGGGGATGGTCACCACGGTGGCCCCCGCGAAGTTTTCCCAGGCGTTGGCGGACACGCGGTCCTCCGGGACGCCGGCGGTACCAATCCGCTGGTCATCACGGGTGACGCTTTCCACGGTGACCTGCTCGGGACCGTTAACCACCACGGTGGGAGCCGCGCCGGACAGGACCTCGGAGTGCAGGCCGCGAAGGCGCTTGAGCGGGGTGAAGCGCCAGTCTTCCTCCATGCCGGTGAGGGGCTTGAAGTCGGCGAGCCTGTAGGACGTCAGGCGGCCCGCACGGGAGCTGTCCGGAACACCTTCGCCGCCCCCGTGGGAGTGGCTTTTGGCCGAAGCCCCCGCGAGCGGGGCCTTCGAGCCGGCATTGATGGGCGAGAGGCTTTCGCCTTCTTCGGTGAAGCCGTCGATGAACGGCTGGGCTGAGGGCGCGCCGATGCGCGCCTTTTCAGTAGTGATTTCAGTCATCGTTATCCGACGGACCCTTCCATCTGCAGTTCAATCAGGCGGTTCAGCTCAAGTGCGTACTCCATGGGGAGCTCGCGGGCGATGGGCTCGATGAAGCCGCGGACGATCATCGCCATGGCTTCGTCTTCGCGCATGCCGCGGGACATCAGGTAGAAGAGCTGTTCTTCGCTGACGCGGGAAACAGTTGCCTCGTGGCCCATAACAACGTCATCCTCGCGGATGTCGATGTACGGGTAGGTGTCCGAGCGGCTGATGGTGTCCACCAGCAGCGCGTCGCAGCGCACGGTGTTGGCCGAGTGCTTGGCGCCTTCCCGGACCTGCACCAGGCCGCGGTACGCAGCGCGCCCGCCACCGCGGGCCACCGACTTGGAGATGATGGAGCTCTTGGTGTTCGGCGCGATGTGCACCATCTTGGAGCCTGTGTCCTGGTGCTGGCCTTCGCCGGCGAAAGCGATGGACAGGGTCTCGCCCTTGGCGTGCTCGCCAACAAGGTAGACGGCCGGGTACTTCATGGTGACCTTCGAGCCGATGTTGCCGTCAACCCACTCCATGGTGGCGCCCTCTTCGCAGATGGCGCGCTTGGTCACAAGGTTGTACACGTTGTTGGACCAGTTCTGGATGGTGGTGTACCGGACGCGGGCGCCCTTCTTGACGATGATCTCCACCACGGCGGAGTGCAGGGAATCCGAGGTGTAGATCGGAGCAGTGCAGCCTTCGATGTAGTGGACGTAGGAGTCCTCGTCGGCGATGATCAGGGTCCGCTCGAACTGGCCCATGTTCTCGGTGTTGATGCGGAAGTACGCCTGCAGCGGGATGTCCACGTGGACGCCCTTGGGGACGTAGACAAAAGAACCGCCGGACCACACGGAGGTGTTCAGCGATGCGAACTTGTTGTCGCCTACCGGGATAACGGTGCCGAAGTACTCCTGGAAGATCTCCGGGTGTTCCTTCAGGGCGGTGTCGGTGTCCAGGAAGATGACACCCTGCCGCTCAAGGTCCTCCCGCAGCTGGTGGTAAACAACCTCGGACTCGTACTGGGCAGCGACACCGGAGACGAGGCGCTGCTTTTCGGCCTCGGGGATGCCCAGCTTGTCGTACGTGTTCTTGATGTCCTCGGGCAGGTCTTCCCAGGTGGCAGCCTGCTTCTCGGTGGACCGCACAAAGTACTTGATGTTGTCGAAGTCGATGCCCGACAGGTCCGCGCCCCAAGTGGGCATGGGCTTGCGGTCAAAGTACTTCAGGCCCTTGAGGCGCAGGTCAAGCATCCATTCCGGCTCGCTCTTCTTCGCCGAAATGTCCCGGACTACCTCTTCGTTGAGCCCACGGCGTGCGTTGGCGCCGGCGTCGTTCTTGTCAGCCCAGCCGTACTCGTAGGTGCCGATGCCGTGGAGCTCGGGATTCTTTTCCAGAATCTCCGAGATCACAGTGTTTTCGGCGACTGCTTTCTCTGATAGTTGGTCCGTCATCACGGCCTTTCTTGCTGATGGTTGTTTACTTCATTCAGGCTGGCGGGGGCTGCCGGGAACCGCGTGGGTGCCTGGGCAGACAGCCTGCCTGTAGGAATGTGGGTGGTGCAGACGTGCCCGCCGCGCGCCAGGGTGGAGAGCCGGCGGACATCCACGCCTACCAGCCTGGAAAACACTTCGGTTTCCACGTCGCAAAACACGGGGAACCGGGCCGCAAGCTGCTGGATGGGGCAGTGCCCCTGGCAAAGCTGGACGCTGGACAGGGCCGCCGGAAGCGGTGGCTTGGCGGCGATGGAAGCGGCGGAGGCCACGAAGTTGTCGCGGCTCAAAGCATCGGCCAGGGCTTTGGCGCGGTCTGCGATGTCCGGACCCGCCTGGTCAATCTCCGGCGCGTACCGGCGTTCCATCTCCGAGAAGCGTTCCACGGCGAATGCCCGCACCGCGTCGGGGCCCGCGACTTTCTGCAGCTCCTGGAGCGCCAGGGCGGCAATGCCCAGGTAATCATTGCCGAGACTCGACTGCCCCTGGGAACTGAGGACATAGCGCCGTGCGGGCCGCCCCGCCCCGGCACCGGACTTGGCCACGCGCTTGACTTCGATAACGCCTGCACGGGATAAATGGTCCAAGTGGCGCCGCACGGCCGCCGGCGTGAAGCCCAGCAGGTCGCCCAGTTCAGCGGCACTGACGGGACCATGTTCCAAAACGGCAGAGAGGACGCGGTCCCGCGTGCGCTCATCAGCGTCAGCCACCGGACCGGCGGCCACCGGCCCCCGGTCTGCGGGAGCCAGGGAGGCTCCGTGCCCGGTGAAAGGCACAGCAGTAGCATTGCTCATGGAATACACAACACAATAATGTCGTAATTTACTCCCCCGCTCCAGTAAGGGCAGGCTGGCCTTCGCAGCACTGCCAAGGCCGGCGAAAAATACTACATCCCGTAGAATACTGGGGTGCGATCCCCCCAATCCCCGGTTCTGTCCATCAGCGGGCTAGTTAAGGATGTTGGCCCGCTTGCAAGCCTGGACGGAAAGATGCTCCGGGTTGTGAGCGGGGTATCGCTTGTCGCCGAACGCGGACAGGTCACGGCCCTGCTGGGTGCCAACGGCGCCGGGAAAACCACCACACTCGAATGTGCACAGGGCCTCCAAAAGCGCAGCGGCGGCACCATCTCCCTGCTGGGCGAGGACCCGGCAACGGCAGGGGCTGCCCTGCGCTCCCGCGTAGGTGTAATGCTTCAGGACGGCGGGCTGCCGCCGTCGTCCAGGCCTACTCCCCTGCTGCGCCATATTGCCGGCCTTTACGCCCGCCCCTGGCCGGTGGATGACCTGATTGAGCGGCTGGGTATCGGCGCGTTCAGCCGCACCACCGTCAGGCGGCTCTCCGGCGGACAGAAACAACGCCTTGCCCTGGCCGCCGCCCTGATCGGCCGGCCCGAAGTCCTGTTCCTGGACGAGCCCAGCGCGGGCCTCGACCCACAGTCCCGCCAACTGGTGTTCGGTCTCATCTCCGAACTGCGCGACGCCGGGATGGGCATCATCCTCACCACGCACCTGATGGATGACGCGCAGCGGCTGGCTGACTACGTCTACATCATCGACGGCGGCCGGAACGTCGCCGAGGGAACCGTCCAGGAACTGCTGCAGCGCAGCCCAGTCGTGGAGGCGGGGGCGGACCACATCCGGACGCTCGAGTTCGAGGCTGCTCCTGGGCTGGACCTCTCCGGCGTCCTGCCTGACAGCATTCGTGTTGCCGAGGCCCGCGCCGGAAGCTACTGCCTGACGGGCAACCTGACCCCGGCCCATCTGGCGGCACTCGCCCGCTGGTGGGAAGCGAATGACATCATGCCTGCTTCAATGAACCTGCAGGCGCGTAGCCTTGAAGACGTCTTTCTGGATATCTCGGGAAAGGACATCCGATGAACGGGACTGCGCCCGGCCCAGCCCGAGGAAACGGCAGACTTCTGCCGCTCGGCGGGGTTTCCGGCATGCAAGAGCCGGCCCCGCTGCTGCGGCGTGTCCTGCTGCAGGGCAAATACGAGGCCACGGCCATGCTCCGTAACGGCGAGCAGCTGATCCTGGCAATAGTCCTGCCCCTCCTGGCGCTCGTCGGCCTAACCGTGACACCGTTCCTTGACGGGCTGGGCGGAAGCCGCATCGACGTTGCCGTCCCCGGGATCCTGGCCCTCTGCGCCATGTCCACGGCGTTCACCGGCCAGGGCATCGCCACCGGCTTCGACCGGCGGTATGGCGTGCTCCGCTTCCTTTCCACCACTCCCCTGGGCCGCGGCGGGCTGATCGCCGGCAAGGCACTGTCGGTCCTGGCCGTCCTCTGCCTGCAGGTGGCCGCCGTCAGTGCCGTAGCCCTGTCCCTGGGATGGCGCCCCCAGGCAGGCGGCTGGATCCCCGGCCTGTTCCTTCTGGCGCTGGGCGCAGCCGCCTTTACCGCGCTGGGACTGCTGGTGGCCGGCACCGTCCGGCCCGAAGCCACCCTCGCCATCACCAACCTGCTATGGATCCTGCTGGGCGCCCTCGGCGGAATCGTACTGCCGGCCGGCCGCCTGCCTGCCGCCGCCCGGGACGCAGTGCAGTTCCTGCCCTCCGGGGCGCTCGGGGAATCCCTGCGCGAGGCTTTCCTGACCGGCACGCTGAACGGCGGCGCCACCCTCATCCTGCTCCTTTGGACTCTCATTGCCGGGGCAGCAGCCATCCGTTGGTTCAAGTGGAATTGAGATATCCGTGAGCACGGCCGCACGCCTCCCCCAGTTCGTTAACCGCCTGTCGTCACGGCTGCCCCGGGCCGTGGACGTCCGGGTGCGCCGCCTGGCAGTTGCCTCCCTGATCGGCCAGACCCTCCTGGTGGTCACCGGTGGTGCGGTGAGACTTACCGCCTCCGGCCTTGGCTGCCCCACCTGGCCGCGCTGTACGGATACCTCATTGGTGAACACCCCGGAGATGGGCATCCACGGTTTCATCGAGTTCGGCAACAGGCTCCTCACCTTCGCCCTGGCCGCCGTCGCAGCCCTGATGCTGGTGTACCTGTGGAACCTCCGCAAGGAGCGCCGGGACCTCTTCCTGCTGGCGCTGGGCCTTCTGGCCAGCATTCCGGCGCAGGCAGTCATCGGCGGCATCACCGTACTGACGAACCTCAACCCTTGG
The DNA here is from genome assembly GCF_059089645.1 of Arthrobacter sp. K41. Taxonomy (NCBI): domain Bacteria; kingdom Bacillati; phylum Actinomycetota; class Actinomycetes; order Micrococcales; family Micrococcaceae; genus Arthrobacter; species Arthrobacter sp. K41. The sequence goes on along the minus strand of NZ_JBNHEW010000001.1, from coordinate 307,376 downwards.
GTGGTGGGCCTGCACTTCCTGGTCTCCATGGCGCTGGTGGTGTTTGCCACACTGCTGGTGAACCGCGCCTTCGGCCGGACCGGCCGGTTCCGGACGATGTCCCACCCGGCCCTGCCGGGCGTTATGCGCCCGGTGACGGCCGCCGTCGCGCTCTTCTCCACCCTGGCCGTGATGCTCGGCGTGGTGGTGACCGGAGCCGGACCGCATGCCGGCGACGCCGATGCGCCGCGCAACGGGCTGGACTGGGACCTGTTCTCCCACATCCACGCCGTTCCGGCCTACCTGGTGACCGCCGGCACGGTGGTGGCACTCGCGCTGGTGTTCCTGCGCCGGATCAAGGGGCCCTTCCGCGCGGGCGTCCTGGGACTGCTCGGCGTGACGCTCCTTCAGGCCGCCATCGGCTTCACCCAGTATTACAACGGCATCCCGGCACTGCTGGTGGCAGCCCACATGCTCGGGGCAGCCCTGCTGATGGTGGCGGCAACGAATGCCTGGGACATCGCCCGGTCCAGCCCCGTGGAGTAGTCCTCGCCCGGCTGCGTCACTCAACGCCAAGCGCCCCGGTTCCTATGAACCGGGGCGCTTCTGTCCTTAACGACGCTCTCTCATTTGCTGCAGCGTTTCCCTGGACGCTCTCTCACCTAGCGCAGCGTTTCCCTGGACGCTCTTTCACCTAGGGGTGCAACAAACCTTCCACGATCAGCGTGAGGCAGGGTGCAGTAGCCCGGAAGAAGAAAGAGCGTCGGGTGAAACCTGTCATAAGTGAGAGAGCGTCCGCCTGGAACCCGTAATAAGTGAGAGAGCGTCCGCCTGGAACCCGTCATAAGTGAGAGAGCGTCGCGGTTGTTAGCGGGCCATGACCGCCGGCCCGATGAACGGATCGACTGCCAGGGCAATAAAGAGCAGGGTGAGGTAGCTTATGGAGCCGTGGAAGACCTTCATGGCCCGCTTGTCTGTGATGTCCTCGCGCTGGGCCCGGCTGTAGAGGGAATGCGATTCGTACAAGAACCAGGTCCCGGCAAGGACTGCGGTGACCGTGTAGACCCAACCCGCTCCGCCGGCGGGAACCATCAGCAGCGAGCAGGCCACCATCGCCCATGCATACAGGACCACCTGGACGGAAACCACCTTGGCCCCCGCGATGGCCCCGAGCATGGGGACGTTGGCATTGCGGTAGTCCTCGCCGTAGCGCATGGACAGCGGCCAGTAGTGGGGCGGGGTCCAGAGGAAAATCACCATAAAGAGAATGACGGCGGGCCATTCCACCGAGTTCGTCACGGCAGCCCAGGCAATCAGCACCGGGAAGCAGCCTGCTGCGCCGCCCCAGACGATGTTCTGCGCAGTCCGGCGCTTGAGGATGATGGTGTAAATCACCACGTAGAAGAAGATGGCGCCCAGCCCCAGCCAGGCGGACAGCGGGTTGGCGCCGAACCAGAGGATGGCGATCGCGGCGGCGCCCAACAGCCAGGAGAAAATCAGTGCTTCACGCGGCGTGACTTCACCCGTAACCAGCGGGCGGTTTTCGGTGCGGTGCATCAGTTTGTCGATGTCGCGGTCAATGTAGCAGTTGAAAGCCCCTGCACTGCCGGCGGCGAATGCACCGCCAACCAGGGTGGCCAGGATGAGCCCGATCGAAGGGAAGCCGCGCTCCGCATAGATCATGGTGGGCAGGGTGCTTACCAGGAGCAGTTCGATGACGCGTGGCTTGGTGAGGGCGAGATACGCCTTGGCCTTACGGGCAATCCCGGCTTTTGATGCCCGGGATGCTTTCAGCGGCGTATCTGTTGTGCTCACGGTGGCAGTCACCCGTTCTGTTGGCAGTTCTGTCTGGCTGTCCAGCTGTGTCATGCGGCCCGCCCATAGGGGCGCCGGCGGAACGGAATGGTGATCCGCGCCACAGCCTGGGGTTTTGGAAGCTGGAATACGTCCACCGCCCGGCTTTGGCCTCCGAATATCATACCGCGCCGGTCTCCTCCCAACGGCCCGCTATTTGGCGCTGGTGATTGCGTGTGCAGTGATTCGAGCAGATTAACTCAGCCTCACTTCAGACGCATTCACATAAGCCGAAATTGCGTCCACAACGTGAGATTTCGGCCGCCCGGGAAGTGGAATGGAGCTAAGCTGTCACCAGATCAGCACGCAGCACGAAAGCGGCGGAAAACGCATTCCGAATTGACGCGTGGCTGAATAAAAAGATCAACGTTTCGATGGTGAACGGCTGGTACACACCGCAGCGGACGCCACAAGGCGTGCCATTTACGCGGACCCGGTGTGCCGCCTGCCATCAGCACAGAGAGGGGCCCGGTTTTCGTGCCACATTTGGAAGAGCAACAACTGTCCTGGACCGAACTGGACCAGCGTGCGGTGGATACCATCCGCGTCCTGGCTGCCGACGCCGTGGAGAAGGTGGGCAACGGCCACCCCGGAACCGCCATGAGCCTGGCGCCGGCGGCGTATCTTCTGTTCCAGAAGCTGATGCGCCACGATCCCCGCAACCCTGACTGGCTGGGCCGTGACCGTTTCGTCCTTTCCCCGGGCCATACCTCGCTCACCCTTTACATCCAGCTTTTCCTTTCGGGCTACGGCCTGGAGTTGAAGGACCTGGAGGCGCTGCGCACCTGGGGTTCGCTGACGCCGGGGCACCCTGAGTACAAGCACACTGCCGGCGTAGAGATCACCACCGGCCCCCTGGGCCAGGGTCTTGCGTCCTCGGTTGGCTTCGCTTACTCTCAGCGCCGGATGCGCGGCCTGTTCGACGCCGATGCTCCCGCCGCCGAGTCGCCCTTTGACCACACCATCTGGGTGATCGCCTCCGATGGCGACCTCCAGGAAGGTGTCACGGCCGAGGCTTCCTCCCTGGCCGGCCACCAGGAACTGGGCAACCTCGTTGTTGTTTACGATGAGAACCACATCTCCATCGAGGATGACACCGACATTGCCTTCACCGAGGATGTCCTTAAGCGCTACGAAGCCTACGGCTGGCACGTCCAGCGGGTGGACTGGACCAAGACCGGCGAATACAAGGAAGACGTCCAGGAGCTCTACTCTGCCCTCCTGGCTGCGAAAGCTGAGACGTCCAAGCCCTCCATCGTGTCGCTGCGGACCATCATCGGCTACCCGGCGCCCAAGAAGCAGAACACCGGCAAGATCCACGGTTCCGCACTCGGTGCCGAGGAAGTCGCAGCGCTGAAGGAAGTCCTGGGCTTTGACCCGGCCAAGTCCTTCGATGTGGACCAGGACGTCCTGGCCCACGCCCGCGCCGTGGTGGACCGCGGTGCTGCTGCCCGCAAGGAATGGGAAGAATCCTTCAACGCCTGGCAGGCTGCCAACCCCGAAGGCGCAGCCTTGCTGCAGCGCATCGAGGCCAAGGAGCTGCCCAACGATGTTGACGCCGCCCTCCCGGTCTTCCCCGCCGGCAAGGACGTCTCCACCCGTGCCGCGTCCGGCAAGGTTCTGAACGCGCTCGGTCCGGTGCTGCCCGAACTGTGGGGCGGCTCGGCAGACCTCGCCGAATCGAACAACACCACCATTGAGGGGTCGCCGTCGTTCGTGCCTGCTTCCAAGCAGACCGAGGCGTGGAAGGGCAACCCCTACGGCCGGGTCCTGCACTTCGGTATCCGCGAGCACGCCGCCGCCTCGATCGTGAACGGCATCAGCCTGCACGGCCGCACCCGTGCGTTCTCCGGCACCTTCCTGATCTTCAGCGACTACCAGCGCCCGGCCATCCGCCTCGGCGCGCTGATGGGTGTGCCGTCCCTGTACGTCTGGACGCACGACTCCATCGGCCTGGGCGAGGACGGCCCCACCCACCAGCCGGTGGAACAGCTCGCCTCGCTGCGCGCCATCGTGGGCTTGGACGTTGTCCGCCCCGGTGACGCCAACGAAGTCGCCGTTGCCTGGAAGACCATGCTGGAGAACCATTCCAACCCGGCCGGCATCGTGCTGACCCGCCAGAACATCCCCACCTGGGAGCGCGGTGAGGGAGCAGCCGACGGCGACACGTTCGGTTCGGTCGCCGGCGTCGCCAAGGGCGGCTACGTCCTGGCCGAGGCATCCAAGGACGGCGTCACCGTCCCCGCCGACGTCATCCTCATCGGCACCGGTTCCGAGGTCCAGCTGGCCGTCCAGGCCCGCGAAGCCCTTCAGGCCGAAGGCATTGCCGCCCGCGTCGTCTCCATGCCCTGCGTTGAGTGGTTCAACAAACAGGACGCCGCTTACCGCGAGTCCGTGCTGCCTGCCGCCGTGAAGGCCCGCGTCTCGGTCGAAGCAGGACTGTCCCTGGGCTGGAAGGAATTTGTCGGCGACGCCGGCCGTTCCATCAGCCTTGAGCACTACGGCGCTTCCGCCGACTACAAGCGCCTCTTCCAGGAGTTCGGCATCACCGCAGAAGCAGTTGCCGCGGCCGCCAAGGACTCCCTCGCCGGCCTCCAGGCCTAAACCGATTTTCCTAGGAGATACAACAATGACTACTCCCACCCAGCAGCTCTCGGACGCCGGAGTTTCCATCTGGCTCGATGACCTTTCCCGCGGACGCCTGGACACCGGCACCCTGGCCAAGCTCATTGAAGAGAAGAACGTGGTTGGCGTGACCACCAACCCGTCCATCTTCCACGCCGCCATCACGGCAGGCACCGACTACGACGCCACGATCGCCAAGCAGGCCGCAGCCGGCGCGTCCGTCGAAGACACCATCTTCGAAATCACCACCACCGACGTTGCCGACGCCTGCGACCTGTTCGCACCCGTGGCCGCAGCCACCAACGGCGTGGACGGCCGCGTTTCCATCGAGGTTGACCCCCGGCTTGCATGGGACACCGCAGGCACCATCGCCGAAGCCAAGCACCTGTATAAGAGGGTCAACAAGGACAACGTCCTGATCAAGATCCCGGCCACGCTCGAGGGCCTCGAAGCCATCACCGCCACCCTGGCCGAGGGCATCAGCGTCAACGTGACCCTGATCTTCTCCCTGGAGCGGTACCGTGCCGTCATCAACGCTTTCCAGTCAGGCCTGGAGCAGGCAAAGGAAAACGGCCACGATCTCTCGAAGATCCACTCCGTCGCGTCCTTCTTCGTCTCCCGCGTGGACTCCGAAATCGACAAGCGCCTGGACGCCCTGGGCACCGAGGAAGCCAAGGCACTCAAGGGCAAGGCCGGCCTGGCCAACGCCCGCCTCGCCTACCAGGTCTACGAGGAGCTCTTCGCCACCGAACGCTGGGCCCTGCTGGCCGACGCCGGCGCACTCCCCCAGCGTCCCCTGTGGGCTTCCACCGGCGTGAAGGACCCGGCCTACCCGGACACCCTGTACGTCACGGAGCTCGTCGCCCCCGGCGTCGTCAACACCATGCCCGAAAAGACGCTCGACGCCACCTTCGACCACGGCGTGGTCACGGGAGACACCGTAACAGGCACCTACGCCGAAGCGAACAACACCCTGGACGCGCTCGAAAAGCTCGGCATCTCCTACAACGAGGTCGTTGCACTCCTCGAATCCGAAGGCCTGGACAAGTTCGTCGCCAGCTGGAAGGAACTCCTCGGCGACGTCGAGGGCGCCCTCGCCTCAGCACGGAAGGCCTCCTAACCAACAATGAGCACACTCAGCTACGAAGCCACAGGTGCCGCGCAGCAGGCACTGGAACAGCACCTCCCCGCTTTGGTGGAGGACCGCATCGCCACCCGGATCTTCGCCAAGGACCACACTCTGTGGGGTCCCGACGCCGAAGCCGAGTCCGCCATCCGGCTCGGCTGGGTGGAGGCGGCCACCGTCTCACAGCCACTGGTGAAGGAGATCGTCGAACTCCGCGAAGCACTGCGCGCCGAAGGCGTTACCCGCATCGTGCTGTGCGGCATGGGCGGATCATCTCTGGCTCCGGAGGTCATTGCCGGCACCGCCGGCGTCGAGCTGACTGTGCTGGACAGCACGGACCCGGACCAGGTCCGTGCTGCCCTGGCGGACCGGCTGGCGGAGACCGCCATCGTGGTTTCCTCCAAGTCCGGTTCCACCGTTGAAACGGATTCCCAGCGACGGGTCTTTGAAAAGGCGTTCAACGACGCCGGCATCAATGCCGGCAGCCGGATCATCGTCGTCACTGATCCCGGTTCCCCGCTGGACAAGGCCTCCCGCGATGCCGGCTACCGTGCGGTCTTCAACGCCGACCCCAACGTTGGCGGACGCTTTTCTGCCCTCACCGCGTTCGGCCTGGTGCCCTCGGGCCTGGCCGGCGTGGACATCCAGGCCTTCCTCGACGAAGCCGAGGAAGCAGCCGAGATCCTTAACGAGGACGTTGCCGAGAACATCGGACTGTCCCTCGGCACGGCGCTGGGCGGTACCAGTCCTCTGCGCAACAAGATTGTCATCGCGGAGGACGGTTCGGGCATCGTAGGCTTCGCCGACTGGGCCGAGCAGCTCATCGCCGAGTCCACGGGCAAGCTCGGAACAGGTGTCCTGCCCGTAGTTGCCGGCCCGAACTCGCCGGAGGTGACGTCCAACGCGGACGATGTCCTGGTGGTCCGGCTGGTAGCAGCAGACGCCGACGTGGAACTGGGTGAGAACGAAGTTGCCATCGCCGGTGGCCTGGCAACCCAGATGATGGTCTGGGAGTTCGCCACTGCTGTGGCCGGGCGCCTGCTCGGCATCAACCCGTTCGACCAGCCCGATGTCGAGGCTGCCAAGGTGGCCGCCCGCGGTTTGCTGGACGCCCAGCCTGAGCCGACGCCCGCAGCATTTGTTGACGGCGCCATCGAGGTGCGTGGCGGGGACTGGCTCGCTGGTGCGTCCACCGCTGAAGGGTCGGTGCGCGCGTTGCTGGAAACGCTCCAGCCGGACAGCTACCTCAGCGTCCAGGCGTACTTCGACCGCCTCGCATTCGCTCAGCTCGAGGGCCTCCGTGACGAACTGGCAGCCATTTCCGGCCGTCCCGTCACGTTTGGCTGGGGGCCGCGGTTCCTGCACTCCACGGGCCAGTTCCACAAGGGCGGCCCCGCCATCGGGGTATTCCTGCAGATAACTGCCGATGCAGCAGAAGATCTCGCTATCCCGGACCGTCCCTTCACGTTTGGGAAGCTGATCTCGGCGCAGGCCGCAGGTGACGCCCAGGTCCTGAGTGAGCACGGACGTCCAGTGCTTCGCCTGCACCTGACCGACCGGGCAGCCGGTGTGGCACAGTTGCAGGACATTATTGCTGCGCTGTCCGCCAGGTCAGCCTCCGTAACCGAAAGCTAAGGCCCAGAAGCAACATGCCAGAAACTGAATACGGCAGGACGTCCGGCACGCGTCCCGGGAAACCGGCGCGCAATCCGCTCCGGGACCCACGGGACCGCCGCCTAAGCCGGATCGCCGGTCCGTCGTCGCTGGTGCTCTTTGGAGTGACCGGTGACCTTGCCCGCAAGAAACTCATGCCGGCCGTGTACGACCTCGCCAACCGTGGGCTGCTGCCCCCCAGCTTCGCGCTGGTGGGGTTCGGCCGCCGGCCGTGGACGGACGAGGACTTCGCCGCCGAGGTGAAGGCGTCCGTGCAGGCTTATGCACGTACGGCTTTTGACGAGGCAGTGTGGAACCAGCTCTCCGAGGGCGTCCGTTTTGTCCAGGGCGAGTTCGACGACGACGGCGCCTTCGAGCGGCTCGGTGACACCATCAAGGAACTCGACGACGTCCGCGGCACCCGGGGAAACCACGCGTTCTACCTCTCGATTCCGCCCAAGGCCTTCGAACAGGTCTGCCGGCAGCTGTCCAAGCACGGCCTGGCCCAGTCCGAAGGCGACAAGTGGCGCCGCGTGGTGATTGAGAAGCCGTTTGGACACGACCTTGAGTCCGCCCGGCAGCTGAACGACATCGTTGAGTCGGTGTTCCCGGCGGACGCCGTATTCAGGATCGACCACTACCTGGGCAAGGAGACGGTCCAGAACATTCTAGCGCTGCGTTTCGCGAACCAGCTGTTCGAACCGTTGTGGAACGCCAACTACGTGGACCACGTCCAGATCACCATGGCCGAGGACATCGGCACCGGCGGCCGGGCAGGGTATTACGACGGCGTGGGCGCGGCCCGTGACGTGATCCAGAACCACCTGCTCCAGCTGCTGGCGCTGACCGCAATGGAAGAGCCCATTTCCTTCAACGCCGATGACCTGCGCGCGGAGAAGGAAAAGGTCCTGGCAGCGGTCAAGCTGCCCGATGACCTGTCCACGCATTCAGCGCGCGGGCAGTTCACCGGCGGATGGCAGGGCGGCGAACAGGTCCAGGGCTACTTGGAGGAAGAGGGCATCCCGGCCGATTCCACCACTGAAACCTTCGCCGCGGTCCGGGTGGACATCCACACCCGTCGCTGGGCCGGTGTCCCGTTCTACCTGCGGGCCGGCAAGCGCCTGGGCCGGCGGGTGACCGAGATCGCCGTGGTGTTCAAGCGCGCACCCAACCTGCTGTTCCGTGATCACGGGGAGGATGACTTCGGCCAGAACGCGGTGGTGATTCGGGTGCAGCCCGACGAGGGCGTCACCATCCGGTTCGGCTCGAAGGTGCCGGGCACGCAGATGGAAGTCCGTGATGTGACCATGGACTTCGGGTACGGGCACTCCTTCACCGAATCGAGCCCGGAGGCGTATGAGCGGCTGATCCTGGATGTGCTCCTCGGCGAGCCGCCGTTGTTCCCGCGGCACGAGGAAGTGGAGCTGTCCTGGAAGATCCTTGACCCGTTTGAGGAGTACTGGGCGCAGCTGAACGAACAGCCCGAACCCTACGCCCCGGGAAGCTGGGGCCCGGCCTCTGCCGATGAGCTGCTGGCCCGTGACGGACGAACCTGGAGAAGGCCATGATTGTAGACCTGCCGGACACCACCACTTCGAAGGTTTCCAAGAAACTCATGGCCCTGCGCGAGCAGGGCGGCGTGATCGCTCTGGGCCGGGTGCTCACCCTCGTGGTGGTTACCAAGTCGGGGCTTGAGGAAGAGGCCATTGAGGCAGCCAACGATGCCAGCCGGGAGCACCCCTGCCGGATCATCGTCCTGGCTGACGCCGGGGCTGACGCCGTGGACAAGCTGGACGCGCAGATCCGCGTGGGCGGTGATGCCGGTGCGTCTGAGGTGATCGTGCTGCGCGGCTATGGCCAGCTTGCGCATGAGAGCGAATCGCTCGTGGCTGCGCTGCTGCTGCCGGACGCCCCGATTGTGGCCTGGTGGCCGCACGGGGCCCCGGAAAGCGCGTGCGAAACGTCGATCGGCCGGATTGCGCACCGGCGCATCACCGATTCGGCAAACGAGCCGGACCCGCAGGTGGCGCTGGAAAACATCCACAAGACCTACCGGGCCGGGGACACGGACCTGGCCTGGACCCGCTTGACCAACTGGCGGATCCAGCTCGCCGCGGTCCTGGACCAGGTGAATTCCTCGCCGGTGACCGCCGTCGCGGTTGAAGGTGCCTCGGACTCCCCCAGCACCATCCTCCTCGCAGCCTGGCTCACGCTCACGTTGGACGCACCTGTGACCATTGTGGCCGATCCCGCCGGGACCGGTATCCGCCGTGTCCGCCTGACCCGGCCCGGCGGTGATGTGCAGCTCTTCCGCCCGGGGCTCTCCGTTGCCGAACTGACCCAGCCGGGCCAGCCCGCGCAGCGCATTTCACTTCCGCGCCGCAGCCTCCGCGACTGCCTTGCCGAGGAGTTGCGCCGCCTGGACCCGGACGAAGTGTTCGGGGAAGTGATTACTATGGGACTGCCGCGTACCAATCTAAGGAGTGTCCGACCCAGTGAGCGTTGAGCCTAGAGTAAGCATTCATCCTGATTCGTCCGTGCTGATGGCGGCCATCGCGGCCCGCCTGATCACCAAGCTTGTTGATGTCCAGGACAAATACGGTGAGGCCACCGTCGTCCTGACCGGCGGCACGGTAGGCATCGGCACCCTGAAGGCTGTTGCTGACTCCCCGGCGGCTCCCGCTGTTGACTGGTCCAAGGTCAACTTCTGGTGGGGCGATGAGCGGTTCGTCGCCTCCGACGACGCTGACCGGAACACCAAGCAGGCGTTCAACGCTTTGCTGTCGCATATTCGGGTGGACCCGGACCGCATCCACGAACCCGGATCCTCGGATCAGTTCGATACTCCCGAAGAGGCGGCAGAGGATTACGCCCGCCAGCTTCGGGAAGCGGCCGCCACCGAGCACGCCGCCGACATGTCCGATGACCGGCCGGATCAGCCCGCCGCTGTCCCACGCCTGGACGTTGTCCTGCTTGGCGTCGGACCGGACGCACACGTGGCGTCGCTCTTTCCCGAGCAGGCCGGCATCCGCGAGAAGGAGCGGACGGTGGTAGGGGTAAGGAATTCGCCCAAGCCGCCCCCGCTGCGCGTTTCCCTGACGCTGCCCACTATCAATACGGCCGCCGAGGTGTGGATGGTTGTTGCGGGCGAGGACAAAGCCGGCGCGGTGGGCCTGGCACTCGCGGGCGCCAACCCCGTGCAGGTGCCCGCCGCTGGTCCGCGGGGAACGTCCCGTACCCTCTGGCTCATCGATGAGAACGCAGCGTCACGCGTCCCGCAGCAGCTCGTCCGGAAGGACGCCGCGGGCGCGTAGCCGTTCCACCGCTCCAGCCAGGAGGTCCTCGGCGTCCTGGCTGGAGCGCCGCTCCTTAACGTATTCCAGGTGGCTTTTGTAGCCTTCCTCTGTGTCCGCCTCGGCCCGCTCCAGGCCGTCCTTCGAGGCCGGGCAGCCGCACCGCCGGCAGTCCCACACCACCGGCAGCTGATCCTCCGGCAGCTTGAGGAAGACCAGCTGGGTTTCGTGCCCCTTGGCACACCAGTAGGACACCCGGACGCGCGGAGGGGCCTTGCCCTGGTCCTCGTCGGCCTGGAGGCTCGGCCTTGTTCCTGCCGTCACACCCGCCCGGGTGCCCCGGAAACCTGACGTTGGATGCAGCATCGGGACTCCTGCCTCTTAAACAGAACTGTGGCTGCCGGACAACCGACAGCCACAGTTTAGTTCGCGGATCGTTGCGGCGGCAGTGCCCCGCACGAATCCTTCAGCAGTGCGTCAGGAGTCGCCGCCTCCGGTGAAGCGCATGATCAGCCCGAGGGCGATGATCACAATGCCCCAGGTGACGCCGAGGATAACGGTGAACCTGTTGAGGTTGCGCTCAGCCACGCCCGAGGAACTCAGGCCTGAACTCATGCCGCCACCGAACATGTCGGACAGTCCGCCGCCCCGTCCCTTGTGGAGGAGGATGAGCAACGTCAGCAGGAGGCTGGTGATGCCCAGGAGGATCTGCAGAATGACATGAAGAACGTCCACGACGGCCTTTCGGAAAGTTGGGATTGCCGGAGTCTGGCGGCGGGACGGACTAGTCCGTCACCAGGTGACTCTCGAACCTGACAATATTAGCAAACTCGGCCGGATCAAGGCTTGCGCCACCCACCAGCAGACCGTCAACGTCGCGTTCCTTCAGGATCGCGGCGGCATTGTTGGCTTTGACGGAACCGCCGTACAGCAGCCGGATCTTGGATGCTACCTCGGCTCCGAACAGGGACCCGAGCTCGGCGCGGATGGCCGCGCACATTTCCTGTGCATCTTCTGGTCCTGCTACTTCACCGGTGCCGATGGCCCAGACGGGCTCGTAGGCCACCACAAGTTCGCCCGCCTGCTCCGGTGTAAGGCCCGAGACCCCGGCGCGCAACTGGGCCAGGGTGTGGTCCACGTGCGTGCCGGCCTGTCGGATCTCCAGGCCCTCACCGACGCAAAGCACGGGAACCACGTTGTGCTTGAACGCGGCCTTCACTTTGGCGTTGAGGACGTCGTCCGTCTCGTTGTGGATGGTCCGGCGTTCGCTGTGGCCCACCAGGACGTACCTGCAGCCGAGCTTGTTCAGGAACTGTCCGGAAATGTCGCCGGTGTAGGCGCCGGAATCGAACTGCGAGAGGTCCTGGCCGCCGTAGGCAATGTCCAGATTGTCGCCCTGCACCAGGGTTTGCACGCCGCGGAGGTCCGTGAACGGCGGGAACACTGCCACCTCAACCCTGTTGTAGTCATGCTTGGCGTCGGAAAGGGTCCAGGCCAGTTTTTGCAGGAGGGTGATGCCCTGCACGTGGTCCATGTTCATTTTCCAGTTGCCCGCGATAAAGGGCTTGCGGTCGAAGGCGCCGTTCGTTGACGTTGTCACGTATTCTCCAAAAAGTCTCGATAAGTGTTCGGCCGGCAGGCTGCCGCGGGGCAACCTGCCGGCCGGAGGGTGGAAGGGCCAGGAACTGCTGCCGGAGCTAACAGTGGCTGAAGCTAGCGCTCCAGGACGCTGAGCCCCGGGAGGTCCTTGCCTTCGAGGTATTCCAGGCTGGCACCGCCGCCGGTGGAAATGTGGCCGAACTGGTCATCAGAGAAACCGAGTGTACGGACGGCAGCGGCAGAGTCGCCGCCTCCCACCACTGTGAACGCCCCGGTTTCGGTCAGAGCCTGTGCGATGGCTCGGGTGCCCGCAGCGAAAGCTTCGAATTCGAAGACCCCCATGGGACCGTTCCAGAAAACGGTCTTGGCGCCTTTGATCCGGTCAGCGAAGGCAGCTGCAGAGTCCGGTCCAATGTCCAGACCAATGCCCTGGGCACCGAACCGGCTGCTTTCGATGGCGTCTGCCGCAACGGTTTCATGGGCAGCGTCGGCAGCGAACTTCTCCGCCACTACGACGTCGGTGGGCACCACAAATTCGGTGCCTGCGTCGGCGGCGCGCTTCAGGTAGTCCTGGACCACGGGGATCTGGTCCTCTTCAAGCAGGCTGGAGGCCACCTTATGGCCGGCTGCGGCGAGGAAGGTGAACAGCATGCCGCCGCCCACCAGGATCGTGTCAGCCTTGCCCAGCAGGTTGTCGATGACTGCGAGCTTGTCCGAGACTTTGGAGCCGCCGAGCACCACTACGTAAGGGCGCTGCGTGTCCGCGGTGAGCTTGCGGAGCACCTCCACCTCGGTGTGCACGAGATCGCCCAGGTAGGACGGGAGCCGGGTGGCGACGTCGTAGACGCTGGCGTGCTTGCGGTGCACGGCACCGAAGGCGTCGTCCACATACGCGCCGTTGCCGCCGGTCAGTGCCACCAGCTCGTCGGCGAAGGCGCCGCGCTCGGCGTCGTCCTTGCTGGTTTCGCGGGCATCAAAGCGGACGTTTTCCAGGACGAGCACTTCGCCGTCCTGGAGGGAGGCTGCAGCTTCCTTGGCGGAGCTGCCGACCGTGTCCCCGGCGAGGGTGACCTTGAAGTCCGCCAGTTCAGCCAGGCGGTTGACGGCGGGGCGAAGGGAGTACTTGTCCTCGGGGGCGCCCTTGGGGCGTCCGAGGTGGGCTGTTACCAGCACGCGGGCACCGGCGTCCGTGAGCTTTCCCAGGACTGGCAGTGAGGCCTTGATGCGGCCGTCGTCAGTCACTGTAGAGCCGTCGAGCGGCACATTCAGGTCACTTCGAACCAGAATGTACCGCCCGCGGACACCTTCAGCGATCAGTTCGTTGAGGGTGTGAGAAGTCATGTGTCTTACCCTAGCCCAGCTTGGCTGCCACAAGCTCCGTGAGGTCAACGAGGCGGTTTGAGTAGCCCCATTCGTTGTCATACCAGGAAACAACCTTGACCTGGTTGCCGATCACCTTGGTGAGGCCGGAGTCAAAGATCGAGGATGCGGGATCGCCGACGATGTCCGAGGAGACGATCGGCTCATCCGTGTAGGTCAGGAAGCCCTGCAGGTCTTCGGACTCTGCGGCACGCTTGAGGGCGGCGTTGACCTCCTCCACGGTGGTCTCGCGGGAGACGGTGACGGTGAGGTCGGTGGCGGAGCCGGTGGGGACGGGAACACGGATGGCGTACCCGTCCAGCTTGCCCTTGAGCTCCGGCAGGACCAGGCCGATAGCCTTGGCTGCACCGGTGGATGTGGGCACCATGTTCACGGCAGCAGCGCGGGCACGGCGCAGGTCCTTGTGCGGGCCGTCCTGCAGGTTCTGGTCCGCGGTGTAGGCGTGGACCGTGGTCATCAGGCCGCGCTCGATGCCGAACTCGTCGTTGACCACCTTGGCCAGCGGGCCCAGGCAGTTGGTGGTGCAGGATGCGTTGGAGATGATGTGGTGCGTGGCGTTGTCGTAAAGGTTGTGGTTGACGCCCATCACGATGGTGATGTCCTCGTCCGAGGCAGGGGCGGAAATCAGGACCTTCTTGGCGCCGGCGTCGATGTGCTTCTGTGCATCGGCTGCCTTGGTGAAGAAGCCGGTGGATTCGATGACGATGTCCACACCCAGCTCGCCCCACGGGAGGTTGGAAGGATCGCGCTCAGCAAGGACCTTGACGACGTTGCCGTTGACGACGATGTTGCCGTCCTTGACCTCGATGGTTTCCTTCAGGCGGCCGCCGACGGAGTCGTACTTGAACAGGTGGGCCAGGGCCTCCGGGCTGGTGAGGTCGTTGACTGCAACGATCTCCAGGTCCGCGCCCTGTGCGAGTGCTGCGCGGAAGTAGTTGCGGCCGATACGGCCAAAGCCGTTGATACCAATACGGGTCGTCACTTTTTCAGTCTCCTTGGTGCTTTGGAAGCACAACTAGTTGAGCGGGCTATCAAGCCAACTAACAGATCCCGCACGCCATTGGGCAGAGATGTTTACAGACGGAGGGCGACCAGCCTCATTGCTGAAGGCTAACCGCCTTCCGTGACCTATCTTACGTTTAACTGGGTCCGCCCCCGCAAGTGCGGGGGCGGACGGTCCACATTCCGGCGGGTTTGCGCCGCGAATGTGAGCTTTGTTACAGGCGCGTTAAGCGCGGGTCACTACCGGAGGGTGATGAGGCCGGTGGCGTTGGTGCGGGCAGCCTCAAAGCGCTTGGCGACGTCGGCCCAGTTCACGATGTTCCAGAATGCCTTGACGTAGTCGGCCTTGACATTGACGTAGTCCAGGTAGAAGGCGTGCTCCCACATGTCCAGCATCAGCAGCGGAGTGGTGCCCAGCGCGGTGTTGCCCTGCTGGTCGTACAGCTGCTCGATGACAAGGTTCCCACCGATGGGCTCGTAGGCCAGGAAGCCCCAGCCCGAACCCTGCAGGCCGAGTGCGGCCGCGGAGAACTGGGCACGGAAGGCATCGAAGGAACCGAAGGCGTCGTCGATGGCCGCTGCCAGCTCACCTTCCGGCTTGTCGCCGCCGTCCGGGGAGAGGTTGTTCCAGAACACGGAGTGGTTGACGTGTCCGCCGGTGTGGAACGCGAGGTCCTTGGAGAGCCGGTTGATGTTGGCGAAGTCGCCCTTTTCGCGCGCCTCGGCCAGCTGGGCCAGGGCGTTGTTTGCACCGGCAACGTACGTTGCATGGTGCTTGCTGTGGTGCAGCTCCATGATGCGCGCAGAGATGTGCGGCTCCAGGGCGGCGTAGTCGTAGCTGAGTTCGGGCAGTACGTACTCTGTCACAAAATCCTCCAATATCGTGGACACTCGGTCCGGTTGCTAACTCTCGGATTGTGCATCCGGGCGTCTGGCACCCGGAATCTTTTTGATTCTATGGGGCTCTTACTCGTCCAGCATTTCCGGCGTCACATTGGCATCCGTCCCCGGGATCCCCAAATCCAGTGCCCGTTTGTCCGCCATGGCCAGCAGACGGCGGATCCTTCCGGCGATGGCGTCCTTTGTCATGACCGGATCGGCAAGGCGGCCCAGTTCGTCCAGGCTGGCCTGCTTGTGCGCCACGCGCAGCTCGCCGGCGTACTTCAGGTGGTCCGGGACGTCGTCGCCGAGTATTTCCAGGGCGCGGTCCACTCGGGCCCCCGCTGCCACCGCCGCCTGTGCCGAGCGGCGCAGGTTGGCGTCGTCGAAGTTCGCGAGCCGGTTGGCGGTGGCCCGGACTTCCTTGCGCATGCGGCGTTCTTCCCAGACCATCAGCGCGTCATGCGCGCCCATGCGGGTGAGGAGTGCGGCGATGGTGTCGCCGTCGCGGATGACTACCCGGTCCACTCCCCGGACTTCGCGCGCCTTCGCCTGGATGTCCAGCCGGCGCGCAGCGCCCACCAGTGCCAGCGCCGATTCCGGGCCCGGGCAGGTCACCTCCAGCGAGGAGGATCGTCCCGGCTCGGTGAGCGAGCCGTGCGCCAGGAACGCGCCGCGCCACACCGCTTCGGCATCTGCGGCGGAACCGTTGACGACGGCGGAGGGCAGCCCCCGCACGGGGCGGCCACGGCCGTCGAGGAGGCCTGTCTGGCGGGCCAGTGCCTCGCCGTCGCGTACTACGCGGACGACGTACCGGCTGGCGCGCCGCAGTCCCCCGGCGGAGACCACGATGATTTCGCTCTGGTGGCCGTAGACTTCCGCGATGGCTGCCCGGAGGCGGCGGGCAGTGGAGGCAAGATCCACTTCAGCTTCAATGACGATGCGGCCGGAGATGATGTGGAGCCCGCCGGCAAAGCGGAGCATGGCGGAAACTTCGGCCTTCCGGACTGATGACTTCTTGATGTCCAGACGGGACAGTTCTTCCTTGACTGATGCTGTCAGTGCCATGGCACCTTCCTAACTGTTCCCGAAAATGTCGTTGTACGCCGTGGCCAGACGCAGGGGGTCGTGGACGGGTCGGCGGCCCGACGCCCCTACTTTACCCAAGACCACCTCGGCGCCGATCATCGCGGCTGCCTTCTCGAACTCCTTCCGGTCGGGAACAGAGGCGGGATCGGCGAGGACAACATCAACACTGAACTCAGGGGCGTAGCGCCGCAGGACGTGCAGATGGTCGGCAGCGGTCATCCCGGACGTTTCCTTGGTGTCTGTGGCCAGGTTCATGGTGAGGCAGCGCTTGGCCGGGGTGTGGCACAGTGCCTGCCGCATCTCGGGGAGCAGCAGGTGCGGCAGCACGGATGTGTACCAGGAGCCCGGGCCCAGGACCACCCAGTCCGCCAGCTCGATGGCTGTCAGCGCTTCGGCGCAGGCCGGCGTGGCTTCCGGCAGGAGGCGGACCTGCTCCAGGGAACCGGCGACGGCGCAACGCGCCTGCCCGTAGATGGTCTGCAGTTGGGAGGTGCCGTCAGGAGCGGTGACCCGGACGTCGCCTTCGATAGTCAGCGGCTCGGTGGCCATGGGCAGGACCTGGCCGCGTGCGCCGAGCAGCGCCCCGGCCCACCGAAGTCCTGCGACGGCGTCGCCCAGCAGCTCCCACAGCGTGACGATCAGCAGGTTGCCCGTTGCGTGATCGTCCAGTGAGCCGCCGGGCCCCTTCCCCGGGCGGAAGCGGTGCTGCATCACGTCACGCCATGTGCGTCCCCAGTCCGTGTCGTCGCACAGGGCGGACAGCGCCATCCGCAGGTCTCCCGGCGGGAGGACGCCGTACTCGTCCCGCAGACGCCCGGAAGAGCCGCCGTCGTCCGCTACTGTGACGATGGCGGTGAGCTCCGAGGTGAGCAGGCGCAGTGCCGAGAGCGACGCGGAGAGGCCGTGGCCGCCGCCCAACGCAACAACATTCGGGCCCTTGTCCTGCTGGGTGGCCGCCGCACCGGCAGGGGGAACCAGCGGCAATGCCCCGGTAAACAGCGACATTACTCGCGGCCCAGGTCCCGGTGGGTGGTGGTCACCGTAACGCGGGGGTATTGCGCCAGCTTCTTGGAGAGTTCGACGGCGACCGCCACCGAGCGGTGCTTGCCGCCGGTGCAGCCCACGGCGATGGTGGCATAGTGCTTGTTCTCGCGGCGGTAGCCGTCCAGGACCGGTTCGAGTGCCATGACGTAGCGGTCCACGAAGTTCTTGACACCCTCTGCTTCGAGCACGTAGTCGCTGACATCCTTGTCCAGCCCCGTGTGCGGACGCAGCTGCGGGACCCAGTGCGGGTTGGGGATAAACCGAACGTCGGCCACGTAGTTTGAGTCCACGGGCAGGCCGTACTTGAAACCGAAGCTCATCACGTTCAGGCGCAGGGCCACCGGGCCGGTTTCGCTGAAGAGTTCGGTGATGGCGGTGGCGAGGCCGTGGACGTTGTAGCCCGAGGTGTCCAGGACGACGTCGGAGCTGTCGCGCAGTTCCTGCAGCAGGTCGCGTTCGGCGGCGATGCCGTCGAGGATGCGGCCGCCGCCCTGCAGCGGATGCGGCCGGCGTCCCTGTTCAAAGCGGCGGACCAGGACGTCGTCGCTGGCATCGAGGAAAAGGACACGGAAGGTGACGCCGCTGGCGGCAAGCGCCCCGAGGGCCGCGCGGATGTCCGCGAACAGGCCCTTGCTGCGGACATCCACCACCACGGCAAGCCGTGGGATGGACTGGGGCGCGTGGGAGACGAGCTCGGCCAGGGTGCCCAGCATCTGCGGCGGCAGGTTCTCCACCACGTACCAGCCGTGGTCCTCCAAGGCGTCCGCCGCCGTGCTGCGCCCTGCCCCGGACATCCCGGTGACTACCAGCAGTTCCGCTTCGAGCGGCTTGACGGGCAGCATCCCGTCCTGCCCTGCTCCGGATTCCGCTGTTGTGTCTGCCATGAGGTCCGCCCCGTTTCTGCTGTTGTTTTCCGGGGTGGCCGCACCGGCTGATACCCCGCCCTCAACCCTAGCTAAGTTTCTTTGATCCCCGCCAAGTTTCGGCGCTGTCCGCTAGGTTTCGATGACTTCGCCGGTGGTCATGTTGATGGCTGGTACTGTTACCGCCTCAGGCCCCGTGGCCGAGAAGTGGTTGACGATGGCACTGGCGAGGGCAGGTCCGATCCCCTTGGCTTCGGAGAGTTCCGCCACCGAAGCCGCCTTCACGCTCTTCACGGATCCGAAGTGCGCCAGGAGGGCCTTCCGCTTGGAGGCGCCGAGGCCCGGCACGCCGTCGAGGGCGGAGACGGTCATGGCCTTTCCGCGCTTCTGGCGGTGGAATGAGATGGCAAACCGGTGGGCTTCGTCGCGGATCCGCTGGAGCAGGTACAGCCCCTGGGACGTCCGCGGCAGGATCACGGGGAAGTCGCTGTCCGGCAGCCACACTTCCTCCAGGCGTTTGGCCAGGCCCACCACGTACACATCATCGATGCCGAGATCCGCCAGTGCCCGCGCCGCGGCGTTGACCTGGGGCTTGCCGCCGTCCACCACCACGAGGTTGGGCGGGTAGGCGAACCTGGCCCGCGGTGCCGGTGTTGTTGTGTCCAGCAGGGCATCGTCCCCAACCGTTCCCTGCGGCGCCTGTTCCGGCCGGCCAGGTTCATCTCCGCCGGCGTTCAGGACAGCCTCGTCCACCTGCCCTGACTTGTCCTCCAGGTAATAGCGGAACCGCCTGGTCAGGACGTCGTGCATGGCAGCAGTGTCGTCGGAGGCCGCGGCACCGGTAATGGAGAACTTGCGGTAATCGGACTTTTTGGGCAGGCCGTCTTCCACCACCACCATCGACGCCACCACGTTGGTGCCCTGGACATGGGAAACGTCATAGCACTCGATGCGCAGCAGCGGCACCGGAAGGTCCAGCGCCTCCTGGAGTTCCTGCAGCGCCTGGGACCTGACGGTGAGGTCACCGGCGCGGCGGGTCTTGTGCAGCTTCAGCGCGTGCTCGGCGTTCTCCCGAACAGTGGACATCAGCGCAGCCTTGTCCCCCCGCTGGGGCACCCGGATGTCAACCTTTGCACCGCGCAGTCCCCCCAGCCATTCGGCCAGTTCAGCAGCGTTGCTGGGCGCCACCGGCACCAGAACTTCACGGGGCAGCCTGCCGTGGCTCTGCGCCTCTTCGCCGTAGACCTGCTGCAGGAGGTGCTCCACCAGGTCGGGTGTAGTGGAATCCTCCACCTTTTCCACCACCCAGCCGCGCTGGCCGCGGACCCGGCCGCCGCGGACGTGGAACACCTGCACCGCGGCTTCCAGTTCGTCCTCGTGCAGGGCGAAGACGTCGGCGTCCGTGTCTTCGGCCAGCACCACGGCGTTCCGCTCGAAGACTTTCCGCAAGGCGGTGATGTCGTCGCGCAGCCGGGCTGCCCGCTCGTAATTGAGTTCCGCCACCGCTTCCGCCATCTGCTTCTCCAGCTTGGCAATGAAGCGTTTGGCCTCTCCGCCCATGAAGGAGCAGAAATCGTCGGCCAGGGCCCGGTGGTCTTCCGGGGAAATCCGGCCCACGCAGGGCGCCGAGCACTTGTCGATGTAGCCCAGCAGGCAGGGCCTGCCGCTGGCCTCGGCGCGCTTGAAGACACCGGCACTGCAGCTGCGCACCGGGAAGACGCGGAGCAGGGTGTCCATGGTCTCCCGGATGGCACCCGCGGTGTACGGCCCGAAGTAGCGCGTTCCCTTCCTCCTGTCACCGCGCATCACCTGCACGCGCGGGTATTTTTCTCCCAGGGTGACGGCGAGGTAGGGGTAGGTCTTGTCATCGCGGAAGACGACGTTGAACCGGGGCTTGAATTCCTTGATCCAGGTGTATTCCAGCTGCAGCGATTCCAGCTCGCTGCCCACCACGGTCCATTCCACACTGCTGGCCGCGTGGACCATCGCGTAAGTTTTCGGCAGGAGCCCGGCGGGATTGGCGAAGTACGAATTCAGCCGGGACCGGAGGCTTTTGGCTTTACCCACGTAGATGACCCGGCCGTTGGGGTCACGGAACCGGTACACCCCCGGGTTGGTGGGAATCTCCCCCGTTTGGGGCCGGTAACTTGCTGGATTTGCCACCTATCCATTCTACTGAGGCGTGCCGGGTGCCTCTGACATGCCTACTCGATGACCTTGCTTTGGTTGTAGCTGGTGGAGCGTTCCTGGCCGCTGAGTTCAGCGATGGCGTCCATGATGCGGTCCGTAACTTCCCTGCGCGCCGGGAGCGAGTGGTCAGGGCCCGTCTTGTCGAAGTACAGCGGCTCCCCCACCTTCATGATGAAGGGCTGGGGCCGGACGCCCTTTTCGCCTGCGCGCTGAAGGTTTTCCGTCCCGATCAGGCCCACCGGTATGACAGGAGCGCCGGTGGTCAGCGCCAGCCAGCCCACGCCGGTCCGCCCCCGGTAGAGAATGCCGTCACGGGAACGGGTGCCTTCGGGGTAGATCCCGATTCCTTTGCCCGACTCAAGGATGTCCAGAAGGGTCTTGAGCGCCTGGACGCTGGCGGCCTGTTCCCCGCGTTCCACGGGGATGGATCCGACGGATTCGAAAAATGCTTTCATCGCTTTGCCTTTGACGCCGCCGGTGGTGAAGTATTCGGCCTTTGCGAAGAAGGCAACCGGGCGGGGCATCAGTGCCTGGACAATGACGCTGTCAAAGAAGGACAGGTGGTTGGGTGCCACGATGAACGGACCTTCGGCGGGGACGTTTTCCAGTCCGACGACGGTGGGCCGGCATGAGCCCGAGATCAGGCTGCGGGTGGTCCAGCGGACAGCCTCAAACAGTGCCATCGTTCACCTCGGTCATCGCGGAGGTGTGAATGGCCTGCAGCCGTTCGATCGTGGCAGCCAGTTCCCCTGCGGTTTCCACCACGGCCACGGCTCCCGCCGCTTCAAGTTCCCCGTCAGGTGCGAAGCCCCATGCCACACCGATGCAGTCCAGTCCGTTGGCAATCGCGCCTGACACGTCCTGGGCACGGTCGCCGACCATGAGGGCGTGGTGGGTGCCCAGGTCTTTCAGGGCGGCGGAAATAATCTCAGTTTTTCCCAGCGGGACGCCGGCCACGGCGGATTCGTCATCGGACGATCCGTGGATTCCGTGGAACAGGCCGTCGATGCCATGGTGCTCCAGCACCGTGCGGGCCAGCCCCTGGGGTTTCTGGGTGGCCACGGCAAGGGGGCGCCCGGCGGCGACGAAGGACTCCAGGAGCTCGCGGACCCCGGGGTAGATCCGGCCCTGGCCGATGCCGGTAGCCACGTAGTACTCCCGGTAGCGGCGGATGACTTCGTCGAGCAGCCCGGCAGGAACCTGGGCCACGTTGAGCAGTGAGTCGCTCAGCTTGGGGCCGATCATCGCTTCCAGCAGGTCCTCGCCGGGAACCGGAAGCCCCACCCCGCGAAGGGCCGAAGCTATTCCATCTGTTATCCCACCGGCGGGGTCGACAAGAGTGCCGTCCAGGTCAAAGATCACGGGCACTGTTGTTTGAGTCACCGGGTTAGTTTCTCACGACAGCAGGGGTGCCTGAAACTCGCATACGCGCAGCGGAATACTTCTGGAAAAACTTCGGTCCTACGGCAGGATTTCGGCGAGGAACGCGGCCGTGTGGCTGGTCGTGGACTTGGCAAGCTGTTCGGGGGTTCCGGCAGCAACCACCTGGCCACCGCCCGAGCCCCCGTCAGGACCGAGGTCAACAATCCAGTCGGCACTCTTGATGACATCAAGGTTGTGTTCGATGGTGATCACCGTGTTGCCTTTGTCCACCAATCCCTGCAGGACCATCAGCAGCTTCCGGATGTCCTCAAAGTGGAGGCCCGTGGTGGGTTCGTCCAGGACGTACACGCTGCGCCCGTTTGACCGTTTCTGAAGTTCCGCCGCCAGCTTGACGCGCTGGGCTTCGCCTCCGGACAGTGTAGTAGCGGGCTGTCCGAGACGGACGTAGCCAAGGCCTACATCCACCAGGGTGTTCAGGTGCCGCGCAATTGGGGAGAATGCGGCGAAGAACTCCGCGCCCTCCTCGATTGGCATGTTGAGTACGTCCGCGATGGTCTTGCCCTTGTAGTGCACTTCCAGGGTTTCCCGGTTGTACCGCGCACCGTGGCACACCTCGCACGGAACATAGACGTCCGGCAGGAAGTTCATTTCAATCTTCAGCGTGCCGTCACCGGAGCAGGCTTCGCAGCGCCCGCCCTTGACGTTGAAGGAGAACCGGCCAGGGAGGTAGCCGCGGACCTTCGCCTCGGTGGTCTCGGCGAAGAGCTTGCGGATGTTGTCAAAAACACCCGTGTAGGTGGCCGGGTTGGAGCGCGGGGTGCGGCCGATGGGGCTCTGGTCCACGTGCACCACCTTGTCCAGGTGTTCCAGGCCCTGCACGGTTTTGTGCCGGCCGGCTACTTGCTTGGCGCCGTTGAGCTTGTTGGCCAGCACCTTGTACAGAATCTCGTTCACCAGGGTGGACTTGCCCGAACCGCTGACGCCGGTTACGGCAGTGAACAGTCCCAGCGGGAAGGCGGCGTCGACGTTGAGGAGGTTGTTTTCCCTCGCGCCCACCACCTTCAGTTCACGCTTCTTGTCGTACTTCCGGCGCTTTTGGGGGACCTCGATCTTCTTGCGCCCGGACAGGTAGTCGCCCGTCAGGGACGAGGTGTTTTCCAGCAGCTCCTTATAGGAGCCGGAGTGGACCACTTGGCCGCCGTGCTCGCCGGCGCCGGGTCCGATATCCACCACCCAGTCGGCCACGTGGATGGTGTCCTCGTCATGCTCCACGACGATAAGCGTGTTGCCCATGTCCCGGAGCCGGGTAAGGGTGTCGATCAAGCGCCGGTTGTCGCGCTGGTGCAGTCCGATGGAGGGCTCGTCGAGGACATAGAGAACGCCCACGAGGCCGGAGCCGATCTGGGTAGCAAGGCGGATGCGCTGGGCCTCACCGCCGGAGAGCGTGGCTGAGGCCCGCTCGAGGTTCAGGTATTCCAGCCCGACGTCCAGCAGGAAGGTCAGCCGGGCCTGGATTTCCTTGAGCACCTGGTGCGCGATCTGGGCCTCACGGCCGGTGAGCACGAGGTTGTTCAGGAAATCGGCGCAGTCGCGCATGGGGAGGGCGGCGACGTCGGCGATGGACTTGCCGTTGATCAGCACCGAGAGGGAAGCGGGGTTCAGGCGCGCACCGTTGCAGGCGGGGCAGGGAATCTGCCGCATGTATTCTTCGTAGCGGTCCCGTGCCCAGTCGGAGTCGGTCTCGCCGTGCTTGCGGTGGACGTACTGGATGGCGCCTTCAAAGCCGGTGCTGTATTTGCGTTCCCGGCCGAAGCGGTTACGGTACTGCACCACCACTTTGTGGTCCTTGCCGTGCAGGACCGTCTGGCGCACGTCCTTGCCCAGCTTTTCCCACGGGGTGTCCATGGAAAAGCCCAGTTCCTTCGCCAAACCTTCCAGGAGCCTGTTCCAGTATTCGGTGGTGGCAGTTCCCAGGGACCACGGCGCGATGGCTCCTTCGGACAGTGAGAGCTCCGGGTTGGGAACGATGAGTTCCTCGTCCACCTCCAGCTTGGTGCCAATGCCACTGCAGGCAGCGCAGGCGCCGAAGGGGTTGTTGAAGGAAAACGACCGCGGCTCGATTTCGTCAATGGCCAGCGGGTGTTCATTCGGGCAGGCAAGGTTCTCGGAGAATGCCCGGAGCCGGTGCGGATCATCTGCGTCCAGGTCAACGAATTCGGCGAGGACCCGGCCCTCGGCAAGGCCAAGGGCGGTTTCGATGGAGTCTGTAAGCCGCTGGCTGATGCCTTCCTTGACTACCAGCCGGTCCACCACGACTTCGATGGTGTGCTTGAACTGCTTGCCCAGCTTCGGCGGATCGCTCAGCTGGACAAGGTTGCCGTCCACGCGGGCGCGGGAGTAGCCCTTGGCTGTGAGCTCCTTGAAGAGGTCAACAAACTCCCCCTTCCGGCCGCGGACCACCGGAGCGAGGACCTGGAAACGTGTGCCCTCATCCAGCTCCAGCAGCTGGTCAACAATTTGCTGCGGTGTCTGCTTGGCCACGGGCTCGCCGCACACGGGGCAGTGCGGGCGGCCCACACGCGCCCACAGCAGACGCATGTAGTCGTAAATCTCGGTGATGGTTCCCACGGTGGAGCGGGGGTTCTTGCTCGTGGACTTCTGGTCGATGGAGACGGCCGGTGAAAGCCCCTCGATGAAGTCGACGTCAGGTTTGTCCACCTGGCCGAGGAACTGCCTGGCGTAGGCGGAGAGCGATTCGACGTAGCGGCGCTGCCCCTCGGCGAAAATGGTGTCGAAGGCGAGGGAGGACTTGCCGGAGCCGGACAGCCCCGTAAAGACGATCATGGCGTCCCGCGGCAGGTCCAGGTCCACATTGCGCAGGTTATGCTCACGGGCGCCCTTGACGACGAGGCGGGAAAGGTCGGGGCGCTTCGGCGGCGTGGAGGGCACTACTGTGACTTCAACGGATTCGATGGCAGATTCTTCAGCTACGGCTTTAGGCACCTACTAATGCTAATCGAAAACTTTTTCGAACACTGACGCCTCGGGCCGTCAGCCGCGGTCGTAGGCTGCCGCGAGCAGCTGGACCGCCTCGGCGAACGACGCGCCCTGGGCTTTGGCGGCGCCTGCGTAGGCTGCGGCGGCCTCTGAAAGTCCGCCGAGGCGTTCATCACGTGCGCACATCACCGTGCCGTTCCTCCCGCGGGTAGCCACCACGCCGGCAGCCTCGAGCTCCTTATACGCCCTGGCCACCGTATGCGGGGCAACATCCAACCGCGCGGCCAGCGCCCTGACAGCGGGAAGCCGCGTGCCCGGCGGCAGCTTCCCGCCGTCGGCAAGATGGATAACCCGGAGCCGCAGCTGCTCGAAGAGCGGCACCGAGCTCGCCGCGTTCGGCTTCCACGAACCCGGGAAGTCCGCTGCCGGGTTCAAATGCCGGCCTCAAGCACGCCGGTCCGCCCCGCCTGCCGGGAGAACTGCGCGTTGTACAGCCGGGTGTAGTAGCTGTTCGCGGCCAGGAGGTCCTGGTGGGTGCCCTGCTCGACGATGCGTCCGTGATCCATGACCACGATTAGATCAGCGTCGCGCACGGTGGACAAACGGTGCGCAATAACAAAGCTGGTCCTGCCGCGGCGCAGCCGCTGCATGGCCTTGCGGATCAGCAGCTCTGTCCTTGAGTCCACTGAACTGGTGGCTTCATCAAGGATCAGCACCGCCCGGCCCGCCAGCTGCGCCCTGGCGATGGTAATGAGCTGCCGCTGGCCCTGGCTCAAACCGTCGCCGCCGTTCTCAAGCACTGTGTCGTACCCCTGCGGCAGTGACCTGACAAAGCGGTCCACGTAGCTGGCCTCCGCTGCCGCCAGGATGTCGGCTTCTGCGGGGTCCGGATGTCCATAGGCGATGTTTTCGCGGATGGTGCCCGCAAAAAGCCATGCGTCCTGGAGCACCACGCCGAATTGGGCCCGAAGGACGTCGCGTGGGAGCGCCGCGATATCCGTCCCGTCGATAGTGATGCGGCCCGAATCCGGTTCGCAGAAGCGCAGCAGGAGGTTGATGACGGTGCTTTTGCCGGCGCCGGTATGACCGACGATTGCCACCGTCCGGCCAGGCTCGACGGCAAAGGCAAGGTCGCGGACCGCCGGCGCTGCCTTCGCATAACCAAACGTCACATTCTCGAAGACGATGCGTCCATGCAGCGGCACGGGCGCAGCCGCTGCCGGCGGGTCGCCGGGCTCTTCCTCTGCGTCAAGCAACGCAAAGACGCGGGCTGCAGAAGCCGTGCAGGACTGCATGAGGTTGAGCATGCCTCCGATTTGCCCGACCGGCTGAGTGAAGAGTCTGCTGAATTGGATGAAGGCCTGGATGCCGCCGATGGTCATTGCCCCGGCGAGAACCTGAAGGGCGCCCACCACTGCCACGGCGATGTAGTTGAGGTTGGACATCAGGACCATCAGCGGCTGCACGATTCCGGCGGAATACTGCGCGCGGGCGGCAGCACGGGCATGCCGCTCATTGCTCCGGGCGAAGACGTCCGCGGCCTGCGACTGCTGCCCGAACGCCTTTATGACCTCGTGGCCTGTGACAAACTCCTCGACGTGCGCGTTCAACTGGCCGGTCTCGGTCCATTGGGCGGCGAACTGGGTTTGCGACTTCCTGGCCACCAGCACGGTAAGAAGGGTGGAAAGGGGAACGGTGGCAATGGCGATCCCAGCCAGCAGCGGCGAGATCCACAACATCATGGCCAGCGAACCGCATAACATCAGGACGGACATGATCAGCTGTGTCAGGAGCTGGTTCAGCGCCTGCGTGATGTTGTCGATGTCGTTGGTGGCACGGCTGAGGATGTCTCCCCTGGAGCGCTCCCGGAAGTAATTCACGGGCAGCCGGTGCAGCTTGCCCTCCACCGACTCCCGGAGGCCGTACATCAGGCCCTGCACCGAGTGGGCGGTCAGCGCCCCCTGGATCCAGTTGAAAAGGGAAGCGCACACGTACATCAGCGCCACTGCTGCCAGAAGGATCCCGAGTCCTTCCTGGTTCAGGGAACGGCGCATGACCCCGTCCACCACAACGTCGGTGGCGTCGCCGAGGAACTTGGGCGCTGCAACGTTCAGCCCGGCGAAGGCGCAGGTGGCAGCAACGGCACCGAGCATGCGGAGTCGAAAGGGCCCCAGCAGGGCAAGGAGCCGGCGTGCGGTGGGCCAGAACCTTGCCGGGGCCGCATCGACGACGGTTGCATCACTCATGCGGGCCCGTCCAATGCCAGCTGGGAGTCGGCTATTTCGCGGTAGGTGCCGGATGTCTCCAGCAGTTCCTGGTGCGTTCCCTGCGCGACGAGGCGGCCGCCGTCGAGCACCAGGATCAGCCCCGCATCTTCCACCGCGGAGATACGCTCCGCGACCATTACTACTGTTGCTGCAGCGAGCGTGGTCTGCAGTGCCTGCCGCAACCGGGTGTCGGTGTCGTAGTCCAATGCTGAGAAGCTGTCGTCGAACAGATACAGGGACGT
Organism: Arthrobacter sp. K41; assembly: GCF_059089645.1. Lineage (NCBI taxonomy): Bacteria > Bacillati > Actinomycetota > Actinomycetes > Micrococcales > Micrococcaceae > Arthrobacter > Arthrobacter sp. K41. The sequence continues at coordinate 279,911 of NZ_JBNHEW010000001.1, read as the reverse complement.
TTTGCGGAGCAGGGCGCGGGCAATGCACAACCGCTGCCGCTGCCCGCCCGAGAGGTTGGCGCCGCCCTGGCCCAGGGGCGTGGCCAACCCCAGCGGAAGGTCGCGCATAAAGCGCATGGTCTGGGCTGTTTCAAGGGCTTCCCAGAGTTCCTCATCCGTTGCCTCCGGCGCAGCCATGCGGAGGTTGCTGGCGATGGTGCCGGTGAAAAGGTGGGAATGCTGCGGAACTACTGCCATCGCGGCGCGAAGGCTGTCGAAGGAAACGTCCTTGATGTCCACTCCCCCGAGGCTGATGGTCCCCGCCGTGGCATCGAGGAAACGAGGGATCAGGTTGAGAAGGGTCGACTTTCCGCTGCCGGTAGAGCCAATGATTGCCGTCGTAGTGCCCGGGCGGGCGGTGAAAGAGACCCCCGTTAGAACGGGCTCCTCGGCGCCGGGGTAGGAAAAGCCCACTCCCCGAAACTCCAAAGTCCCCGGCGGCACGGAGGGGAACTGCAGGCCGGCCGTGGCGGGACGGCGGGTCTCCTGGTCCAGCCCTTTCGGGTACTGCGGTTCCCGTACCGAGGGCTTTGTGTCCAGGACCGCGCTGATCCGCTCCGCGCAGACCGCTGCCCGGGGTGCTGTCATGAGCACATACATTGACATCATGATGGCCAGCAGGATCTGCATGATGTAGGCAATGAATGCTGTCAGGGCTCCAAGGTTCATCAGTCCTGCCTGGATCCGGTCTCCGCCGAACCAGACCACAACCACCGAGGAAAGGTTAACGACCAGCATGACCAGCGGGAGCATCCCGGCGACGAGCAACGCGGACTGAAGGTTGTTGGCAGTCAGGCTGCCGTTGACCCGTGCGAAGCGGCGGACTTCATGGTCCTGGCGGACAAAGGCGCGGATGACGCCCGCGCCGATGATCTGCTCACGGAGGATCCCGCCTTCGCGGTCCAGCAGGTCCTGCCCTTCCCGGTACAGCGGGATCATCCTGCGGACAAGGAGGTACATGATCAGCAGGAGCAGCGGAACGATGACAATTACCACCGCAGACAGTGCTGCGTCCTGCTGCAGGGCCAGGATTACTCCGCCAACCCCCATGGCCGGTCCTGCCACCAGCAGGGTGAACACGAGTACAGCGAAAGCCTGGACCTGCTGGGTGTCATTGGTGGCCCGGGTGGTCAGGCTCTGTGTTCCGAAGGATCCAACGTCCTGGGAGGACAGGGACTGGATCTTGGCAAAGATCTCGCTTCGCATCTGCTGCCCGATCTTCATTGCAACAACGGCACCCAGGTATCCGGCTGCGATGGCGGCCGCAGCCTGCAGAACGGCAATGACGGCCATGACTGCGCCCAGGCGGGTGATCACGGCGGTCTCACCCGCCACGATGCCGTCGTCGATAATCGCCGCATTGACGGTAGGCAACAGAAGGTTCGCCGCCGCCTGAACAAGCTGCAGGAGGACGACGGCAGCCACGGCAGGTTTGTGGTCCGCCAGCAGCCGCCTCATCAATGCGATCAGCACCATACCTCCACTGCGCTCAGGGAAGCCGCCAACGGCGGTAGTGGCCTCCCCCATCGGCCACCTCCGCAATTGTAAGCTACGTCACTGGCGTTTGCTGTCATATCGTATGACGGGCCTGTGGAGGTCCTCCAACGAATGGACTTTTGTCATCCGTCCTTGCGCCCCACTGCGAAGATCCTGCGGAAGGGAAAAACGGTGCCGTGCACGCCGGATGGATAGGCTTCCCTCAGCGCGGCTGCGTAGCCAGCCTCGAACTCAGCGCCCTCCGCCGGGGAAAGCGCCGCCAGCACGGGCCGCAAGGCGGTACCGCGCACCCACTCCAGTACCGGGTCGGGGCCGGGCAACACCTGCTGGTAGGTGGTCTCCCACGCGTCTGCGGTGAACCCGGCGTCCAACAGTATCCGGAGGTAGTCCGCCGGTTCGCCCACCGACTCTCCGCCCCGCAACACCCCCTGCAGTTTGGGCGCCCACCGGGAGGAGGCTGCACGTTGACGCATCAGCGCGTGGGACGGGGCATTGAAGTTGCCCGGGACCTGCATCGCAAACCAGGACCCGGGACGCAGCGCTGCCAGCCAGGCCCGCATCATGTCCTGGTGGCCGGGCACCCATTGCAGGGCCGCATTGCTCACCACCACGCCGGTTTCCGCAGCGGGCGTCCACTCCGCGATGTCCATGAGCTCAAACCGCAGGGAAGGAGTGCCCGGGGTGGCGTTGCGGGCTTTGCTGAGCATCTCGGCTGAGGAATCCACCCCCACGACGTCGGCCCCGGGCCACCGCTCGGCGAGGGTTGCGGTGAGGCTTCCCGGACCGCAGCCCAGATCCACCACCTGCGCTGGCGACTCCGCATGGACCCTGCCCGTCAGATCGAAAAACGGCCGGTCCCGGTAATCGCCGAACTGGACGTACTTAACCGGATCCCATTTCATATCTGTCTCCACGTTCTGGTTCTGCAGGTACGGCGAAGCCTAACCCGATGGCGGCGGAATCCCGCGGAGCGTCAGGGCACTAAGCTGGAAATCAATGAAACTCGTTGACCAACTGCCCCTTCTGTCCGCCGGGGACCTGCCCGCTGCTGCCGTCGATGCCGATGCCCTTTACACCCGGTTCGTTGAATGGACGGAAAGCCGCGGGTTGGAGCTGTACCCTGCCCAGGACGAAGCGATCATGGAGCTGGCAACCGGGGCCAATGTCATCCTGGCCACGCCCACCGGTTCCGGGAAATCCCTGGTGGCCATCGCAGCACATTTCCAGGCCATGGCGCAGGGCAGGCGCAGCTACTACACCGCGCCCATCAAAGCACTGGTGTCGGAAAAGTTCTTTGCCCTCTGCGACATTTTCGGCGCGGAAAACGTGGGGATGATTACCGGCGATTCCGGAGTCAACCAGGACGCGCCCATCATCTGCTGCACTGCGGAAATCCTGGCCAACACCGCGCTCCGGGAAGGGGCGGCCGCCGAGCTGGGCTCGGTGATCATGGACGAGTTCCACTTCTACTCGGACCCGCAGCGCGGCTGGGCCTGGCAGGTGCCGCTGCTGGAGCTCCCGCAGGCGCAGTTCCTCCTGATGTCCGCCACGCTCGGCGACGTCAGCAGGTTCGAAGAGGGCCTGACCGGGCTGACCGGACGCGCCACCACCACGGTGAGCTCCGCGGAGCGGCCCATCCCGCTGCATTACTACTATCACGAGACCCCGGTGCACGAGACGCTGGAAGAACTGCTCTCCACCAAACAGGTGCCGGTGTATGTAGTTCATTTCAGCCAAATCGAGGCGATCGACCGCGCGCAGACGCTGATGAGCATCAATGTCTGCACCCGCGAGGAAAAGGACAGGATCGCGGAGCTGATTGCCAACTTCCGCTTCGCCGCCGGGTTCGGCAAGACCCTCAACCGCCTGGTCCGCCACGGAATCGGGGTGCACCACGCCGGCATGCTCCCCAAGTACCGCCGGCTGGTGGAGCAACTGGCACAGGCGGGGCTGCTGAAGGTCATCTGCGGCACGGACACACTGGGGGTGGGCATCAATGTGCCCATCCGCACTGTGCTCCTGACCGCTCTGAGCAAGTACGACGGCGTACGCACCCGGCCGCTTAACTCCCGAGAGTTCCACCAGATTGCCGGCCGGGCCGGACGTGCAGGCTACGACACTGCCGGGACCGTGGTGGTCCAGGCACCCGAGCACGTCACCGAGAACGTGAAGGCCATGGCCAAAGCCACCGCCAAGTTCGGGGACGACCAGAAGAAACTGCGCCAGGTGGTGAAGAAAAAGCCGCCGGAGGGTTTTGTGTCCTGGGGCGAGCCCACCTTCAAGCGCCTGGTTGAATCGGTGCCGGAGCCGCTCAGTTCGAGCTTCACGGTGACGCATGCGATGCTGATGAACCTGATGGAACGGCCGGGCGATCCCTTTGCTGCTGCCCGCCGCCTCCTCACCGAAAACCATGAGACCCGGTCCTCGCAGCTGCAGCTGATGAAGAAGGCGCTGGGCATTTACCGGGAACTGCTGGCCGCCGAGGTGGTGGAACGGATTCCGCCCGAGCAGCAGGGCCGGGACGGCCGCACCGTCCGCCTCACCGTGCACCTGCAGCCAAACTTCGCACTCAACCAGCCCCTGTCCCCCTTCGCGCTCGCTGCGCTGGAGCTCCTTGACCCGGAGTCGCCGTCGTACGCCCTCGACGTGGTGTCCGTGATCGAGGCGACGCTGGAAAAGCCGCGCCAGATCCTCTCTGCCCAGCAGAAAAAAGCCCGCGGCGAAGCGATAGCTGCCATGAAGGCCGACGGCATCGAGTACGACCAGCGGATGGCAATGCTGGAGGCAGTGACGTACCCGCAGCCCTTGGCAGAAATCCTGGGCGAAGCGTTTGAGGTGTACCGCAAGGCCGCCCCATGGGTGGGGGATTTCGAACTGGCACCCAAGTCCGTGGTGCGGGACATGTACGAGCGCGCGATGAATTTCGGCGAGTTTGTGCAGTTTTATGGCCTGGCCCGCTCGGAAGGCATCGTTCTGCGGTACCTGGCGGACGCCTTCAAGGCGCTGCGGCAGACAGTGCCGCAGGACATGTTGCGCGAAGACCTGGAGGATCTGACCGCCTGGCTGGGTGAGCTGGTCCGCCAGGTCGACTCCAGCCTGCTCGATGAGTGGGAGGAGTTGGCGTCCGGCGGAGCACCCACGCCGCACGATGCTCCGCCGCCTCCGCCGCCGTCGCTGACGTCCAACATCCGGGCCTTCCGCGTGATGGTGCGCAACGAGATGTTCCGGCGGGTGGAACTGTTTGCGGACGAGGACGCAGCAGCGCTCGGCGAACTGGACGGCAGTGCAGGCTGGGACGCCGACCGCTGGGAAGACGTGCTGGACGACTACTTCGACGAGCACAATGACATTGGTACCGGCCCTGACGCCCGCGGGCCGGGCCTGCTCATCATCACCGAGGAGCCCGGCGTGTGGAAGGTCAGGCAGATTTTTGACGACCCTGCCCGGAACCACGACTGGGGCATCTCCGCCGAGGTGGACCTGGAAGCCTCGGATGAAACCGGAACAGCAGTGCTGCGGGTGACGGACGTGAACCGGCTCTGATCTCCTGCGTGCCCGCGCTGTGGGGCGCCGCTCTTTTGGGGGCGCTTTAGGGGGCGGGCTGACTGCAGCGGCGGGGTCCCGGCGGTAAGCTCGAACAATGAGTGTAATCCGCCCGGCAACCCCTCACGACGTCCCCGCGATCCTCCGCATGATCCATGAACTGGCGCAGTACGAGAAGGAACCCGATGCAGTCCGGAACACCCCGGAACTGCTGGAGCAGGTTCTCTTTGGCAGCAATCCGCGGGTCTTCGCCGCCATGGCCGAGAACACTAACGGCGACGTCCGCGGCTTCGCCCTGTGGTTCCTGAACTACTCAACGTGGGAAGGCGTCCACGGGATCTATCTAGAGGACCTCTACGTCAGCCCGGAAGCGCGGGGCGAGGGGCACGGCAAGGCGCTGCTCCAGCACCTGGCCGGAATCGCGGTCGAGAAGGGCTACGCCAGGGTGGAGTGGAGCGTGCTGGACTGGAACGAGCCGTCCATCAACTTCTACCGCCGCCTGGGCGCCAGGCCCATGGACGGGTGGTCCACTTTTCGACTCACGGGTGACGCCCTCGAGCAGTTCGGCTCCGCCGTGCCGGCCGCCGCCAATGGCTGACGTGAAGACAGCCGCCGCACGCAGCCAAGCCCGGCACGAGGTCAGGGCGCGGCACGAGTTCCGCGGCATGCGCACCGTTGAACACTACTTTTCGGTTCCGTTGGACCACTTCTCCGCCAACCCGGAAACCATCAATGTCTTCGCACGCGAATATGTTTCGGCTTCACACAGCGAGGAAGAGGCCGCCAGGCTGCCCTGGCTGCTGTTCCTGCAGGGTGGTCCTGGCGGGCGGGGTAACCGGTTCGGTGCGCTGGGCGGCTGGAGCAAGGCTGCTGCCAAGGAATTCCGGATCCTGATGCTGGACCAGCGCGGCACCGGCCTTTCCACTCCCCTGGACCGTCATACCCTTCCCCTGCAAGGGACAGCGGACGGGCAGGCGTCGTACCTGGAGCACTTCCGGGCTGATTCAATAGTGGCCGACGCGGAACTGATCAGGGAGGCTCTGGGGGCACCGCCCTGGAGCATTTACGGACAGAGCTATGGCGGTTTCTGTGCGCTCACCTACCTTTCGTTTGCACCGGAGGGCCTGCGCGAGGCGCTTATCACCGGCGGCCTGGCCCCGCTGACAGGGCCGGCTGACGAGGTGTACCGGGCCACCTTCCAGCGCGTGGCCGCGCGGAACACTGAGTACTTTGGCTGGTACCCGGAGGACCGGGCAACGGTGGACCGGATTGCGCGGCACCTCCGGAGAACCACAGAGTCCCTGCCCGACGGCAGCCCGCTCACCGTGGAGCGTTTCCAGATGGCCGGCGCCTTCCTGGGCGGCAACATCCGGGTGAACAGCCTGCACTACCTGCTGGAGGACGCCTTCACGGAAACCGCCCTCGGTGCCAGGCTTTCGGATCCTTTCCTCGAACAGATGCACGGGATTGTGTCCCGCCGTTCCAACCCCCTGTACGCCCTGATGCACGAGTCCATTTACGGCCAGGGTGAAGCCACTGGCTGGTCCGCCTGGCGCGTTCTGCGCGAGTATCCGGAGTTCGGGCCGGACGCTGACCCGCTGCTGCTCACCGGCGAAATGGTCTACCCGTGGTACTTCGACCAGGACCCCGCCCTGCAGCCCTTGCGTGAAGTGGCAGGCCTGCTTGCGGCCAAGGACGACTGGAAGCCCCTGTACGACGTTTCCCGGCTTGGTGTCAACACTGTGCCTGTAGCCGCCGCCGTCTACTCCGACGACATTTACGTGGACCGGGACCTGTCCCTGAAGACGGCCGCAGCTGTCCGCGGGCTGCAGGTCTGGGAGACACCGGACTTCCATCACGACGGGATCGCCGATGACGGCGAGGGGATCTTTACCCGCCTGCTGGGAATGGCACGCGCCGAAAGCTGAGGTGCGGTGGCTGCTCTACCGCGCCACTGTCCCCCGCCGCCGTGCCAGCACTGTGACCGCAGCAGCGGCGAGGACCACCGCCCCCACCAGCGCGCCTGCCATGTTCAATCCCAGGTAGCCGGCTTGGCTCAGGACCAGGCCGGACATCGCCCCGCCCACCGCGCCTGCGGCCCCCATCAGCATGTCCGAGACGCCCTGAACCACTACCCGGGAATCCTGGCCGACGCTCTCAGCCAGGAGCGTGGAACCAGAGATGGTGGACGCGGACCAGCCCATCCCCAGCAGGACCAGCCCCACCGCGACGGCCACGGTGGACTCCTGCCCGAACCCGGCAACGGCGACAGCGCAGATCAGCACGCCAAAACCGATCATGATGGTTTCGGTCCTGCCCGCCTTGTCCGTCAACCAGCCCATGACCGGCGACAGCGCGAACATGCCCGCGATGTGCAGGGAGATCGTGAACCCGATGATCACCAGAACATCTCCCGACGCCGTGTGGCCGGCATGGGAGGCGGCAGGACCTTCCACAAGATGCTGCAGGTGAAGGGGCGTCATGGACATCACGCCAACCATCACGGCATGGGCACCGACCACTGCGGACACGGAGAGCAGTGCCATGGGCGAACTGCGGATGGCACGGATTCCTCGGGACAGGGAGCCCTGCCGCACCGAGGGGGCGGCCGCCGTCGGCGCCGGCACCGGTGCCTGGGCCGCAGGGTGCGCCGTGGACGCGAGGCTGCGCGCGAGCAGCAGGGGGTCGGGCCGTAGGCCGGCGAAAAGCAGCACCGTGGCCACGAGGAGTCCCGCCCCGGAGATCACGAACGGACCGGCGACGGGCGGCAGGGCAAGCGCCTCACCCACCACGGTGCCGGGCTGAATCAGGTTGGGTCCGGCCACGGCACCGACGGTCACTGCCCAGACGACGGCCGACAGGGCCCTTCCCCGGTGTTCGGCTTCAGCAAGGTCGACGGCGGCGAAGCGCGCCTGCAGGCTCGCAGCGGTACCAACCCCGATACCGGCCGCACCGAGCACGAGTAGCACAAAAAGGCCCCAGACAACCGAAAGCACCATCAGCAGCGTGCCGAGCAGCGCAGCACTCAGCCCTGCGACCTGGCCAATGCGGCGCCCCCTGTGGTCGGCAAGGGCGGCGAGGGGCAGGGCAGCCAGCGCGGCGCCCAGCGTCATCACCGTGGCCACCGCGCCCGCCCAGGCGCTTGATCCGGAGAGTTCGACGGCGAGGATGGAACCTATGGAAACCGTGGCGCCGGTTCCGATTCCCCCGAACACCTGGGCTGCACTGAGCAGCATCACGGTGCGCCGCTGGACTTGGCGCACTTCGCTTTCCGTCATCAAAGTGCCGGCCATGATCAGAGCATAGTCCTTGGCGTGCAGGTCCTGAAGGTCCGCGTTAAAGCCGACAATCCCGGCCGCAGGGCGGCCGGGATTGCAGGTTTGTCAGGAGGGGAAGGAGCTACTCGACGTCGCTGTGGCTCTTCTTGACATCTTCCTCAAGGCGCGGATCCAGGTGGGCTTCCTTGGCTTTGGAGCTGAGGAGGCTTGCAATCACCGCGATGATGATGGTGCCGACGATGACCGCCAGGGACACAAACGTGGGGATCTCGGGAGCCCATTCGATGTGCTGGCCGCCATTGATGAACGGCAGTTCGTTGACGTGCATGGCGTGCAGCACGAGCTTGACACCGATGAACGCCAGGATGAAGGACAGCGCGTGCTTCAGGTAGATCAGGCGGTTCATGAGGCCGCCCAGCAGGAAGTACAGCTGCCGCAGGCCCATCAGGGCGAACAGGTTGGCCGTGAAAACGATGAACGGGCTCTGGGTCAGGCCGAAGATGGCGGGGATGGAGTCGACGGCGAAGAGCAGGTCGGTGAGGCCGATGGTGATGAACACGATCAGCATTGGGGTGAAGACCTTCTTGCCGTTCACCGTGGTGCGGAGCTTTCCGCCGTCGAACTTCTCCGACATGGGGATGACCTTGCGGATCTTGGCGATCAGCGGGTTCTCGCGGTCTTCTTCGTCTTCGCCCTCATCCTGGGCCTGCTTCCAGGCGGTCCACAGCAGGAAAGCGCCGAAGATGTAGAACACCCAGCTGAACTGCTCGATCACGATGGCACCGAGCAGGATGAAGATGCCGCGCAGGATCAGGGCGATGATGATGCCCACCATCAGCACTTCCTGCTGGTACTTCCGGGGCACGGAGAACCTGGCCATGATGATGATGAAGACAAACAGGTTGTCGATGCTGAGGCTGTATTCCGTTACCCAGCCGGCGACGAACTGACCGCCATATTCAGGACCGGTGAAGGCGAACATGGCGCCGGCGAACACCAGGGCGAGGCTGACGTAGAACGCCACCCACAGGCCTGCCTCCTTCATGGAGGGTTCGTGGGGGCGGCGGACCACCAGGAGAAGGTCGATCAGGAGGATCAGGCCGAGGACGACAAACGAGCCGACCTCAAACCACACGGGTAATTCGAGCACAGGGCAGCCTTTCGCAGGTACAGAGATGCAGTGTAAGTCTCTCCGGCCTGCCTGTGCACTTGGTGCTGATGTGGCGGCCCGCTACGCCCGGCGGGGCAACCATGCCCTGCGTGTTGACGATCGTAGCGCTTGGGATACTCCCCTACGTGCCATTAACTGTACCCCAGGCCGGTCCCCGGGCTTTCCAGCGTTGAGGATTGCGTCAGGCGTGCCCTGCCGCCTGCATCTGGCGCAGTTCCTTCTTCAACTCGCTGACCTCGTCCCTGATCCGCGCTGCCACCTCGAACTGCAGCTCGGCGGCGGCCCCGTGCATCTGTTCCGTCAGCTGTTCGATCAAGCCCACCAGGTCCTCCGCCGGCGCCGCAGCGAGGCCGTCGGAGCGGACCTGGGCGGCACCCTTGGCCGCGGCCTTGCGCTTGCCGCCCTTGGCGAGCCGGTTGTTGTTGAGCAGCTCCTGGGTGTCGGCGTCTTCCTTGGCCAGCTGGTCGGTGATGTCGGCGATTTTCTTCCGCAGCGGCTGGGGATCGATGCCCTTTTCCTTGTTGTACGCCACCTGGATGGCGCGCCGACGGTTGGTTTCGTCGATGGCATGGGCCATCGAATCCGTAATGCGGTCAGCGTACATGTGCACCTGCCCGGAGACGTTGCGGGCGGCGCGGCCGATGGTCTGGATGAGCGACGTGGCGGACCGGAGGAAGCCTTCCTTGTCAGCGTCCAGGATGCTCACGAGGGAGACTTCGGGCAGGTCCAGGCCTTCCCGAAGCAGGTTGATGCCCACCAGCACGTCGAAGGTGCCCATCCGGAGCTCGCGGAGCAGTTCCACGCGCCGGAGGGTGTCCACGTCGGAGTGCAGGTACTCCACCTTCACGCCGTGGCCCATCAAGTAATCGGTCAGGTCCTCCGCCATGCGCTTGGTGAGCGTGGTGACCAGGACCCGCTCGTTCTTCTCCGTGCGCGTCCTGATTTCGCCCAGCAGGTCATCGATCTGGCCCTTGGTGGGCTTGACCACCACCTCGGGGTCGATCAGGCCGGTGGGCCGGATGATCTGCTGGACCGTGCCGTCCGCCTTGCCGAGCTCGTATTTGCCGGGGGTCGCGGAAAGGTAGACGGTCTGGCCGACGCGTTCGAGGAATTCGTCCCACTTGAGGGGGCGGTTGTCCATGGCGGACGGCAGCCGGAAGCCGAAGTCCACCAGGTTCCGTTTGCGGGACATGTCGCCTTCATACATGGCACCGATTTGGGGAATGGTCACATGGGACTCGTCCACCACCAGCAGGAAGTCATCGGGAAAGTAGTCAAGGAGGCAGTGCGGCGCGGTCCCCGGGGCACGGCCGTCAATGTGCGAGGAGTAGTTCTCGATGCCGTTGCAAAAACCCATCTGCTGCATCATCTCGAGATCGTATGTGGTGCGCATCCGCAGCCGCTGCGCCTCGACGAGTTTGTTCTGGCTTTCCAGGACCTTCAGGCGGTCCGCGAGTTCGTCTTCGATCCGCTTGATGGCCCTGGCCATCCGCTCGGGTCCGGCTACGTAGTGCGAGGCCGGGAAGACGTACATCTCTTCTTCGTCCCGGATCACTTCGCCGGTCAGCGGATGCAGCGTGTGGATGTTTTCAATCTCGTCGCCGAAAAACTCAATCCGGATGGCCAGTTCCTCGTACATGGGGATGATTTCGACGGTGTCGCCGCGGACCCGGAAGGTGCCGCGGTGGAAGTCCATGTCATTGCGCGTGTACTGCATGGAGACGAATTTCCGCAGCAGGTGGTCGCGGTTCATTTCCGCCCCCTTGCGGAGGGTCACCATGCCGGCGATGTATTCCTCAGGGGTGCCCAGGCCATAGATGCAGGACACCGTGGCCACCACAATGACGTCGCGGCGGGTCAGCAGCGCATTGGTGGCGGAGTGGCGAAGCCTCTCCACTTCCTCGTTGATGGAGGAGTCCTTCTCAATGAAGGTGTCCGTCTGGGCGACGTAGGCTTCGGGCTGGTAGTAGTCGTAGTAGGAGACGAAGTACTCCACCGCGTTGTTGGGCAGCAGTTCGCGGAATTCATTGGCCAGCTGCGCCGCGAGGGTCTTGTTCTGGACCATCACCAGGGTGGGCCTCTGGACCTGCTCGATCAGCCACGCCGTGGTGGCGCTTTTGCCCGTGCCGGTGGCACCAAGCAGCACCACGTCCTTTTCGCCGTTCTTGATGCGCTCCGTCAGCTCTGCGATGGCCGCGGGCTGGTCGCCGGCGGGCTTGAACTCGCTGATGACCTCGAAGGGCGCTACAACACGGTTGATATCCTGCGCAAGGCTCATGGTTCCAATTTACCGTGGAGCACCGACACCACGGGGCGAGTCCGTTGTGGGCGAACACCCCCGCCGGTACCGGCAGAACCACGGGGCTGCCGGGCCAGGACCGCTCAAGACCCGGACGACGGCGGCTGCCAGCCCGAGTGCGCGGCCCACCGTTCAAGGGATTCCTCAACGGCTGTGAACCAGTCTTCTTTGGCTTCCGCGTAGGCCGTGGTGGACGTGTCCCCGGCGTGGGCGGCAGCGAGTCTGCGCTTAAGGGCCAGGTACTCAGCCGCCGCTGCCGGTTCGGCCCGCAGCCAGTCACGGAAGCAGAAGGCAAAGCGCCAGCCGGGTGAGCCGGCGGCACGGATGTGCAGATTAACGGGGCGGCCCGGATCGGCGTTGGCGTGGATGCGCTTGGCCCAGTCATCCGGGCTGGGGTGGCTGGGCTTGGGGGTGTCGGCGGTAATACCGGGGACCGCCGGAAACCCGGCGGCGGCAAGGGCCGGTGCAAGGGCGTCGGCAACGCCGAGGTCAGGGACGGTCAGCTGCAGGTCGATGACGTCCTTGGCGTCCAGTCCGGGGACTGAGGTGGACCCGATGTGGTCGACTGCCACCGTGTCCTGCTGCGCGGCAGGAACAGCTTCGACAATTCTGTTCATCAAGCGCCGGGCGTCGTCCGCCCACCTGGCCCTCGCCGGAACCAGGACCGGTCCTCCGGTCCTGGCGGCCCTTTCTCCTGTCGAGAGGTTTCGGGCAAACGGCGCCAGCCGGTCATCCCAGAGGTGATCCACTTCCGCCACCAGCTGCTCCAAGGTGCCGGAGTTATCGAGGACAGCGTCAGCCTGGGCAAGGCGTTCCTCACGTGTGGCCTGCGCTGCCATCCGGGAGCGGGCGGCCTCAGCAGTCATACCCCGGTGCTCCAGCATGCGCTGCAGCCTCACCCCGTCCGGGGCGTCCACCACCAGGACCAGGTGGAAATTGCTGCCTTGGCCCGTCTCCACCAGCAGCGGGATGTCCTGCACCACCACGGCGTCCCGGGCAGCCGCTTCGACCATGGCAGTAGCGCGGGACCGGACCAGCGGGTGCACAATGTCGTTCAGTGCGGCGAGGCGCGCGGGATCTCCGAACACCAGCGCGCCGAGCTTCGGCCGGTCCAGGCGGCCATCAGCAGCCAGGACACCACCCCCGAACTCGGCCACGACGCGTTGCAGGCCTTCGGTGCCGGGTTCCACCACCTCCCGCGCCAGCACGTCAGCGTCCACCAGGACTGCTCCGCGTTCCTTCAGCCGCAAGGCAACTACTGACTTTCCCGAAGCGATACCGCCCGTCAAACCAATCTTCAGCACTCCCCTACAATAATCCCCGCCGCTACCCTGACCTCGCTTCGCTCGCCCGGGGAACCCTCGCGGCGTGGGCCCACCCGCCGCTACCCTGACCTCGCTTCGCTCGCCCGGGGAACCCTCACGGCGTAGGCCCATCTAGACTGGGGCGGGTGCAAGAGCAAGCGAGCCGCGCCACCAGCTACACCACCCTGGCGGCAGGGCCGGACTTCCGCCACGAGCTGGAGATCAAGCGCTCCAGGTTCATCACGGTGTTGCGCCGGGCCGACAGCGAAGAAGCGGCGCGGGACCTGGTGGCAGGCCTTCGCCGCGAATTCCACGACGCCCGGCACCACTGCTCCGCTTTCATCCTCGGTCCTGACCGGGACATCCAGCGCTCCAGCGACGACGGCGAGCCCTCAGGAACCGCAGGCGTCCCCATGCTCGAGGCCTTGAGCAAAAGGGAAACGGCACCTGGTGTGGCTGACCTCAGCGATGTCAGTGCCGTCGTCGTCCGCTATTTTGGCGGCATCCTGCTGGGGGCGGGCGGGCTCGTGCGGGCGTACTCTGAGTCCGTGTCTTCGGCGCTCTCCCTGGTGCCGTTGGTGCGCCGGAGCCGGTTGCGGATCTGCTCAGCGGAAGTGCCGCACGCTGCTGCCGGCAGGCTGGAGAACGATCTGCGGGCAGCGGGCTTCGTGATGGCAGAAACAAGCTATGCGGCGCAGCATACGGTTCTGCGCGTGGCGGTACCGGACGACGCGCAGGATATCGCAGTTGCTGCGGACCGCCTGCAGTCGTTGACTTCGGGCGCCGCTGCCCTCATCCCCGAAGGAACGGAGTGGGTGGATGTCCCGTTCCCCTGAGGTGGTGTCCCTGGTGGACGTGGACGAAGCAGTGGTGGACCAGCTCCTGGCACTGGCCAAGCGCGACGCCTCACCGGACGAGGTGGCTCCCCCGCTCGGCGGCCCGGGCTGGAACCTGGAACGCACTGCGTGGTTCTTCAGTTACCACCGCGCCGCTGCCCAGGGCCTCGCCGGGGACGCCGGGGAAAAGGCGTGGGGCATAGTCGCGGACGGCAGCCTCGCCGGTTCCATCCGCCTCCGCATCGTCAAACCCTCCGCTGCGGAAGCCGGCAGTGCCGGGCCAGGGAGTGCGAAGTCGGGGTGTGCTGAATCGGGCAATGATGCAACTGTTGCCGAGACGGGCATCTGGCTGGGCAGGAGCTATCGGTCCCGCGGCATCGGAACCGCCGCACTTCGCCTGGTCCTCGTCGAGGCCCGCAAGGCCGGCATCACCCGGGTGACGGCCCGCACCCTCACCGGCAACCTTGGCGCCCAGCGTATCCTCGCCTCCGCGGGCGCGGTACTCACGCCCGACGACGACGGGACGGTCAGCGCCGTCGTCGTGCTCTAAGTGCCTGCTTGCCGTCATCGCGATGGTCCATTACAGCGTTAAAGCAACAGGCCCCCTGCCTTGCGGGCAGGGGGCCTGTTGTGTCGGCCCGGAAAATTTCCGGACCGGTGGCAATTAGTTGCCGGTCAGCTTCTCGCGCAGTGCGGCGAGGGCTTCGTCGGATGCAAGCGTGCCTGCACCGGCGTTGGACTCAGCAGCCGGCTCCGAGGAGTAGCTGGTGGTGCCGGAATCACTCTCACCGGACGTTGCAGCTGCAGCGTCGTCGGCAGCGTGCTGGGCGACCTGCTTCTTGTGGGCTTCCCAGCGGGTCTGGGCGTCAGCGTACTGCTGCTCCCAGGCGGCGCGCTGGTTCTCGTAGCCTTCAAGCCACTCGTTGGACTCGGGATCGAAGCCCTCGGGGTACTTGTAGTTGCCCTCTTCGTCGTACTCTGCGGCCATGCCGTACAGAGCCGGATCGAATTCGGTGCTGTCGGCGTCGACGCCCTCGTTGGCCTGCTTGAGGGAGAGGGAGATGCGGCGGCGCTCGAGGTCGATGTCGATGACCTTGACGAACAGCTCGTCGCCCACGGAGACAACCTGCTCTGCCAGCTCCACGTGGCGCACGGCCAGCTCGGAGATGTGGACCAGGCCTTCAATGCCGTCTTCGACGCGAACAAACGCACCGAACGGAACGAGCTTGGTGACCTTACCCGGAACAACCTGGCCGAGGGCGTGGGTGCGGGCGAAGGTCTGCCACGGATCTTCCTGCGTAGCCTTGAGCGACAGGGAAACGCGCTCGCGGTCCAGGTCCACCTCGAGAACCTCGACGGTGACTTCCTGGCCAACCTCGACAACCTCGGACGGGTGGTCGATGTGTTTCCAGGACAGCTCGGAAACGTGAACCAGGCCGTCTACGCCGCCCAGGTCCACGAATGCACCGAAGTTGACGATGGAGGAAACGACACCGGGACGGACCTGGCCCTTTTCCAGCTTGTTGAGGAACGTGGAGCGGACCTCGGACTGGGTCTGCTCGAGCCATGCACGGCGGGACAGCACAACGTTGTTGCGGTTCTTGTCCAGCTCGATGATTTTGGCTTCGATCTGCTGACCGATGTACGGAGCAAGGTCGCGCACACGGCGCATCTCGACGAGGGATGCGGGCAGGAAGCCGCGCAGGCCGATGTCGAGGATAAGACCACCCTTGACAACCTCGATGACGGTACCGGTGACAACACCGTCTTCTTCCTTGACCTTCTCGATGTCGCCCCAGGCACGCTCGTACTGAGCGCGCTTCTTGGAGAGGATCAGACGGCCTTCTTTGTCTTCCTTGGTGAGCACCAGGGCTTCGACCTGATCGCCAACGGAGACGACGTCTCCGGGATCAACATCGTGCTTGATGGACAGCTCGCGGGAGGGGATGACACCTTCGGTCTTGTAACCGATGTCGAGCAGGACTTCATCGCGGTCGACCTTGACGACGGTACCTTCGACGAGATCTCCGTCGTTGAAGTACTTGATGGTCGCGTCGACTGCTGCGAGGAAGTCCTCAGCGGTACCGATGTCGTTAATGGCGACTACGGGGGTACCGGGCTTCTCGGTGGAGGTGATGGTCATGTAGTAGGGGCTCCGTTGTGGATAGTTAGTCGGTCAGGCAAACCGGCGCGCCCGCGTTATGGAACGCAGGCGCGATGTGCGGCGAATCCGAACGGATCCTCCGGGTCATCCTGATTTGTGGATTTCAGAAATCGTGCACGTGGTACACGCCCGTTTAGTCTAGTCGCTGCCCGCAACACGGGTCAAAGCGGCCCGTAAAGCGTGAAGGTGTGCCCCTAGAAGTGCGTGAGGCAGTGCGTTGACCGCTCCACAGCGAACATTTGCCTAGCCTTCAGGGCCGCACCCGCCGTGTTCTCCCGGATCCTGCCGGCTGCAGCCAGGGTCACAGGGCATACTGCGCCCAGGTAGATCGAGGACAGGGCAGAGACATCCAGCACCAGGTCCGCTGCGGTTTCCGGCAGGCGTTCGACGGCGGCCCCGCCGCCGTCGACCTGCAGTGCGAAGGTTCCGGGCGTGAGGCCCAGGGGGTCATAAACTTCGAGAACCAGCCGCCCGTCCACAGGGTAGTGCCTCGCCTCCAGTGCCTTGGCGGCGTCCAGGACGCGGAGCCACAGCATGTCCCGGCTGTCCGACGAGTCAATGCAGCGGGGGTCCGTCAACGCCCAGGTCAAGGGATCGTCCAACGGCGCTTCGTCCCAGGACACGCGCTCCACCAGGTCGATTGCGCCGAGGAACTGCCAAAGTTCCAGGTAGGCGTCATTGCCGGCGGCCACCAGATCCACCACCTCCACGGTGTAGGGTTCCGTGTCCCAGCCGAGGAACTTGTACGAGACGTAGCCGTCCACGGCCCCGTCCGCCGAGTAGTGGAGCGCCACCTTGATGGCGGGATCCTCCTTGCCGTCGCGGCCGAGGGTCCCTGAAGCGAACTGCCGGTACATGTCCTGCCGGCCGAGGGACCCGGGGGTGAGGCGATGGACGCGATCGAAGACCTCCGGTGCCAGCTGCAGCAGGATCTTGGGATCGGCGATTTCCACGCTGCCCGTGGGCTGGTGCGCCAGAATGAACCGCGACGTGGTGTCCACCTTTACGGAGCGTTCGAAGCTTGCGACGCCGTAACCGAAGCGCCCGTAGATGGTTCCCTCCGAAGCGGTGAGGGCGGCCATGGCAATGCCGTCCTCCTTGGCCAGGTGCAGGTCCTCGCTCATCATCCGGCGCAGCAGCCCGCGGCGGCGGTGCGATGTCCGCACCGTCACAGACGTGACCAGCTGGCTTTCAAGTGAGCGGCCAAAAC
This sequence comes from Arthrobacter sp. K41, assembly GCF_059089645.1. Lineage (NCBI taxonomy): Bacteria > Bacillati > Actinomycetota > Actinomycetes > Micrococcales > Micrococcaceae > Arthrobacter > Arthrobacter sp. K41. The sequence continues at coordinate 262,570 of NZ_JBNHEW010000001.1, read as the reverse complement.
CGATGTTGAGATCCTTGCGGAACGTGGCGAACGTGGCCACCGGCACCTCCGCCGGAAGGGATCCCGGGGCCACCCCACCCGTTTGGTACACGCCGGTCAGGACCCGGCCATCTGCTTCGTAGGTGGCAAGCGACTTTGCCACGTGCTCCGGGGTGCGCGTTGATTCGTGGAACCCGAACGCCACGGCCCTGGCCCAGGTCTCGGCCTCCGCATAGCCGTCACTGTTCCTGGACACCGCGCCAAAGCGCCGAATTTCATAGTTCCCGTTCAGGTCAGCCACCCTCCTGAGCCTAGCCAATAACTCCGGAGCCTGGCCAGGCACAACGCGCTTCTGCTGGGAAGCGCCCGGACACTGGTACCCCGTCTGCTCCTAGTGCCCGGCGTCGTACCAGCTGGGACCAACACCGATCTGGACCTCCAGCGGAACGGTGAGGTCCGCCGCGGCTCCCATCTGTTCGGTGACGAGCTTCTCCACGGCGTCCCGCTCCCCCGCCGCGACTTCGAGGACCAGTTCGTCGTGGACCTGCAGGAGCATCCGCGACTTCAGGCCCTGTGACTTGAGCTCTGCATGGACGCCCAGCATGGCGCGCTTGATGATGTCTGCGGCCGAACCCTGAATGGGGCTGTTCAGGGCGATGCGCTCCGCGTTCTCCCGGAGCTGCCGGTCGGTGCTCGTCAGGTCGGGCAGGTAACGGCGGCGGCCTTCGATGGTTGCCGTGTAGCCGTCCACCCGGGCTTGGTCCACCACGCCGCGGAGGTAATCGCGGACGGCACCGAACCGGTCGAAGTAGTCCTTCATGAGGGTGCGTGCCTCGTCCACGGAAATCTCCAGCTGCTTGGACAGGCCGAAGGAAGTGAGTCCATAGGCCAACCCGTAGGACATGGCCTTCACCTTGGAGCGCATGGCACTGGTGACTTCTTCGGTGGGCACATGGAAAATGTTGGAGCCGACAAACCGGTGCAGGTCCTCGCCGTCCTTATACGCCTGGATCAGACCGGCATCGCCGGACAAGTGTGCCATGATTCGCATCTCGATCTGGGAGTAGTCCGCGGACAGCAGGCACTCGTAGCCGTCGCTGACGACGAAAATTCCGCGGACGCGGCGGCCTTCCTCGCTGCGGATGGGGATGTTCTGCAGGTTGGGATTGTTTGAGGAAATCCGGCCGGTCGCCGCCACGTTCTGGGCGTAGGTGGTGTGGATACGGCCGTCTTCGGCAACGGACTTCTTCAGCGATTCGAGCATCTGCCTCAGCTTGGCAGCTTCCCGGTGCGCCATGAGCTGCACCAGGAACTCGTGGCCGGTTTTGTCCAGCAGGTTCTTCAGGGACGCGGCATCAGTGGTGTAGCCGGACTTGATCTTTTTGGTCTTGGGCAGCTGAAGCTCCTCAAACAGCACTGTCTGCAGCTGTTTGGGCGACCCAAGGTTGACCTCGTGGCCGATCGCGGCGAAGGCCTGCTCCTGGGCGTTGTCGATGACCCGGGCGAGGTCGGCGAGCTGCTCGTCCATGCGGGCCATGTCGATCCCGATGCCGGCGAGTTCCATGTCGGCCAGGACACGGCTGACCGGAAGCTCGAGGCTGGACAGCAGTTCCTCCGCGCGGCGCTCCTTCAGTTCCGCCTCGAAGAAGCGGCTCAGTTCAAGGACGACGGCGGCCGCCTGCACCAGCGCGCCCGCGGCTGCTTCGTCGTCCCCGTCAAAGGAAAGCTCCAGCTGGCCGGCTTTGGCGGTGGCAGCCGGGATCCCCACGTTGAGGTGGTGCTGGGCGAGTTCGGCGAGTTCGTAGGTTCGCCGGTCCGGCTGGATGAGATATCCGGAAATCGAGGTATCGTCCACCACGCCGTCAAGCTCCAGGCCCCGGGAGGTCAGGGCTTTCAGCGCGGCCTTGAACCCGTGCATCACCTTCGGCGCTGCGGGGTCGCGCAACCACGCAGCCAGGACGTTTTCGGCCTCGGCGTCCTGGCCGGAGAGATCGACGTAGGCGGCGGCGCCGTCGCGGACGATCGCCAGCCCTGCAGCATCCTCGCCGATCCGGCCAGGCACCAGGTCCACCGCGACGGCGGAGCGCTGGCCGGCACCTGCCTTGAGGAAGCCGGCGAGCTCTGCAGCCCCCGACGGCGCGATGAAGTCAGGCGTTTCGATGCTGGCACGCTCAGGGGCGGGGGCGTCGTCGTCGCCGTACAGTGCGAAAAGCCGGCCGCGGATGGCCTTGAATTCGAGCTGGTCGAACAGGTCCTCAAGGGCTGCCTGGTCAGGACGTGGCTCATACAGGTCATCGAGCGTGACGGGCAATTCCAGGTCCGTGTGGAGCTGGTTCAAGTGGCGGTTACGCTTGACGGCTTCAACGTTCTCCCGAAGCGCGTCCCCTACCTTGCCGCCAATGGCATCCAGGTGTTCGAGGACGCCCTCAAGACCGCCATACTGATTGATCCATTTGGCCGCCGTTTTAGGGCCGACGCCGGGAACTCCCGGAAGGTTATCGGCCGTCTCCCCCACCAAGGCGGCGAGGTCTGAATACCGTGCGGGACTTACGAAATACTTGGCCTCGATGGCGGCGGCATCCATCCGCGGGATATCGCTGACGCCCTTCTTTGGGTAGAGCACAAAAACGTTGTCCGTGATCAACTGAAACGCGTCACGGTCACCGGAGACCAGCAGGACTTCGAAGCCGGCCTTCTCACCCATGGATGCAAGAGTGGCAAGAATGTCATCCGCCTCGTAGCCGGGCATTTTGATGGTCTTGATGCCCCAAGCTTCCATCACCTGGCCGATGAGGTCGATCTGGTTGTTCATTTCGCGGGGGGTTTCATTGCGGCCCCCCTTGTATTCGCTGTACTCGGTCTTTCGGTGGGTGGACTCGTCCGACACGTCGAAAGCCACGGCGATGTGGGTGGGCTGCTGTTCCTTGATGAGGTTGATCAGCATGGAGGTGAAACCGTGGATGGCGTTGGTGTGCTGCCCGTTTGCCGTGGAGAACTTGTCTGCCGGGAGGGCGAAAAAGGCGCGGAACGCCATCGAGTGGCCGTCCAGCACCAGCAGCCGCGGCTGGCCCGTCAGGGGAACAACGGGGGCGGCAGTCGCCGAAACCGATCCAGCCGTGTCCTTAACAGCAGCCTCAGCAAGGGCACTTGAACCTTGCGGAGCGTTGTCCTCCTCCAGGACATTGGACGGGAAAGGGGCCGGTTTGGTTGTTTCACTCACAGGTGCCAGCCTAGTTGCCATGATGGACAATTTCACGCCCGGCCCCTTCTCCGCTGAGCTCACTGCGGCCGGCGTCCCGGAGCATCTGCATGCCTGGCTGGGTCAGTTCGGGATCGGGGCCCTGGTAGTGAAGATGGGGATACGTTTTCTGGAGATGAGCCCGGAACGGACCGTAGCCACCATGCCGGTGGAAGGAAACACCCAGGTAGCCGGAATCCTTCACGGCGGCGCCCATGTTGTCCTGGCTGAAACGCTCGGATCGTTCGCATCAGGAATGCACGCAGGGCCTGGCCGGCATGCCGTGGGTATCGAGGTCAGCGCCACGCATCACCGGTCCATCGCAGCGGGCACGGTGACGGGTACCTGCTCCGCCATCCACCTCGGCCGGACCCTGGCGACGCACGAGATCGTCATGACGGACGAGCAGGGGCGCAGGCTGTCTACAGCACGCATCACCAACATGATCCGGGATAACGCCGCTCCGCAGCAGGGGTAGGGACCCCTCCCCTGGCACTTCCCTTAATTGTCTGACCCCTTTGCCATGATGAGTTCATGGGTAAAGCGGCGGTGGTGAAGGCGTTTGAGGACATCAACGCCGCCCTTGCCGTGCTTTATGCCGAAGCGGCGGCTCCGGGTTCCGGGGCGGTTGATGGTGCTGATCCGTTGGCTGCCCTGGCTGATGGTTGCCTGGACATTCTGTCCGGCGCGGCAGCCGTGGAGGCACGGGTCGCGGGGCTGAAGGCCTGGGCGGCGGTGACGTACGCGGACACGGTTCATGCTGTCGCGGCGCCGGGAACCCCGATGCAGGCGCGAGAGATGGCGGTCGCGGCGGAAATCGGTACCCTCCTGGCTCTTGGGGGCCGGGCCGCGGGTTCCTTCCTGGCGACCTCCCACGCCCTGGTGGCCACGCTGCCGCTGACCCTGTCGGCCCTGCGCGCTGGGACGGTTTCGTGGCGGCACGCCCAGGTCATGGTGGAGGAAACGGCCACCTTGGACCTTGCCGGCGCCGCCGCCCTTGAAGCCCACTTCCTGGGTCCGGACACCCCCGTACCATCCACGGCCGCGCCGATCGGGGACGTTCCGGCGTACCGGTTCAAAGCTAAAGCCCGGATCTGGCGGGAACGCCACCACGCCGAGTCCATCGAACAGCGGCACACCAGGGGTGTGGCGGACCGGCGGGTGGAATACCGTCCTGACCAGGACGGGATGGCATGGCTCTCCGCCTACCTGCCCGCGGACCAGGCCTGCGCGATCTGGAACCGCACCACGGCCCTCGCCCGTGGACTCCAGGGCCCCGACGAGCCCCGCACCCTCACACAGTTGCGGGCCGACACCGCCGCCGGTTTGCTGCTCACGGCCCCGGGCGCAGGTACCGCGGACCGTGGGGATGGGGGCGCTGCAAGCGGGGGCGGGAAGGGGGACGGTGAAACTGCTTACGTTGCGGGCATGGGAAAGGTTCCGGCCCCGAAGGCGGACGTGCTCGTCACCGTTCCGGTGTTCGCGTTGATGGGACTGACCGTGGAACCGGCCATGCTGGACGGCTACGGCCCTATCCCGGCGTCGATGGCACGCAAACTCGTCGCGGACGGCGCCAACTCGTTCTACCGGGTCCTCGTTGACCCCCGCGACGGCGCGCCACTGGAGATCGGCCGGACCAGCTACCGGATCACCAAAGCCATGAAGAAAGCGCTCCAGCTCCGGGACGGCAAATGCACGTTCCCCGGGTGCAGCAACAACTCCCTGGACAACGAAGCCGACCACCTCACCGCCTGGCACCACGGCGGAACCACCGGAATCAGCAACCTCGGCCAGCTCTGCCCCAAGCACCACCGCCTCAAACACGCCACCGCCTGGAAACCCACCCCGGCCACCACAACCGCACCGCCCGGCTGGACCTCACCCACCGGCCGGCACTACAAACCCGAACACCACCACTGGGAACCACCACACTGGCCCCAGGAGTTGGCAGCGCAAACGAAGCCGAGCCACACATCGAGCAGGTGCTGGCCTCAGCGGGAGCCCGGCGATTTTCCGCGCGGCCACGTGGACCTTGTCCGCACCGGCTACTCCCTTGGAGAAGACGGCATCGAACGGTTCCTCCACGCCCGCGGCGGATGAGCTCAGCCGGTGCGGCATGGAAGCGGGCTCAGCCCAGCGATGGGTGTTGGCGCGGCTAAACCACCGGGTCACCAGGACTGCCGAGTCTTGCTCCCCAACTTCGCAAGGTCAGTGAGGGAATCCCGCAGCCCGCGCAGGGTTAACCACCAGAACCTGAAGCTGAATCGCCGTTCAGCGAGTACCGGAGCTCTACTATGCCCCTGCCCAGGGAGCGCGAGGCAGTCAACTCAAGTGGCGGCGTCGGGCCCGTCAAAGGAAGAAGCCGCTTGCCGTCGCCGAGAACCACCGGGATGACGGAGAGGATCAGCTCATCCAGCAGCCCGGCGTCGGCGAACTGGGCGGCGAGGTCCCCGCCGCCCACCACCCAAACGTTCTTGCCTCCCGCGTCCGCCTTGAAGTCTGCAACGAATTCCGAGACGCTGCCGCGAACGAAAGTGAGGTCCGCCCCGGGAGGCGCCTGGTACTCATGCCGCGTGAAGACGTAGCAGGGAGTCTCGGGGTATGGCCATGTCCCTGGCTCGTGCTCCATAAGCCAGGCGTACGTCCCGCCGCCCATCACGATGCAGCCGACACCCCCCATGAACGTCTCGTAGCTTTCCTTACCGCCCTCGAAACCGTCGAACTGCAGGAGCCAGCCAAGGTCATCTGTAGGCGTAGCAATGAAACCATCGAGGGACGCGGCTACAAAGTACTGGATCCGTGACATGGGTCCAGCCTAGTGATCGGACCCGGTCTGTCCAACGGCGATGGCTACCCTGTCAGCAGCCCCATCCGGGGCCTGGCGAGGGGATTTAGCCGGAGAAGTAAGGGATGATCAGGTACAGGCCAAAGAGGACGGCGAGTCCGCACAGCCCGAAGCAAACATACGCAAGGGACCGCTTCACGCCGGGCGAGGCTTGGCGTGCGTCACCTGCAATGGCGGTCAGCCGAACTCCCAGCGAGTAGAGAACCACCACGGTCACTGCGGCCGCCAGGGTGGCACCGGCCACGGTCAGCAGTTCCAACCACTTCATCGCTGGGCATCCTTCGTTGTAACGGCTTCGGCTTCGGTCTCGGCATCAGTATTGGTGTTGGCTTGGACGCTGGTGCTGGTTCCGGCAACGGATGTGGCTTCAGCGTCAGCCTTCGCGTGCGACTTCGCCTTGGCACGGGCACGGGCCATTGCCTTCTTCTTTGCGAAACGCACTGTCTGGCCTGCCTCTTCAACTTCGATGGCGTTGTGGTGGCCGACGGCGGACTTACGTGAATAGAAGAACATGAACAGCACTGCGGCGGTGCCGGCGACGGCCGCGATCAGCACGCCTATTACGCCGGTCTTGACCAGCAGTGCAGTCAGCGCTCCCACAATGCCGGCTGCGGGAAGGGTGAAGAGCCAACCCAGCGCGATCTTGCCCACCATGCTCCAGCGGACACTGGTTCCCCGCCGGCCCATTCCGGAGCCGATAACAGAACCGGAAGCCACCTGAGTGGTGGATAGTGCAAAACCGAGGTGGGACGAGGCAAGGATGGCCGACGCGGTGCTGGTTTCGGCAGCGAAGCCCTGGGCCGGCTTTACTTCGGTGAGCCCGGCGCCCATGGTGCGGATGATGCGCCACCCGCCGGCGTAGGTACCGATGGCAATGGCGAAGGCACAGGCGGCGATCACCCAGAACTGCGGGCCGGAGCCCGGCGTCTGGGTGCCGGCGGCAATCAGCACGAGCGTGATGATGCCCATGGTCTTTTGGGCGTCGTTGGTGCCGTGGGCCAGTGCCACCAGGCTGGAAGTGAAGATCTGCCCGGTACGGAATCCGCCGCGTTTCTGGGTGAGCTTGCTGCCGGTCTCGGGATCGTGCCGGGAGGTCAGGGCATAGGCCAGGCGCGTGCAGATGTAGGCCACGATGCCGGCGATGAGCGGCGCAAAGATCGCGGGCAGGATGACCTTCTGAAGCAGGCCCTCAAGATTAATGGAGTTAAATCCGATGCCGGCGATGGCGGCACCGATCAGCCCGCCAAACAGGGCGTGGGAGGAACTCGACGGCAGGCCCTTCAACCACGTGATCATGTTCCACAGAATTGCTCCCATAAGGCCGGCGAAGATGATCTCCGGCGTGATCTGTACACCGTCGGACCCTTCACGGATGATGCCGCCGGAGACCGTTTTAGCCACTTCCGTGGACAGGAAGGCACCCACCAGGTTCAGGATGGCTGCGAGGGTGACCGCAGTCTTCGGCTTGATGGCACCGGTTGCGATGGGCGTGGCCATGGCATTCGCTGTGTCGTGGAAGCCGTTCGTGAAGTCGAAAAATAGTGCCAGTGCGATGACCAGCGCCACCATGAAGGTGATATCCACCTGTTGCCCAATCTGCAGAGTCGACGTCAAGCAGTTTCTTTCCCCCGGCTGCCTTGCACAGCATAATTCACCAGCTGTTCGCTTGGAATGACTTGCGCTGTTAACACAACCGGCGTGAAACCCTATCGATCGTACGCGCCCCCGGCAGGAGGTCAAAACATCGGCGCCTTGAGGAAGGCTGCGACGGCGTCCAGCTCGGCAGGTGAAATTCCGCACCTGGGGTTCGGCGACAGTGCCAGCAAACGCCGGCCCATGACCCCCGCCCAGGCCTGCGCCTCGGCCTCGAAGGCGAGCTGATCATCCGCCCAGGCCACAGCCACGGGTCCGGTCTCCTCAACATCGGCCTGAATGGCCCGGAGCTTCCACCAATCCGGCCCGCTTCCGGAACCGAAAGCCGTTAGAAAGGGCCACCGGCTGCCCTCCAGGCCGATGGCCGGGCAAAGGTACTGCGGTGCCAGTTCCTCCCAACTGGTCAGCCAGACGCACCGCAACTCCGACGTTGCAGCAAGGCTGTTAAGTCCCTTCACCAACTCAGCGGCGAATGCCACCGGCAACAATCCCGCGGCCGCGCGCCGCCACGGCGTTCCCCAGCCGGTGCACCCGTCGGGTCCGAACGGACAGATGACACCGTCAACGTCCAGGTAGAGCGTGCGGACAGCCACAGTGTCTCCCGGATAATCAGCGGCGGGAATCGGAGGGCCGCGCGCCCCCGTCCAGCATGGGTGCGATTTTTTCCTCGAGGGCCGCCATTGCCGCATCCGGCAGGACGATAAGGCCGTCCAACTCGCGTCGGGCCCGCTTGTAGGCTGCCTGGCGTTCTGCCGGAGTGGCTGCATGGTTTTCCGCGATCCTCAGCAACTGCCGCGCGGTGGCAAGCCGTTCCCGTTCGGGCCCGGTGAACTTGCTGTCCCTGATGCGCCTGGCTTCGCGCTCGGCCACCTCCAGCGCCACGTTGAATCCATCCACCGCCCTACGGTACGCCTGGAGGCGGGAGGGCGACGTCACCTCTGCCGCTGATCCCGGCCGGAGTCCGTCGGCCTCACGTTTGGCCCGAAGGAAGGCCACCGTGAGGGGTTCCCGGACGTCTGTCATAAGCGGGAATTCAATCAGCTTGCCCACGTCAAGTTCATAATCCAGCCAGCGCCTGCTGGTGGCATCATGGGCTGCCAGCAGTGACTCAACCTCCGCGGCCGAGACTTTCTCAGCCTCATGGGCCTGGTTCTTGAGCTTGTACAGCTCCACCTTCCGCTGGTGCCTGCGGTCGCTGGCTTTGCGCCACGAATTCGCCCAGTGGCCGGCAAAGGCCAAGGCGGGGAAAACGAGCCACCATTTATCGTCAAGGATCTCGAAGAGGGACTCCACGCGTACATCGTCCCATTGCGTGGCGCCCTCCTCAAGGAAGCACTGTCGGACCGGTCAGCCGGCTCTCCAGCTGCCCTGCCCCGGCAGGTTGGTCAGCCGGCTGCCTGGGGGTTGTTGACGTTGACAAGCCAGGCCACGCCATAACGGTCCGTGCACATCCCGAAGACATCTCCCCACGGCGCCTGCTCCATGGGCACTGTTACCGTACCGCCGTTGCCGCTCAGCTTTTCGAAGTAGCCACGCAGTTCCGCTTCATCATCCCCGCTGAGTGAAATGGAGATGGACGACCCTCCGCTGAACTCCATGCCGTTTGGCGTGTCCGCTCCCATCAGCACCAGGCCTTGGGTGGTTGTCAGCATGGCATGCATGATTTTCTCCGCCTCTGCCGGATCCTCGCTGGCCTGGAACTCACCGAAGGTGCTCAGTGTCAGCTCCCCGCCAAAAACTGACTGGTAGAAGTTCATGGCCTCGCGGGCGTTGTCGCGGAAGCCGAGGTACGGGTTGAGGGTGGTGGGCATGGCTGGATCTCCTTGAGTTGTACCGAAAGAGGATGGAACCAGACAACATCCTGCCCCAAGGGGCTGCCCCGGGGTAGGGGCAGCTGCCCCTATTGAATGCGTTGGGGACGCCCCGGGCGGCCAAAGCGTGCGGCGTCAGGGCAGGGAACGTAGGCTCGGGTGCATGGCCAGATACTTTGACGTTCATCCGCAGGATCCTCAGCCACGTGCCATCACGCAGGCAGTGCGCATGGTGCTTGACGGCGGGCTGATCGCCTACCCCACGGACTCCTGCTATGCGCTGGGCGCGCAGTTGGGCAATAAAGACGCCCTGGACCGGATCAGGGCCATCCGCAGCCTGGACGACAAGCACCATTTCACGTTGGTGTGCAGGGATTTCGCCCAACTGGGCCAATTCGTGAACATCAGCAACGACGTTTTCCGCAGCATCAAATCTGTAACTCCCGGCAGCTACACCTTTATCCTGCCTGCCACCAAGGAGGTCCCCCGGCGCCTGCTGCACCCGAAGAAGAAAACCGTCGGCGTCAGGATCCCGGACAACCGGGTGGTGCAGGCGCTGCTCGCCGAACTCGGCGAGCCGCTGCTTTCAAGCACCCTGCTGATGCCGGACGATGAAGACCCGATGACCCAGGGCTGGGAAATCAAGGAGCGGCTGGACCACCAAGTGGATGCCGTGATCGACACCGGCGACTGCGGTTCCGAGCCCACCACCGTAGTGGACTTTTCCGGCGGCGTGGCAGAGGTAGTCCGCCGCGGGATGGGTGACCCGTCCCGTTTCGAATAACCCTCAGGTCCTGCTGCCGCGTTTCCCGTCCTGCTGCCAGGCGTGCCTGCTAATCCTGCTTCCGGGCACGGCTGGGCTGCACCCGCGGCGGCTCCCCCGGCATCTTTGGGTAGTCCGGAGGAAACGGCATTTCCCCAAGACCGTTCCTGAGATCGCGGTCCCACCACTCCAGCAGCGTGTCGATGGTTCCCGGGTTGCTGTGCATGTCTGCCCAGGGGTCACCCACGGTTTTCAGCCGGTCCGGAACGGTGAGGATGGTGAAGTTCTTCGGATCCGCCGTCTCCAGCTCCGCCCAGGTGATGGGGCATGACACCGAGGCGTGTGGCAGCGCCCGCGGGCTGTAGGCGCCGGCAATGGTGCGGTCGCGGTTGGCCTGGTTGAAGTCGAGGAAAATTTTTTGGCCCCGTTCTTCCTTCCACCATGCAGTAGTGACCTTCTCCGGCATCCGGCGTTCCACTTCCCGGGCGGCGGCAATGACGGCATGGCGGACATCAAGGAACTCGCGGGTGGGCTCGATGGGCGCGTACACGTGCAGTCCCCTGTTACCGGAGGTCTTGACGAAGCAGGTGAGCCCTGCCTCAGCCAGGACCTCCTTAAGGACCAGCGCAGCCGGGACGGCATCGTCAAAATCAGTGCCCGGTTGGGGATCCAGGTCGATGCGCAGCTGGTCCGGGTTGTCGGTGTTGGCGGTACGGGAGGGCCAGGGGTGGAAAACGATGGTGTTCATTTGTACTGCCCAGATGGGCGCCGCGGGTTCGTCCAGCACCAGCATGGGATGGGAACGCGCGCTCGGAAAGACCACCTTCATGGTCCGGATGAACTCCGGCGTTCCCTTGGGCGGGTTTTTCGAGAAAAACATGTCGCCGTCAACGTTGTCCTTGTACCTCTGCAGCGCCACCGGCCTGTCCCCGTTCGCTGCGATAAAGGCCGCACCGATGTCCGCGAAGTAGCGGGCGAGGTCCAGTTTCGTGATTCCGAGGTCTGGCCAGAGGACCCTCCCGGGACTGGAGATGCGCATCTCCCGTTCGCCGTGGGGGCCTTGAACCGTGATGGTGGTCTGTTCGCTCGCCATGGGGACAACGTACACCCCGGCCGCGGACGGCGGACGAATTTGGGCTCCCGGGTCCGGCATGATGGAGGCATGTCCGTCTCAGAAACGCCCCTGACCCTCGCCGTCGGAGGCCTTAGTGTCACTGCTGCCTACTCCCGCCCGGATAATACGTCCGCGACCGTTGTGGTGGCCCACGGTGCCGGGGCCGGCATGGAGCACCCGTTTCTCCGCGGGTTCACCGCAGCCCTGAATGCGCTGGGAACAGCAACGCTGCGGTTCAACTTTCCCTACCGGGAAGCAGGCCGGAAATTCCCGGACCGGCCGCCCGTGGCCATCGCCGCATGGCATGCGGCCTTTGCCATGGCGGCGGAGCAGGCAGCGGCCCATAACGACGCCGGCCCTATCTGGGCGGCGGGTAAGTCCTTTGGCGGGCGGATGGCCTCCATGGCGGTGGCTGAAGGAATGGAAGCCGCCGGGCTTGTGTACCTGGGCTATCCCCTGCATCCGCCGGGCAAGCCGGACAAGCTGCGGGACGAGCACCTCTACGGGCTCACGACGCCCATGTTGTTTCTGCAGGGCAAACGGGACACCTTCGCCACACCTGAGATCCTGGCGGGCGTGGTGTCGCGGATCGGGCCCAACGCTCTCCTGCAGTGGGTAGAGGGCGGCGACCACTCATTCGGTGTCGCCGGCCGGAAACGTACTGCGGATGAGGTGGGTGCTTCCCTCGCCGCGCCGGTGGCTGACTTTATCCGCGGCCGTCCCTGATTCAGGCAGTCCGACAGTTGGCGGACTGCACAGCGGCTAGGCGGCGTCGTCCTGCCACCAGCCTTCCCAGGCGGCGGAGCTCAACTGGCCCTGGGAGGAATCCGACGTTCCGTCACTACCGCTGGCGGATCGGTTGTCGTCTTTGCGCTGGCCGTCGAGCAAGAGGTTGAGGCTGGTGATAAGAAACATCTGCACGTCCTTCGGGTTGAGGTGTGGACAACGGCGTCCAGGTGGGAACGAGCCTAGCCACCTGATGTTTCAGTGCATCGACCCCGGGTTTCAACTGTGTATCGGAGATCTCACGCCGCCTTCCCGCCGCAGCTGAGCCAAACGCGTAGCGCTATTTCCGGCGTTTGACGTGTGCGGTTGCCGGGGCGCTCCACGGGTCCTCGGGCCAGGGATGTTTGGGATAGCGGCCGCGCATTTCGGCCCGGACCTGCGCATAGGGGCCGGACCAGAAGGATGTGAGATCGTCCGTTACCGCCAGGGGGCGCCGCGCCGGCGACAGCAGGTGGAAGAGGACCGGCACCCGGCCGTCCAGCAGCCGGGGCGTTTCTGCCCATCCGAAGCACTCCTGCAGCTTGACGGCCACCACCGGCCGGGCGGTGTCGTCTGATACCACAGGGTACTCGATCCGGATCCGCGATCCGCTCGGAACTTCGAGCCACTCCGGGGCGAGGTCATCGAGCCGGGCGGCTTCAGGCCAGGGCAGCAGCCGGCGCAACGGATGGGCAAGGTCAATGGCGCGCGCTGCCGCTCCGCCGGCGAGTGCTTCCAGCTCCGGTCCGAGCCAGTCCTCCAACCGGAGCAGCAGCGCCTGGTCCGAGACGTCCGGCCACGGCACGCCCAGTCCGCGGTACAGGAAGGCCAGACGGCGGCGCAAAGCATCGGTCGCCGTCGACCAGTCAAGGACGCCAAGGCCCTCAGTCTGCAGTGCTTGCGCTACTGCCGCGCGCCCTTCGGCCGGTGAGGGGCGGACCGGCGTCGATGCCAGAACGATCGCCCCAAGGCGGCGCACCCTGCGGGCAAAGAGGCGGCCGGCCGTGAATTGCGCCTCGACAGTGTCCGCCAGGAGGTGTGATGCGGCAGCCTCGGCCAGGTCGGGAGAGAGGGGTGCCGCGGACCGGATCACCGCTCCGGTGCCGGCCGAGTCCCGCCCGTCCGCCCGGGTTACTTCGGCTACCGCCAGCCATTCCTGGCCGGAAAGGGGGCTGCCAGCGGGCAGCCCCGCGCGGGTCCCCGAGGACAGGAGGTAGCGGTTTGGGGTATCGCCATCCACCCTGCGTGCCACCCGGTCAGGGAAGGCGAGCGCGACGACGGCTCCCACCACCGCCGCGCCCGCGGCGCTAGCCGCGTGCGCCGGCGGCGTCGGGGAAGCAGGCAACGCTGCCTGCTTTGCCAAGGCAGCCAGGCGGCGGGATTCCTCCGCCCAGCGGCGCGCTTCCGGCCCTGTTTCGCTCCGCAACCCGGACAGCAGGCGGGTGAGGTCCGCGCCCGGTGCCCGGAGATCCCCCGTTACCAGCGCCACGGCTTCGGCGGCGGGCAGGTGTCCGGCAAACGCTGCGCCGTGAAGCAGGGCCCTGGCCAGGCGGGGATCAGCCGGAATGGTGGCCAGCAGTTTTCCCATGGGGGTGATGTGGCCATCGCCTGACACTGCGCCAAGTTCACGCAGGACCTCCATCGCATCGTCCATGGCCTGCCGGGGTGGCTGGTCGGGCAGTGCGAGTCCGGCTCCCCGCGGGGAGCCCCAGGATGACAGGATCAGGGCGGCCCCGGTCAAGTCGGCCACCCTTATCTCCGGGGTCACGTGGGCCGGGGCAGCTCCAAAGGCTTGCTGGTCATAGCAGCGGACCACACGCCCCGGACCCTGGCGGGCGGCCCGCCCGGCACGTTGATCGGCTGAGGCACGGGAGCAGGAAACGGTGACCAGTCCGCTCATGCCCCTTCCGGCGTCGCGCCGCGGTTCCCGGGTGAGGCCGGAATCGATCACCAGCCGGACACCGGGAATGGTGAGGGAGGACTCGGCGAGATCGGTGGACACGATGACCCTGGCGCTGCCGCCGGCAGCGCGGCCCGAAACTGCGCGGTCCTGTTCGGCCGGGCCCACCTGGCCGTGAAGCTCGAGGATCTCCACGCCGGAGCCGAGCCGGCTGCGAAGTCCCGCTGCCACCCGGGATACTTCCCTTGCTCCGGGAACGAAAACCAGGGTATCTGCCGAGCTGTCTTCACGGAGGGCATTGGTGACTTCCGCCGCGGCTGTCGCCGAAAGGTACTCGAGGTAGGCGGGCGTGACTCCCCTGCCGTCCAGGCGCGGTCCGCCGGCAGGGCGCCACTGCGTCTGCAGCGGGTGAACCACCGAGGGACACTCCACAACGGGGGCCAGAGTTCCGTCCTCGTTGTTGACGAGTAACGCGGCAAACCGGGGCGCGTCCAGCGTTGCGGACATGGCGACGACGGTAAGGTCACCGCGCAATTCCCGCACTTCCGCGAGCATGCCGATGAGCAGATCGGTCTCCAGACCCCGTTCGTGAACCTCGTCCAGTACCACCGCTGCCACCCCGTCCAGCCCTGGATCGGACAACAGGCGGCGCAGCAGGATTCCGGGCGTTACGAACTCGATGAGCGTCTCCGGACCGGCCTGCCGCTCTCCGCGCACCGTGTATCCGACCCGGCTGCCCAGGCGGCTGCAGTCCAGAACCGAGAGCCGGCGGGCGGCGGCACGGGCAGCGACCCGGCGCGGCTGGGTAACCACCACGCGTCCGGCGGCCAGCCCGGGCAGGTTTGCCAGCAGCGGCGGAACGAGTGTGGTCTTACCGGTTCCAGGCGGTGCCTGCACTACGGCTGCGCGTGGAGGTTCGCCGCTGCCACTGCCAGCGAGGGCGTGCGTCAGTGGCCGCGCCGAGTTGGCGAACGCCAGGCCGGCGCCAATGGCCCCGATGTCGAAGGGTGCGCCGGCGGTTGGCTGCTGCTGACGGGCCCGGGAAGTCATCAGTCCATTGTGCCCGGTCGTTGGCTTAGGGCTTTCCCGGCCCCTTGCCCTTTTCCTTGGCTTCCTTCGCCGGTGCCGGCAGGACAGGTTCTTCCTGGGCGGCAGCCGGAGCGGCAGCCGGAGCGGGAGCAGGAGCGGGAGCAGGAGCGGGAGCCGGCGCAGGAACGGGGGGCGGAACCACGACGGGCGGCTGGGCTTCAGCCTGGACCGCCGGCTGGGCCTCCGCCGGTCCGGGAGTGGCGGAGGTGGTCTCCGCGATGCTCCCCGTAGGGGCCACGGCAGCGGACGCCGCCGCAAGCTGGGTGGTGATGTCCGTACGGACCGACTCCACGGCTGCCTCAATTCCGCGGTACCGGGATAACGAAATCTGGCCCTGGGACGCGGCGTCGTTCAGGTCTTTTTCGAGCGCGTCCAGCGCGGCAAGTGCCCCGTCCAGCCGGTTTTCCGCTGCAGCCTGGCTGATTGTCAGGACTCGCACCTGCAGCCCGCGGAGCGTGCCCTGATCCGAATCAACGGGCCGCAGGATCGGAGTGGCAGTGAACAGTGCCACTGCAAGACCTGCTGCTGCCGCCAGCGCCGCGGCTGCCCGCCAGGAGCGGAGAGGCTTCAGGCGCGGCATACCGTCTTTGCCGTTATGCCGCGGCTGCGTTTCAGGCGGCATGCCTGCCCCGCAGCGGAACCATCACCGCGGGCCTGGCTGGCAATGCGGTGACTGTGGCCATATGTGCCGGAGTTGGCACGGCACCCGCTGTTTCCTTGCCGCCCGAACGTCCGGCTACAAAACGCCTGGTGGCGATCCGCAGCAGGATGGCGATGGTGTGGCCGAGGCCCAGCCCGAGCAGCACATGGCCGGCGAGATACTGGCCCCCGTTCCCGGCAGCGCCAAAGGGGGCACTGAGAGCCGCGGCTGCTCCGGCGACGGTAATGGCCAGAGCCGAGGCGGCAGCAATAACTGTGCCCATGGCGCTTCTCCTGTCCTCAATTAATCAGCAGGCTTACGAGTATTGATCAGCAAGCTTACTACTTGATTGCGGTATGGCAAGAACGGCGCCGTTGTGCACCGCACCCACCAGTGACGGCGTGACACTGCTCTGGACACTGATAATCAGCAGGCTTAGCATTTTTCCATCGGCTGGTTCTTCAGCGCTGTGAACCACGGGCAAATCGCCGAAGGGCCACCGGAACGGGCCGCAGAGACGGCAGGGCATCTTGGACGAAGGAGACCAACATGGCAACGGCACGGGAAATCATGACCGGCGGCGCGGAGTGTGTGGGAGAGAAAGAGACGCTCGAGGCAGCAGCCCGGAAGATGAAGGAACTCGACGTGGGATCACTGCCGATCTGCGGCGAGGACAACCGGCTCAAAGGCATGCTGACGGACCGGGACATTGTCGTCAAATGCCTGGCAGCGGGCGGGGATCCGCGTACGGCGACGGCCGGGGAATTTGGAGAAGGCAAACCCGTTACCATCGGCGCTGATGATTCGATTGAAGAAGCCATCCGGACGATGCAGGACCATCAGGTGCGGCGGCTGCCCGTAATCGATGGGCACGACCTGGTGGGGGTTGTGAGCCAGGCTGACATAGCCCGCAACTACCCGGAGGATCGTGTCGGGGAACTCGTAGCCTTCATTTCATACTGACCCCCAAGCGCGGCGCGGCACGACGGCGCCATCAGCAGGCTCAGCTGGCCGCTTCGAGGAGGCGGCCAGCTGGAGCAATCCCGGCATACCGGCCCTTGAAAAACAGCAATGGCTCCGCGTCCTGCCGCGCCCATAAGTGCCTCACGGCAGCCACCACTATGGTGTGGTCACCGCCGTCATACTCGGCGTGGAGCTCGCAATCGAACCAGGCAAGGGCGTCGTCCAGGACAGGGCAGCCCAGCGGTGAAGCCTGGTAGCCGACGCCGGCAAACTTGTCCGTCCCCGACTTGGCGAACTGCGCCGCGAGATGCTGGTGTTCGGCCGGGAGCACGTTAATAACAAAGGATCCCGCCTGCCGCAGCACCGGCCAGGTCCTGGAGCTCCTGGCGGGGCTGAAGGTCACCAGCGCCGGCTCGAGGGACAGCGACGCAAAAGACTGGCAGGTAAAGCCCGCCGGCCCCTCCTCCGTGGTGCCGGTGATCACTGTCAGACCGGTGGCGAAAGTTCCAAAAATGTCGCGAAGCCGGCGGGGAGCAAGATCTGATGTGGCTGTCATGGATGGCCCTCTCGTTGGATCGTTACCTCACCAGACCACCGGCCCCTCCTTCTGTTCAACCGCTGGTGCAACGTACCGACGCCGGCCGAAACGGAGGGTCATACCGGTACATCCGCCGTAATGGGCCAGGCGTGCCTTCAGGAGCGGGACCAAAAAGGTTTTTAAAGATTTTTCATGCATGTGCATCCAGATGACCTTCGCCGCCGGTAGTAGGGGTGTAAGCAAAAACCGCCCGCCCAGCGGGCCGCAGAAGGAGGAATCATGCGCACCAGCATTTTCGCATCAGGAGCAGTGGCAATCGCGGCGGCACTGGCTTTCGCCGGCCCGGCACAGGCCGCGGAAGGAGACGCCCAGCTGTCCGTCCTGCACGGAGTCCCGGGCCTGACAGTGGATGTCTGGGTCAATGGTGAACGGACCCTGGACGATTTCACGCCCGGCACCCTCGCCGGCCCGCTGGCCCTTCCGGCCGGAAGCTACGCCCTGGCTATCACCGCCGCCGACGCGGCAGACGCAACTGCCGCCGTCATCGGTCCTGTCAACGTGACCCTCGCCGCCAACGGCAACTACACGGCAGTGGCCAACCTTGATGCAGCCGGCAAGCCCACCGCAAACCTCTTCACCAACGACGTCTCCCAAATTGAAGCCGGCAAGGGCAAGCTGACCGTCAGGCACACCGCTGCCGCTCCCGCCGTCGACGTCCTGGCCGGCGGCAGCGCCGTCATCTCCAACCTGGCCAATCCGAACGAGCAGACCCTGACCCTCGACCCGGGCACCATCCCGGCAGCTGTGGCAGCGGCGGGAACCACCCAGCCCGTTATCGGCCCGGCTGACGTTACGGTCGCCGAGGGCACCCACACCATCGTGTACGCCTGGGGTAGCCTCACGGACCAGAACCTGCAGCTCGCCGTGCAGACCATCGAGGGCCTGCACTCAGCCCCGGGTGCTGTTCCGGGCGGGCGTTCCGGTGCTGCTGATGAGGGTGCCGGCCAGGTTATGGCGATTGCCGGATTCGGAGCCGCAGGCATCGCCCTCCTGCTGGGAGCCGCGGCAGTATCCCGTTCGGTGGCTTTGCGCAGGGCAAGCTAGCGCACCGCTTGCAGGAGCAGGGTGACCGCCCAAAGCTCCGGCACCGAGACCCCGGCCGACCGGCTATCCCCTCCGGTCGGCCGGCTCGGCACGTCCGCCCCTGGTGTTCCAACCCACCAGGCCGCGGAGCTCCCGCAGACTGGATAGAGGAGGCAGTCCCATGAAAAGCACGACGACGGAGGAGTCATTCCAAGTCGATGCCCGGGATCCGGCGGTGACGCGCATTGGACGCAAGGCAGCGGGGGCACGCGGGGCGGGAGCCGCCGTCGTCTTTGCCGCGGCGGTACTGCTGTCCGGTTGCGGCACTCCCGCAGCGCCGCCGCCGCCCGAAGCTGCTGCGCCCGCCGCAACAGCCGGCGCCGTTCCCTCCCCCACACCGCCACCGGCTCCCACCGGCACCCCCGCCCCGCTGCCCGACATTCCCGTCCGCCAGGTCACCCCCGCCCCGGCCGCTCCCCGGGACCCGGCACCCCGGTTCCTGACAGTCGAGGGCACCACCATCAGCCTGGACATCGTGGAAGTCAGCGTGTCTCCTGACGGGGCCATGGAGATCCCGGACGCCTTCGACCAGGCCGGCTGGTACCGGCACGGGCCGGCCCCCGGCGCAGCGGCGGGGGCAGCAGTGGTGGCGGGCCACGTGGACACCACTTCTGATCTGGCGCCGTTGTCGCAGCTGAAGGGCCTGGCGCCGGGCACGCGCGTCACTATCGAGCGCCACGGCGCACCCGCCCTCAACTACCGGGTTCGCTCCGTTGAACTGATGGCCAAGGACAAGTTCGACGGCGGCTCCCTCTTCCGCCGTGACGGGCCGCACCAGCTCAAGCTCGTGACCTGCGGAGGCCGTTGGCTGGACGAGAAACAGGACTACAGTGACAATGTCATTGTCACTGCGGAACCGGAATGATCGGCTCCGCAGCCTTGACACTCAACGCCGAGGGGAAGGAGGCCAATGTGGCACCTTCCGGCCCGGCGCCTTCCGGCGGAACCCAGCACGAAGGCGGAGCCGCAGAACGTCCACCCGGCCCCGGCGGCTGGGACCCCCAGCTGAGCCGCTTGTTTTCCGCCGGCGACGAGACAGCGCTCGCCGAAGCGTACCGCCAGTTCTCTCCCCTGGTGTACACACTGGCGCTCCGGGCTCTGAGGAACCGCACTGCAGCAGACGACGTCACGCAGGAAGTCTTCATCCGCGTCTGGAAATCACGGTCGGCGTTTGATCCCCGCAGGGCGGAATTGCCGGCGTGGATTGTGGGCATCACCCGTAACGCCGTCACCGATGCCCTGAGCGCGTCTGCCCGGGAAAACCGGAAAGTGTTTGCGGCCGCGGAACTCCAACCGGAGGCGGAGGACGCAGCGGCCTCCGCCTCCGCCGAAGTCCTGGCCGACCGGCTGCTGCTGGACGGGGAGCTTGACCGGCTCGGCGAACCGCAGGGTTCCATCATGCGTTTGGCGTTTTACGATGACCTGACCCATGACCAGATTTCACGGCAACTGAAT
This sequence comes from Arthrobacter sp. K41, assembly GCF_059089645.1. NCBI lineage: Bacteria > Bacillati > Actinomycetota > Actinomycetes > Micrococcales > Micrococcaceae > Arthrobacter > Arthrobacter sp. K41. The sequence goes on along the minus strand of NZ_JBNHEW010000001.1, from coordinate 242,674 downwards.
CTTCCGCTTGGTACGGTCAAGAGTCACATCCGCCGCAGCCTTAGCCATTTGAGACACAGATTGGAGGTGGATCATGCAGCACCTTGACCCCGAAGTCCTGAGCCTGTTCGCCCTGGACGAGCCCGTGGACACCCGCAGCACCGACCACCTCCGGTCCTGCCCCGAATGCGCAGCCGAGTACGCCGCACTCCGGCGCGCCGTCAACGCGGTCCGGACCACCCCCGACGCCAGTTCCCTGGAGCGTCCGGGCGCGAATGTCTGGGAAGGAATACACCGCACGCTGGGACTCTCCGACACCGTCGCGGCCGACCCGCTTGGCCCGGCCCGCACTGCGGAGAAATCCGTTGCAGAACCGCAGCCGGTCCAAACACCGGCCAAGGTAACGTGGCTTCGCCGTCCGGCGACGTGGCTTGCAGCTGCTGCCGCCGCCGCAGTCATCACCACCGGAGTTGTTGTGGCCGTCAACCAGACGGTCGCCCCGGTTCCGCTTGCCTCGGCACGCCTGGAACCGCTGGACCGGTTTTCCGCCACGGGTTCAGCCACGGTGACCGAAACCAGCGACGGTTCGCGGACCATCGAGGTGCAGCTGGATAAGACCGAAGCCCGGGGTTACCAGGAAGTCTGGCTTATTGCCCCGGACCTTTCCCGGCTGGTCAGCCTGGGCATCATGAATTCCTCGTCCGGCCGCTTTGACGTTCCGGCAGGGCTGGACCTTTCCGGCTACCCCATCGTTGATATTTCCGATGAACCGCTGGACGGCAATCCGGCGCACTCCAGCGTGAGTATCGTCAGGGGCACCCTGAGCTCCTGACCGGCTGGTGTCCAGCCATGGCGCCGGCGCCGCCGAGCGGGTACAACTTATTCATGACGTCGCCCCTGGTGCTCGGCCCCATGATGCGGTTCGTGGATGAAAACTCGGCGAGTATCTGGGTGGAAACCCGCAGCGCCGCGGAGGTCACGGTCCGCGGTAACGGAACCAGGTGGGCCGCCCGTACCTTCGCCGTTCACGGGCACCACTACGCGCTGGTGGAGGTGACCGGGCTGGGGCCTGGAACTGTCACCCCCTACACCGTCGAAGTCGACGGGACCCAGGTGTGGCCTGATCCGGAATCCGACCTGCCGGCGTCGAAAATTGCCACCCTGGCTCCCGGCAGGCCCCTTCGCCTGGCCTTCGGCTCCTGCCGCACCAGCATCCCCCACGATGCCTCCGGAAACCGAAGCCACGGCGTCGACTCCCTGCGCGCCTACGCCCTGCAGATGGCCTCCGACGACGGCACCCCCTGGCCGGACCTGGTGGCCTTCCTGGGCGACCAGGTGTACGCGGACTCAACCAGCAAGCACATGCAGGAGTTTATCCGCTCCCGGCGGGACATCAAGGAAGCGCCGGGAAAGGAGCTCAAGGACTACGAAGAGTATGCCCACCTCTACTATCTGGCGTGGTCCGACCCCGCCAACCGGTGGCTGCTGTCCACCCTGCCCAGCAGCATGATTTTTGATGACCACGACATCCGTGACGACTGGAACGCATCCCTCACGTGGAAGCAGGACATGGCCGCCACCCCCTGGTGGCGGGAACGGGTGGTCTCCGGGCTGGCGTCGTACTGGGTCTACCAGCATTTGGGGAACCTGTCTCCGCAGGAACGATCCCGGGACGCCCTGTGGCAGCAGGTGGTTCACCATACCGGCGACGGCGAATTGGACATCAGTGCCGAACTGGACCAACTCGTGGAACGGGCTGACGCCGACCCCGGGACCTACCGGTGGAGCCTCTGCCGCGACTTCGGCGACACCCGGCTGATTGTGGTGGACTCCCGTGCGGCCCGGGACCTTTCGCCGGACCGAAGGGCACTGCTGGACGAGGTCGAAATGGGCTGGCTGGACGACAGCATGCGTGGCGGTTTCCGCCACCTCCTCATCGCCACGTCGCTGCCGTTCCTCCTGCCGATGGGATTGCACCACGTGGAATCCTGGAACGAGGCCATTGCCGAGGGCGCGTGGGGACGTCTGCCGGCCAAGGGCGCAGAAAAGCTGCGCCAGGCATTGGACCTGGAACACTGGGCGGCCTTCCAGAAAAGCTTCCAGCGCCTCGCCGCCCTGGCCAGCGAGGTGGCGGACGGCAAGCGCGGGGACGCGCCGGAGGCCGTGGTGTTCCTCTCGGGGGACGTCCACTTTTCCTACGTCTCCGAAGTGCAGCGGGCAACCGGGAGCAGGATCATCCAGGCTGTCTGCTCGCCGATCCGTAATCCGCTGCCCCGGCTGATGCGGTTTGTCACCGCCATCTCGTCCTACGGGCTTGCGGCATCGCTGGGGGCCCTCGCGGCGCACTCTGCCAAAGTCCCGGACCCGCCCTTCAACTGGTCCGGCATCAAGGGGCCTTGGTTCGACAACAACCTGGCCTGCCTTGAGGTCACGGCAAAAGGCCTGGACCTGTGGTGGCAGAAAGGCGTGGTGGAAGGCGGTGACCAGCTCCACCCTCGGCTGAAGCGTGTCGCGTCGCTCACCATTACGCCCAGAAGCACCACTCCCAGGAAAGCGGAACAGCACGCGCCGCAGGCGCCTTGAGCCCGCCGAAGTCCCAGGATCACCTGCCCGCCCCGGCAGCGGCCAGGTTGCCGGGCACGGGATCATGGCGGATGTACTGACGGCTGAAGGTGCCGGTCCCCGCCGTTAGGGCACGCAGTTCCACCGCATATTTCAGGAGTTCCTGGTCCGGCACTTCGGCCGTGATTTCGGTCCGGTCCCCGCCGGCGGAGGTGGTGCCGGTAAGGCGGCCGCGGCGCCCCGAAAGGTCACTCATCACGGTCCCCACATGTTCGTCAGGGACGCTGATCGCCACGGAGGAGACAGGTTCCAGTAGCTGGATTTTGCCCGCCGCTGCCGCTTCCCGCAGGGCAAGGGCACCGGCTGCCTGGAAGGCCGCGTCAGAGGAGTCGACGCTGTGCGCCTTGCCGCCCACCACCGTCACACGCACATCCACTACCGGGAAGCCGGACGCAACGCCTCTCTGCATCTGCGCACGCACGCCCTTCTCAACGGAAGAGATATAGGTGCCGGGAATCACGCCACCTACCGTTTTGTCCAGGAATTCGAAGCCGGATCCCCTCGGCAGGGGCTCAACTTCGATGTCGCAGACGGCATACTGGCCGTGGCCGCCGGATTGCTTGACGTGGCGCCCGTGCCCTGCGGCGCGGGTGGAAAAGGTTTCCCGCAGGGGCGTCACGACGTCCACGGTGTGCAGCTTGACGCCCTGGTCCCGCAGCCGGTCCAGCACCACTTCGGCGTGGGCCTCCCCCATGCACCAGAGGATCAGCTGGTGGGTTTCGGCGTTCCGGTCCACCCGCAGCGTTGGATCGCCGGCCGCTACCTTGCCCAGGCTGCGGGCCAGGGCATCCTCGTCACCATGGGAATCGGCTTCAACGGCCACCGGCATCAGCGGTTCCGGCATCTCCCAGGTGGCCAGCAGCAATGGCTGGTCCTTGGCCGAGATGGTGTCTCCGGTCTCGGCGCTGCCCAGCTTGGCTACCGCGGCGATGTCGCCGGCGATACAAAAGGGCACCGGCCGAAGCGTGGCTCCGAGGGGTGAGTAGAGGTGGGTGAGCCGTTCGTCGGTGTCGTGGTCCTGGTGCCCGCGGTCAGCCAGGCCGTGTCCGCTTACGTGTACCGGCGTGTCCCCCCGCAGGGTTCCGGAGAACACCCGGACCAGGCAGACGCGGCCCAGGAAAGCGTCCACGGTGGTGCGGACCACCTCGGCCGCCAGCGGCCCCTCCGGGTTGCAGGCAAGGGTCCGGACGGGCGCTCCGTTGAGGTCCGTCGCCCGCGGCAGCGGCCGCTCCGGTGGTGACGGAAACGCCTTGGTGAGCAGCTCCAGCAACTCCGCCGTGCCCAGCCCGGTAAGCGCGGAGGCCGGCACCGCCGGGAAGAAGGAGCCGCGGGCGACGGCGGTCTCCAGGTCTGCGATGAGCACGCCGGCGTCGATGTCCTCGCCCCCAAGGTAACGCTCCATCAGCGTTTCATCTTCGCTTTCCGCGATGATGCCCTCGATCAGCTCGGCACGGGCAGCGTCCGCTGCCGCGATCTCCTGCGGCTCCCCGGCACGCGCTGCGCCGCCCGGGGTCTCGGGGGCATACTCAAAGACCGTGCCGGACAGCAGGCCGAGGAGGCCGCTTACCTCCCCGCCGGCCCTGACGGGGACGTACAGCGGGAGCACGGTGTCGCCGAACGCTGCGCGGCAGGCGGCCAGGACGCCGTCGTAATCAGCGCGGGGGTGGTCCAGCCGGGTGATGACCACAGCGCGGGGCATTCCCAGGTACTGGCACTCCTGCCAGATCGCTGTGGTGCCCGCGTCCACGCCGTCAACGGCGGAAACGGCGAAAAGGACGGCGTCAGCAGCGCGAAGGCCGGCCCGTAGCTCACCGATGAAGTCCGGGTAGCCTGGAGTATCGAGGAGGTTGATTTTCATGCCTGCTACCGGCAGCGGGACCACCGACACTGCCACGGAGCGTTGCTGGTGGATGGCGGCGGGATCGGAATCGCTCACGGTGGTGCCGTCAACCACGGAGCCCTTCCGGGTGATCATGCCATTGGCCTCAAGCAGGGCCTCGACCAGGGTGGTTTTGCCGGCACCGGAGCGGCCCACGAGTGCTACGTTCCTGACCATGGCAGGGTCCCGCGGCGAGACCGCGGCGGAACCGTTGCCGGGCCGGCCTTCCGGCCCGCCCCGTCCTGCAGTACCTGCTGCGTCCTTGGTGCCTTTCACGGACATCGGAACCTCCTGGCGTCTTTGCCTGGTTGTTTGCTACTTTTCGCGGGCCTTACGGGTGGCGGCGTCGTTCGCCTTTTGCAGCGCTTTGACGAGTTCGTCCTTGTCCATTTTTGAGCGGCCGGCGATCTCCAGTTCCCGGGCCCGCTCCAGCAGGTGTTTCTTTGTGGCATTTGCGTCCACGCCGCCGGCGGTGGGCTCGGCTGAACCGGGTCCCTTTTCCGCCCGCTTGTCCGAGGGCCCGCGTTGCTCTTTGGGCTCCCAGTGGTCCCCCACTTTTTCGTAGCTGTGTTTCAGGGATGCGTAGGCGGTGCGGGCAGCGCGGCTTTCGTCCTGGTCGTAGGACTCCATTGCGGAATCGTAGGTTTTGGCGAACGTATCCTGCGCTTTGCGGTCCGAGCGCTGCAGGGTTGAGGGAAGCTCGTCCTTGCGGGCGTGGTGGTTTTTTCCCGTCTTCGGCATTGCACTCACCGCGCTTTCGTCAGCAGGCTGATGGTCCGGACACACCAAGCTTAGCCACGCCGTGGTTGGCTTGTCTGCTGCCGGTCCCGGCCTGCCGGGCCCGTCCGGGTTCCGGCATCAACCCAGCTCCGGCCAATGGTCGGGGTCGTAACCGTAGAGGCGCGGACGGCGGGGCTTATCTTCCGGCGCGGCAGCAGGAGCTTCTGCCTGCTGTTCCTCCTCTGCCTCGCTGGCAGCGTTCTTCTTCGCGTCCCCGTTGGAACTGTCGTGCCGGTCCTGGCTCTCAGCCATGAACACTCCATTCCCCCCAATGTTGCGGTCCGGCTGCTTGAACCACTGAAGCCCACCCTAACGGCCCCGAAGGCGGCAGAACATGTCACTTTTGCTCAAGAAATGGGCAGTTTCGGGCCGCCTGGCGGGAACACGGCCGCACCTGCACCGCCGCGTTTCAGCTTGGCCCGGTGCGGTCCAGCGCGTCGAGCAGGCGCCGGACCGAACCGCCGAGGTTCCATTCAGTGGCGAGGCTTTCGAGTTCTGCGCGGGCCTCCCCCGTGACGGGGTGCAGCCGTGCGCCTGCTTCCTCCAGCGAAGGCAGGGTGAGGTCCCGCACAAGGCGGACGACGGCGGGCGCGGCCATGAGGTAGTCAGCGGCAGCCTCCAGCTTGGCCCGGACGGGTGACGAGAGGCCGCTGTGCGGGTCCGCTGCAGCTTCGAGCAGGTTTTCGAGGGTGCCGTATTTCAGGAGCAATGATGCTGCCGTCTTCTCGCCGATCCCGGCCACACCCGGCAGGCCGTCCGATGCGTCACCGCGAAGCGTGGCGTAATCGGCGTACTGCTGGGGCAGCACGCGGTACTTCCCCACCACCACCGCTTCGGTCATGATCTCAAGGTTCCTCATGCCGCGTGCGGTGTAAATGACCCGGACCTGGCGGGCGTCGTCGCAAACCTGGAACAGGTCGCGGTCCCCGGTGACCACGTCGACAGGAAGCCCGGCCTGGGTGGCGTAGGTGCCCACAACGTCATCGGCCTCATGGTCGGCAGCACCGACGACGGCGATTCCGGCCAGGCCGAGTACGCGCCGGATCATGGGGAGCTGCGCCTCGAGTGCGTCCGGCACCACCTCAACGTCGGGGGCGTCCGTGTTGGTCTCGGCGACACGATGCGACTTATAGGTGGGAACCAGGTCCACCCGCCACTGCGGCCGCCAGTCATCATCCCAGCACGCAATGAGATGCGTGGCCCCGTAATCCGTCGTCAGCCGCGCGATCATGTCCAGGAGTCCCCGAACGGCGTTAACGGGTGTCCCGTCTGCCCGGCGGATCGAGTCGGGCAGGCCATAGAAGGCGCGAAAGTACAGCGAAGCGGTGTCGAGCAGCATCAGGCGGTCAGGCATACCCTGATCCTGACATGGAATGCGGCTGCTGTGGCGGCAGCGGCGCCGTTCCCACTGGCACAGGAGCATGAACAGGGCGACAATAACCTCGTGTTCCTTGCACGCAGGGGCCGGGCCGCCGAACCGATGAACTCCGCGGCCCGCAGGATCCAGCGCATCTACCTGACGCTGACGCTGGGCAATACGCTCGCGGCCTCGTTTATCTGGGGCGTTAACACGCTGTTCCTGCTGGATGCGGGCCTGAGCAATCTCGAGGCCTTCGCCGCCAACGCGTTCTTCACAGTGGGAATGGTGATTTTCGAGGTTCCCACCGGTATGGTTGCGGACGGCTGGGGGCGCCGGGTTTCGTTCCTGCTCGGCACCGTGACGCTGGCGGGCTCCACCTACCTCTACTACCTGCTGTGGCAGTTCTCCGCCCCGTTCCCGTTGTGGGCGGTGGTATCGGTATTGCTTGGCCTGGGCTTCACGTTCTTCTCTGGCGCCGTTGAAGCCTGGCTCGTGGATGCGCTGCGCTATTCCGGGTATGAAGGCGGGCTGGAAGGCGTCTTCGGGCGCGGTCAGATGGTCTCCGGGGTGGCGATGCTGGCCGGTTCAGTTGCCGGCGGCATGATAGCCCAGGCCACGGATCTTGGCGTGCCGTTCCTGGTGCGCGTGGGGGTGCTGCTGGCCATGTTCGCGGTCGCCTTTTGGCTGATGCACGATGTCGGGTTCACCCCTGAGCGCTCCACCCACCCACTTCGGGCAACACAGGCAGTACTCTCCGCTTCCATTGAGAACGGCCTGAAAATCCCGTCCGTACGGTACGTCATGCTGGCCGCCCCCTTCAGTGCCGGCGTCGGGATTTATGTCTTTTACGCCCTGCAGCCCTACCTGCTGGAGCTCTTCGGCGACCCACGCGCTTATTCAGTAGCCGGACTGGCGGCGGCCATCGTGGCCGGTGCGGAGGTGGTGGGCGGCTGGCTTGCACCCTACGTGCGGGCCTGGTTCCGCAAGCGCACATCCGTGTTGATCCTCAGCGGCAGCATCAGTGCCGTCCTGCTTGTGGTGCTCGGCTTTACCCGGGTGTTCTGGGTGGCTTTGGCCCTGTTGACGTTGTGGGCCGTCATTGATTCCGCTGCCACCCCGGTCCGGCAGGCCTATGTCAACGACATGATCCCGTCCAAGCAGCGCGCCACCGTGCTCAGCTTCGACTCGCTGATGGGATCCAGCGGCGGCGTTGTGGTTCAGCCGGTGCTTGGCAGGAGCGCGGACCTGTACGGCTATCCGATGTCACTGGCTCTCGCCGGATTCTTCCAGAGCCTCGCGGTTCCGTTCCTGGTGGCCAGCCGGCGGCAGGGTTCTCCCGCTGACCGTGCCACCGCCGCAACGGATCGTCCGGACAAGGGATCAGCCGGGGAACCCCTTCCCTAAAGCGTGGCGGGGACGTGCGCCCTCGCGCGGAAGCTAGGAAGCCCAGTCGGAGTCGCCGAAAACCCGGCCGCGGAAATGCGCCCGCAGGTACTCGCCCACAACAGCGGCCCCGAGTCCGCCGAGGTCGGGCGCGACCACCCGGCCGCCCACCCGCCGCGCCATCCGCTGGACGAACCGCTCTAGGCTGGGGTCATCACCGAGCCGGAAAAACGTGGCCTGCGTCCCCGCACGCCCAAGCCGGTCCAGCTCAGCGACCGTGACGCGGATGGTTTCCGGATCTGATGGCCAGCAGAACCACGGCTCACCCTCCGGCAGCAGATGCGCTGTCGGTTCGCCGTCGGTCACCACCAGGAGTACAGGCTGCATGGACGGGTGCCGGCGGAAGAAACGGCCGGCCAGCAGCAGCCCGTGATGCAGGTTGGTCCCCTGCTCCCGCCGGACAGGCAGGGCCGTCAGTTCACCGATATCCATCGACTGAGCCTGAAGGCCGAACGTGATGAGTTCCAGCCGGTCGCCGCGGAAGCGGGTAGAGACCAGGTGGTGCAGGGCCAGGGCGGTGCGTTTCATCGGCACCCACCTCCCCTCGGCCGCCATGGAGAATGACACGTCGACGAGCAGGACGACGGCGGCCTGGGTCCGGGCCTCCGTCTCACTGACTTCGATGTCAGCCGCCGTGAGCTTGAGCCTGCTCCCGGGGTTGCCGCCGTCGGCTACGGTCCGGCTGATTGCGTTGGTGAGGGTACGGGTGACATCCCACGGCTCCGCATCGCCGAACTCCCACAGACGGCTGGACCCGGTTTGCTCCCCGGCCGCTCCGGCCACGCGCGTGTCGCGCCGCCCCTGCCGGCCGGAGAGCTGCTTTGCGGTGTCACGCAGCAGCGACCTGCCGAGCCGCCGCATTGCCTGCGGTGACAGCCGGAGGTCCCCGTCGGTACCCCGCTTCAGGTAGCCGCCGTCCTGCATGGCGCGTTCAATTTCTGCGAGCGTCCGGGCGGTCACGGCGGCGTTCTGCCCCAGTTGCCGGGCGAGGGCATCCAGATCCAGGTCGCCGAGGTTTGATCCGTTGTAGGACTGGGACAATTGTTCAGCCAGTCCGTCCAGTTCGGCGATGTCCTGCAGCACCCCGGTGCCGTCGCCCAGGCCCAGGCCTTCCTGGCCCTCGAAGCCTTCGGAGCCGGTCCAGTCCTCGCCGGGGCGCAAGGCGCGCAGGCTCGAGTCGAGTTGATCAAGCTGGGCCATCAGTTGGGGTGATCCGAAAGCCTGCGCGGACAGCCGCATTAGCTCATCGCGCTGCTCGGCGGACATGGACTGCAGGAGCCGCTGGGCCGCGGCCGCGCGTTTGGCGAGGGCGTCGATCAGTTCCTCGACTGACCGCGGGTTTTCCGGGAAAAAGCCGCCGTGCCGGGCCATAAACTGCTCGAAGTCGGCGTCCGTGTCCTCACCGCGCCGGTGTTTGTCCAGCAGGCCGTTGAGATCCTGCAGCATCTCGGCCACAACTGCCCGGTCTTCGTCCGTGGCGTTTTGAAGCGCCTGCTTCATCCCGGCGAACCGCTGGTCCAGGACCTCGCGGCCCAGCAGGTCCTTGATTTGTTCGTAGGCTTCGCGGGCGGTGCTGGACTGCCAGTCGTACGAGGCGAGCTCGTTGACGGCAGCCGCCGTGGATGCCGGCAGGTTTTGGAGCTGCATTTCCCGGAGGGCGCGGTCGGTGTTGTCCATCATGGCGTCGCGGGCCAGCTGCTTGCGTTCTTCCAGGACTGCCGTTTCCAGCAGCTTTTGCACCTCGTTCAGGGTGCCGTCCAGCCGATGCCTGCCCAGCAACTCACTGCGGCGCTGCCGGACACGTCGGGCCAGATCGTCCAGGCCTTCCAGGTTACGGCCGCCGCGCCGCAGGAACTCCTGTAGCGCGTGGCGGGGCGAGTAACCGGCCATGACGTCCTCGGCGACAGCGTCGAGGGCCTCGGCGAGGCCAACGGGCGGCGCGAGCGGATCGGGTCCGCCGGCGTACCTGCCATATCTGGCGGAGTGGTGATGGATGGCCATGTCGCCTCCTGGTTCTGCTTCCGGCCGCGCCCAAGCTAGCTGTAAATGGTTTCCTCGTCGTCGGATTCCTTGGAAATCCGGCGGGCGAGGTAGAGCCCTTCCAGGGCGAGTTCGATGGCGGCGGCGCGCTGCCCCCGGTTGACCGCCCCGAGTCGCCCGCTGATCTGCTCGTAAAGTCCCGATCCGTTGAGGGACGGCAAATTTTCAAGGAACTCCTGCGCCGTGACGTGTTCGCCGGTTGTGACGGTGATGTGGCCGTCCAGGGCGGCGACGAGCGGGCCCAGGTCGATGCCGTGATAATGCGCCCGCACTGTTTCAGCGGTGGCGGTACGGAGGAGGTGTGCCAGGATGTCCTGTTCCCGGCCTTCCTCTCCCGACTCGAACTCGATCTTGCCTGTGAGGACATCCACGGCTGCGCCCAGGTCAACGATCCGCGCCACTGCTTCTTCCTCACCCCGGACACTGGCCCGACGAAGTGCTGCCGCGGCGACGGTCTCGGCCCCTGCGATGCCGAAGCGCGCTGACACTCCCGAGGTCTGGTTGACCGCCGGGGACTGCCGGAGCGCGCGGGTGTAGCGGGCCAGGATCTCAAGGATGACCGGCGGAACATCGGCCACCAGCTGGCCCTCCTGCCGGATGACCGCTACTTCGTCGTCCAGCTCTATCGGGTAGTGCGTCCGGATCTCCGCGCCGAACCGGTCCTTCAGCGGCGTGATGATCCGGCCGCGGTTGGTGTAGTCCTCCGGGTTGGCGGACGCGACGACGAGCACGTCCAGCGGCAGCCGCAGGACGTAGCCGCGGATCTGGATATCGCGTTCCTCCATCACGTTGAGCATTGCCACCTGGATTCGCTCGGCGAGGTCCGGCAGTTCGTTGATGGCGATGATTCCGCGGTTGGAGCGGGGGACCAAACCGTAGTGGATGGTTTCGGGGTCGCCCAGGCGGCGGCCCTCAGCCACGCGCATCGGGTCCACGTCCCCGACAAGGTCGGCAACGGAGGTGTCCGGCGTCGCAAGCTTCTCCACGTACCGCTCGGAGCGGTGGCGCCACGCCACCCGCAGCCGGTCCCCTTCAGTGAGCGCCCGGGCCCGGGACTGCTCCGTGATCGGCCCATACGGGTGCTCGTTCAGTTCCGAGTCCTCGATGACCGGGGACCACTCGTCCAGCAGTCCGGCCAACGTGCGCAGGAGCCGCGTCTTGCCCTGCCCGCGCTCCCCCAGCAGGACCACATCGTGGCCGGCGATCAAGGCGCGCTCAAGCTGGGGAAGGACCGTCCGGCTGAAACCGTACAGCCCCGGCCAGGGGTCCTGGCCGGAGGCGAGCGCCGCGAGCAGGTTGTCGCGGATCTCGCGGCGCAGGTCCTTCTGGACGTGGCCGGCGGCACGCAGTTCCCCAAGGGTGAAAATATCGGGTCGATCAGTCACCCCTCCACGGTAAGCCCCACCTGTGCCGCGAATCGAGGAAATTTTTGACCGCTGCCTGCCACCTTCCTGTCCGGCTGCCGTGAGGCTTGGCCAGACTTTCTCCCCGGCGACTGACTGCCCTGCCGCATAACCGTTACGAAACCGGTTTATCAGGCCTGACTCTGACTGCCCTGCTGGTCCGGGGTGTTGCCGGCGTCGGTGGGGGCGGCGCGGTGGTCCACGGCAGCTGTCAGTTCATCGATCCGGTCCAGCGCCGAGTTCAGCTGCTGGACAGTGGCCCACAGGACGGGATGCTCTTCGCGGATCTGCTCAAGGGTGGCACCGGCGGACCGCAGCGTTGCCAGGTCGAAGCTGACGTTCGTACGCGCCCCGGTTACTGCTGCCCGAAGGGCGCCGAAAGCAACCACGACGTCGGCGATCAGCGCCGGGTTACCGTTGGCGGCAAGCCAGCCGAGGTCGTCGATGGCTTCAATAGCCCTTTCGCCCAGCACTGCGGAAGCTTTCGCGGCGTTCACGGACGCTTCGTGGATCGCGTCGTCGCGTTCCCGCCCCGGCTCCAGGCGGAAAGCTGCGCCGAATGCTTCGGAGGCGGCAGCGTCGTCGTCGGCCAGTTGCAGGGCGGTCTTCCGGAGGAAACGCGCCCGGGCGTGAATATCGGCCAGCTCCCCTGCCTGATCCTGGCTTGGTTCCGAGTAGCCGGCCACCATTGACGCCAGGGACGCGGCGATGGCGAGCATGACTCCTGTTCCTGCCCCTCCGCCCGGCGAACCTTTGGACTCTGCCAGCGCCTGTGTCCATTCCTCAACTGTGGAGCCTTGGGTTGTTACCGCTTCAGATTCAGCCATGGCACCTATTGTGCCCCTTGTTCCGGAGGATCTTGAGCAGATTTTGGGCGAACCCAAGCTAATTCCTGATTCTTGTTGAGCAGGATCAAGGCAGGTGCCCCCGACTAAATGAGAGTAAGGTGACATGTCATGACAACGGATGATCCTCTGTCAGGACCTCCTGGCGGAGACGAATCAGACCGGGCAACGCCGTCGATGGGTACTCTGGTGATCCGCACCTGGAACGAACCCGACCAGGCGCCGGGGTTTCGCGCAAGGTTGACTTTCAGCCAAGTCCCCACAGCTGACCCGGCCACCGTTTATGCGGTCGATCCGGAGGAAGTCCTCAGGTTGGTGCGTCAATGGGTTCTGTCCCAGGCCGAGCCCCCGCGGGAGGTTTAGGCAGATTCCGGTTGGTTGGCCCGTGACGCAATTTCCCTTGCGAGGCGCCGCAGATCCTCCGAAGGCACAAGACCCAGGTCCTCCTTCAACCGGCATTGGAACTTTTCATAGGCCCGAAGCGCGGCAGCGCTGTTTCCCTGGCGCCGTTCGGCCTCGATGAGCAGTCCAACCGCGCTCTCACGAAGCGGCTCAAGGGCCAGCGCGGCCTCCGAAGCCTGCAGCGCCGCCTCATAATCGCAACGGACCAGCGACTGTCGGGCGATCAGGTGGTAGGCGTGGAGCCGGTCCTGCTGCAGCCTGTTCTGTTCGAAAAGCACCCAGTCCTCATACCAGCCGGGGAGCAGTTCCGCTTCCCGTAGCTGCTGAAGAAGGAAGGCGGCATTCCCGTCGAGCCCGGCCTGCCCCAGTTCCCGGATCCGGGTTCGAAGCCTGTGCAGGTCCACGTCCACCCGTTCGCTCAGGGACAGTACTGAACCGCCGTTGACCAGCAGGCCCGGCACCTGCCGCGAGATGAGGTGTACGGCAACACGAACGCTTTCGAGTGCCTTTTGCTCGGCAATTTCCGGCCACAGCAGGCCAGCGAGAAAGCTTCGGGGACGGGGACCATGGATGGCCAGCGCGGTAATAAGCCGCTGTTGCCGCGTGGCGACGTGCAGGACCTCGCCGTCCTGGCGAAGCTGCCACGACTGCAGCAGCCTCACATGAAGACCATAGCCGTTATTGCCCATGGGTACCCCCGAACTCCAGCGCAGGGCTGGAACAGATGCAACAACCACTTTCCGCAGTCCGCGCCGGGCTGTCAATGATCGATGCCTTCTGAGACCAGTTGAAGTTTCCTTCACGCGTGCAAGCCCAGGGACCTCCCCGGCCTGTTGCCCGGGCAGAAGCGGGCGGTCTATGGACTTCCCGCTTGGGCCGGGGCGGCCGCGTCACGCGTGGTGGTGCGGATCCGGTACAGGCTGCTGGTGGCGGTGATGTAAAGGTCCTTACCGTCCGGGCCTCCGAAACACACGTTCGATACCCCCTCGGGCACGTTAATGGTTCCGAGGAGCTCGAAGGACGGCGAATATATTCGTACCTCCTGGCCGGCCGAGGTCCAAATCCTGCCTTCGACGTCAACCCTTAATCCGTCAGCGGCGTGGCCTTCCTCAAGCTCGAGAACGGCTCCGCGGGGGCTGCAGGCGGCACCGGCCACATCGTAGGCTGCGATCCTCAGCGGAACGCCGAGACCCGGACCGGCCGTGTCCGCAACGTACAGGACCGATTCGTCCGGTGAAAAGGCCAGTCCGTTGGGGTACACGAGGTCCGTGACCGCAGCCTCAAGGGTCCGGGAGGCGGGCTCGAAGCGGAATACGTAGCAGCCTCCGTATTCCTGCTCTCCCTCGTGCCCTTCCCTGGTGCCCGGAAGAATCCCGTACGGAGGGTCCGTGAACCAGATGCTGGAGTCACGTGCAATAACCACGTCGTTCGGTGAGTTCAGCCGCCGGCCCCGGAAGGAATCGACGAGTCCTGTCACCGTGCCGTCGCGGTCCCGCTCAACCCGGCGGCGCCCGTGGCTGCATTGCACCACGCTGCCGTCACCATCTAGGGTCCGGCCGTTCGTGAACTCGACGCCGGCTGCGTATTCGCTGGTGATTCCCGTGGCGGGGTGGAACTCGAGGATGCGGTTATTGGGGATGTCGCTCCAGCGCAGGCTCTGGGACGCCGGCACCCAGAGGGGGCCTTCCGCCCATGCCGACCCGGTGGCCAGGCGCTCCAGCCGGCCTGTCGTCAGTTCATCACCCATCGGACCTCCTTTGCCTCCAGTTCTCCAACCATGCGTTGGAGATTGTTTCGCAGGCAGCACGACGGCGCGCCCGGAATATGGAAACGATAGCGCGGCAGGAGGTGTTGGCCGTCAAACGCCGCAGCGGGGCCACCGGCAAGGTGGCCCGCTGCGAAGGATGATAAGTGTCGGCGCTCCTGCCGCGCACGCCGGTGTCATGGAGTCAGTGGCGGCTGCGCCCCTTCTCGGAGTCGACCACCTGGACCGCGGTGGCCAAAGTACCGTCAGCAAGGCTGCCCCAGGCGTACACGATGGTGTTCTTGCCGCCCTCCACGGTGATGTTGGCCGGTCCGATCACGGGGTTGGTGGTCCCGGCAGCGGCAACGGAAGCCGAAATGGTTCCGGCCTTCAGCTTCAGGGTGGCTTCGTCAGGATTGTTGAGCTCCTCAATCGCTGCTGTCCCCCCTGCCAGGACGTCAACGGAGGGCGCCGCTGCTACGTGCCTCACCGTGAGCTTGCCCTTCGCGTTGTTGCGGGGAGCCTTGGTGTCATTGGTGAAGAGCGTCGCTGTTGGGACGCCGTCAGCGTTGAGGTGGGCCACCGCCGTATAGTTTTCCCCTTCGTCGAGTTCGACAGTAACGGGCCCGATCACCGGATTGCTGGCGCTGGTGGCGTCTGCGGCGGTGATGGCGATTTCGTAATCGCCGGCGGAGAGTTCCAGCGGGCCGGCCAGGCTTCCGGGCGTGAAGTCGTCCAGGGTGCGGTTTCCATCCACCCATACGTCCACAGTCGGGCCGGGAACACCGTGCAGGACCGAGAGTTTTGACAGGTCTTCGCCGTGGTGGTGCCAGCCGCCGGCCTGTGCCGGGCCCGCCAAGGCCAGTACGGCCGCGAATGAGAGTGCTCCGGCAGGGTAAATCTTGTTGCGCATTTCAAACTCCTCAGAGGGACGCCCGGGGGACGGGCTGTGCTTGTGCGGACACCTCTACTACCGGAGCAGCAGCCTCTGTGGATGCAAACTGTAGAACTTTTTGGTGCGCTGGCCTGCCCTCAGGCCCGGCTCCTGCCTGGCGGCCCGTCAATCACGGTAGGAACGTACTCGAGCAACTGAAGGCGGCCGTCAAACGTCCTGCTGTCCACCATCTCCAGCGAGACATCCGGGTAGCCATCGTAAATCCGCTCCTGCCCTGTTCTGCCGGTGATAACAGGGAAGACGACCAGCCGGAACCTGTCCACCAAACCGGCGGCCAGCAGGGAACGGCAAAGGCTGATGCTGCCGAGGGTGCTCAAGGGCCTGTCCCCGGTCCACTTCATTTCCCTCACGGCCTCTACAGCGTCCCCGGCGATCAGCTCCGAGTTCGGCCAGGCGAGGGGCGCCTGCAGGGTGGAGGAGAAGACAATCTTGGGCACGGCGGCCAGGCCGGAGAGGCTGGCCCCCTCCTCCTCTGAAAAACCCGAGCTGTTGGCTGCGGCTTCTTCCGACATGCCGGACATCAGCCGGTAGGTGTTCGCGCCCATCAGGAAGGTGTAGTTCTTCTGCCCCTCCTGCTCGAGCCACGCAAGATATTCCGGCCCCTCCAGACCCCACCACCCGGGCCATCCAACGGCCGAGGCATACCCGTTCAGGGAAATGATGAACTCGACCATCAGGCCCGCCGAGGGCGCCTCTGTCTCATCCATGACCGTCTCCTTTGATGGCAGGTGCGGGCGCTGCTATCCCTGCCGTGAGCGGGCCCTCAAGGGGTACGCGGGTTCGGGACTGGCGTTGCCGCTGTTTGCCGCTGAAGCGGTTTATAAGCAGCCGGGATCCCGGGGAGCTAGGCGAAGCGCACCGGGTCCCATTCAAGGATCCGTGGGACAGCCAGCCCCTCGACCACAAACGGATCATCCTCGATGAACCGTTCGGCATCCGCCCGTGAGGAGAAGATTCCCATAGACGACCCGGCCGGATCCGGTGTCAGGAAGGGACCCAACGCAAGCAGCCCGCCGCCGTTTGCGTGGAACGCCTCGAAATAGGCCTGATGGCGGGGGTAGGCTTCCATAACCCGTGATCGGTCAACGCCCTCAGCGAGGCTGTACATAACGATGGACTCCATGCGGCCGATCCTACCTGCCGCCGCCCCCTCAGGCGGCAGGTAGATGCATACCTTTCGGCCGCCGTCGAACGCTGTTAGCGGTGCAGGAAAGCCCACAGATACAAGGAACGACGGCGGTATACCGCCGTCGTTCCTTGTATCTGTGCGGGCATCCCCCGGGTTCTACCGCCGGGCAGGATGCGTTGGCCTACCTCGCGTAGGTGGCGAAGTTCTGGGTCGCCACCAGCTGCGCCCCGTAGGGTGAGCCGGCGGAGAGCCTGGCTGAACCAAAACCGAAGTCCGTCAGGCTGGCGTTGAGCATATTGGCGTTATGTCCAGGAGAGGCCTTCCACGCTGCGAAGAGCGCGTCGGCGTCAGCGTTCACTGCAATATTTTCCGCGGTACGGGTCCAGCCGGACGGGATCTGGCTGGATGCGTCAGGATTGTGCCGGAAGCCGGAGCGGCCCTGGGCGTCGATGTCCGCCTTCATGGTGTTTGACCAGTTCTGGGCTACGGTTTCCAATCCCGCGTTGTACCGCAGCGCGGCAAGGCCGTTGGCTGCGCGGTACTCATTGACAAGCGCGAAGGAGCGCTGGGCGACGGCGTTGGATGAGGTACCCGTTGCGGCAGGCGCTGCCGGGGCAGGCACAGCCGGGGCGGGTGCGGGCGCCGGTGCGGCCGGAGCCGGCCGGGCCGGAGCGGGGGCCGGGGCCGGAGCGGGGGCCGGGGCCGGAGCGGCAACCGGTGCTTTAACCGGGGCGGCCGGGGCTGGAGCCGGAGGTGCAGCCACAGGCGCCGCTGGGGCTTCGGGAGCTGCTGCCGGGGCCGCAGCGGGAGACGACGTTGCGGGCGCTGGTGCTGGAGCGGCCGACGCAGGAGCACTGGCGGTGGGTTTGGCCGCGGCCGATGGAGCCGCGGAAGCCGACGCGGCACCAATGGATGACGGGGACTGGATAGCGGCGGCAGTCCACGCGGGCCAGTCAAAGGGCCAGGAAAAGGTGCCCGCCGAAGCGGAACCGGCGGTCAGCAATCCGCCGGCCAGGACGAGGACGGTCAGGGAGGCAGCGACATGTTTCTTCTGTTTTCGCATCAGAAGACCGTATCCGCTGCTCCGGTCCCCCTGCATATTGCGTGACGCCACTCACTGCGGACACGCGGGCGGGGGCGCGGGCAGGGGTTTGGCCGGCTACTTTCTGCTGTATATCGGCTGGAAGTTCAGCATCGGGCGGGCACCGTCCCGGACCAGCATGGCGCCGTCGCTGATGGTGGCGGTAGCTTTGGGTTACCTTTCCTTCACAGCAGCCGAGGTACCGGAGGTACCGCTGATGCCTGGCCTGTCCACATCATTGGTCCTGATTGCCCTGCTTGCTGTGGCAGCGCCCCTTGCGGCCCGCTTCCTTGACCGCGTAGTCAAGGTACCGATTGTGGTGTTTGAGATTGTCCTCGGTATCCTGCTTGGTCCCAGTCTGTTGGGGTGGATCCAGTCGAGCCAGTTCACCGATACGCTGGCTGACTTTGGGCTGGCCATGCTCTTCTTCGTTGCCGGTAATGAGATTGATTTCGCTGTGATACGAGGCCGCCCCGCGAACCGTGCAGCCCTTGGCTGGGTTGTTTCACTGGCGGCCGGCGTTGGGGCGGGTCTACTTGTGGCTCCCGCGCCGGAAGCTGCGGTGATTATTGGAGTCGCCTTGTGTTCGACTGCCTTAGGCACGCTGCTGCCCATCCTTCGCGACGCCGGCGAGTCCAGGACGCGTCTTGGTGTCGCGGTTACTGCTTTGGGTGCTGCCGGGGAGTTCGGTCCCCTGGTGGCCATCTCGCTGTTCTTCAGTGGGAGGGAGCTGGGACCGGCAACGGCGGTCCTGGTCGGGTTTGTTATCCTCACGGGGCTGGCAATTTATTTTGCCTCCCGCGCGCGGCACTCCCTGCTCCACTCCCAGGTCACCAAGACCCTGCACACCAGCGGCCAGTTCGCCGTCCGGTCCATCATGCTCATTCTCAGCGTGCTCGTTGTGTTGAGTATGGTGTTGGGGCTGGACATGCTGCTGGGCGCGTTCGCCGCCGGAGTCCTCTGGAAGGTCGCCATCGCGAGGGCTCCCGAACACGACCGGCATGTCATTGAAATGAAAATCGACGCCATCGCGTTCGGGTTTCTGGTGCCGGTCTTCTTTATCAATACGGGCATCGACTTCGACCTGAGGGCGCTTACCGGTAACCCTGCCGCCCTCGCGTTGGTCCCCTTGTTCCTGGTCCTCCTGCTCATCATCCGAGGTCTGCCGTCGCTGCTGGCCGCTCCCCCTGGCTCAACCCCCGCCGGCAAGCGTGCCATCATGCTGTTCGGGGCAACGGGGTTGCCCATTGTCGTGGCGGTGACAGCCATAGGCCGGGACGAGGGGCTCATCCCAAGCGGCGTTGCGTCCGCGCTGGTGGGTGCGGGAATGCTGTCTGTGCTCCTGTTTCCGTTGCTCGCCCTGGGTCAGCTTCAACGGAGTCCCTCGGGCACGTCACCGCGGGACTGAACTTCTACGCCGCGGAGGAAAGCCAGGCCGCTGGCGGCCAACTCGTCCTGGCTCGGTGCGAGCGGCCGCCAGATCGAGGCGGCGACGGCGATGGCGGCATTATCTGCAGTGAAACTTTCTATGTTCACCGGTCCGCTGTAGCCCACCTCGTCCAAAGCCTGCAGAAAGCGCGTTCTTTTCCGCCAAGGGATAAACGACTGCCAGCTATCAGGGCAATAAGCGCAGTTTCTGACAATAAACACGTTCCGGGCAAAGCTTTGCCGTGAAGAATCTTTGAATAAAATTCTTCTGGTCCTTGTCGATCCGGTGTCCGCCTATTCGACGCGATAGTAGAAGGACGCATCAGGTGTCCTCAACACGAAGGAGAAGAACAGTGAAGTTCATGCTGATAATGCGCGCTACCGATGAGGCAAAAAAGGCATACGAAATCGCCGATATCGAACAGATCATCAACGCGATGGGCGCCTACAACGAATCGCTGATGAACGCCGGGGTGCTGCTGGCCGGTGAAGGGCTTTCCGATGACATGAGCGAAGCGTTTGTTGTCGACTTCTCGGCCGAGCAACCCATCGTAACGGACGGTCCCTATGGGGAAACCCACGAGCTGTTCAATGGCTTTTGGATTATCCAGACCGCCAGCAAGGAAGAAGCGGTCCAGTGGGCCAGCCGGTGCCCCCTTGGCCCGGGCAGCAAACTCGAAGTCCGCCGCGTGACCGATATGAGCGACTTCGAAGACTTCTCCGACAACGAGTTCCTTCAGAAGGAGGCCGGCTGGCGCGAGGAACTCAACCAGCCCTGACCCCATGGCCGACAAGCACGTCACCACCTCAGCACCCGTGCTCCAGCGGACCCTGGACGCGGTGTGGCGGATCGAAAGCGCGCGGATCGTTGCAACACTGGCCAAGGTGACCGGCGACGTCGGTCTGGCGGAAGACCTCGCTCAAGAAGCCCTGATCGACGCCCTGAGGCAATGGCCCGAGTCTGGCGTCCCGGAGAACCCGGGCGCCTGGCTCACGGCCATAGCCAAACGCAAGGCGATAGATGCCTGGCGCCGCCGGGAGCGGCTCGACGAACGCTACCGCGCCATCGCCCACGACCTCACGGAGATGACCGAGGACCAGTGGCAGCCGATCCCGGATGATGTGCTCCGGCTCGTCTTCATCGCCTGCCACCCCGTGCTTTCCCGCGAGGGGCAGGTCGCCTTGACGCTGCGAACCGTCGGTGGCCTGACCACCGAGGAAATCGCACGGATGCTGCTCGTACCCGTCGCCACCGTCCAGCAGCGCATCGTCCGGGCCAAAAAGACTCTCGCAGCCGCGCAGGTCCCCTTTGACACGCCTGAGCCCAACGAGTGGAACGCCCGCCTGAGCGCGGTGCTTGCCGTGCTGTACCTCATCTTCACGGAAGGTTACGCCGCAACAACCGGTGACCGATGGATCCGCACCGAAGTTGCCAACGAAGCGCTGCGCCTGGGCCGCGTCCTGGCCGGCCTGCTGCCGCGGGAGCCCGAAGTTCACGGACTCCTTGCCTTAATGGAGTTCCAGGCGTCCCGGTTCGCGGCGCGCGTCAACCCCGACGGCAGCCCAATCCTGCTTGCAGACCAGGACAGAGCACGCTGGGACAGGACCCAGATCGGCCGCGGCCGTGCATCCCTGGCACGTGCCGACGCGCTCGGCCGCGGAAGGGGAAACTACTGCCTGCAGGCTGCCATCGCTCAATGCCACGCAACCGCCCGCAGCTTCGAAGAAACCGACTGGCACAAAATTGTGCTGCTCTACGAAGCCCTCGGACGCCTGGCGCCGGGCCCCGTCGTCGAACTTAACCACGCCGTAGCGGTTTCCATGGCCACCGGACCTGCTGCCGCCCTTGAAATCGTGGACCGCCTCGCCGCCGAGGGGGCCCTCCGCCGCTCACACCTCCTGCCCAGCATCAGGGGAGAACTGCTCACCAGGCTGGGAAGAACGGCTGAAGCCAAAACCGAACTGCTGCAGGCAGCCGCCTTCACCGCCAACGAACAGCAAAAAACAATCCTGCTGGCCAAGGCAGCCGGCCTCTGATATTGCCTCAGGTGCCGGCGGGACCGCTGAAGCGGCACCGACGGTGACCGGGCGGGTGGAGCTAGCAGGTGCCTGTGCGTTAGCATTTTTGTATCAAGGGGAGTACTCCCGTCGCGATTGACCCGTCACTACGGATGCAGCAATGCATCCCGGGTCGTCGGTTCCGGTTATGTCCGGGCGGAGGAGACCTTGGCGCCTATGTCCGACGCCTACCCTTTGGAGTGCCCACCATGCAGGTCACACCCCTAATCTGGTTAATCACTATTGCCGTGACTGTCCTCTTCTTCGTCTACGAGTTCTTCGCGCACGTGCGCAAACCCCACGAACCGACCATCGCCGAATCCGCGCGCTGGTCCGCCTTCTACATCGGGCTCGCCCTGTTGTTCGGCGCCGGCATCGGACTGGTCTCGGGCTGGACGTTCGGCGGCGAGTATTTCGCGGGCTATCTCACCGAGAAGGCCCTGTCGATTGACAACCTCTTCGTCTTCCTCATCGTCATGGCCGGCTTCGCGGTACCGAAGAAGTACCAGCAAAAAGTGCTGATGATCGGGATCGTCATTGCCTTGGTCCTCCGAGGCGGGTTCATCGCCATCGGCGCGGGACTCATTGCAAACTTTTCGTGGATTTTCTACATTTTTGGCGCCCTGCTGCTCGTTCTGGCCTACAAGCAGGCGTTCGGCAGCCATGACTCCAACCCGGCTGACGGCAGGTTCATGCGGCTCGTGCGCCGCATCCTGCCGGTGACCGATGAGTACCACCAGGACAAGCTCACCGTGAAGAAGGGCGGCACGCGGTTCGCCACACCGATGCTGCTGACCATCATCGCGATCGGCTTCGTGGACCTCATCTTCGCCGTCGACTCCATCCCCGCGATCTACGGCCTGACCAACGAGGCGTACATCGTCTTTACGGCCAACGCCTTTGCGCTGATGGGTCTACGCCAGCTCTTCTTCCTCATCGGCGGACTGCTCGAACGCCTGGTCTACCTCGCGCAGGGACTCGCCGTCATCCTGGCGTTCATTGGCGTGAAACTCGTCTTCCACGCACTGCACGTCAACGAGCTGTCCTTCATTAACGGCGGGGAGCCGCTCCTTTGGGCGCCCGAAATCCCCATCTCGTTCTCGCTGCTGTTCATCGCAGCCACCATCGCCGTCGCCACACTTGCAAGCCTTACCAAGACCCGCGGGGAGGCGAAAATGAACGACCGTCACCTGGTGGACAGCGAGCAGGTAACCGCAGCCCATGCGGAGGACGGAAACGCGGAACCTGACGCCGGCGGGACCACGAGTGCCACTGCGGAAGCCTTCAAGTAGCTGCGGCACCGGGGGCCTGACAGGGCGGACGGAAGGAGCAGACCGGTAGCTAAGAAAGACTGGTTGTAAGACAAAGAGTGGGGCGGCGGGCAGAAACCCGCCGCCCTACTCCGGTGGTTCGGGCCTTCTTGGCCCGGGCCACCCAGGCATATCCACTCTCCCTGCATTAGCAGGTAATCACAGGAGCTGTAGCAACGGTCAGGAAACGATTCTGCGCCTTAGCCGTAAGGGGAAAAAACATGTTGACGTCCGGCTCAAATCGTCGGGTCCGGTGACCGTTTGGCTGCAGCTGGATGCTGGCTGCAATTGCCAGACGGTACCGAAAAGGCCCGGGTTCGTACGTCGACAGCGATCTCGGCGTCCGCTAACCGCAGCCGCACCCGCCGCCCTGCACCGCCCTAAGGCGGGGGCCACATTCAGGCAGGCACCCGGCAACCTTCCCTTTTCATACTGCAGGCCGCAGACGGCCTGCAGTATGGGCAGGATCAGCGCCTGCGGGAGCGCGCCCCACCCGACGTACTGGAGTACGACGGCGGAAAGCGGAAGGTAACCAAGCGTCCCGAACTGTTCTGGGAACCAAGGATCACCGCCTTCGAAAGGTAACCTTCCCGTTAGGAAACATCAACGGTATATTTATTGCTGGCAACTGATATATAAGTTCTGTAACAGTTGGTTTGCTGAAGGATCGATCGTCCACTCGATGAGGAGTAAGACAGAATGAAACAACTCGCGCACCGGCTCGAACGGCTGGGCACTGAAACCGCCTTCAGCGTCGCCCAAGCGGCCGCCGCCTGGAAAGCGAGGGGGAACCCCGTCTACCCCTTCCATCTGGGCGACATCAACATCCCTACCGCCCCGCATATCGTCGAAGCCATGAACCGGGCGATCGCCGACGGCTATACCGGCTATTGTCCCGGCCCGGGCATCCCGCAGTTGCGGGAGGCCCTTGCAGAAGATATCGGAGCCCGCCGAGGTATTGAGTTCTCCCCGGACAACGTCGTGGTAATGACGGGAGGCAAGCCCGTTATCACCAAGTTCCTGCAGGCGGTCATGAACCCTGGCCAGGAAGTGCTCTACCCGAACCCCGGCTTCCCGATCTACGAATCGCAGATCGAGTATCTCGGTGGCACTGCCGTGCCTTACCGTTACCTGCCCACGCCCCAGGGCTTCGCGATTGATCTCGACCAGGTCCGCGCATCAATCACACCCAATACTGTCGCAATCATCTACAACGACCTGCAGAACCCCATCTCGGCCGAGTCGACCGCTGCTGAGCGGGAGGCAATCGCCCAGCTCGCGCAGGAGCACGACCTCTGGGTACTCTCCGATGAGGCGTACTTCGAGACGCGCTACGAGGGTCTCTCGAGCTCGATCGCGTCGCTTCCCGGCATGGCGGAGCGCACCGTGATCCTGTACACCTTCAGCAAGAAGTTCGCCATGACCGGATCCCGCCTGGGCTGTGCCGTCGCCCCAATCGAGATCGCCAAAATCCTCAGCACACTTAACACCAACGATGAGTCGTGCACGACGCACTACGTGCAGTGGGCCGGCATCGAAGCGCTGCGCGGCAGCCAGGAACCCGTGCAGCAGATGCTCGACATCCTGCGCGGGCGCCGGGATGCCGCATGTGAACTCGTCAACGACATCTCCGGCGTACATGTCGCGGTGCCGCAGTCGACGTTCTACCTGTTCCCTGATGTCACCGAGGCCATGGAGCGCATGGGGTATACGGCAGTCGGCGATTTCGCCTCCGCAGCGCTGTACGAAACCGGCGTCTCCTTCTGCACGCGTGAGCATTTCGGCCGCCGCCAGCCCGGCGAAGAGCGGCAGTACATCCGGCTCGCCTACTCGGGCATCGACGTCACCGATATCCACGATGGCCTCGGCCGCCTGCGCAAGTGGATCGAGACGGCATGAGCCGGGTCGTTGTCACGGGACGGGTACCCGAAGCCGCACTTGAGAAGTTGCGTACCGAGCACGAAGTCGATGCCTGGGAGGGTCCGGAGTCGATCGGCCGCGAGGAGCTGCTGCGCCGGGTAGAGGGTGCCGATGCCGTGGTGAGCCTGCTGACCGAACGCATTGACGCCGAACTGCTCGACGCCGCCGGCCCACAACTCAAGGTCGTCGCGAACGTTGCCGTGGGGTACGACAACATCGACGTGCCCGCCTGCACCGAGCGGGGCGTCGTCGCCACCAACACACCGGGTGTGCTCACGGAGGCCACGGCCGACATCGCGTTCGGCCTCATCCTTTCGGCGACCCGGCGGCTCGGCGAGGGGGAACGGCTCATCCGCTCCGGTCAGGCCTGGAAGTGGGGCATGTTCTTCCTGCTCGGCAGCAGCCTGCAAGGCAAGACCCTCGGCGTCGTCGGTATGGGCGGCATCGGCCGGGCGACCGCCCGCCGGGCCAAAGCCTTCGGAATGGAAATCGTCTACCAGTCCCGCAGTGAGATCGACCCCGCGACCGCAGCCAACCTGGGTGCCCGGCGGGTCGATCTCGCTGAGTTGCTGGCCATCTCCGACGTCGTCTCCCTGCACTGCCCCTACGGGCCTGCCACGCATCACCTGATCGGCGTCCAGCAACTCGCGGCGATGAAGAGCACGGCGTACCTTATCAACACGGCGCGCGGACCGATCGTTGACGAAGCAGCCCTCGCTTCTGCCCTCCGCGAGGGACAAATCGCAGGCGCCGGTCTCGATGTTTTCGAGAAAGAGCCCGACGTGCACCCTGGATTGCTCGAGCTTGAGAACGTGGCGCTCGTGCCCCACCTCGGCTCCGCTACTGTCGAAACGCGCACCGCGATGGCGATGCTCGCCGCAGACAACGCGCTCGCCCTTCTCAGCGGCGAACAACCGGCCACACCGATCAATTAGTGGCACCGGGCGGACTTCTGAAGGAACAGCATCTCAGTCGTTCTGCACTGCCCTTGCCTTAGTGGAGCAACTGCTGTCCCCTGCGACGCAACTTCCCAGGCACCACAGCTTAGAGAGAGAAAACAGTGACGCGTATAGGCATCGTGGCCGAGTTGGGTCGCGAAACGAGGGTGGCGGCAACGCCTGTCACCGTGAAACAGTTGTTGGGTTTGGGCTACGACGTTGTGGTCGAGAAGGGCGCGGGTGAGTCCGCTTCCTTCCGGGACGATGCGTATGTCGATGCGGGTGCCTTGCTTGTTGGGGCTGACGAGGCGTGGGGCAGCGACGTTGTGCTGCGGGTCAATCCGCCCACGGAGGATGAGATCGCCCGCCTCGCTGACGGTGCCACTCTTATCGGGATGCTTAGCCCGGGGTTGCGGCCGGAGTTGGTGGAGGCGTTGGCGGCGCGGCCCATCACTGCTTTGGCTTTGGATGCGGTGCCGCGGATCTCGCGGGCGCAGTCGATGGATGTCCTCAGTTCGATGGCGAACATCGCCGGGTATCGTGCCGTCATTGAGGCCGCGCATGAGTTCGGCCGGTTTTTCACTGGGCAGGTCACCGCAGCGGGCAAGGTCCCGCCGGCGAAGGTCCTCGTCGCCGGAGCCGGTGTCGCCGGCTTGGCGGCAATTGGCGCTGCCAGCAGCCTGGGCGCGATCGTTCGCGCTACTGATCCGCGGCCTGAGGTGGCGGATCAGGTGAAGTCCATTGGTGGTACTTACCTCAAGGTTGAGGTAGAGGAGGAGATGAAGTCCTCCGACGGGTATGCAAAAGCAACGTCCGAGGCGTACAACAGGCGCGCAGCCGAAATCTACACCGAGCAGGCGGCTGATGTCGACATCGTCATCACCACGGCCCTGATCCCGGGTCGGCCCGCTCCCAAGCTGCTCACGGCGAACGATGTGGCAGCGATGAAATCCGGCAGTGTCATCGTGGATATGGCTGCCGGGCAGGGCGGGAATGTGGAAGGCTCCGTCGCTGGGGAGCGGGTGGTAACGGAGAACGGTGTGGTGATCCTGGGGTATACGGATCTTCCGGCGCGTCTTCCGGCGCAGGCGTCCCAGCTGTACGGGACAAACCTGGTGAACCTGCTAAAGCTCCTGACCCCGGACAAGGACGGTCAGCTGCGGCTCGATTTTGCGGATGTGGTGCAGCGGTCGGTGACGGTGGTGCGCGAGGGCGAGAAGACGTGGCCGCCACCGCCGGTTCAGGTCTCCGCCGCACCGGCGGCCAAGACCCAGGCTGAGGTTGCCGAAAGTCCTGGGCCGAAGAAGAAACAGGGCCTCAGCACGGCCGGTAAGGCCGGGCTGTTCGCCGCGGGCATCGCCGCGCTGTTCCTGGTCAACGCGGTTGCCCCGGCGCCGCTGCCGCAGCACTTCACGGTTTTGATGCTCTCGATCGTGGTCGGGTTCTATGTGATCGGGAAAGTCCACCACGCCCTGCACACCCCGCTGATGTCAGTCACTAATGCGATCTCCGGAATCATCGTGGTCGGTGCCCTGCTGCAGGTCACCTCCGAGAACATCGTGATGCAAGTGCTCGCCGCCGTCGCGGTGCTGCTGGCCAGCATTAACATTTTCGGCGGATTCGCCGTCACCCGGCGCATGCTCGCCATGTTCTCCGCCGGGAAGGTCCGTTCATGAGCGCCGCCACCGCAACAGCAGCAACACTGACGAGGAGCCTTACCGTGACTGACACCGTCTCCGGTCCATTGACCGCCGACTCCATCGCGGGGGCGGCCTACATCGTCGCGGCCCTGCTGTTCATCCTCAGCCTCGCCGGGCTGAGCAAACACGAGAAAGCGCGCGCGGGGGTCGCCTACGGCATCACCGGCATGGTCATCGCCCTCGCCGCCACCATCTGGCTGACACTCCAGGACGCCTGGGGCACCGGCCACGCCCTGACCGGCCTGGGCCTGCTGGTCGCTGCGGTCGCCATCGGCGGGGCAATCGGACTCTGGCGCGCCCGGGTGGTCGAAATGACCGGCATGCCCGAACTCATTGCCCTGCTGCACAGCTTCGTCGGCCTCGCCGCCGTGCTCGTGGGGTGGAACGGCCACCTCGAAGCCCCTGCGTTGTCTTCAGACCTGATGGCGATCCACCACGCCGAGGTGTTCATCGGCGTGTTCATCGGCGCTGTCACGTTCACCGGCTCGATCGTGGCATTTCTTAAACTTTCCGCCCGGATGAAGTCCTCACCCCTGATGCTGCCAGGCAAAAACGGGATCAACCTCGGCGCCCTCGTTGTGTTCATCGTCCTGACGGTCTGGTACGTCAACGACTCCCAGCTCTGGCTGCTCATCGTTGTCACGGCCCTGGCCCTGGGGCTCGGCTGGCACCTCGTGGCCTCCATCGGCGGCGGCGACATGCCCGTGGTGGTGTCCATGCTCAACAGCTACTCCGGCTGGGCCGCCGCCGCGGCGGGCTTCCTGCTGAACAACGACCTGCTCATCATCACCGGCGCCCTGGTCGGCTCCTCCGGTGCATACCTTTCCTACATCATGTGCAAGGCCATGAACCGGTCCTTCATCTCCGTGATAGCCGGCGGCTTCGGCATCGCCGCCCCAGCCAGCAAAGGGGACACGGACCAGGGCGAGCACCGGGAAATCACTGCCGAAGCCACCGCGGAAATGCTCACCAACGCCTCGTCCGTCGTCATCACCCCCGGTTATGGCATGGCCGTCGCCCAGGCCCAGTACCCCGTCGCTGAACTGGCCAACCAGCTCCGCGAAAAAGGCGTAGACGTCCGGTTCGGCATTCACCCCGTCGCCGGGCGCCTGCCCGGGCACATGAACGTCCTCCTTGCCGAAGCCAAAGTCCCGTACGACATTGTCCTGGAAATGGACGAAATCAACGACGACCTCGGCGACACCTCCGTGGTCCTGGTCATCGGCGCGAACGACACCGTCAATCCCGCCGCCGCCGAAGACCCGGGAAGCCCCATCGCCGGGATGCCCGTCCTCAAAGTCTGGGAAGCCGAGAACGTCATCGTGTTCAAACGCTCCATGGCCGCCGGCTACGCCGGCGTCCAGAACCCCCTGTTCTACCGCGACAACTCCCAAATGCTCTTCGGCGACGCCAAACAACGCGTCGAAGACATCCTCCGCGCCTTCTGACCGAACGCACCTTCGAAGATGAGAAGAGAGACCATGCCCAGACGTCGAACAGCAGTCCATAGCGGAGCTCAGACAGCACTTCCACCAGGTAGGCCCAATCAGGGTCTTGGCGCTGAAGACGCACTTTTTGCGCAGGCTTTTGGCATTGACGACTATGCAGCATCTCCTTGGATAGGCCTTCACTACAGACACGAGTTGTTGCTGCACTGCAATCACGAATTATTGGAGCAGCGGAAGGACTAGGCCGGAACTGGGCCCATGGTCACTCCTCCTCGTTTCGTACAGCGGTTTCCAGCTGAATCGATGACCGGTGGTGGCGATCGACGTTGGGGCCGCGGTGGGCAGTACCTCCGCGCCCGCTCCGCCGCTTGTGTGACGACGCCGGCTGGGCGCTTTAGCCTTTGACGTCCAGTCCGGCCTGCGAAATAAGCTCGGTCAGCCACGGCCGGTGTTCATGATGGAATGTGATGCCCTCCGGCAGGCCCTGCACCGACGGCCCCGAGTGGGTGATGTCAATGGTGATCCGGCTGCCGGCGAGTGGTGCGTTGGTAATGTGCAGGTCCCCGTAGGACTCCGGCAGGGCTGGATCCATCCAGAAGCCGCCCCGCGAAACGTGGGCGTCGTAGCGCATCAGGTTGGTGATCAGCATGATGGGGGTGGTTGCCGCCCACGCCTGGGGTGAGCAGGCGGTGGGGTACGGCACCGGTTCAGCCACCTGTTCCCGGCTGAAACCGCAGAACAGTTCCGGGAGCCGCCCGTCGGAGTAGTCCGCCGCTTCAAGCAGGGCTGTAGCGATCCGTTGCGCCTCCTCCACGAATCCGTAGCGCATGAGGCCCGCCGCGGTGATCGCGTTGTCATGCGGCCAGACAGACCCGTTGTGGTAGCTTGCCGGGTTGTAGGCACCCATATCCGTGGCAAGGGTCCGGACGCCCCATCCACTGAACATCTCCGGTGACATCAGCCGCTCGGCCACCAGCGGCACCTTGTCATCGTCAACTATGCCGTGCCACAGGCACTGGCCCATGTTTGAGGCACAGGCATTCACCTGGCGCTTCCTGCCGTCCAGCGCGACAGCGAAGTAGCCGCGTTCCGGCAGCCAGAACGCTTCGTTAAACTTCTTCTTCAGCGCCGCCGCCTCTTCGGTGAGCTGCGCCGCCAAAGGCGCGTCGCCGCCGTCGTACGCCATCCACGCCCGTGACAGCAGCGCGGAGTACACCATCGCCTGCACCTCACAAAGTGCTATGGGCGGCTCCGCTAGGGTGCCGTCGGCGAAATTGATGCCGTCCCACGAGTCCTTCCAACCCTGGTTGAGCAGGCCCTGGTCGTTGAGGCGGGAGTACTCGACGAAGCCGTCTCCGTCCTTGTCGCCGTAGTTCCGGACCCAGTCCAGTGCGCGGTCCGCGTTGGGCAGGAGGGCTGCGATGGTGTCCTTCGCGAAGCCCCACCGGCTGACTGAGGCCAGGGTCATCACAAACTGGGGAGTGGCGTCCACGCTGCCGTAGTAGACCGACTTGCCGCCCAGAGCCAGCCCGGAAGACACCCCCAGCCGTACCTCGTGAAGAATCTTCCCGGGTTCCTCCTCACTCACCGGGTCCACCACCTTGCCCTGGCGGTCAGCCAGGGTCTGCAAGGTGCCAAGAGCCAGTGACGGGTCCACAGGAAGGGCCATTTCGGAAGCCCACAGAGAGTCACGCCCAAACAGCGTCATGAACCACGGTGCTCCCGCGGCCACCACAATCCGCTCCGGATGCGCAGGGTCCTCGATCCGAAGTGCGCCGAGGTCGTCGTAACTGCGCCGCAGCGTCCGCTCTATGGACCGGTTGGTCATCTGCAGCCTGGGAATCTTCGCGACCCACTCCTGGTGCCGCCGGTCGCTCGGTGAGGTGCCATGCCGGACAGGGCGCGAAACGTTGCGCTGCCCGGCCGGTGCGACGCTCAGCCGCGTGCCCCAGTGGCCGTAACCGGGTACCGTCGCTTGGTACGTGAGCGCGCCGGCGGTGGCTACGGCCCCGCGTCCCCGCACCAGGACAGCATTCCGCAGGTCCTGCCAGGCAGCGCTGATAATCAGGGAATCGCCGTCGGCTCCACGGACGACCTCCCAGCGCCGCTGGACCCTCGCCTCCTTTACCTCGAACAGGTCCGCGAAGTCCGAATCGACGCCGACGGAGATGTCACACTCCACCGGGTCTCCGGAGTAGTTGCGAATGGTGATTTCTTCAACCACGCCGGCAGCCACTTCCCGCAGGCGCTCCACGATCAGAGGGCTGTCCGCGTATCCGTCCCCGCGCGGAACGCGGCCGATGAAGAGTGCCCGGTAGGGTTCCTTCGTTTCCGCGGCCAGCGGCTCGAGCGGCTGGCCGTTCACCGTCATGCTCCACCCGGACAAAATCCGGGTGTCCTCGTGGAACACGCCGTGGGGAAGTTCCGGGTGGATGTCGCCATTGGCGGCCGAGATGCAGAAAGACGAGCCTTCCACCAGCGTTACCGTTCCCGCCCCCACAGGCCCCGCCGCTGTGTCTGCATTCCATCCAGCCATGACCGCTCCTCTGACGGCTGCAACCGTTCCCGGCGGAATAGACGTTACGCCTCAGGCAGGGCTGGTGAAAGGGGCGGTGCGCAGCAGCGGCAGGACGTCGTCGAGCACATCCTGGTCAACAGCCCTGGTACGCATCGACAATCTCCAGCAGGTGGAGGCCGTACAGCAGCCGCGCGTCGTCGACCAAGCATCGCAACGGCTCGAACACGTCGTTGGAACAAGGGATCCTCAGCCCACCCATCGCCGCCGACGAGCATTCCTGTGTCTAACAGCAGTCGGCTTGCCCGCCCTGCCACGGCGCGTGAATGCGGTTTACTGCTGCCGCGGCGGCCAGTTCTGCCGCCAGTCCCAAAGCGGCAGCTCGGCGGACTGTCCGCCAGCAATGCAGCGCGTCGGTGAAATCAATAAATCGGCGGTGCTCGACCCCCAGGTCCGCAGGATCGTTTGGAACCTTCGTCGGCTTGCCGATAAAGATACTGACTTCGGTAAACCCGTCCTTTAGACCGCGCGTATTGAAATGAGCTCGTAAACCATGGCCGAACTCATCGCCGGTCCGCGGCAGGTCAGCCGGGATCGCGGGCCGCGGCGAGCACGCAGTTCGATGTCGATGCGCGCGGGGTGAGGAGGCGATCCGGTAATACGGATCCGCCAGTGATCACCGTTGCGGGAGGTCTCAACCACCTTGTAGTCATTCCGGCCGGCCGGGCCGAAACGACTGAGCGTGGCCGCCACAGCGGCCTGCTGTGCTGGGACGAGATCTGTGTACCCACGTAGATGCTCCGCATGGATACGGCCCGCGAGGTGTTCTTCGATCGTGGCGACGGATGAGTCCACGTCCAAATTTCCGTAGTAGACACCGTCAGGAGCAACCACTACGTTCGCTGCGAACCTGTCACCTCCTACATGCGAACATTCCCACACCAGCTCCGGCCACCGCTCACTCAGCACACGTCCAACGGGCCGTCCCCACACAGCACAGCATTGGTCATGTTGGCTGTGAGTGCAGACCAGGATGACAGGCGGATAGCCGAGCGTCCCGGGAAGGCTGAGGGCTCTGGCAACCTCCGCCAGATCGCCATCCTTGCCCCACGTTCCCCAGTGCTGACGATAGGCGCCCGAATCCTCATGCCGCAGTACTGCCCAATGGCTCTGACCCTCACGGCGGCGTGGGCCGGGCCGTCGCACCAGCAGCACCCGCGCCCGCGCCGCTTTCGCGGCGGAGAGCAAGAGTGCTTTGATCCCAGGCTCGAGATCAAGCCCCTCGAAGCCATTGAGCGGCCACCCGCCCCGGTACTCGATGAGGACCCAGACGAGGCCATGCGACCCTGTGCCTGCAATAGGATCACCGCGCAGGCGGGCGCCTTCAGAGCAGAAAAAGCGCTCTGTGGCCGCCACTGTGGCGAACTCGCTGTCTGTATCATTGTTCAACGGGAACGAGGACCCCCGCGCGCAACAGTCTTTCAACAAGCTCGACGCCGAGATCACCCGCGGTGTGAACCTCCCCGTCCAGCGCGCACATCACAGATGGCAGATCGGCCTCCGGGAAGTCCAGCCAACCCACGCGTGTGGACAGGCGCGGTCCCTCCAGCCGTGCTTCCAGTGCATCGCGAAGCCGCACCACCGACGTGGGGCTCAGGCTTTTGACAGCCGCGAGCTGGGCCAGCGGTCCCAGCGGCGCGGGACGTCCCTGTCCTCGCCGGGTGCGGTGGAACAACGCAGTGGTATCAGCCTCGGCGAGGGCAGCCGCCAATCGGCCACGGACCATGTCGATCTCACCGTTTGGTCCGTCGACGCCCAACGGCAATGCACGGCGCATCTCAGGATCGTCGCACAGCGCTGCGAGTGCGGCCTGGGCGAGTTGTTCGGCCAATGCGTAGCGGGTCCAGCTGTGGATTCCAAGCGTGAGGTGGATGGAGACCTCGCCCTGCGCCTGCGCGGCATGCAACCAGCCCCGCGGCAGGTAGAGGACATCCCCCGGCTCAAGCACGGTGTCGATATACGCCTCGCCTTTGGCGGCCTCTGTCACGCTGGAGCGGCGATCGGTCCAGGGCTGATCACGCAACGGGTCCGTGTGAATCGGCTCATGGATGATCCAGCGCTTTGTCCCCTCGATCTGCAGGACGAAGACGTCGTGCACGTCGTAGTGAGCGTCGAACCCACGGTTCTGAGGCGGCGTGATGTAGGCATTGGCCTGCACCGGATGTCCAAGCTCCGTGCTTAGTCTGCTGCTGAGGTGGCTGACCGGCTCCCATGTGCGGTGCAGTGCCTGCAGTACGAGTGTGGCGCCGTCGGCGAATTTGCGCCAAAGCGCCGTGTCGTCGAGCTGGTCAGCGATGGTGGCGCCGACGCCGGCGGGTGAGGTGAATGACGAGTCGGGAAATGTAGAGCCGCCCTTGGCAACGCGGAGAAAAGGTGTGCGCAGTCCACGGCGAGAGACCAGTTCGTCGACGGCCTCAGCAGAGAACAGATCGGAGAAGTCGCCTGCGCCACGCGTGAGCAGCGCCGCGCGCCCCCAGACGTCGTCGGCGAACCTTTCACGCCCAATTTTGATCAGGTGTGTCTCCAGGACCCCGCCGCTTTCCAAGGCGTCGGGATCCTGGAAGTCCGTGCGGGTGGTGCTCAAAACTTAGATGCCCCGTTCCGCGGCTCCCCCATCGGCACCACCGTCAGCACCGCCGTCGGCTCCGCCGTCGGCACCACCATTGGCACCGCCGTCGGCACCACCATCGGCACCACCATCGGCACCACCATCGGCACCACCATCGGCACCACCGTCGTGCATGCCGGGGACGCCGTCCGCGCCACCGTCCGCGGGGCCTTCCTGCTGGTTTGGATCCTGCTCTGGACTGGTCATGCTTCCTCCCAAGAATCGAATCTAGAATCAGCTCCATTACTGGCGCCTGGTCACCCAACCGGGCGACCCCTCATCGGCACCGCCCGTGATCACCCTAACCGCACGGGCCAGCCCTGGGAACAACCCTTTTTATTACCCAGGTCCCGGCATCCTGGTACAACGATGGAATCGCCTTGGGCTCGTCATGGTCACAGCTGGCCACGTCATGTGAATATCCCCGGACGGAAGCGACGGGCGCACGGTTCAACCACGCAAAGTCAACACCTTCTTTCGCCCCACACCCTCCCGGTCATGCTGCCTGCTCTTCGCATTCCGATGGATGAGTGGAAGCTGTGTATTGCTGCATCACCATGAACGGCAACAGCATCGGCTCGACCCTGCGAATCGATCTCCCCTGCCAGTCCGGCCAAGAACTCCCCTACGCACACACCGTCGCCCACTACCTGACCAGCGCCACCAAGGCCACATCCATCATGGGTCCTGTCAGCTGGTGGTGCGATGTAGCGGGCCCTGCTACCTCGCCGGTTATGCGGAGATCCAGAACGTGATGCGCCGCGCACCTGGCCATGGACGCGCCGGGCGCCAGCGCCCATAGTTGAAGTGTGGAGACTCCTGATCCGGACACGAGGTCTTGCGGCAGCGCGCGGCTAGTGACTGGTTGAGCAATGCGGCCTCGAGGAACTTGTCACCTGGGAATCCTAGCGGGCGGAATGCTGTGCGGAGCGTGAAGGAAGAGGGCGGGACGAACCCATGAGTGAAGTCGTCGATAGGCTAATAGCCGCTCTGAACGCCCACGACCTCGAAGCGGCAGCGGCGCTGATGCACGACTGTTGCCCTCGGCCCTGGCATGGCGAGATGAAGTCGTCAGCGACCTGCGGGCGGCAGCATCCGCAGCCCACGAATGTCAGTTGAGAACGAACCTGGTCTCCGCTCTATGCCAACATTCACAACTACTGAGCCAGAGAATAAGTCCGGGTTTCATCATAGGATCCTTTATCAAGACGGGAGGAGTTACTCGTCGATGACTTTCGGAGCTCCTGTGAATCGCAGCGGTAAGTGGCCGCATTTCCGCAGCGGTACTTGTCACCTTTGCGTGTGTCGCAGTCGACAGAGCGGCTCGCCAACCGCAGGGCAGTAGGACTGTCTAACAGGGTTGAAACCCTTGCCGCCGGACTGCCCGGTGTAGGTGCAGCTTCGAGGGCAGACGGGGTGCGGTGTTGCCCCTACCGCTGTGCGGGGTGGACAGCTAGTGTCGGGCTATGAAGCCGATCATCCTGCTGGACATCGACGGTGTACTCAACCCGGAGAGCCGTCCGGGTCCCGGTGGACGCACGGAGCTGAAGTTAGCCTGCGGGAGGAAGGCCCTGGTTCAAAGGGTGGCCAGGTGTGGCCGGATCGCAGGGGTGTCGAGTTGGCCGGCGGATGCCACGGCCGGGCTGGAGCAACAGATCGAGCTGGACGTCGAACCGCTGCGGGTGACGCTGCTGGTGCGGCCCGGCGACGAGGCCGAACCGACGCCTAAGCTGAGGTCGGTGACCCGGTGGTTGGAGCGGATGGAGGCAGCCGGTGACGCTGCATGGGACTCGACGGTGTGGATTGATGACGTTCTCGGACCCGGCGCCAAGGACTGGGCGGCCGGGTATCAGGTGCCGATCCTGTTGCAGAAGCCAGCGCCCGATCAGGGGTTGATGGAAAAACATGTCATTGGTGTCGAGGCTTTTGTTGCAGCCCGCGGGGTTCGGGTACCCGCTCCCCGGTAGAGCGGGCCTAATGCTCACTTCTGGGTGACGAGAAGGTCCCCCACTTCGCACTCCAGGGCGTTGCAGACTGCTGTCAGTGTGGAGAATCGGATGGCCTTCGCCCGGTCGTTCTTGAGGACCGAAAGGTTCACCAGGGTCACACCGACGCGCTTGCTCAGCTCCGTCAGTGTCATCCCTCTGGCCGCCAGGAGCTCATCAAGGCGGCAGTGGATTCCGGATTCTTCTACTCCTGCCGTCACACCAGGCCTTCGGTGTCGGCCTGCAGGCGGCGCCCGTAGCGGAAGGCAGCGGCCACGAGCGACAATGCCACCCCGGCAACCAGGGGTGTGAGGTTGATCTGGCCGGTGAAGATGACGGTCTCCTCTACTGCACGCTGGTTGACCCCGATGATTTCGGCCAGCCGGCCCCGGGCAGCCTGGTCAAGGTATTGCCCCACGGTACCGGCGGCCGCCAGGACGATGCCGCAGGCTCCGATGATTTCAGCCGTCGCCCGGGTGAAGAGGTTTTCCGTCCGCAGGCGGAGCGCGAGCAGGAACAGCAGTGCCAGGACGGACAGGATTCCTACAAGGTTCAGGGCGTCCGCCCAGGCCAGCAAAGCCGCCTCAGCGTCAGGCATCGACGGGATGGTCGCCTCGACTGAGGTGTAGTGGGCTACAGCGCCCAGGCGGAGGCCGGCGGGAGACTGCGACGCGGTGGACAGGGGAAGTGTCAGGGTTACCGGCCCAGCAAACGAACCGATGACCCCGGCAACAGTAATGATGGTCATGACGACTGCGGCCCCTGCCGAGGCAACCATGATGGCTGTTGCATCCCCCTTGGACATGACCCGCTTAGCGCCCCAGGCCAGCGGTTCGCTGCTTGTGTTCCTCATGAATCCCCCATATTTGTTATCGACTTTCGATAACCTTCCAAGCCAAACCTAGGGTGCAGCCGTCGTTCCGTCAACACCTCGGCTCGGCAGAATTTGTCGGTCAGGACTTACGCAGGAACCATGACCGGCCGCGCCGCAAGGCGGTGTGAAGACGGTCAACGGCGTGTCCTGCAGCGGCATAACCCACGTCTCTGAACGAGCCCATGCCGCCGCGATAAAGGGTGGGTCCCTGTGCTGATGCTTCTCGGAGACCACACCGATCGGAGACGCCGGCGAACAACTCATCGAGCCAGTCAGCGGTATGAGCTCGCTGCTCGTCCTGGCCCAACCTAGCGGCGGCGCGAACCTCGGCAATCGCGGAAACGATTTCAGTACGGACGGCATCGACGGTGTGGGGCTTACTGCTCATAGGGCAATAGTAAAGACGACACTCTCACAAGAGGGTTGGGGGATCGCCGCGCGGGGCTCGACTCCTCCTTATTGGTCGTGCTCGGGAAAGCTTTGCTCGACGTTATGTCCTGGCCGCTCGGACGCGTCAGGGGTCCCTGTTGACGCTGTCCAGTAATCGCGCCCGTTTTGCTGAGCGAGCCAGCGCAGTGCGCTTTCTTCATCGGTGAAGTACGCGGTGGGAGTCAGTGACTGCTTAGCGAAGGCTGCAAGAACGGTACCCACGGGGTGATCTCCCAGGAGCGCGATGATGGAAAAGCCCCGATAGGCATTCATGCCGGCTCTTGCCTCCGCGGCCAACCCTGTCACGCCCGCAATGTCCACGAGAAGCGGCAGATTCTGCCCGCCACCCAGCTTCTCCAATACACGAGCGGCCTGAACAGCGATCTCGTAGGTAATGAAGGTCCCGGGAGCCCAGTGAAGCCGCAATAGTCCACCATTGAAAGAAGCGGCAAATTTGTGCATAGGTTCTACTGTGGGTGTTCGCGCCCGTACCGTCAAAACTGCTATACGCATCTGACATGGGAAAACATGCCGATGCGGCTTCGAAGTACGGGGATCATAACCAGATAGGGATCCGCTTACGGGCATGCGCCCACGACGTGACATCATCAACCGACCGTGGTCCTGTCCGGCTGCAGATAACGGAGAAAAACTTCATGGCGAATACAGCGAAGATCGGCGGGCTCATTGTCCAGGTAGGCGGGCAATCGCGAACGAAACTTGTTCGGGTTCTGTCCGATGCGGGTGTCCAACTCGATGCTCATGCAGAGACGCTGCTGGCTCACTCCACGTTCGATGACCCGGCGGGCGAAACGCTACGAATTGTAGAGCGAACCGTAGAGCAGCTTGGTTTCGAAAATGGTGCCGTCCTGTCCCAGGTCTTCGCGGCTGCAAGGAATCATGGACTTGAACTCTACCCCTTGGTGGCCGGACCTTACCTCCGCTTGGCGCTGGTAAACCAAGCGAACTCACCGGACCCAGTCCTATCCGCAGGCCACGGACCGGCCGGAGCGATTCACATCGCGTCCGAGCCCGTGAGCGGTGACGTTGAGTACCCCAAGGGGTTCTACCTCCGCGTAATCGACGGACAGACATGGTTGAGGGGTTACTGCTGCGATGATACGTACGTGTGGACCCCGGAGCAGCGGCTCGCGTTCTTATTACTAGATAGTGAGTGACGCTTAGAGGATGGGTGACCGTTCTGCCATCTCGCCATATCGCTTCGGACAGTTCTCGTCATTGACCCGGTTCATGTGCAGCTGGTGTGGCTGCGGCGGCAAGGCGGGATGTCCCGCTGCCTTTGAGGCTCTCCGGGTTCACGGGGCGCCCGGAGACCGCTAGCAGCAAATCAAGTGGATCGGCTTCGACGTCGTCACCCTGGCCCCAGGCCGCCCCGGACCTCCGATTGATCAGTCGGAGTCCTGCGGCACGCTCGCGTCCTCCGCCAAAGGATACGGGGGTGCGCAGCTGGTAGGTGAGGGCCTGAACGACGGCACGTTCCGGGTAACTTCCAGCGATGCCCAAAGGCCGGCGAATGTCCTCACCGTGCACGATGGCCTCGACCAGGCGAGTTGCGAGGTTAGCCGGCGGCGTCCGTGTGAGGTTGGCGGCGTCCTTGAATGCGTTGATGGTGTCCTGCGGGTCCTGCCGTTTCTCTCGGGCGATGCCTCTGACGTTGGCGCGATCGAAGTCCATGCGTGCCATCAGGAGGTCACGGACGAATGAGAGCCGGCTGGTTCGAGCCGTGTCTACAAGGTGGGCCAGGACATCGTGGACATCCCAACCTGGGCAGAGGGAGGGCAAGAGCCATTGTTCGTCGGACAGGCCGGAGAGATCCGCGGCGAGCCGTCGCCTCTCAGAGTGGACGGCCTGCCAGACCACTGCTGCTGCCTTGCCCATGCGGTTCCTTCCCCGGAATCTCGTATTTGTTACTTCGGTTGTTGAAGTAGGGAGGCGCTTCTCGGAAGCGCCAGCGGAAGAGTGTGACGCCCGGGCCTGGGTTTTCGGGATAGCACGGAATCTGTTGTTGAACGCACAGCGAGGAGACCAACGACGTCAGGCATTAGGCGTTCGGCTCGCTGAAACAACAGCAGTAGGCGGCAGCAACTCTCATGCCGATCTGGTCAGCAGCCGCATAGACGTGAGCCGCGCCTGGGCGCTTCTTTCTGAAGTACATCAAGAAGCTCTCGGACTCGCTGTCTTCGAGAACCTTGCCGCGCCGCAAGCGGCCAAAGTCCTCGGCATCTCACCTGTGGCTTTCCGCCTGAGATTGACCCGCGCCAGACGAGCCTTGCGGCTCCTCCTTGACCACCTCCCCCATCAGGCTTCCGAGATGTCGGCGGCAACACCCGAAAAGGCGTCAACACTATGAAAACCGATCAGCATCTCGACCCGCTTCTTCGCTCCCTCGATGCCGCAGCGCAAAGCCCGCTGCCAAACGCCGGCCGGGCTGAAGCCGACCTCGCACGCATACTTAGCTCCCCGCCAGCTTCCACTGGTTCCAGCAGCAGTTCGGGGGTTAGCTACTGCCCGACCAGACCCAAGGTCAAGCGCTTGCGACGAGCCGTCTCTCTGGGAGGTCTGGCCGCTGCAGTCACCGCCGGTTTGCTCATCGTGCCGGCAATCTCAGGAGGTGACCCAGCCTTCGCGACATGGACAGCAGCACCCGGGACACTGATCGGCTTAGAACGCGACAATGCCGTCTCGGACTGCCGCGGATCTACCCAACGTGTAGGCGACGGAATGTACAGGACCGACCTTGCAGCAGCGGAAGTAGCCATTGCTGAGCGGCGCGGAGCCTGGGTGACAGTCATCCTCACCGGCGGTGACGGTTTCGAAGCGAGCTGCACCACCGACGCCACAGCATCCTGGTTCAACAAGGGGTCCTTCGGCACGGTTGGAAAACCAACGAATGCCACTACCCTGCCTGCCCGAGGTATCGCTGTTACTCAACTTGGGACCGGTACCAACGCGGACAACCACATCTCGATGGCGGCAGGTCGCGTAGGAACTGATGTCGCAGCGATGTCCTACACAAGCGCCGACGGCACCAAGGTGCTCGCAACCGTAGCGAAAGTTCACTTCGCCTTCTGGCTACCCGGAAACGAACTGCAAGATGCTTCGGATCACGGAGTGCCAGTTGAAGTAACGTTCAGCGATGGCTTGACTGAAAAGCGAAAAATCAACTTCTAAGTTGGTACGAGGTGCCCCGCCGGCTGGGGATATAGCCGTTGTACTTGCCACACCAGTACAACGCGACGGAACCCACCCTCAGGCGACCCTGCGCCATCAAGTGGTGCCCAATATCGAGCCTGCACAGCATAGCCCGCATCATGACCATCCCTCTTCGAGAACGCGTCGCTCAACCTACCTCAATGATGTTCCTGAACCCTCCGACTAGATCCACGAGCGACCTGAAGAGGGTTGTTCATTAAAGGATCCTTTATCGAGACAGGAGAACCGACCTGTCTGCCGTCTGGAGCCCCTTGCTTCGCAGCGGTTCCAGAGAACGACGGCGTATCAACAACGTGTCTCACTTGGGACTATTTCAACTAAGGGGAAAAGTGACCTTTGATGCCCCGGCGCGCCCCGCCATCGCCCTGCAAGACCTGGTTAGCAACAACGACACGGCCGGCCTGCTCGATGCCGCAGAGGTAAACCCCCTCGCGACCCACCCAGAGGATGTTCCACCAAAACCTTAAGACTTGAACACATCTGGTTGAGCCTAATCTTCATTTGATCCATCAGGTCGTCGAGTATCAGAGCGGACCAATCGGCGGAACAGCACGGTGAAGTGCCAGGTTGGAGGGCGGCAGCACCGGGAGTAACTGCCCTCTGTCCAGACACTCAAGGTGCCAGTTAGCGGTCCACTCCTGTCCGTCCGCCATGGAGCGCTCCTCCCCCACGCTCTTGAACCCCAGGAGCCGGCTTCGCTGTTGTCCTTCTGGCTGCTGCTAGGCGGCTTTCCTGCGCTGTCAGGAGACCAGACACCAACAGTGACCATTAAATTCGCTACGTCAGTCTTCCGCCCGGCTATCAAACAAAGCAGACGTAAGTGTGGACAGTGTCCACACCTCCTTTGGCAGACAAACCGAGCTCATACGGCTCCCGGGCATGTTCGGGGAGCCCTCCAAGACGATGCGCCCCCAACTCGACGAAGTCATGTTGTGACCGCAAAGCCCGAGCCATGAATACGTGTTGGCCACACCCGACCAACCCGATATACCGGAACGAGAAACCGGAACGAGAAACCGCATGAACTCAACCCCAGCAGGCGGAAGACCCACTAGCCAGGGTCTTCATCCCGCCACGCACACACCTGAATAGGCCACCGCGGCGGCCCGGCTACAACCCGCACACCTAGCGTCAAAGTGACGCCACCATAAGCCATGTCAAGACGTTAAAAGCAAAAACCCCCTCTGACGAGGGGGTTTGCGTGCCCGAGGTGGGACTCGAACCCACACACCTTTCGATACCGCATTTTGAGTGCGGCGCGTCTGCCAATTCCGCCACTCGGGCGCGGAATACATGAAGTAAAACGGTACGCCCACAGCTGATTGTGAGCAACGCGATCGCTTCACGTACGCGGAATTACTCTACATGCAGATAGGCTGAATTCCAGAATCGCGCCGCCGTCGCCGCAACTGACCATGCAGATCAAGTACGGGACCGGGCGCACCTAAGATAGTGGTGTCCCCGCCGTACCTTTCCAAGGAGATCCCGTGACTGAACAGACGGAGTCAAAACCCACGTCCCAGCCGGCGCGCCGCGTCGTTGTGGCCGAGGATGAAACCCTCATCCGCCTCGACATCATCGAAATCCTGCGCGGCGAAGGCTATGACGTCATCGGCGAAGCGGACAACGGCGAAAAGGCTGTGCAGCTTGCCGAGGAACTGAAGCCGGACCTGGTCCTGATGGACGTCAAGATGCCCGTCATGGACGGTATCTCAGCAGCGGAGAAGATCGTCAAGGCCCGCATCGCCCCCGTGGTCCTGCTGACCGCCTTCAGCCAGAAGGAACTGGTGGAGCGGGCCCGCGACGCCGGGGCCATGGCTTACGTCGTGAAGCCCTTCACCCCTGCCGACCTTATCCCGGCACTCGAAATCGCACTCTCCCGCCACGAGGAGATCAAGGCACTCGAGAGCGAAGTCTCCGACCTCCAGGAGCAGTTCGCCACCCGCAAGCTCGTGGAGCGCGCCAAGAGCCTGCTCACCACCAAGATGGGCCTCACCGAACCCGAAGCCTTCCGCTGGATCCAGAAAACCTCCATGGACCGCCGCCTCAGCATGCGCGAGGTCGCCGAAACCATCATCAACCAGGTCAACTAGCAGCCAAAGGGTTGGGCCTTTTGGTTCCAGCAGGCCCAACCAACGAAGCCAGCGAAAAGGACCCCTGCCAACCGGCAGGGGTCCTTTTCGCTGCTCGAAAGCCTAGGCCTTCTTTTTCTTTTCCGGCCAGGGGCCGAGCTTTTCCTTGTTGCTGACCGCTTCACCAACACGGGCGGTGTCAGCGAGGTCGCCCACCTTGTGCACCTTCAGCGAGTTGGTGGAGCCGGCCTTTCCGGGAGGGGAACCGGCGGCGATGACCACCAGGTCGCCGTCGTTCACCAGCTCCATCTCCAGAAGGCTGCGGTCCACCTGAGCGGTCATCTCATCCGTGTGGTCCACCATCTGGACCAGCACCGGCTGAATCCCCCAGGTCAGCGCGAGCTGGTTCCAGACCTGCTCCACCGGAGTGAACGCGAAGACCGGCTTGATGGGGCGCAGGCGGGAGAGGCGGCGGGCGGAGTCGCCGGACTGGGTGAACGCACAGATGTACTTGGCGTCCAGCTGGTCGGCGATTTCGACGGCGGCACGGGTGATCGCGCCGCCGCGGGTCTTGGGCTTCGTCCCCAGCGGGGGTACGCGCTCAAGGCCGTGGACCTCGGTGGACTCGATAATCCGGGCCATCACCTTGACGGTCTCGATCGGGTACTTGCCCACGCTGGTCTCACCCGAGAGCATGACGGCGTCGGCACCATCCAGGACGGCGTTGGCGCAGTCGGAGGCCTCGGCCCGGGTGGGGCGGGGGTTGTCGATCATGGATTCCAGGACCTGGGTTGCCACGATGACCGGCTTGGCCCAGCGGCGGGCCAGTTCGATGGCACGCTTCTGGACGATCGGCACTTCCTCCAGCGGCAGTTCCACGCCCAGGTCGCCACGGGCCACCATGATGGCATCGAACGCGTCGATGATCTCCGAAAGCTGCTCCACGGCCTGGGGCTTTTCGATCTTGGCGATGACCGGCACGCGGCGGCCTTCTTCGTCCATGATCTCGTGCACCCGGGTGATGTCTGAGGCGTCACGCACGAAGGAAAGGGCAAC
Source organism: Arthrobacter sp. K41 (assembly GCF_059089645.1). NCBI lineage: Bacteria > Bacillati > Actinomycetota > Actinomycetes > Micrococcales > Micrococcaceae > Arthrobacter > Arthrobacter sp. K41. The sequence continues at coordinate 199,377 of NZ_JBNHEW010000001.1, read as the reverse complement.
CAGGTCAACACCGCGGCGCATGGCCCAGCGGAGGTCGTCCTCATCCTTTTCGCTCAGGGCGGGGACGTTGACGGCAACGCCGGGCAGGTTAATGCCCTTGTTGTTGGACACCATGCCGCCCACTGTCACCTCGGCAACAACCTTGACGTCGTCAACGGCTGTGGCACGCAGCGCCACCTTGCCGTCGTCGATCAGCAGGGCATCGCCCACGTTCACGTCCTCGGTGAGGCTCTTCAGCGTGGTGGAGCAGATGTCCTTGGTGCCGGGAACGTCCTCCGTGGTGATGGTGAAGGTGTCGCCGACGGCCAGGGCGTGCGGGCCGTCAACGAACCGGCCCAAACGGATCTTGGGCCCCTGCAGGTCGGCCATGATGGCCACCGCCTTGCCGAGATCGGCGGCAGCCTTCCGGACGTTCTCGTAGGTGTTGTCGTGCACGGTGTAGTCACCGTGGCTCATGTTCATGCGGGCGACGTCAACGCCGGCCTCCAGCACCGCGAGCGTGTTTTCGTAGCTGGCAATTGCCGGGCCGAACGTAGCCACAATTTTTGCGCGTCTCATATACCTACCCTATTGGTCACTTGCATTGGTTAAGTCGTCGTGGAGGTGAACCCTTGATGCTGCGCTAGAGGACGGCGATGGCCCTGTCGGTTGGCGCCACGGGAGCCGGCAGGATGGTGCTGCCCATCAGGAACTTGTCCACTGCCGCTGCGGCGGCGCGTCCTTCGGCGATGGCCCAGACGATCAGTGACTGGCCGCGCCCGGCGTCGCCGGCCACGAATACGCCTTCGGTGTTGGTCATGTAGTAGCCGTCGCGGGACACGTTGCCGCGGCCGTCGAATTCAGCCTTCACCTGTTCGGTGATGCCGGCAGGCTCAGCACCGGTGAACCCGAGGGACAGGAAGACCAGGTCCGCGGGAATGATCCGCTCCGTGCCGGCCTTGGGTAGGCGCTTGCCGTCAACAAACTCCGTCTCGGCCACCTTGACGCCGGTCAGCTGGCCGTTTTCGCCAACAAACTCAACCGTGGAAGCGAGGTAGGTGCGTTCGCCGCCTTCCTCGTGGGCGCTGGCCACCTCGAACAGCGTGGGGAACGTTGGCCACGGCTGGTGGCCCGCGCGTTCAGCAGGGGGCTGCTTGCCGATGGCCAGGGTGGTCACCGAGGCAGCACCGTGGCGGTGGGCGGTGCCGAGGCAGTCTGCTCCGGTGTCGCCGCCGCCAAGGATCACCACGTGCTTGCCCTGGGCGTGGATCTGGTTTTCCACCGTCTCCCCCGCTACTACACGGTTTGCCGGCACCAGGTAGTCCATCGCGAAGTGGACGCCCTCGAGGTCCCGGCCCGGGATGGGCAGGTCACGGGGCACAGTAGCGCCGGTGCAAACCACGACGGCGTCGTAGCGCCTGCGCAGCTGCTCCCAGGTCACGTCCGTCCCCACCGTTACACCGGTGCGGAAACGGGTTCCTTCCGCCTTCATCTGCTCGACGCGGCGGTCCACCTGCTCTTTCTCCATCTTGAAGTCAGGGATGCCGTAGCGCAGCAGGCCGCCGATTTTCTCGTCCCGCTCGTACACGGCCACGGTGTGGCCCACGCGCGTCAGCTGCTGCGCGACCGCAAGGCCGGCAGGTCCGGAGCCGACGACGGCAACGGTCTTTCCGGTCAGGCGTGCCGGCGGCAGCGGGCTGACCCAGCCGTTGTCCCAGGCCTCATCGATGATGGAAACTTCCACCTGCTTGATGGTTACTGCAGGCTGGTTGATGCCCAGCACGCAGGACGCCTCGCACGGGGCGGGGCACAGCCGGCCGGTGAACTCCGGGAAGTTGTTCGTGGCGTGGAGCCGCTCGATGGCTTCCTCGCCCTTGTCCCGCCACATGAGGTCGTTCCACTCGGGAATGAGGTTGCCCAGCGGGCAGCCCTGGTGGCAGAACGGGACGCCGCAGTCCATGCAGCGGCCGGCCTGGGCCTTCAGGGTGCCCTTTTCCTGCGCCTCGTATACTTCTTTCCAGTCCATGATGCGGACGGGAACGGGACGCCGGGGCTGGGTTTCACGCTGGCGTACTTTCAGAAATCCGCGTGGATCAGCCACCGGTTACCTCCAGGATTCGGGACCACACTTCTTCGCCGTCGGGGTCCAGGCCCTCTTCAATGGCGTTGAGGCGGGTTTGCAGCACAGCCGCGTAATCGCGCGGCAGCACCTTGGTGATGCGGGCAGCGGTGTCATCGAAATTCTCGAGGAGCCGCGCAGCCAGCTGGGAGTCTGTTTCTTCAACGTGCTTGACCAGGAGGCCGTGCACGATGTCGCGGTCCTCGGCGTCCAGCCCGCGGAGCTGGAGTTCGCCGGACTGCAGTGCGTCCTTGTTGACCCGGGCAGTGTCCAGGTCGAGGACGTAGGCGGTGCCGCCGGACATGCCGGCGCCGAAGTTGCGCCCGGTGCGGCCGATGATCAGCGTCTGGCCGCCGGTCATGTACTCGCAGCCGTGGTCACCGATGCCTTCGACGACGGCGGTGGCACCCGAGTTGCGGACCAGGAAGCGTTCGCCCACCTGGCCCCGCAGGAACATTTCACCACTCGTGGCGCCGTACCCGATCACGTTGCCGGCGATGACGTTGGTCTCCGCCTTGAACACATTGGTACGGTCCGGCCGGACGATGATGCGTCCGCCGGACAGGCCCTTGCCCACGTAGTCGTTGGAGTCACCGAACAGCCGCAGCGTGATGCCTGCGGGCAGGAAGGCGCCCAGGGACTGGCCGGCGGTGCCGCTGAGGGTGACGTCGATGGTGTCCGTGGCCAGGACGTCCGTGCTGAAGGTCTTGGTGACCATGTGGCCCAGCATGGTGCCCACGGAGCGGTCAGTGTTGATCACGTCCACCGAGATCTTCACCGGGCTGCGGTCCGTCAGGGCTTCCGTGGCCATGGTAATCAGCCGCTGGTCGAAGTGCTTGTCCAGCTCATGGTTCTGGCCGGTCATGTTCCGCAGCGGGGCGTCGTCGTCGAACTCCAGCCCGTGCAGGATCGGATCCAGGTCCAGGCCGTCGGCCTTCCAGTGGTTGACGGCTTCGCGGGTGTCCAGGACCTCGGCGTGGCCGATGGCCTCTTCGAGGCTGCGGAAGCCCAGCTCTGCCAGGATTTCGCGGACTTCCTCGGCGAGGAACTCGAAGAAGTTGACAACGAATTCGGGCTTGCCGCTGAAGCGTGCCCGCAGTTCCGGGTTCTGGGTGGCCACGCCCACGGGGCAGGTGTCCAGGTGGCAGACGCGCATCATGATGCAGCCTTCCACCACGAGCGGGGCGGTGGCGAAGCCGAACTCCTCGCCGCCCAGCAAAGCGGCGATCACAACGTCGCGGCCGGTCTTGAGCTGGCCGTCCACCTGCACCACCACGCGGTCGCGCAGGCCGTTAAGCATCAGCGTCTGCTGCGTCTCGGCCAGGCCGAGCTCCCACGGGACACCGGCGTGCTTGAGCGAGTTCAGCGGCGAGGCGCCCGTTCCGCCGTCGTGGCCGGAGACGAGTACGACGTCGGCCTTCGCCTTGGTCACGCCGGAGGCCACGGTGCCGATCCCCACTTCCGACACGAGCTTGACGTGTACCCGGGCCGAGGGGTTGGCGCGCTTGGCATCGTAAATGAGCTGGGCGAGGTCCTCGATGGAGTAGATGTCGTGGTGCGGGGGCGGGGAGATCAGTCCGACGCCGGGTGTTGAGTGGCGGGTGCGGGCCACCCACGGGTAGACCTTCTGCGCCATCAGCTGGCCGCCTTCGCCGGGCTTGGCACCCTGCGCCATCTTGATCTGGATGTCATCGGCGTTGGTCAGGTACAGGCTGGTGACGCCGAAGCGGCCGGAAGCGATCTGTTTGACCGCGGAACGGCGCTTGGGATCGAGCAGGCGCTCCACGTCTTCCCCGCCCTCACCGGTGTTGGACTTGCCGCCCAGCTGGTTCATGGCGATGGCCAGCGTCTCGTGGGCCTCCTGGGAGATGGAGCCGTAGCTCATGGCACCCGTGGAGAACCGCTTGACGATGCTGGAGACCGGCTCCACTTCCTCGAGGGGAACGGCAGGACGCTCGTTCTTGAACTTGAGCAGGCCGCGGAGGGTCATCAGGTTGGTGGACTGATCGTCCACTCCCCTGGTGTAGGCCTTGAAGATGTCGTAGCGGCGCTCACGCGTGGCGTGCTGCAGCCGGAAGACGGTCTCCGGGTTGAACAGGTGGGGCTCGCCGTCGCGGCGCCACTGGTATTCGCCGCCGCCAAGAAGCGGGCGGTGCGGCTGCTCAATGCCGCCCTCGGGGTACGCCATCTGGTGGCGCGCCGAGACTTCGGCGGCAATAACGTCCAGGCCTACGCCGCCAAGCTGCGAGTGCGTGCCGGCGAAGAATTCGTCCACCAGCTCCTGGCCCAGGCCGAGCGCTTCGAACGTCTGGGCGCCGGTGTAGGACGCGACCGTGGAGATGCCCATCTTGGACATGATCTTCAGGACGCCCTTGCCCAGGCCCTTGATCAGGTTGTAGACGCCGTCCTGCGGGGTGACGCCGGTGACGTCGCCGGCAGCAATCAGCTGTTCCACGGATTCCATGGCCAGGTACGGGTTGACTGCGGAGGCGCCGTAGCCGATCAGGACCGCCACGTGGTGCGTTTCGCGGACGTCGCCCGCCTCGACCACCAGGGCGGTCTTGGTGCGGTTGGCGCTGCGCAGCAGGTGGTGGTGTACGGCACTGACCAGCAGCAGGGACGGGATGGGCGCCCACTGCGCATTGGAGTCACGGTCGGAGAGCACGATGTACTGGACACCGCGGTTAATGGCGCCGGAGACCTGCTCGCAGATTTCGGTGAGCCGGGCGCGGAGGGCGTTCTCGCCGCCTTCGGGGCGGTAGAGCCCGCGGACCTTCATGGCTACGCGGAAGCCTTCGGCGTCCTCCATGTTGGCAATCTTGGCGAGCTGGTCGTTGTTGATCACCGGGAACGGCAGCTGGATCTGGGGCTGGCGGACCTGCTTGGTGTCCAGGAGGTTGCCGTTGGGGCCGATGGCACAGGTCAACGAGGTGACCAGTTCTTCGCGGATGGCGTCCAGCGGCGGGTTGGTGACCTGCGCGAAGGACTGAACGAAGTAGTCAAAGAGCAGGCGCGGGCGCTTGGACAGCACGGCAACCGGGGTGTCCGATCCCATGGCGCCCAGCGGCTCGGCGCCGGTACGGGCCATCGGGCCGAGCAGGATCTTCAGCTCTTCGGTGGTGTACCCGAAGGTGCGCTGGCGGATGTTCACGGACGCGGCAGTGTGGACCACGTGCTCGCGCTCGGGAAGGTCGTTGAGGTCGATCAGGTTGTCCTTGACCCATTCCGCCCACGGGTTGGCGGCAGCGACTTCGGCCTTGACCTCTTCGTCGTCGATGATGCGGCCGGACCCGGTGTCCACCAGGAACATCTTGCCCGGGGACACCCTGCCCTTCTTGACCACCTTGGAGGGCTCGACATCGATGACGCCCACCTCGGAGGCGAAGACGATCAGGCCGTCCTCGGTGATCCAGTAGCGGCCGGGGCGCAGGCCATTACGGTCCAGGGTGGCGCCGACGAGGTTGCCGTCGGTGAAGGACACAGCCGCCGGACCGTCCCAAGGCTCCATCAGCAGCGAGTGGTACTCATAGAACGCACGCCGTGCCGGGTCCATGGTGGCGTGGTTTTCCCACGCCTCGGGGATCATCATCATGATCGAGTGCGTGATGGGGCGGCCGGAAAGCCACAGCAGCTCGGCCACCTCATCGAAGGACGCGGAGTCGGAGGCCCCGGGGGTGCAGATGGGGTACAGCTCTTCCGGCGAGTCCCCCAGCAGCGGGTTGGCGAGCTGGGACTGGCGGGCGCGCATCCAGTTCCGGTTGCCCTTGACGGTGTTGATCTCACCGTTGTGGGCGATGGTGCGGAACGGCTGGGCCAGAGGCCAGGACGGGAAGGTGTTGGTGGAGAAGCGCGAGTGGACGATCGCGAGCTTGGTCTTGAAGCGCTTGTCCGAGAGGTCCGGGTAGAACGGCTCGAGCTGGGCGGTGGTGAGCATGCCCTTGTACACGATGGTCCGGGAGGACAGGGACGGGAAGTACACGCCGAACTTGTTCTGCGCGCGCTTGCGGATCCGCCAGGCGCGGGAGTCCAGCTCGTTGCGGTCCAGTTCCTCGCCCGTGGCGGACGCCAGGAAGGGCTGGGAGAAGTAGGGCATGCAGGCGCGTGCCATGGCACCGACAAGGTCGGCGACGATGGGCACCTCACGCCAGCCGAGGACCTTGAGGCCCTCGTCAGCCGCGAGGCCCTCGATGCCTGCCTTGGCGGCGTCGGCCTCCCGCTGTTCGGCGGGGAGGAAAGCGGTACCGGCCACGTACTGGCCGGGGGCGGGAAGTTCGAACTCGGTGACCGCGCGGAAGAACTCATCCGGGATCTGCATCAGGAGCCCGGCACCGTCACCGGTGCCTTCGTCCGCGCCCACGGCACCACGGTGTTCGAGGTTGCGCAGGGCGGTGAGGGCGGCGTCCACGATGTCATAGCCGGGCTCGCCGCGGAGGGTGGCGATGATCGCAAGACCGCAGGCGTCCTTCTCCTGCTCCGGGTTGTACAGCCCGCTTGCCTCCGGGAGGGCTGCGAAACGCTTGAACGGCGACATGGCAGCCTCCGGCTGATCCGGTTCAGACCAGCTGGGAGTGTGAAGAGTTTGGGTCATGGGAGACGTCCTTCCTCCTGATCGTGCGTATGGAAGGGACAACGTTGGCCCCACTCGTGCGGCGCCGCGGTTATGGGCACAACAAAGTGTTGATTACTGGAAATTGTAGGTCAGCGTGGCCTGCTGAACTAACAGTTAAGCAGGCCCCTGCCCCGGGCAACACCGGACAGCAGCTCTATGCTGTCCAGGGTGGCCCCGCTGCCACGACGCTGTGGTGATTGGGCGCTTCGAGCGGTGGCTCCGCTGCCCTGCCTGGCCTGCGCGCTACTTGGTAGTGCCGGCTTCCGGCGCGGTTCCTGTGGCCGTGCTGCCGGAACTTCCGTCAGCGGTTGCGTCCTGTCCGGGCTTGCGGCCCGCCGGCGCAGCCTTGGCTTGTTCCGCGGGGACGGAAGCATGCCGGGAACCGCTTTGGTTATCAGGGAGATTATCACGCGATTCACTATCTGAGACAACGGAGTCCGTATCACGGACTGGACTGCCCGCGGCTGTCACTGCACCGGCGTTCGGCCGGCCCAGGTCTTCCACCGGCTCCCGGCCCGGCAGGTACACGCTCTCCGATTCCGTCCGCTTCTTTCTTCCCAGCAGGATGAACGCGGCAAGGGCGGCCAGGAAAACGAAGATGCTGGTCCAGACGTTCAGCCGGGTGGTGATGCCGAAGAGGGAGATCTGCTCGGCGTCATCGATCCGCATGGCTTCGATCCAGACCCGGCCCAGGGTGTAGTACATCGCGTAAAGCCAGAACAGCCTGCTGCGGCGGAAGTTGAACTTCCGGTCCAGGGCAAGGAGGATCACGACGCCGGCCAGGTTCCACAGCGATTCGTAGAGGAACGTGGGGTGGAACAGGGTGTCGGCGGGGACTCCTGCAGGGAAGTTGGCGTTGTCGGCGTCGACTTGCAGCCCCCACGGCAGGGTGGTTGGGCCGCCAAACAGTTCCTGGTTGAAGTAGTTGCCCCAGCGCCCCACGGCCTGGGCCAGCAGCAGCCCGGGTGCTGCGGCGTCCAGGAAGGCGCTGAGCTTGACGCCGCTGCGGCGGCAGCCGATCCACGCGCCCACGGCGCCCAGGACAACAGCGCCCCAGATGCCGAGCCCGCCCCGCTGAATCTGGGGGATCAGGGAGAGGTCCCCGGTGCCGTCGAAGCCGGGGCCGAAGTACGCGTCCGGTGAGGACACCACATGGTAGAGGCGGCCGCCGATGATGCCGAAGGGAATCGCCCAAACAACGATGTCCCAGACGCTGCCTTCCGGTGCGCCCCGCCTGGCCCAGCGGGCCGAGGTCAGCCACAGGCCCACCACGATGCCTGCCAGGATGCACAGCGCGTAAGCGTGGATGCGCAGCGTCCCCCAGGGCAGGGGAATGTCGAAGCCGGACCAGTCAGGGCTGGGGATGCTGGCGGGCACCATCGCGGCCGCGGAAAGGAGCGTCTGCATGAGGTTAGGCTTCTTCCCTGGTCAGTCCGGTGCTGAGGTCTTTGGTCAGGGCAGCGACGGCGTCCACGCCGCCGTCGCGGATGGCTGCCACGAGGGCCGTGCCCACGATGACGCCTTCAGCGTAGGCGGCGATCTCCCGGACCTGCCCGGCGTTGGACACGCCCAGCCCGACACAGACCCGTCGGGCGCCGGCGGCGTGCGCGGCGGCCACAACGTCCTTGGCCGCGGTGCTGACGGAGGTCCGCGCGCCGGTGACGCCCATGATGGACACGGCGTAGACAAAGCCGCGGCTGGCGTCAACGGTCCGCTGCATGCGCTCGGTGGTGGAGGACGGCGCAACCAGGAACACGCGGTCCAGGCCGTACTTGTCCGAAGCTTCCATCCATTCGGCTGCCTCGTCCGGGATGAGGTCCGGGGTGATGAGCCCGGCTCCCCCGGCCTCTGCCAGGCGCCGGGAGAACTCGTCCACGCCCATCCTGACCACCGGATTCCAGTAGGTCATCACCAGGACGGCAGCGTCGGTCTTGCTGGTGATGCCCGCCACCACGTCAAAGACCTGGCGCACAGTGAAGCCCTTGGCCAGCGCCTCGGTGGTGGCGGTCTGGATAACCTGGCCGTCCATGACGGGGTCGGAGTAGGGGATGCCGATTTCGATGAGGTCGGCACCGTTCTCCGCCAGGGCTATGCCGGCGGCGATGGTCTGCTCCACGCTGGGGTAGCCGGCGGGAAGGTAGCCGATGAGCGCGGCGCGGCCTTCCGCGCGGGCCTTGTCGATGGCCGCCGCTGACTTGCTGATGGTCTGTGCAGTGGTCACAGCTGCTCCCCCTCTTTGCCGATCTCCGCCTCGGCGGAGTCCTTGTCCAACAGATCGAACCATTCGGCTGCGGTGGCCACATCCTTGTCGCCGCGGCCGGAGAGGTTCACGATCACGATCTTGTCCTCCGCAGCCCCGCCGCCGGCTACGGCTTCGGCAGCAAGCCGCTGCCCCACCTTGATGGCGCCGGCCAGCGCGTGGGAGGACTCGATGGCCGGGATGATGCCTTCGGTGCGGCACAGGAGCTTGAAGGCGTCCATGGCTTCGCTGTCCGTGATGGGCTCGTAGCTGACCCGTCCGATGTCGGCAAGGTAGGAGTGCTCCGGGCCGACGCCCGGGTAGTCCAGGCCGGCGGAGATGGAGTGGGACTCGATGGTCTGGCCGTCATCGTCCTGCATGAGGTAGGAGCGGGCGCCGTGCAGGACCCCGGGCTTGCCGAGCGTGATGGTGGCGGCATGCCTGCCCGTTTCGACGCCGTCGCCTCCGGCCTCGAAGCCGTAAATCTTCACGGACGGGTCGTCAAGGAAGCCGTGGAAGATGCCGATGGCGTTGGAGCCGCCGCCGATGCAGGCGCAGACGGCGTCAGGGAGCCTGCCCTCCTGTTCCAGGATCTGGGCACGGGCTTCCTCACCGATCACTTCATGGAAGTAGCGGACCATCGCGGGGAAGGGGTGGGCGCCGGCAGCAGTGCCGAGCAGGTAGTGGGTGTGGTCCACGTTGGCCACCCAGTCCCGGAGGGCCTCGTTGATGGCGTCCTTGAGGGTCTGTGAGCCGCTGGTGACCGGAATGACGGTGGCACCGAGGAGCTCCATGCGGGCTACGTTCAACGCCTGGCGCCGGCAGTCCTCCGCGCCCATATACACCACGCATTCCAGGCCCATCAGGGCGGCGGCGGTGGCGCTGGCCACCCCGTGCTGGCCGGCACCGGTTTCGGCGATGACGCGGGTCTTGCCCATGCGCTTGGCCAGCAGCGCCTGGCCCAGGACGTTGTTGATCTTGTGCGAACCGGTGTGGTTGAGGTCCTCGCGCTTGAGGAAGATCCGGACTCCCCCGGCATGCTCGGAGAAGCGCTTGGCTTCGGTCAGCAGTGAGGGACGCCCGGAGTAGTTCTTGTTCAGGTCCGTGATCTGGGCCCGGAACTCGGGATCGTCTTTGGCCTTGTCGAAGGTTTCCTCAAGTTCGTCCAAGGCGGCGATGAGGGACTCCGGCATCCAGCGTCCGCCGTAGCTGCCGAAGTAGGGTCCCGGAGCATGCTTGAGGGAGCCGCCCTGCAGGAATGCTTCCGCGGCATTGTTGTCAGCGTTCGCTGAGGGTGCGTCAACCATCAGACCCGTCCTGTTCGAAGTTGTTCATTCAGTAAGTGTGTGAGGTTCCGGCAGCGGTGCCGGAACAGAATACGCCGGGCGGCAAACAGCCCCTGCCCACAGGGTGTGCAGGGGCGCTCCGGTCAGCGGCGGGCAGCGATGGCGGCAGCCCCTGCCGCCGTGAATTCGGCAATCCGCTCACGCGGGGTGGCGTGGCTGACCAACGCCTCGCCAACGAGGACTGCGTTGGCGCCGCTGGCGGCGTAGTGCCTGACGTCGTCCACGCCGCGGACCCCCGATTCGGCCACCACGAGGGCTTCGGCGGGAATTTGGCCTGCCAGGGAGGCGAAAACGGACCGGTCGACGTCGAGCGTCTTCAGGTTCCGCACGTTGACGCCGATGATGCGCGCGCGGGCTGCGACGGCCCGCTCGATCTCCTCCTCGGTGTGGGTCTCCACGAGGACGTGCATGCCCAACTCGTGGCTAAGCGCGGAGAACTCGGCGAGCTGTGCGTCGGAGAGCGCTGCCACGATCAGCAGGATCAGGTCGGCCCCGTGTGCGCGGGCTTCCCAGATCTGGTACTCGTCAAGCGTGAAATCCTTGCGCAGCAGCGGAACGTCAACCGCGGCACGCACGGCGTCCAGGTCTGCGAGTGCGCCGTTGAAGCGGCGCTGTTCGGTGAGCACGCTGATAACGGAGGCGCCGCCGTCGGCATACTGCTTCGCGAGGGACGCCGGATCGCCAATAGCCGCGAGGTGGCCCTTGGAGGGGCTGCGGCGTTTGATCTCGGCAATGACCTTCAGTAGTTCCCGGGACGGGGAGGGCCCGCCGAGCGCAGCCCAGGCATCGCGGGCAGGTGCCGCGGCCTGGGCCAGGTCCTTCAGTTCAGCGAGGGAAACCTGGCGTTTCCGCGCGTCCATATCCTCCCTGACACCGGCATTGATGTCATCGAGAACAGTTGCCATCAGTGGCCGGAGTTCTTCAGCTTGCTGCCTTCGACGCCGTAGCCTGCCTTGCGCATGATGTAGCCGAGGATGAGGCCAATCACCATCACGCCGATGCCGGCGATGAAGATGGGAGTGCTGGCGATCACAAAGGCGATCGAAGCGATGAGTGCGCCCACCAGCATCACGATGACGCAGGTCCAGGCCGCGGGGCTGTTCCCGTGGCCGAGTTCCTGGCTGTGGTCGATGGCGCCGGGGGCCACCGTGCGGGTGCCTGACTTGGATACGGATGCAGGTGCTTTGCTCATGGAAAATCTCCTCAGGGTGGATACTGCTTACATTCTGCCATTTATTGGCCGGTGCCCGGGTATCGGCGGCCTGCCCGCGTGCGCCGGACGGCGTTGCACCGGCTTAGGTAGGGTCATCGCCGCGGGAGAGCCGGTCCCAGCTGTCAATTTCGTCCACCGGACCTGCCGCGGCGGCGGTGCTGCCCGCGGCAGGTGCGTCGTACTTGGTCCTGGTTTTCCAGTGCCGCCCGGCGGGAATGATGAGCAGGGCTGCCAGTGCCAGCAGACAGCCGGTAACGACGGCGAACACCGGGAAAGCGGTGACAGCCACCTCCGCCTGGCTGCCTGTAATCCCGGTGGCGGCCGCGATGGCCCCCTGGGCTGCGGCCAGCGGATTGGCCAGAACGGTGGCCGCGGCGGCAACAATCCCTGCCGACGCGAGGACGATGATGCCGGCGATGATCCACCGGGCGATCCTGCCTGCGATTGCTGCGGCGAGCCCGCCCGCAAGGGCTACCAGGGCCAGCGCGGTAACGGCGGTGGCGGCCTTGCTGCCCTGGACCTCAAGTGCCGTTTGCGCGGCGCCGGCCTGGCCCACCTGGTTGGGGTCCAGCGTGACAGTCATCCACGTTTGGGTGGTGGTGCCGAAAACGGCCAGCGCCAGGACGGCTACGAGCAGCACCAGCGTGGACTTGCGTGCCCAGGCCCGGGTGCCGGAGGGCTTCCGGCCGGTTGGCTGCCCTGCTGCCTGGCCTTTGTCCTGTTCCTGGTCCTGCATCAGGATTCTGTCCTGCCCGGCAATGAATCGGCGGAAATGTTCTGCAGGGAGCCCGCGGTGTGCACGGCCCGCAGCGGTGCCGCGGCCTTGTTCACGGTTTCGAGGGCTTCCGTCGGGTTGACCGAGTCGGCCACGATGCCGCCGCCGGCCTGGACATAAGCCCGTCCCCCGCGCAGCAGGGCCGAGCGGATGGCGATGGCCATGTCCATGTCCCCGGCAAAGTCGAGGTATCCCACAACGCCGCCGTAGATGCCGCGGCGGTGCGGTTCGAGCTCGTCGAGGAGCCGCAGGGCGCGGGGTTTCGGCGCTCCGGACAGTGTCCCGGCCGGGAACGTGGCCTTCAGGACGTCGTACGCCTTGGCCCGCGGTGAGAGTTGGCCCACCACCGTAGAGACGAGGTGCATGATGTGGCTGAAACGCTCCACCTCCATAAACTGCGTGACGTCAACGGTCCCGGCCACGCATACCTTGGAAAGGTCGTTGCGGGAAAGGTCCACGAGCATCAGGTGTTCGGCGCGTTCCTTCTGGTCCGCCAGGAGCTCCTCAGCGAGTGCTTTATCCGCCTCCACCGTCCTGCCGCGCGGGCGGGATCCTGCGATGGGGTGCGTGATGACTTCTTCGCCGGTGACGGTGACGAGGGCCTCCGGCGAGGACCCGACGATGGAGTACTCCCGGCCCTCGGAATCCTCAAGGCTGAAGATGTACATGTAGGGACTGGGGTTGGTGTTGCGCAGCACCCGGTAGACGTCCAGTGCGGAAGCTTGGCACTCCATCTCGAAGCGGCGGGAAATCACCACCTGGAACACCTCGCCGTCAACGATGGCTTCCTTGCCGCGGTCCAGGGCGGCCAAATACTCGGCTTCGTCCCAGCGCTCCTGAACGCTGGAGGCAAAGTCCAGCGCGGCCGGCGCAAGCACGGAGACGGGCTGCGCCACGGGCGTGCTGACTTTGGCCAGGAGGGCCTTGACCCGCGCCACGGCGTCGTGCCAGGCCTCGTCCACGCGTTCGGAGCTGTCATCGAAGTTGATGGCGTTGGCGATCAGCAGCACCGTGCCGTCCACGTTGTCGTGCACGGCCATGTCCGTGACGAGGTTCAGCGCCATTTCCGGCAGCTGGAGATCATCCTCGGGCGGGCTCACCAGGCGTTCCCAGTGCCGCACTGTTTCCCAGCCGAGGAAGCCCACCAGGCCGGAGGTGAAGGGCGGCAGGCCGTCGAACCTTTCGGTGCGGAGCGCCTCGATGGTGTCACGGACAGCATCCACTGGGCTGCCGTCCACCGGGACGCCTGCGGGGGGCTCGCCCAGCCAGTGCGCGTTTCCGTCCTTGGTGGTCAGTGTTGCCCGGGACCTCGCGCCGATGAAGGAGTAACGGGACCATGCACCGCCCACTGCAGCGGACTCCATCAGGAACGTTCCGGGCTGACCCTGCGCGAGCTTCCGGTACAAACCGATGGGGGTCTCGGCGTCGGCAAGTACCTTGAGGCGCACGGGGATGACGCGGCTGTGGGCGGCAAGTTCCCGGAACTCCTCAAGGCCCGGGGTGATGATTCCAAGGTCCTGCATGGTTATGCTGTTCCGCCTGTTCTAGTAGGGGCCGGCCGAGCCGGCGCCTGTTGGTGTGCTTGCGGGGTTGGCCAGCCCTCCCCCGCGCTCCGCAGCAGCGTGCGGATGAAGGTCAGACTGCCTGGCCTGTTGTGACTGCGAGGTCCCTGCCGTCGAAGCAGGTGCGGGTGCCGGTGTGGCAGGCGGCACCGACCTGGTCCACGCGCACCAGCAGCGCATCGCCGTCGCAGTCCATGGCCAGGGACTTAACCCACTGCACGTGCCCGGAGGTGTCTCCCTTGCGCCAGTACTCCTGGCGGGAACGGGAGTAGAAGGTGACGCGGCCGCTGGTCATGGTGCGGTGCAGTGCCTCGTCATCCATCCAGCCCAGCATGAGCACCTCGTTGGTATCGAACTGCTGCACGACGGCGGCCACCAGGCCGGAGCTGTCGCGCTTGAGGGCCGCTGCCAGCTCCTTGGGAAGGGGGCTGCCCGTCCCTGCGGAGGGCGTTGCCTCCGGGACTGCAGCTGGCGCTGCAGGCACGGTGGAATCAGGGGTTGCGGTGGGGGTGGGCTGCTCAGACATCAGGTCAAGTCTAGTGCCTTGGCCCTGCCCCGATTCCTGTGTGAACGAAGGTAGGCCGGCCCCTGTGGACGTGCTGCCCAACTGCGCGGCTCTCGTGCTAGTTTTCCAAGTGATGCATTTCGTTGATCCGTCCCGAGAAGTCCTGGCCGAAACCCTCATTGCGGCCGGTCCTGACGCGCCCACGCTCTGCAAGGGCTGGCGCACCAGGGACCTCGCCGCGCACCTTTACCTGCGCGAACGCAAAGCCGCCGTGGGACTGGGCCTGATCATCAAGCGGCTGGCAAAAGCGTCCGACCAGGCCACCGCAAAACTCGCAGAAAAGCTGACCACGGCCGAGGCCTACACCCGGCTGGTGAACACTTTCCGTGCCGGGCCGCCTGCGCTTTCGCCCCTGAAGATCAAGGGGCTGGATGAGAGCGCCAACCTGATCGAGTACTTCGTCCACACCGAAGACGTCCGGCGCGCAGTGGACCGGTGGGCGCCGAGGGCACTGGACGAAGCCTATTCGGACGCCCTGTGGGATGAACTCGTCAAGCGCGCGGCCATCCTGTACCGGGGAGTAGACCTGGGCATCGTGCTGGTGCGGCCTTCAGGACCGCGGCATGTTGCCAAGCGCGCCCCCGTTTCTGTAGCCATTGTCGGCGAGCCGGGCGAACTGCTCATGCACGCGCACGGCCGAACACGGCACGCCCTGGTCACTTTCGAAGGCCAGCCGGACGCCGTCGCGCTTCTGCAGTCAGCCGAAGTGGGACTCTAACCCAACTAACTCGCAGTTGTTGTCGTTATCAGCGTCCAAAACGACAACAACTGCCAGTCAGTTGGGTTAGCGTACTTCGAAGCCCGCTTCCCTGATGGCCGTTTTGACCTGGGACATCATGTCGTCCGGGCCCCAGTGGAAAATTGATGCGGCCAGTACGGCGTCAGCGCCGGCTGCGACGGCTGGCGGAAAGTGTGCCGGCTCCCCCGCGCCGCCGGAGGCGATGATGGGCACTTTGACGGCGGCCCGGACCAGGTTGATGAGCTCGAGGTCGAAGCCGTCCTTGGTCCCGTCCGCGTCGATGGAGTTGAGGAGGATTTCACCCACACCCCGGTCGGCGGCTTCCTTTGCCCATGCGACGGCGTCGATTTCGGTGCCGGTGCGTCCGCCGTGGGTTGTCACTTCAAAGCCCGACGGCGTGGGCCGGGACCCGGGGCGGGTGCGCCGCGCATCGACGGACAGGACGAGGACCTGGGAGCCGAAGTGCCGTGTGATCTCGTCGATGACATCGGGCCGGGCAACGGCTGCGGTGTTGATGGAGGCCTTGTCCGCACCGAAACGCAGCAACTTGTCCACCTCTGCCACACCACGGACGCCGCCGCCGACGCACAACGGGATGAAGACCTCCTCGGCGGTCCGGCGGACCACATCGAACGTGGTTTCGCGGTTGCCGGAGGAGGCGGTGACGTCAAGAAAGGTCAGTTCGTCGGCGCCGGCGTTGTCGTAGCGGTGGGCCAGTTCCACGGGGTCGCCGGCGTCGCGGAGACCCTCGAAGTTTACGCCCTTGACGACGCGCCCGGCGTCGACGTCGAGGCAGGGGATGACGCGTACGGCTACTGCCATGGGAACTCCTGGAATTCTGTGGTGCGGGAGTGCTGCTGGGCGGGCGGAATCAGATACGGCAGGCGTGGATGCTGCTCACCAGGATGGCGCGGGCGCCAAGGTCGTACAGCTCATCCATGATCCGGTTGGTTTCCCGCTTGGGCACCATGGAACGCACCGCAACCCATTCAGAATCCCGCAGCGGAGAAACCGTAGGTGATTCCAGGCCGGGCGTCAGGGCAGCGGCCTGTTCCACGAGTTCCTTGCGGATGTCATAGTCCATCAGGACGTACTGGCGGGCCACCAGCACACCCTGCAGGCGCCGGATCAGGACCTCAATTTCCTTGGTGGTGCCGTTCGCGGCGCCTCCACCTTCAGTCCGCCGGATCAGGACGGCTTCGGACTTCAGGATGGGTTCGCCGAAAATCTCCATCCCTGCTGCCTTGAGGGTGTTGCCCGTCTCGACGACGTCCGCGATGGCGTCCGCAACGCCCAGCCGGACCGAGGATTCCACGGCGCCGTCCAGGCGCACCACCTTGGCGTTGATGCCGCGGTCGGCCAGGTAGCCGCGGAGCAGGCCGTCATAGCTTGTGGCCAGCCGCTTGCCCTCCAGCTCCTCCACCTTGGCGAAATCCCCTACCGGACCGGCGAAGCGGAAAGTGGAGGCAGCGAATCCCAGCGGAAGCAGTTCCTCGGCTTCCACCTCCGCGTCCAGCAGCAGGTCCCGCCCGGTGATGCCGACGTCGAGCGTTCCCTGGCCTACATAAACGGCAATGTCGCGGGGACGGAGGAAGAAGAACTCGATGTCGTTGTCCGGGTCAACCATGACCAGTTCGCGGGTATCGCGGCGCTGGCGGTAGCCGGCTTCGGACAGCATGGCGGAGGCGGCTTCGGACAGGGAACCCTTATTGGGGACGGCTACTCGCAGCATGGGAAATCTTTCTGGATTCGGGAGGTCTAAGAAGTCAGGCAATGCAGGCCACGGCGGGCACCGGCGGCAAAGGCACGCCGGACCGGTGGCTACAGATGCTTGTAGACGTCTTCCAGGGTCAGGCCTTTGGCGAGCATCAGAACCTGCAGGTGGTACAGCAGCTGGGAGATTTCCTCGGCCGCCGCTTCATCGGATTCATATTCGGCAGCCATCCATACCTCGGCTGCTTCCTCAACGACTTTCTTGCCGATGCCGTGGACACCGGAGTCCAATTCAGCGACGGTGCGGGAGCCTTCCGGGCGGGTGGCTGCCTTCTCGCTGAGTTCAGCGAACAGCGTCTCGAAATTCTTCACGCCCTCCAGCCTACTTGCTGCGGCGTGCAGGGCGCCTGTCGGGCCGCTGGATGACGGGCACGATGTGAGTGAAGACACACACCGCGCCCGCCGCGGCGCAGATTGCTAGCTGTTGTACTGCTTCAGGACGACGGCGGTGGCCAGCGCCGCCGTGACGGCTTCGTGGCCCTTGTCTTCCTTTGAGCCGGGAAGGCCTGCGCGGTCCAGGCCCTGCTGTTCGGTGTCGCAGGTCAGGACTCCGAAGCCCACCGGAACGCCCGTGCGCACGCTCACGTCGGTGAGGCCTGACGTCGCCGCCTGGCAGACGTACTCGAAGTGCGGCGTACCGCCGCGGATCACGACGCCGAGGGCGACGACGGCGTCGAAGTGCGGTGCCAGCCGCGCGGCTGCGACGGGCAACTCAAAGCTGCCCGGCACGCGCAGGACGGTGGGCTCGGCGATCCCGGCGTCCTTGGCGGCGCGAAGTGCGCCATCCAGGAGCCCGTCCATGATCTGGGTGTGCCAGCTGGCCGCAACGATGGCCAGCCGCAGCTGGGACGTTTCGTCCGGGTTGAGGGTGGTGAGGTCGATATCGGGGGCGCCGTGTCCGCTCATAAGTCAGTGCTGTTCCGTTCAGTCTTGTTGGTGGGTAAAGGTAGTGGGGCTGGCAACAGGCACGGGGGCCACGTGGGTGTCCAGGAGGAGGCGGTGCTCCATCCTGTCCTTCTTCGTTTGGAGGTAGCGGAGGTTCTGGTCCCGGGAAGGGACTTCGGTGGGAACCATCTCCACCACTTTCACCCCGGCCCTGGCCAATCTGTTCTGCTTGTCCGGGTTGTTGCTCAGCAGGCGGACCTCGTGAAGGCCCATCTCGGCAAGCACCTGGGCGGCGGCGTTGTAGCACCGGGCGTCCACGGGCAGCCCCAGCTGCTCGTTGGCCTCTACCGTGTCAAAGCCTGCCTCCTGCAGCGCGTATGCCTTGATCTTGTTTGCCAGGCCGATGCCGCGCCCCTCCTGGCCGCGCAGGTACAGCAGGGTACCGCCTTGTTCACGGATCAGTTCCAGGGCGTACGCAAGCTGCTCGCCGCAATCGCAGCGGTACGATCCGAACACATCACCGGTGAGGCACTCGGAATGGAGCCGCACCAGGGGCGCCTTGCCGTCCCGGGGCGGGTTGGGGGAACTGACAGCCAGATGTTCAGCGCCGGTGACGAGATCGGTCCAGGCCTGGGCCACGAAGTCGCCGAAGGCGGTGGGCAGCTGCACGATGGGCCCGCCGCTGACGGGATGGGGCACCACTCCGCTGCCGGTCCGCTCCGGGTGATAGCCGTTCTGATAGTGGCCATTGCTGGCCGCAGATACCGTCATCGTTCCTCCTTCTCCCCGGCCGGTACCGGCCGGACGCCCTGAACCGGAGCGCCGCCTGTCCCTGCTGCAAGGTAGGCCACCAAATCCTCAATGGAGATCAGTGGACAGCCGTGCTCCGCCGCGAACACCCGGAGCCCGTCCAGGCGCATCATCTCGCCGTCGTCATACACCACTTCGGCGATAACGCCTACGGGCTCGACGCCTGCAAGGCGGCACAGGTCCACCGCAGCTTCGGTGTGGCCCGGGCGTTCCCTCACACCTCCGTCAACTGCGCGGAGCGGGAAAATATGCCCAGGACGGGTCACGGCCGCCGGCCCTGTCCGCGGATCGGCAAGAACCCGGGCGGTGAGGGCACGGTCGGTGGCGGAGATGCCGGTGCTGACGCCGACGGCGGCGTCGCAGGATACGGTGTAGGCCGTGCCTTTGGCGTCTTCATTGACAGCCACCATGGGGGGCAAGGCAAGGGTGTCGGCGCGCTCGCCGGACAGCGGCACGCAGATGACTCCTGAGCTGTAGCGGATGGTCCAGCCCATCAGCGCGGGTGTGGCGTGCTGGGCCGCGAAGATGATGTCGCCTTCGTTTTCCCGGTCCTCGTTGTCCACGACCAGGACCGGCCTTCCGGCGGCCATGGCCGCCACAGCTTCCTCGATGGTGTTTAACGGCACGGCAGCTCCTCCCGGGGCAGCGGGGACGGCAGCGCCGGCCACGTCAGCTTCGAATCCGACGGCGGCGTTCACGGTGTTCCTCCCTCAACAGCGGCAGGAGCGGGGGTGCTGAACGCGAGGAGCCGCTCGGTGTACTTGGCCAGGACGTCCACCTCCAGGTTCACCCTGCTGCCGGTGCTTTTGGCACCGAGGCCGGTTTCGGCAAGGGTGGTGGGGATGAGTCCCACCTCGAACCAGGGGCTTTGTTCAGCTGCGTGGCTGACCATGGTAACGGTGAGTGAAACGCCGTCGATGGCGATTGATCCCTTTTCCGCGATGTAACGGGCCAGGTTGATTGGCACCCCGAACCGGAGCCTTTCCCAGTTGCCCAGGGGCTCGCGTTCGACCAGCACGCCGACGCCGTCCACGTGGCCCTGCACCACGTGCCCGTCCAGCCTTCCGCCGGCAGGGACGCAACGCTCAAGGTTGACGGCATCCCCCGCAGCCAACTCACCGATGGTGCTGCGGACGAGGGTCTCCCCCATCACGTCTACGCTGAATTCCTTGCCGTCGATTTCGGTGGCAGTGAGGCATACGCCATTGACGGCGATGGACCCGCCCAGACCGAGGCCTTCGGTAGTGCCGGGGGCGTGCAGCCGGACGGTGGCGCTGGCGTTCCCGTCCCTCTGAACGGACAGAACGTGCCCTTGCTCGGCGATAATTCCGGTGAACATCAGTAGCCTCCCTGGGCTTGCTCCGCGCTGGGGCGGGACGGTTGTGGGTCTGGGGCAACGGCGCGTTGCGGTCGGAGGTGGAGCCGGAGGTCCCGGCCCAGCGTGCGGACGGCCCCGCCGTCGGACGGGTCCCACTCCCAGTGCTGGGCATCGGCGAGGGTGGTGATGCCCAGGCCGGTGAGGGCGGGGGTTCCGGAACCCAGCAGCGTGGGGGCAAGGTAGATGATGAGTTCGTCGACGAGCCCGGCGGCGAGGAACGCGCTGAGGATGCTTGATCCGCCCTCCACCATCAGGTGGCGGATGCCGGAACCGTAAAGGGTGGCCAGCGCTTCCTGGGGGTCGCGGGTCTGCAGGTGGGTTACCAGGCCGTCGCTCCCGTGGATGGCAGCATCTGCCGGGATGTCCCGCAACCCCATCACGGCCCGCAATGGTTGCTTTTGAGCCGGCGTCCCTGCGGGGCCGCGGGCAGTGAGACGGGGATTGTCCACCAGCACGGTCTGGGTTCCCACGAGGATGGCGTCGATGCGGCCCCGGATGGCGTGGTTGTCAGCCAGGGATTCCGGACTGGAAATCCATTGGCTGGTGCCGTCCTCAGCGGCGATCCGGCTGTCCAGGGTCTGTGCGATGTGCAGGGTGACGAACGGGCGTTTTGCGGCTACTGCCTCAAACCAATGACGGTTCAGGTCCAGTGCTTCGCCAGCACCCAGTCCGCTGCGTACGCGGACGCCCGCCTGCCGAAGGGTGGCGGCACCGCCGGCGGCGGGATCATGGGGATCGTCCACGGCGTAGACCACGTCCGTTATTCCGGCGTCGATGATCGCCTGGGCGCAAGGGCCGGTACGGCCGATATGGTTGCAGGGCTCCAGGGTGACCATCATGGTGCAACCGGAAAGATCAAGCCCGGCGGCAGCTGCCCGGGCAATGGCGTCCGCCTCGGCGTGGGCTGTTCCCGCGCCGCGGTGGAAACCCGCGACGAGTTCCCGGCCTTCGGAATCGA
This sequence comes from Arthrobacter sp. K41, assembly GCF_059089645.1. Lineage (NCBI taxonomy): Bacteria > Bacillati > Actinomycetota > Actinomycetes > Micrococcales > Micrococcaceae > Arthrobacter > Arthrobacter sp. K41. The sequence continues at coordinate 178,427 of NZ_JBNHEW010000001.1, read as the reverse complement.
CGACGACGGCGCCCACCAACGGGTTCGCGCCGCGGGGACCATGAAGGGCCGCCTTCAGGGCCTTGTCCATGGCGGCGGTTTCGGCAGCAGTAAAGGCCGTCACGACTTCGGCCGTCATGCGGGGGCCTCGCTGGTTGTGCTGCCGGGCATGGCGGCAGCAGGAGTGGTGGCCGATAAGAGCCATCGCAGCAGGTTCATAGTGCTTGTGTCGTTCCTTCCCTCTAGAACCGCGATGGCTCCGGGGATATACGACAGCAGAAGGCTGCGGCGTCGAGTGACGCCGCAGAAACAGCTGTACGTGCTTCTCTCATCCAGACTTTAACTGTCGGTACCGGAATTTCACCGGTTCAACCGTCCGCCGGGGACTTCCTCGGAAGGAAAACCACCGGCTCGCGGGTCGCGGACTGTCACCGCCGGTTCGGACTTACACCGACCCCGGAGCACGTATGTGTGTTGCTATTGTGCCATAACCGCGTGCGGCTCCCGGCTATTCCGCCGCGGAGCGTAACTTTTGGCTCCCGGCTTCCCGCAGCCGGTCAATGGCTGCGGCCGGATCCTCTGCACCGTACACCGCCGAGCCCGCCACGAAGACGTTGGCACCTGCCTCCGCAGCACGGATGATGGTGTCCTCGGTGATGCCGCCGTCAACCTGGATGGCCACGCCAATCCCCGAGCCGTCGATGGCCTTCCTTGCCCTGCGGATCTTCGGCAGGGTCACATCCAGGAACGCCTGGCCGCCGAATCCGGGCTCCACCGTCATGATGAGCAGCATGTCCAGCTCCGGAAGCATGTCCAGGTACGGCTCCACCGGAGTTCCGGGACGGAGCGCCATCCCTGCCTTTGCACCCCGGGCGCGCAGCTCGCGGGCCAGCTTGATGGGGGCAATGGCAGCCTCGGCGTGGAAGGTAACGGAGGCCAAACCCGCGTCGGCGAAACCCGGGGCCCAGCGGTCGGCGTCGGCGATCATCAGATGCGCGTCCAGCGGAACCGGGCTCACGGCCTGGATCCGCTGGACCACCGGCAGCCCGAGGGTGAGGTTGGGCACGAAGTGATTGTCCATCACGTCCACGTGCACGGCATCTGCATTGCTGATCCGCTGCAGTTCGGCCTCAAGGTTGACGAAGTCGGCAGACAGGATGCTCGGGTTAATGCAGCATTGCGTCACAGGGGAGCCTTTCAGGGGTTGCGCTTTTGTGGCCAGTTTTTACCGGCCCGTTCCATGCCGGGCACGGCCTTTTCGATCAGGTTGAACGGATCAAATTAAACGGATCAGGGCATTTTGCGGATCAGGGCAAGGAACATCGCGTCGGTGCCGTGGATGTGGGGCCACAGCTGGGCGGTTGACTCATGTCCGGCACCGAGGTTTCCGGTCAGGCTGACGCTGTCCAAGGCCTGGCCGGCTTCGAGCAGTTCAAGGTCATCGCGTTTGCGCAGGGCGTCGGTAACCACAGCCGTGGTTTCGGCCGGGTGGGGGGAGCAGGTCACGTAGGCCACCACTCCCCCGGGCCGGACTGCTGCCAGTGCCGACTTGAGGAGGTCACGCTGAAGCTGCCCCAGGTCTGCAAGGTCCTTGGGAGTACGGCGCCAGCGCGACTCCGGCCGGCGCCGCAGCGCGCCCAGCCCGCTGCAGGGTACGTCGACAAGCACCCGGTCAAAGACCCCGGGCTTTTCCGTCCCTACCTCCCGGCCGTCCCCGGTGCGGACCTGCCAGGTATCCCGCGGCACCGCCGAAAGTGCCTGGCTTACAAGCTTTGCCCGGTGCGGAGCAGGTTCGTTGGCCAGCAGGGTGGCGCCGCGTTGGCTTGCCAGCGCACCCAGCAGGGCAGCCTTTCCGCCTGGCCCCGCGCACAGGTCCAGCCAGGCCTCGGCAGGGCTCCCGGACCCGTCTGCGTTGGGACGCCCGTCGGCTCCATCCTGCCGCTGTCCGCCGAGGTCAACTGCAGCCATGGCGCGTGCCACCAGCTGTGAACCAACGTCCTGGACCCTGGTGCTGCCTTCCCGGACCGAGGCAAGCCGGCCCAGGTCTCCGCCGCTGGAGAGGGCAGAGCCCTCCACCAGCTCACCGGGGGTGGCACCGCTTTCCAAAGCCTCGTCGAGGTTTCCGATCCCGGGCAGGGCCACCAGATTGACTACGGGTGCGGCGTTGTCAGCTTCCAGAAGGTCAGTGATTTCCGAGGCAGAGCGCCCGTGTGCCACGAGGGACTGGCGCATGGCGCGGACGATCCACTCGGGATGGGCGTAGCGGAGGGAAGCCACCTTGGTCTCGTCGGTTTCTCCCGCAACCAACTGCTCGAGCCACTCCTCGAGGCTGTGGGCAGTGACCTTCCGGAGGACGGCGTTGATGAGGGCCGACGGTCCTGCACCGATGACTGCCCGGGCCAGGCCAACGGTCTGGTCCAGTGCGGCGTGCGCCGGGACGCGCATGGCCAGCAGCTGATGGGCCCCGATCCGAAGGGCATCGAGGATGGCCGGGTCCAGTTGGTCCAACGGACGGTCCACGCAGCGGGCCAGGATGGCGTCGTAGGTGCCCTGGCCGCGGAGAGCCCCATAGCTGAGTTCTGTGGCGAAGCCGGCGTCCCGCTTGTCCAGCCCGTGGTGCCGGATCCGTGCCGGCAGCACCAGGTTCGCGTACGCGTCCTCGGCGGCCACGGCACGGAGGACTTCGAACGCCACCAGCCGGGCCGGATCCGCCCTGCGCGTGCGCTGTGAGGGAGCATTGCCGGTGAAACTGCGCTGGGCGCTGCGGTTCCGTTCCCTGCCCTTGGCGTTGCGATTGCTGGAATCCCGCGGTCCGCCGTTGCCGCGGCCGCCGTCTCCCTTCCCGCGCTGCCCGCCGCCTGAGCCTCCGCCCCCGGCATTGCCGCGACCGCTTTGGTTGCCGCCGGAACCGCTCATTCGAACACCACGCTTTCAAGGGAAGCCATACCGCGTGCCCAATCGGCAGCGGCCATCATCTTTTTGCCCGCAGGCTGGATCCGGGTCAGCTCGACGCCGTGTGAGCCTGTTCCCACCAGGACGCTTTTGCCTTGAAGTGACAGGGACCCGGGAGCCAAACCTGAGATGTCAGGCCGCAGGCGGACGGGCTCGAGCTTGATTCGTTGTCCATCCAACACCGTCCACGCTCCCGGCTCAGGAGTAACCCCGCGCGCCTGCCTGCCAATGGCCAGGGCCGGATGTTTCCAATCGAGGCGCCCGTCCTCGAGGGTCAGCTTGGGGGCAAGGGAAATGTCACCCGTTTGCGGAAGGGCAACGGCCTTACCGGCGTCGAGCGCCGAAAGCGTCTGGGCCAGGAGCACCGCCCCGCTGTGGGACAACCGTTCCAGCAGTTGGCCGGCGGTATCTTCCGGGCCCACCGTTTCGGTGAGGGTTCCGAATACCGGCCCGGTGTCCAGGCCTTCCTCGAGCTGGAAGGTCACGGCACCGGTGACGTCGTCGCCGGCCATAACAGCCCGCTGCACCGGCGCCGCGCCGCGCCAGGACGGAAGGAGGGAGAAGTGCAGGTTGATCCAACCGTGCCGGGGAATCGGCAGGGCGGCCGGGGGAACCAGTCCGCCGTAGGCAACAATCGCGGCCACATCCGGGCTCACCGCAGAGATCCTGCCGATGGCTTCCGCATCAATCCGGGCAGCGTGGATGACGTGGATCCCCAGCTCCGCTGCCCGGGCAGCAACAGGCGACGGAGTCAGGACGCGCTTCCGGCCAATTGGAGCATCCGGCCTTGTAAGCACGGAAACTACGTCGAAACCTGCTTCGACCAGCACATTCAAAGACGGGACAGCGACGGCGGGTGTCCCGGCGAAAAGTACCCTCACCCGTTGGCACCAGCCGCGCTGGCACCGAAGCTTGACCCGGACGCCGTGCCGCCGAAGCTTGAACCGCCAAAACTTGAGCCGACCGTCTTGGCACGCTTCGCCGTCGTCCGTTCCGTGACGGAGTCATAGTTGGCGTTGCGGATGGAACGCAGGGCAGCCTTGCGGTCCTCCCCCTCCAGCCGGTCCGTATAAAGGATCCCGTCCAGGTGGTCGTTCTCATGTTGGAAGCAGCGCGCCAGCATCCCCTCGCCCTCCAATGACACGGGGTTCCCCTGCATGTCCACGCCGGTGACGCGGGTAGAGCGGAAACGCCGAACCGGGAAGCCCAACCCGGGGATGGAAAGGCAGCCCTCCACCTGGTCCGGCTGGAAATCCTCGCTGTTTTCCAGCACCGGATTGATGATGTGCCCTTCCACGCCGTCAATCCGGTAAGTGAACACCCTCTTGCTTACCCCGACCTGCGGTGCGGCGAGGCCGGCACCGTCCACGTCTTCCATGGTCTCGGTCATGTCCGCCACCAGTTTGGCCAGCTCAGGCCCGAATTCCGTAACAGGATCGGCCACTGTGCGGAGCACAGGATCACCGATGATGCGGATATTCAGAATAGCCATGGGCTGTTTTTCCTTAAGGTAGGCGGCAAAGGGGACCAATCCAGTTTAGGCGCAGACGAACAACAGGCAGTTCCGGTCCTGCGCCCTCAGGCGGGCTGCGCCTGCGGCAGCGGCGGCGGGGCAATGGGCAGCAGTGCCGCACCTGCGGACAGGGTGTCCGCGGAAAGCTCCCAGACGCGCCGCAAGGCACAGAACTTCCACCAGTGGTGTTTGAGGACGTCCGGGTTGGCGCGTACCGGGCGGACCTCTGTTTCGCCGATGGCTACAGCCAGCAAGACCGGGTTATCGCCGTACTTCCAGGGCTCCCACGTCCCTGCCACCGGGTCCACCAGGCTCTCTTCGGCCTTCATGCCGGCCACCAGCTGCATCACCACTTTGTCGTCCAGCGGCTTAACCAGGCCGTCTCGGGTGGTGCCCTTGGTTTTGTAGTCGATCAGGCAAACCCGTCCGTTGATCCTCGCCACCAGGTCAAGGGTGCCGGCGTAGCCCACCGCGTTGTTCCAGACCGTGATTTCCGGGGCAATGGGCTCCACCCTGAAGAGCTCCCACCACTCATCGAAGCGGACCGCAAAAGCTTCCTCCCCGTTGGACGCCAGGGCCTCGCGCGCTTCCCTCATGGCGTGCGGCCGGCCGAGGGCACGCAGGGCCACCTGCTCACAGTAGAAGTGGACGCGGTCCCCGCGCCTGGCGGCCTCGTCCCGGTACGTCTCCGCAGCCTTGGCCGCGCGGTTGACCGCCTGCTTGATTTTGGCAGGGCTGCCCAGGCAGTCGGCCAGCAGCGGATCCTTCGCCAGGCTACTCGCGCCCATATACCCAAACCAGCCGTCAAGACCGTGCGGCTGCTGGCCGATCACAGTGGTAATGGACGGCACGGAAAAATGCTCAGAGGTGGACCGGGCGTACATCCGCCCGTATTCCGTGGCGTGGGCAAGAAGTGGAGCAGTCATAACAAAGACTCTTTCACAGGGGGCTGACAGAATGTCCGGGCGCACAAAAAAGGTCCGTTCCCGCTGCGGATAAGCGGAAACGGACCAATATGCGGTGGGCGATACTGGGTTCGAACCAGTGACCTCTTCGGTGTGAACGAAGCGCGCTACCACTGCGCCAATCGCCCTGATGCATTTGAATGGTAGCGGACCTTGCAGCCATTTCGGAAATCGGCGCCCGCCGACGGCAGAAGGGGCATTAGCCCGTGCAGCAGGACCGGTGATACGCGCCGGCGCTGAGCAGGAAACAATGGCGTCCCCCTCCCCTGCACAAGCAGCCCATAAACCGACGGAACGCCCGGGCGCCCTAGTGAATTACACCCATGTAAGTCGGCAGAATCCACGCCGTTGCAGGGAAGCGGCGGCATTGTTCCTTCACAAAGACCCGCCGATTTGGAGAATCCCGGAACCTCCTATATTGTTTTTACTCGTTGGAAAGCGAGGAAATGCCGGGAACGGCAGCGAATCGGCCCTCCAAAATGCGGACGTAGCTCAGCTGGTAGAGCACCACCTTGCCAAGGTGGATGTCGCGAGTTCGAATCTCGTCGTCCGCTCGCAGGACACTGTCACGGCAAAGATTCTTTGTGAATCGACGCTTACACGGTGGGTTGGCCGAGAGGCGAGGCAGCGGCCTGCAAAGCCGTATACACGGGTTCGAATCCCGTACCCACCTCGGTGAAAACCATGGTTTCCGGGTCATTCCGGACAAACATGGGCGATTGGCGCAGCGGTAGCGCGCTTCCCTGACACGGAAGAGGTCACTGGTTCGATCCCAGTATCGCCCACCAAGCAAGGAAACTTGCTTCATGCAGTACGGCCGGCTGTAGCTGGAGCGTACTTCATATGCGGACGTAGCTCAGCTGGTAGAGCACCACCTTGCCAAGGTGGATGTCGCGAGTTCGAATCTCGTCGTCCGCTCTCTTATTTCCCACAATCCCATCAGCCGGGCTTCCGGTTCCGGGCGATTGGCGCAGCGGTAGCGCGCTTCCCTGACACGGAAGAGGTCACTGGTTCGATCCCAGTATCGCCCACACAGCAGCTCCCCGGAGCTGCTTTTTTCATGCCCCTTTCCTGCCGATGCAGTTGCATCCGCTGGCGGTGAACGCTCAAAGTCCCCTTTTACCTTGGCATGCCTCCCGGGCAGGGCTAGGATCTTAGGCGGAGGAGCGACCTGGCTCCGCGATTGAAGGGAGGTGCTCGTGGGACTGATTGGCGACCTAAAGGGCAAGGCTCAGGGTCTTATCCACGGCAACGAGCAGGCCATCAAGAACGGCATCAGCAAGGCCGGTGATTTTGTCGACACCAAGACCGGAGGCAAGTACTCAGGTCACGTCAGCAAGATCCAGCATGGCGCTTCCAAGCTCATTGACAAGAACGGAACTTCGGGCCAGGCACCTGCCCCCGGGCAGGTTCCGCCGGTCAACCCGGTTCCGCCGGTTGACAAGGCTCCGTAAAGGATTTGGCCAGGGCTTTGCCCTAGTACGTCAACGGGGTGCGGGTCCCGCCGGGAGGCGGCGCCCGCACCTTTGGCGTTTAACGCCCGCTCCCCCCGGCTGCGGTGGAACGTACGACGCCGGGTCCCGGCAGGGCCCGTCCGTTTACTGATATCGCGCCACGCTGAGTCCGGCTAGGACGGCTCGTGGTTTTGGCCCTCGCGGGCCAGGGCTGTAAGGCGGGAGACAGCGCGGAAGTACTTTTTCATGTACCCGCCCGTCATCATTTCCTCCGTGAACAACTTGTCGAAGGGAACGCCGCTGGCCAGGATGGGCACGTCTTTGTCGTAGAGCCGGTCCGCCAGCACCACGAACCGAAGGGCCACCGCCTGTTCGGTGATGGTATTGACGTTGCGCCACACCACCCCGTCAATGCCGTCGATCAATTGGCGGTAGCGGCTCGGGTGGACGCCGGCCAGGTGTGCAATCAGGGTGCTGAACTCGTCCTGCGCCACCGTCTTGCCGTCGAACTCCGCCTTCATGTGGGCGGACAGTTCGCTGTTCTTCAGGGGCGATGGTGCGGCCGGCAGTCCGCGGTGGCGGAAGTCCTCGCCGTCGATCCGGATCACATCGAACTGGTCTGCGAGGACCTGGATCTCGCGCTGGAAATCCACCGCCGCGAACCTGCCGTCACCCAGGGAGCCCGGCAGGGTATTGGAGGTGGCTGCCAGCTTCACGCCGGCGTCGGCAAGTTCGCGCATCAGCCGCGACATCAGCACGGTATCGCCCGGATCATCGAGCTCGAATTCGTCAATGCAGACGAGCTTGTAACCACTCAGCGCGTCCACCGTTTTGCGGAAGGACAGCGCGCCCACCAGGTTGGTGTACTCCACGAAGGTGCCGAAGGCCTTGGGCCCGGGTGCTGCGTGCCAGAGCGAGGCCAGCAGGTGGGTCTTGCCGACGCCGAACCCGCCGTCCAGGTAGATCCCCGCGCGGGACGTGTCCTTTTTGGCGAACAGTTTCTTGAACAGCCCGCCCCCGTCACCTGCCCCGACGCCCCCGGCGAAACCCTCGAGGGCACGGACGGCGTGGGCCTGGCTGGGCTGCTTGGGATCGGGACGGTAACTCGCAAAGGAGACCTCGCCGAAGCGTGGCGAGGGAAAAAATCCCTTAAGGAGCTCATCCACCGATACGGACGGAGTTCGGGCGGCAAGCTGTTCGATCTGTACCAAGGTGGTCCGTTCTGCTGGTGGTTGGTTCCCAGAAAGGATACCGGCAACCCGCCACCCGGCCCTGGTGAACCGGACCCCCGGGCCCCGCAGCGTGACCAAGGCAACATTTCCTCCTGTTAACGGAAAACGGACACCGCCGGAGGCGGTGGCTAGGGTGGGAGAAGGTCCCATGCCGGTCCCAAGGGTCGGCCGTGTTCTCGATGAAAGGCAAAAATATGTCCTACCCAGTTGAACAAAACGAGAAGTTTGCCGCCTACGCCCACCCCGAGCGCCTGGTTTCCACCGAATGGCTTGCTGCCGCCATCAATAACGGAGCCGTAGCAAAGGGCCAGCTGGTTGTGGTGGAGTCCGATGAGGACGTGCTCCTGTACGAAACCGGGCACATTCCCGGCGCCGTAAAAATCGACTGGCACACCGATCTGAACGACGAAGTCACCCGCGACTACGTCGACGGCACCGCATTCTCCGAACTGGCGTCGTCGAAGGGTATCTCGCGGGACAGCACCATTGTCATCTATGGTGACAAGTCCAACTGGTGGGCTGCCTACGCTCTGTGGGTCTTCACCCTTTTCGGCCACCAGGACGTGCGGCTCCTCGACGGCGGCCGGGACAAGTGGATTGCCGAAGGCCGCGAACTGACAAAGGACAAGCCGTCACCGGCCCGGGGTAACTATCCCGTGGTGGAGCGTGACGACACCCCCATCCGCGCCTTCAAGGAAGACGTCCTGGCGCACCTGGGCACCGGCCCGCTCATCGATGTCCGCTCCCCCGAGGAATACACCGGCCAGCGCACCCACATGCCCGCATACCCGGAAGAAGGTGCCCTACGCGGAGGCCACATCCCCACGGCAGCGTCCGTCCCCTGGGCACGCGCTGCCGCTGCCGACGGCACGTACCGCAGCCGGGAGGAACTCGATGCCATCTACCTGGGCGAAGCGGGCCTCACCGAAGGTGACGACGTCGTGGCCTACTGCCGGATCGGAGAGCGTTCCAGCCACACCTGGTTCGCCCTCAAGTACCTCCTCGGCTTCGAGTCCGTCCGCAACTATGACGGTTCGTGGACCGAGTGGGGCAATGCCGTGCGCGTTCCCATCGTGAAGGGCGCCGAGCGCGGTTCCGTTCCGCTGGCAGTGGGAGTCTAACGCGGGTGTCCCGCGTAAACTTGGACTGATGACTACTCAAGCCTTGCCTTCCGCCCTTGCAGCGATCGTGGACGACTTCCAGTCCCTGACCGAACCCGAGAGGCTGCAGCTGCTGCTGGAATTCTCCGAGGGATTGCCGGAGCTTCCTGAGCGGCTGACCAACCATCCCGAGCTGCTCGAGCAGGTTGTAGAGTGCCAGTCGCCGTTGTTCCTCACCATTGAGACGGAGAAGAACGACGGCGGGCCGGCACCTGCCGTGCGGCTCTTCTTCAAGGCCCCTCCGGAGGCTCCCACCACGCGCGGTTTCGCCGGCGTCCTGCATGAAGGCCTGGACGGACTGTCCGCTGAAGAGATCCTCTCCGTGCCCGACGATATGCCGGAGCTGCTGGGCCTGACCCGCGCCATCACGCCCCTGCGCATGCGGGGAATGACGGCGATGCTGGGCAGGATCAAACGCAAGGTTGCGGCTTCGCCCGCCATCCGCTCCTAGCTGCCAAAACATTGACGGGACGCAAAAGCGCAGCACAGGGAACTCCGGCCACCGCCGTACTGGCGGCAGCCGGAGTTCCCTTTGTGCTGCACCCCTACGCCCACGATCCCTCCGCAGCCAGTTACGGCGCCGAGGCCGCCGAGGTCCTCGGCATGGATCCCTCGAAGGTCTTCAAGACGCTGATGGTTGAGGTGGAAGGCAAGCTGGCGGTGGGCATCGTACCCGTCAGCGGCACCCTGGACCTCAAGGCCTTCGCGGCAGCCCTGGGAGCAAAGAAAGCGGCAATGGCAGACCCCGCTGCCGCCCAGCGGCGTACCGGATATGTGCTGGGCGGAATCTCCCCGCTGGGCCAGCGGCTACCCTCCCCCACAGTGCTGGACCGCAGCGCGCTGGCACTCGAGACACTATTGGTTTCCGGAGGCAGGCGCGGCCTGGACATCGAGCTCGCCCCTGGAGACCTCGTCCGCCTCACCGGCGCCGTCACCGCTCCCATCAGCTCGCTGTCCGCCCCGTAGGCCCCGGACAGGCACGGCTGATCCTCCTGCTGCGGGCCTATAATCGTTGTACCGGCGGTTCACTGCAGAAGCAGCGACGGCACTGGAAGGTCGCGGTCACCGTGGTCAAAAATCCATTCAAACACTCCCCGCATGATCCGGGCCAGGACACCGGGAAAAACCACCACACTTCCTGGCTCCGGCGCGAAGATACCGCCATCAGCCACGGAAAGAGCAGCCTCTTCTTTATTGCCCACGAAAACCCGCCACCACCATCAGTGACGTGTCTTCAAGGGCACGAGATTCTGCCGGGCGAGAGCACCTGCAGCCAGGGTCACCCCATCGGCTGAGACCACGTCCCGGTTGGTTCAGCCACTGGCGCCACCCGGACAAACAGGTCTTATTGAACCCGGTCCGCCACGGCACCGTCGGATCCTTGCCGGACCCCGCCCGGGTTCAGCCGGGGCGCCAGCTGCTGGCGCAGCCACGCCTTCACCACGTTTTCCCAGCGTTCGGGATCCACGTTCCACTCCTTGGTGTGCCGGGCATGGCTGAAGGCCTCGAAGGTGACTATTTCCGGGTTTCTTTCCGCCAGGAGCGCCGAGGGCTTATAGGGCACGTACTCGTCGTCGACGCTGTGGATGATCAGGGTGGGAGTCCGCAGTTCCACTGCACGGGACACCCAGTCCATGACCTTGAGGTCCACCGGTGCGGACAGCCCGGTGAGCCGACGCCCGAGCGGATGCCCCAGCATGAGCTGCCCGTAACGCCCCACCAGCGAGGGGATCCGGTTGAGTCGCGCATGGTGCGCCAGGACGGTCACCCAGTCGATGACCGGCGCATCCAGCACCATGGCCCTGATCAGGTGCCGGTAGCGCGACAGGTCGGCGGCCTGCAGGCAAATGGCGCCGCCCATTGACCAGCCGAACAAAACGATCTCCTCAGCTCCGTTGGCCAGCGCGTACTCAATGGCGGCTTCGACGTCACGCCACTCGGTGGAGCCCAGTCCGTAGCGTCCGTCATCCGCGGACGGCGCCAGGCCGTCGTTGCGGTAGGACACCAGGAGGCTGGTCAGGCCGAGCTCAAGGGCGGGCCCGACGGCGCGCAGCGCCTCCTGCCTGCTGGCTCCCCGTCCGTGGACCATAACCGCCCAGGTCCGTGCTGTCCCGCCGGCGCGGACCAGCCAGGCGGGCGCCTGTCCGCGGTCCACCTCAACGAGCACATCCTCCGCAGGAAGGCCGACGGCGGCCGGGTCCGGATGGACCGCACCGCTCCACCAGCCCCAGCGCGCCTTGCTGAGGTCACCCGAGTAGACCGCTTCGACCTCCCGCGCCACTGTCCGTTCGGCGGGAGAGTACGAGACGATGCGGCCGATGCGCGCATGCCCCTTTCCGCCGTCGAAAAAGAATCCGTACACGCCGTCCACCGTGGTGTCGTCGTTGGCTGCAAGGATCACTTGCTGCCTGTGGCCGTCCCGGATCACCGCGAGGACTTCCTGGTTTTCGGCGCGCTGCCTGGCCGGGGTGATGACGCGGCGGGCAAAATAGACAGCCAGCGCAGAGGAACCTGTGGCCAGCAGCCCGGCGAGGGCGCCACCGCCGATGGCCGTGCCAATGGCCCATTTCGCGCGGTGGGACAAACCGGCTCCCGGATCCTGGGAATGCGGGACCGTAGCAGGGCGGGGGCGGTGGAAAAGTGCCATGGAACTATTCTTACCGTCCCCGCACCGCAGGGCCGTATTTCCCGCGGCCTGGTGCAGGAATGCCTTGCCCGTGAAGGAGTGCAGCGCACCTGGTGCCGGACTAGGCTAGGGCCATGAGTGATCCCATCGTCATCCTGACCGAAGAACCCCTGGGGGCGGATGACCGCCTGAACATCGAGCGCCTGGTGGATGGAGCAGACACCCGGCTCGTTGTGCTGGTCCCGGGGAACACAGAGCGTCATCTGCTGGTGGACTTCCTTGAAAACCTGTCCCTGCTTGAAATTGCCAAGGCGTTCCGGGAACTCACGGCGCACGCTCCGGACCCTGCCGTGGAGCGGGCGCAGGCAGCGGAAACCCTTGCGGTATCGCTGGCGGCGCTGGGCGGGCTGGGCGCCGGCGTCAGCGGGGAAGTAGTGGACGGCGGGGCGGTGCAGGGCCTCGTTTCGAAGGTCAAGGAGACCGGCGCTTCCCAGGCCGTGGTGATCACCAGGCCGCACGCCGTGGCAGACACCTTCCACACCGACTGGGCCAACAAGGCCCAGGACCAACTGGGTCTCCCCGTCCTTCACCTGTACGCAGGTTCGGGATTTATCGGCGACTCCTGAACGTTGACAGGGCTATGAGCATCTTCGGAAACAACATCCTGGGTAACAGCATCTTCGGGAACAAGGCTGCCGATCCGGCGCCTGAGGGTCCCGCGGCCGAACCCACTGTCCATAAGAGCGACGCCGAGTGGCGGCAGGAACTCACGCCGGAGGAATACCACGTGCTCCGCCAGTCGGGGACGGAACGGCCCTTTACCGGCGAATACTGGGACACGCACACAGCCGGTGTCTACCAGTGCCGGGCGTGCGGAGCGGAACTGTTCACCAGCACTGAAAAGTTTGATTCGCATTGCGGCTGGCCCTCCTTCTGGGCTCCGCTCGCTGAGGACACGGTGCGGTACATCCACGACCGGACACTGGGGATGGAACGGATAGAGGTCCGGTGCGCCACCTGTGATTCGCATCTGGGACACGTGTTTGAGGGCGAAGGCTACGCAACGCCCACTGACCAGCGCTACTGCATCAATTCCGTCTCCCTGAAACTGGTACCGCGGGAAGAACCGCAGGTCAGCGAGCCCGGGCCGGTGCCTGAGTAACTGGAAGCGCTGGAGCTCGAGGCGCTGCAAAGCACCTCGAGCATTAGAACTTCTTTGGCATCGGCTCTTTTGAGATTAGTCCTGCTGGTTGCTTGCTACGCTCGCAAAAGATGGCAAGCAACCAGAAAGGCAGCCGACGATGACCGAAACACTGATCGCCGCTTCTACCGGAGTAACCGCGCACAACCAGCACTGGCTCCAGCTCAAAACCGCGGCTTCCGCCCTGCAATCCCTGCAGGTGAAGGACGGGTCAATTCCGGATGCCGGCGCCCGTGAAGAAGCTTCCCGGCACGTGGGCGAGATCGTGGACGCTGTCCGCGCGCTTGCCCCTGCCTTTCCACACGACGCCAGCTACCTGGACGCCGTCTGCGAAGACTTCGCCGCCTGGGAAGCGAACGGCTTCGGCGTCCCCGACTTCCTGTCGTCGCTGCTGGCCTTCCAGCCGCAGGAACAGCGCCAAAACGGGCTCCAGCACCTGGTGGTTTTCCCTATGTACACGCAGAACGGCAGCAGCAGCCGGCTGGTCGAGGCGGTCCTGATCGAGGTGATCTGGCCCGAGTTCATCGCCGGGCTGGAGGCCGGGGAATACTCGAACAAACTCTTCGTACCCATCCGCTTCCTGGACTTCACCGCCGGCTACGACACCAACTCCGCAGTGCTGTTCCCCGAGACGGTGGCTGTTCGCCAGACTCCCACCTTCACGTGGGGAGCCATCTTCGCCGACCGCGAGGCCGCCCGGTTCCGCCGTGTGCTGAAGGCAGCGGCCGAAACCACCCGCCTGGAACTCCCCGCGGGCGCGGCGGAACTGCTCGCCGACCAGGACCTGACCGAGGCCACCTTCGTGATGTGGGACCTCATCCACGACCGGACCCACATGCGCGGCGACCTGCCGTTCGATCCGTTTATGATCAAGCAACGGATGCCCTTCTTCCTGTACTCCCTTGAGGAGTTGCGCTGCGACCTGACGGCCTTCCGTGAGTCCGTCCGCATCGAAAAGGATGAGGACGCTGATCCGGAGGCGCGCCGCCACGCGAAGCTGGTGCAGTACGCCATCATCTTCGACCGGATCTTCCGCTTCGCCATCACCGGCAGCCGGGTCCGCAACTACGATGGGCTGGGCGGGCAGCTCCTGTTCGCATGGCTGCACCAGCAGCACGTCCTGCACTGGACCGACACCCGGCTCACCATCGACTGGGACGAGGTGGCGGACGCTGTCATCGCCCTGGGTGCCTCCATCGACGAGCTGTACTGGCGGTCCATCGACCGCCCCAAGAAGGCGCACTGGCTGGCCGCTTACCAGCTGATCTCGGCTACCGTTACGCCCAACCCGGCTTCGGTCTGGGCTAAGGGCCCCGAGGCGTTGGCCCTGGCCGGTCCGCCGCGCGGGCTGACGGACCAGGTGCTGGATGATGAATTTCCGCTGTCCATGTTCTACGAAGCACTGGAGAAGAAGATGCGCCCTGTCATCGAATCAACTGCCGGGATCACCGGAGCATCTGCTCTGTGACCCAAGAACCATTGGCAGGGGAATCAGCGCCGGACACGCAGGCGCCGGGGCTGAACGTGCTGGTCACCGGTGGCAGCGGGGCCTCGGGCATCGCTGTCGCCCGTGCCCTCCACAAGGCAGGGCACCGGGTGTTCACGGTCGGCTCGGACCAGGCGAGAATCAAGGCCGCAGCCGAAGAAGCGGGCGACGGCGTGACAGGACTTGTGTGCGACCTCGCCCAGCTGGACGACGTTCGGCAGCTGCGGGCAGAGGTGTCAGCGGCGGCCGGTGCTGTTGACGCCGTCATCCACCTGGTGGGCGGCTGGCGGGGGGCCAAGGGCATCCCGGACCAGACGGACGGGGACTGGGACTTCCTGGAACGCGGCGCGATCACCACCCTCCGGAACGTGTCGCGCATCTTCTTCGACGACATTGCCGGGTCGCGCTGCGGCCGGTTTGCCATGGTGTCCTCCACAGCCGTGGACAAGCCGACGGCGGCCACGGCCAGTTATGTTGCCGCCAAGGCCGCTGCAGAAACCTGGACCATGGCAATCGCGGACGGCTTTCGCAAAGCTGCCCAGCCCGACGGCCGAAAGAGCAGCGGCGCGGAGAGTGCCAGCGTGGTGAGCAGCGGCGCGGAGAGTGCCGCCGTCGTGCTGGTGGTCAAGGCCCTCGTGGACGATGCCCTGCGAAGGAACCACCCGGAACGCAAGTTCCCGGGCGCAACAGATGTCGAAGACCTGGCGCGCGCCGTCGTCGGCCTGTTTGATACCGGGGCCACCGGCCTGAACGGCAGCCGGCTGCTGCTGGCGTCCTGACTGTACTTAGACTGAAAGCGTGAGCAAAGCCATGACTACAACAGCAGAAACTGCCGCCGGAACCCGGCTGCACGATCCCACCATCCGCGGATTCGCCTCGGACAACTACTCGGGGGTTCACCCGGAGGTCCTCGCGGCCCTGGCGGCAGCCAACGACGGCCACCAGGTCTCCTATGGGGAAGATGACTACACCGCCCGGCTGCAGGAACTGATGGAGGAACACTTCGGGGCTGGCATTGAGTGCTTCCCTGTCTTTAACGGCACCGGCGCCAATGTCCTGTCGCTGCAGTCGCTGCTGCCCCGCTGGGGCGCGGTGGTGTGTGCCTCCACCGCGCACATCAACATGGATGAGAATGGTGCGCCCGAACGCATTGCCGGCATCAAGCTCCTGCACGTCCCCACGCCGGACGGCAAGCTCACGCCCGAACTGATCGACCGGGAAGCCTGGGGCTGGGGCGACGAGCACCGCGCCCAGCCGCTCGCCGTCTCCATCACGCAGACCACGGAACTGGGAACGTGCTACACCCCGGAAGAAGTGCGGGCCATTGCTGACCACGCACACGCCAAAGGCATGAAGCTCCACATGGACGGCGCCCGGCTGGCCAACGCGGCAGCCCACCTCCAGGTCCCGCTGCGGGCCTTCACCCGCGACGCCGGGGTGGACATCCTGTCCTTCGGCGGCACCAAGAACGGGCTGCTGTTTGGCGAAGTGGTGGTGGCGCTGAACCCGGAGGCTGCGCACGGGCTGGTGTACCTCCGGAAAATGAACATGCAGCTGGCGTCGAAGATGCGTTTTATGTCCGCCCAGTTCATCGCCCTCCTGGAAGGCGACCTCTGGTTGCGGTCGGCCACCCACGCCAATGCCATGGCCACCAGGCTCCGCACCGCCGTGGACAGCATTGAGGGCGTTCAGCCCACACAGAAAACCGAATCCAACGGCGTCTTTGCCGTCCTGCCCGCCGGAGTGGCAGACAGGCTGCGGAACTCCTTCCGCTTCTACGACTGGAACGAGGCTGCCGGGGAAGTCCGGTGGATGTGTTCGTTTGACACCACCGAGGAGGACATCGATGCCTTCGTTGCAGCAATCCGCCATGAACTTCAAGGCCAGGGAAACAGACAGTCCGGCTAGGCGGCGCCCGGTGACGGCGAGCCTTCCCGCCGTCACCAGCCCGGTTGCGTAACCTGCGAAGGTGAACGCACTTGACAAGGTTCCCCCGGAATTTCTTCACGCCTTGGGAACCCTCAGGAAAGCCCGGTGCCGGGAGGAACTCCACCTGGCGGAGATTCCCGCGCCGGCTCGGCTCGCGCCCTTCGCTGTGGCGCTGGGGGCGGAGGTCCTCTCACCGGGGCCCGGGACGGCCGCCACTCCCCTGCACGGCCCTGCGGCGATGGCGCTGGCCGCCGCGTCAGGAACAGCGGACGACGACGAAACTGAGCTGGCAACGGGCCGCTTCATCCTGCTCCACGACCCCGAGGGCTCCGCGGTGTGGGACGGGGAGTTCCGCATCGTCACCTACATCCGCGCACAGTTGGAGCCGGAGATGGGAAACGACGAGATGCTGGGGACAGTGGCCTGGACCTGGCTTGTTGAGGCGCTCGAAAACCACAAAGCCCCCTACCGCGCAGCCGGCGGCACTGCCACCAGGGTTCTTTCGGAAAGCTTCGGAACGCTTGCGGAACGGCCCGGGTCAATCGACATCGAGCTTCGCGCGTCCTGGACTCCGGCCACGTCGGACGTAACCGCACACCTCGAAGCCTGGTCTGACATGGTGTGCACCTTTGCCGGCCTGCCACCCCTTCCTGACGGGGTCACCCAGCTCCCGAACCGGCGCAGGAGCTAGCTGGTGGCTTGCAGTGCGGCTTGGAGCCCGGCTGTTGTGCCTTTCAGCGCGGAGCGGCGGCCAGACGGCCAACGGCCAGCCGGTAAACTAAAGGCATCATGACCCCTAACATTCCGGAAAACACCACGGCCGGTGTTCCGGCTGCTGATACCGCCCCCCACATCACGGTGGAAGGCTTTGACAGCCCCATCCCCCAAATCATCGAACTCGATTCGCCCCGCGACGGCGTTCCGCTGGTCATCGAAACGCAAGCCGGGCTGGAGCGGTGCGCGGCTGCCATCGCCGCAGGCACCGGCCCTGCAGGAGTTGACGCAGAACGGGCCTCCGGCTTCCGCTATGGACAGCGTGCCTTCCTCGTCCAGATCCGCCGCGAGGGGGCCGGGACGTGGCTGATCGATCCGGAGCCTTTCGACAACCTGGACATCATCAACGACGCCCTGCGCGGCGTCGAATGGATCCTGCACGCGGCCAGCCAGGACCTGCCGTGTCTGTCGGAACTCGGCATGTGGCCGGACAGGCTCTTTGATACTGAACTGGCAGCCCGCCTGGCAGGCCTGCCGCGGGTTGGCCTGGCTGCCGTTATCGAGCAGCTGCTGGGGTTCGGGCTTGCGAAGGAACACTCGGCCGCAGACTGGTCCACCCGGCCCCTTCCTGAGCCATGGCTGCGCTACGCAGCCCTCGACGTTGAGGTCCTCACGGAGCTGCGCGAAGAGCTGATTGAACTCCTGGAAGCTGACGGCAAGCTGGAGTACGCGGAACAGGAGTTTGCGGCCATCCTGGACGCCGGGCTCGCCCCGCCGCGTGTTGACCCGTGGCGGAAAACCTCCGGCCTCCACCAGATCCGTGACCGGCGGCAGCTGGCAGCTGTGCGGGAACTGTGGCTGGAACGCGATTCCCTGGCCCAAAAGCGGGACGTGGCCCCGGGCAGGCTCATTCCGGACTCCGCTCTGGTTGCCGCGGCCAAGGCCATGCCCTCCACCGTGCCCCAGCTGCTGGGCACTAAAGGCTTTCATGGGCGTGCCGCGCAGCGCGAGGCTCCCCGGTGGCTGCGGTGCATTGCCGCGGCCCGGGACCTGGAAGAACTTCCGCCGCTGCACCTTGCCACAAACGCGCCGCCCCCGCCGCGCGTCTGGGCAGACAGGGATCCCGAAGCTGCGGCCCGGCTGGCCACCGCCAGGCCGCTCCTGCAGGAGAAGGCCGATCAGCTGAACCTACCGCTGGAGAACCTGCTGACCCCGGACTTCCTGCGGCGGGTGGCGTGGCGGCCCCCTGCGGAGATCAGCGAATCGTCAGTCGGTGCGGAACTCCGAACCCTCGGTGCGCGTCACTGGCAGGTGCAGCTGGTGGCGCCGCTCATCACGGAAGCCTTCCTCAACCCACAGCCATTGCCGCCGAGGGAACCCCGTCCGGACGTGGCCGCTGCCGGACAGCAGGGCTGACCCTCACCCCTTGCGGCCTAAGTTACTCGCGAGTAACATCGAAAGTATTGCCGTTCAGCTGCCTGCCGCCCTGCGGCAGTGGACTGACGCCTACGTCTCGATGAGGAGTTAAACGTGAGCAACAACGGAAGCAGCGCGTCCAACCGCACTGTCCGGAACGTCGTTTTTGTCGACGGCCTCCGCACACCGTTCGGCCGGGCGGGAGAAAAAGGCATCTACGCCGGCACCCGGGCGGATGACCTGATAGTCAAGTGCCTCCGGGAGCTGCTGCGCCGCAACCCGTCGCTGCCGCCGGGACGCATTGACGAGGTGGCCATCGCCGCCACCACGCAGGCCGGCGACCAGGGCCTGACCCTCGGACGGACGGCAGCCCTCCTGGCCGGGCTCCCCAGGACTGTGCCCGGTTTCGCTATCGACAGGATGTGCGCCGGTGCCATGACGGCGGTCACCTCCACCGCCGGCGGAATCGGTTTTGGCGCCTACGACGTGGTCATCGCCGGCGGTGTGGAACACATGGGCAACCACCCCATGGGCTCGGGGGCGGACCCCAACCCGCGGTTCATGTCCGAGCGGCTCGTTGATCCAGCCGCACTGAACATGGGCAATACGGCCGAAAATCTGCACGACCGTTTTCCTTCCATCACCAAGGAGCGGACTGATGCCTATGCGGTGGCCTCCCAGAAGAAATTCGACGAGGCCCGGCGTGCGGGCCGCATCCAGCAGGACCTGGTGCCCGTAGCAACCATGAAGCCGGGCCAGGGCTGGACGCTGAACACCGTGGACGAGCCGCCCCGGCCAGGCACCACCATCGCTGACCTCGCCACCCTCCGCACGCCCTTCCGTGCCCACGGCCGCGTCACCGCCGGAAACGCCGCAGGTTTGAACGACGGCGCCACCGCCGCCATCCTGGCATCCGCCGAAACCGCCATTGAGCTGGGGCTGCCAATCCGTATGCGCCTGGTCAGCTACGCCTATGCCGGAGTTGAGCCCGAGGTCATGGGCATCGGCCCCGTTCCCGCCACCGAAAAAGCCCTGAAGAACGCGGGGCTCTCCATCGGGGACATCGGGCTGTTCGAGATCAACGAAGCCTTTGCCGTCCAGGTGCTGAGCTTCCTCGAACATTTCCGCCTTGCAGACGACGATCCCCGGGTCAACCGCTACGGCGGCGCCATTGCCGTGGGGCACCCCCTCGCCTCCTCCGGTGTGCGGCTCATGAACCAGCTCGCACGGCAGTTCGAGGAGGACCCCTCCGTGCGGTACGGCATCACCACCATGTGCGTGGGACTGGGAATGGGTGCCACCGTCATTTGGGAGAACCCTCTCCACACCGACTACACCGGAGCCCGGCAAGGGGTATCCGCCGCAACCACCGAAACCGTTTCCGAAGGAGCAGCATGAGCGCCGCAGATTTCACCCAGCTTGCCAGCCTCTTTCCTCATGAAACCGTGACGCACTCCTACGTCCAGGACATTGAACTTCCGGCCCAGGCGGGAAAACCCAGCCCCGGCACGTTCGGCCTCATCACGCTGGACAACGGCCTGGACCATTCCAAGCCCACCACGTTGGGCCCGAACACGCTGGTGGAACTCGGCACCGTACTGGAGGAACTCCGGGAGCGGGCCCGCCGCGGTGAGATCATCGGCGTGGGTGTCACCGGCAAGCCCTACTACCTTGTTGCCGGTGCCGACCTCTCCACGGTCAAGACCCTGGACAAACGCGAGCATGGTTTATGGATGGCCCAGCTTGGCCACGACGTTTACAGCACGCTGGCCAACCTGGGGGTGCCAAGCTTTGCCTTCATCAACGGCACAGCCCTCGGCGGCGGCCTGGAGATTGCCCTGCAGTCCACTTACCGGACCGTCTCCACAGGGGCCGGCGCGCTGGCGCTCCCGGAAGCGTTCATCGGCCTGGTGCCTGGCTGGGGCGGCGTGTATATCCTTCCGCGCCTTATCGGACCGGAAAACGCAGTGCGAGTCATGATCGAAAATCCGCTGAGCAACAACCGGACTTTGACCGGGCCCCAGGCCTTCGAGCTGGGTATTGCCGACGCGATGTTCGAGCCTGCGGACTTCCTGGAGCAGTCCCTTGCCTGGGCCGCGAAAGTCATCACCGGCGAAGCCAAGGCGGAACGTGCCAACGCCGTCGACCCCGCCCACCCGGACACTGCAGCACGCTGGGCCGCCGCCGTTTCTGCCGGCCGGGCCCTGGTGGAAGCCAAAACGTCCAACGCCGCACCCGCTCCGGCCAAGGTCCTGGACATCCTTGAAGCCAACCGCACCATGACCCAGGCCGAGTCCGCTGCGCTGGAGTGCGAAACCCTCGCCGGGCTGATGCAGACCGACGAGTTCCGCGCCACCGTGTACGCCTTCCTGGATTTGGTCCAGAAACGGTCCAAGCGCCCGGCAGGCGCCCCCGACCGCAAGCTGGCGCGACCGGTCACAAAGGTGGGAGTGGTCGGAGCCGGCCTCATGGCCAGCCAGCTGGCGCTGCTTCTCGCGCGGCAACTGAAGGTTCCCGTGGTGATGACGGACATCGACCAGGCCCGGGTGGATAAAGGCGTGGGTTACGTCCACGCCGAGGTGGACAAGCTGCTGGGCAAAAAGCGGATCAGCCAGGACGCCGCCAACCGAACCAAGGCCCTGGTGACGGGGTCCGTTTCCAAGGAGGTTTTCGCCGACGCGGACTTTGTCATCGAAGCCGTCTTTGAAGAGCTCAACGTCAAGAAGCAGGTGTTCGCCGAACTCGAGGGAATCGTCACCCCGGAATGCATTCTGGCCACCAACACGTCCTCCCTGTCCGTCACCGCAATGGCGAAGGACCTCCAGCACCCGGAACGGCTGGTGGGCTTCCACTTCTTCAACCCGGTGGCCGTTATGCCGCTGCTGGAAATTGTCCGTGCCCCGAGGACCGACGACGCCGTCCTGGCCACTGCATTTGAGCTTGCCAAAGAGCTGAAAAAGACGGGGGTGCTGGTCAGGGATGCCGCCGCATTTGTAGTCAACAGGATCCTGCTGCGGCTGATGGGCGAAGTCACTGCCGCTTTTGACGAAGGTACTCCCGCTGAGGTGGCGGACAACGCCCTGCGGCCGATGGGTCTGCCGATGACTCCCTTCACCCTCGGCGCCATGGTGGGGCTCCCCGTGGCCCAGCACGTCCAGGAGTCGCTGCACGCAGCCTTCGGTGACCGGTTTCCGGTGTCCGCGAACCTGCAGAAACTGATCGACAACGGCGTGAAGAGCCTGTGGGTCCCCGGCCCGGACGGCACCCGGGAGATCCCGCAGGCCACGTTGTCCCTGATGTCTTTCGGAACCAGCCCCTCCACACCGGAGGAGGTCCTGCGGCGCACCCAGGATGCCCTTGCCGAGGAAATTGGCCTGATGCTCGAAGAAGGCGTGGTGGCCGGACCCGAAGACATCGACCTGTGCATGATCCTCGGCGCCGGCTGGCCGATGTTCCTGGGCGGCATCACGCCCTACCTTGACCGCGTGGGGGCCTCCGAGCGGGTCAACGGCAAGCGGTTCCTCCCGCCAGGGGTGGCCTCCCGCCCGGCAGGCCAGTCCGTCGAAAGCTAGTCCCCACCAGCCCTACGGGCATTGCAGAGGCTTCGTCCGGCACGTTGGACGGAGCCCTTTCGCGTTACGGCGCCTATGACATCAGCCCTCCAGCAGCTGTCCGCCGTCGAGCTTCAACAGGCGGTGCGCCACGGAACGTGCGTAGGGCACGTCATGGGTGACCAGGACCACAGCGGCACCCGCTGCTGCTGCGGACCGCACAGCGGTGTCCAGGACGGCCAGGCCATTGCCGTCCAGTGCAACCGTGGGCTCGTCAAGGGCAAGGACGGAGGGCCTGCGGGCGAGGACCGTTGCCAGCGCGAGCAGCCGCTGGCCGGAGGACGGCAACTCGCCGGGGTGGTCATTGGCGGCTCCGGGCAAACCCACGGAGGCCAAAGCTGCAGCGGTTCTTTCCGCAGCCTCGTCGGCACCGAACTTCCGGTCGAGTCCGAACCGGACTTCCCGTGCGGCAGTCCGTTCGAAAAGCTGGTCGCGCGGGTTCTGGAAAAGCAGTCCCACCGACGCGGCGACCTCCCCGGCGGGCACGCCGGCAATGTTCTTCCCACCAACCAGGACGCTGCCCGATGTTGGCCGCACCAATCCGTTGAGGTGACGAAGGAGTGTGGATTTGCCCGCCCCGTTGGGTCCGGTAACGGCAACAACCTCCCCCGGCCGGAGCACGAGATCGACTCCCTGCAGGACCGGGATCCGGTGATGCCCGGCGGCCCCGCGGCTGGCTGCCTTGGCCATCCCAACCCGGCGCGGACGTCCGTGATACCCGAAGGTCACACCCCGGAGCTCCAGGACGGGCTCCGCTGCGGTGGTCCTGGACGCCTTCTGGAAATCCAGCTGCCTGATGGGCCGCCGGATCGCCTGCGGCAGACAACCGGCCGCTTGGTGCAGTTCCGTGGGCGCACCGCTGGCGGTTACCGTGCCGGCGTCGAGGACAATCCACCGGTCGGCCTCCAGCAGCACCTCATCCATCACCTGGCTGAGGACGACGACGGAAGTACCGCCGGCCACGAGCTTGCGCAGCAGAAGCACCAGTTCGCCCGTCCCGGCGGCGTCGAGGGAGGCAAAGGGCTCGTCCAGGACCAGTACCTCCGGCTCAGCTATCACAGCACAGCCGGTGGCCAGGCGGCGCAACTCTCCCCCGGACAGGGTGTCAGGGTGGCGGGACATCAGCCGGGAAAGTCCCAGCAGCCCCGCAGTACGTTCCACGGCGGCATGCATGGCTCCACGGTCCAGGCCCGCATTTTCGAGTCCAAAAGCGAGTTCTTCGGCCACGGTGGCCCTGACAGTTGACAGTGCTCCGGCGGGGTCCTGCGGCACGAACCCCACGCGGGTACCCCATTCGGCGGGGTTGAGGCGCGGGTCGCCGGCGGTACCGGTAAAGTCCAGCCTGGATCCTGCCAGTTCGAGGTGCCCCTGAAGGTGCCCGTCCCGGCCGGGTGACAGCCATCCGGCGAGAAGCCTGCCCAGCGTGGACTTGCCGCTTCCGGATCCACCAAGGATTGCCGTGAGGGTCCCGGGGGCGCAGGAGATGGCCACGTCTTGAAGGACGGGAGCGTCTTCCCCGTGGAAGGAAAAGCTGCTGATTCCTGCGCCAAGGGCAGTGGAGGTATGCACCTAGGCCGCCGCCTGCCACACGCGGGCTACTACGGCAGCCACAGCGGCCAGGAGCAAAAGGACGCGCAGCAACCGTTCGAGGGGCCGGTCCGGCACGTCCCGGTAGCTGGTGCTGGGGCCGGTGCTGCCGAATCCCCGGGCCTCGAGGGCTGCAGCGCGGGTTCCGGCGTCCTCCACCAGCGCTGAAACCAGGGGAACGGCCTGCAGCCGGAAAGCGGCCATCCGGTGCAGCAGGCCGCGCCGAATCACCAGCCCCCGCGCTTCCTGCGCCTGCCGGATACGTTCCATACGGGACGTGACGGCAGGCAGCAACGTCAGTGTGGACGCCAGCACGAAAGCAACCCGGCTCCGGACGCCCTTCGCGGACAGCGCCGCCACCAGGTCCGGAACGCTGACACTGAAGGAAAACACCAGGAGAGCCAGGACCGCAGCGCCCAGCTGCGCTGCCCTCTGGAGTACAAACGACAACCCTTCAGTGGTGATCCGCGCGGGTCCCCACGAGGCCAGCACCGTAGCCCCTTCGGGGAAAAACAGGCCGTGCAGGACCACCAGCGACAGGCACAGCGGCACCAGGACCGCAGTTGCCGCGGGCAACAGGCGGCGGAGCGTCCCGCCCCACGCCGAGACACCTATGGCGGCCGCGATCACGGCGAGGGACAGCGGCCAACTCGCTGCCGCCGTCGTGATGACCGCGGTACTGCCGGCAGCCGCGAGGGATGTCAGCGGATGCAGTCGCATGGGAAGGCGGTCAGGAACCCTGTCCGCGAGCCTTGCCGGCCAGCACCCGGTGCCGCCGGACAAACGGAAACTGCAGGCTTGCACGGCGGGGCAGGGCGTA
Organism: Arthrobacter sp. K41; assembly: GCF_059089645.1. Lineage (NCBI taxonomy): Bacteria > Bacillati > Actinomycetota > Actinomycetes > Micrococcales > Micrococcaceae > Arthrobacter > Arthrobacter sp. K41. Next base: position 153,782 of record NZ_JBNHEW010000001.1, on the reverse strand, counting down.
GGCCAGTACGGCCACCACGGTGAACACGATGGCTTTGTCCATGGGGTCGGAGATGAGTGCCTGCTTGGTGATGGCGGCCAGGAGGGTGTCCCCCATGGACCGGAAGGCACTGACGATCGCTCCGGTGGCCACGCCGGATGTACCGCCGAAAACGAAGGCGGCCACCGGGGCCGAGACCACTCCGCCGATGATCCCCGTGAGGAACCCGGCGACGGGCGCGAGGTAGAAACGGCGGAAGAAACCATGCTTGGCAGCCAGCCCGGCAAGGCAACCGATCAGTGCCGCACCGGCCGCGAACGGCAGCACGGTGGGGTTGAAGAAGGACCAGACGATGCTGCTCAACGCACCGGTTGCTGCCCCGGCAGCCGGGCCGGCGAGGACCGCAATGAGGACGGTACCGATCGCGTCAAGGTAGAACGGGACCAGGGTGCTGCCGACGAACTGTCCGAGCACGATGTTCAGCACAAGGGCCACCGGGATCAGCACCACGGTTGATGTGGGCAGGGTGGGCAGGACTGCAACAACGAGGAGGACGGCGCCGGCGAGGAAACCGGACAGTGCGATCAGGGCCGAAGCGCTGCCTGGCCCGCCGGTGATGTCTGCGGGCTGGTTGAGGACCAGGTAGACGTAGGTGCCGGCGATGGCCAGGGCGCCGAGGATTTCCAGTACCCGTCGTTTGCGGGCGGCGGCCGGTGCCGGGGACGGCAGCGTCAGGGAGGGCGATGACATGGAGTTCCTTAGAGGGGTGCGCACGGCCGGCCCGGGAATCCCGGGCCGGGATGGAACGCTGCGTATGTCACCTCGGCAGCTGCGGCCAGGCAGCTGCGCCTGTCCGGTCCGCGGACTATTCTACCGGTGCACGGGCGCCTCCGCGATGGGGACCCGGTCAAGGCTCAGCCCACGCGGCGGGCCAGATTTCCGACGGCCAACACCAGCTCCCGGAAGGCAGCGCCGGGATGGTTGGCGGACACCACCCGGGCGTTCGGCGGCTGGCCCCAAAGGCCGCGGAAATCGGCGACGGTGGTGCCCATCAGCATCTTCGATCCGGTTTCCACGTCCACGGTGGCGGGGCGGGCCTCGAAGTCCAGTGTTCCTGCCGCGACGCCGGCGGCGAAGTAGTCATGGACGTGGGCCAGATAGCCTTGGTCGTAGTGGCGGTGGAACTCGAAGTAGAACCGGAGCGCATCGGAAAGGTGCCGGATCAGGGTGTTGTCGGAGCTGCTGCGCTGGCCCTCCGGCTGGTCGGGCAGCACCAGTTCCGGAACCCTTGCCCCGGCCGCCTCTGCCAGCTGCCGGACATGTTCGGGATGCAGTTCCATCCGCTCGGTGGTGTCCAGGGAACACACGATGGGCAGCTTTTCCGGCGGCAAGCCCTGGAAAGCGGCATACACTTCCTTGGCCGCGTGCGGGTCCACGTGCGTGTTCCATTCTGCGGTGGGCGTTGTGTTGCCCTGGTGGTAGAAGCTGCCGCCCATGATCACCACTTTGGCCAGCAGCGCAGGCAGTCGCGGTTCCTGCCGGAGCGCCAGCGCAAAGTTGGTCAGGGGTGCGGTGATGAGCGCGGTCAGCTCCCCCGGCCGTGCCCTGGCGTGCTCAACCCACAGGTCGACGGCGTTGCGGGGCGACACAGTGCCGGCCGGTTCGGGCAGGACTGCGTGGCCGATTCCCTGGGGGCCGTGGGTTTCGGGGGTGGTCAGCAGCGGTATGGCCAGCGGCCCGCGCGCGCCGATAGCCACTTCCACCCCCGTTCGGCCGCAGAGCTCCAGCAACGCCAGGGTGTTGCGCGCCACCTGGTCCACGTCAACGTTTCCCGGGGTTGCGGTGACGGAGACGAATTCCGTGTCATGCAGGGCGGCAAGGTAGGCAAGGGCCAGGGCGTCGTCGATGCCGGTGTCGACGTCCAGCAGGAAGGCTGTCATGGCCGGCCTAGAACAGAGCCACCTTGGGAGCGGCAGGGAAAATTTCGTCCAACTCCGCAAGGTCCTTTTCCGAAGGCAGCCAATCCGCCGATTCCGCGTTCTGGCGGACCTGCGCCGGCGTGGTGGCGCCCGCAATGACACTGGCCACGGAGGGCTGGGCCGCCAGCCAGGAGAAAGCGGCCTGGATCTCGGTCAGCCCGCGGTCCCTGGCAAAGCTGCTGAACCGGTCCAGCTGGTCCCAGTCGGCGTCGTGGACCAGGTGCTTGCGGGTGTGGCTGAGCCTGGAACCGTCCGGGGCGTGCCCGGGCGAATATTTGCCGGTCAGCAGTCCGTTTGCCAGGGGGAAATACGGCAGGACCCCCAGCCCGAACTCTTCGGCTGCCGGTGTCACCTCAAGCTCGGCCCGCCGGTCCAGGAGGTTGTAGTGGTTTTGGGTGGAGATGAAGCGGACGCTGCCGAGTTCGCGGGCCACGTACTCCGCCTGGGCGATCTGCCAGCCTGCACGGTTGGAATGCCCGATGTACCGAACCTTGCCGCTGCTGACGAGGGCATCCAGTGCGGACAGTGTTTCGTCAATGGGGGTCAGCGGATCGGGGGTGTGGAACTGGTAGAGGTCGATCCAATCGGTGGCCAGCCTCCGCAGCGAGGCCTCCACGGCCTGGACGATGTAGCGGCGTGAGCCGCGGGCACCGAAGTCCGGCCCGCTTGCGCCCTTCATGTCCATGCCGAACTTAGTGGCCAGCACGACGCCGGCACGCCGGTTCCCGAGGGCCTTGCCCAGCATCGTTTCGCTTAGTCCGGGTTCCCGGCCATAGGTGTCGGCGACGTCGAACAGGGTGATACCGGCATCCACCGCCGCGTGGACCACGGCGTTGGTGGCCTCCTGCGACTCCGTGACGGTACTGGCCCGGCCCAGGTTGTTGCAGCCCAGCCCGACGGTGGAGACGGTCAGGCCGGACTTCCCGACGCGGCGGTAGGTGGTCACGGACGCTCCTAAAGGCTGAAGGTGCTGGCGGGCTTGGCGGAGTGCTTGAGCTTGAAGTTCTGCGGATCGCTGTAGGGTGCCGCACCGATGCTGAGCTTGGTGAAGTCCAGGTCTTCGCCGCGGCTGCACACCTTGATGGCGCTGACTGCCTTGTTCACGTCGGGGCAGAGGCAGAAGATGTTGAGTTTGTAGTCCGTGAATTCGGAGCGTTCCACAGTTCCGAGTCCGCGCCAGGCAAGATGGCTGATGAGGGCGTCGGTCGCCTTTTCTTCCAGGTAGCGGTCCCTGTCGGTACCTTCCCTGGTTTTGAGCGCAAACTGGGCCACTACCCAGAACTGTTCCTCGTCCGGGATTTCGGCGTAGCCGTCCCCGGCGCACTGCACGGCAAAGGCGTCCAACAGCCCTTCGGCTGCAGCCGCATCCGGGACATCGGTTTCCTCTGTCTTGCTCTGGTGCCCCACAACTCCGTAGTTCATCAGGAACTGGTTGTAGTCCTCATCGAACCAGGCTTCCCGGAAATGGAGGGTGCCCTCTTCGTCCCGTTTGTAGACCCTGACAATTCCGCTCATGAACGTCCCTTTGTAAACCATTCGACGTCCGTGCCGTCGAAGGGTGCCTGCTGTGCCATAACGGCCTGGTAAAGCTCGTCCGCACAGGCCTCGAGAGTTTCCACCAAGGCTGCCGGGTAGTCCATGGCGACGCGGTGTTCGGCAAACTCGTCCTCGTCGTCAATGAACACGCCGCGCCCTGCTGTCCGCACCACGTCAAGGTCCATGTCGATGACATGGAACTCCGTCACGGCCGGCCGGATGGGGTGCCATTCGTGCGCTACGGCCAGGTCTATATAGATCCTCACACCACCGGGGTGCGCGTCGTCGTAGAAGGTGGCAACCCAGTCGCCCTCGCGCGGCACAAGGAGTACGGCGTCGGACTTGGTGTAGAAGGCAGCACCGGGCCGGGAGCAGAATTCATTGGTTCCCTGGAAAATCCACCAGCCATGCCGGTCCTCGCCCAGGTAGCGCCCAGGGACAACCCAATGAGCTTTGCCGTTCCACTTCCGGTTCCGTGCGACGACCAGGTGGCCGGGTTCCAGGTGCTGCGGTTCGCGGCTCGTCCCGGGCTGGTCTTCAGCTTCCGGCTCCCCCAGGACGCCCGGATACTTCAGTAGGTCCTCGCCCCTCACAGGATCGGAAGACTGCCGGTGGTGGGGTGCTGCTGGCCGGGCAGGGGACGCGCAAAGGGGACCTTTGTCCCGAGGACCTGGGCTACGACGTCGTGCGTTATCTGCTGCGCCGTAAGGCCCACGCGTTCCAGGACCTGCTTGCGGGTGCCGTGGTCGAGGAATTCGACCGGCAGGCCCACCTCGTTCAGGGCTGTGTCCACGCCTGCTGCGCGCATTTCCTGGCGGATGCGGGAGCCTACACCGCCGGCGCGGACGCCGTCCTCGATGCAGATCACCAGGCGGTGGTGGGATGCCAGGGCGATGATGGAGCGTGGAACGGGGAGCACCCAGCGCGGGTCCACCACGGTGGTGCTGATGCCTTGCGCGCCGAGGCGGTTAGCCACATCGAGGGCGAGCTCGGACATGGCACCCACTGAGATGATCAGGACATCGTTTTCGGTGGAACCGCTGGGCCTGCGGGACAGGACGTCCACGCCGTCGCTGAGCCGTTCGAGTGCTTCCACTTCGGCGCCTACGGATCCCTTGGAGAACCGGACCACGGTGGGCGCGTCGCCGATGGCTACGGCCTCCCGGAGTTCCTCGCGCAGCCTGCTGGCATCCCGGGGCGCAGCCAAGTGGAGGCCCGGGACGATCTGGACCATGGACATGTCCCACATGCCGTGGTGGCTGGCGCCGTCCGGCCCTGTCACACCCGCACGGTCCAGGACGATCGTCACGCCGGCCTTGTGCAGGGCGACGTCCATCAGGAGTTGGTCGAAGGCCCGGTTCAGGAAGGTGGCGTAGACGGCAACCACGGGGTGCAGGCCGCCGAACGCCATGCCCGCCGCGGAGGTCAGGGCGTGCTGTTCGGCAATTCCGACGTCGATGACCCGCTCCGGGTGCCGGGCCGCGAACTTGTGCAGGCCTACCGGAATGAGCATGGCGCCGGTGAGGCCGACGACGTCCTTCCGCTCATCGGCAATGGCAGCAATCTCGTCAGCGAAAACGGAGGTCCACGACTGGGCCCCGGCGGTGCCGGTGGGTTCCCCGGTTTCGGGGTCAATGATGCCCACAGCGTGGAACTGGTCCGCTTCGTGCGCCCGTGCCGGTGCGTAGCCATGGCCCTTTTCGGTCATGGCATGGACGATCACCGGGCCCGCGTAGTGCTTGGCGGTGGACAAGGCGTTCTCCATTGCCTGGAGGTTATGGCCGTCCACCGGGCCGATGTACTTCATGCCCAGGTCTTCGAACATGCCCTGCGGCGCCCACCAGTCCTTAATGCCCTTCTTCATGGCATGCAGGCTCTTGTAGGTGAACTGGCCCGCCGGCCCGCCGTCCTGCAGCTTCTTCTTCCACCAGTCCAGCGCCACCTCATAGGCAGGAGCTGTGCGGAAGGAATCGATAGTGGGGCGCAGGGAAGCGAGGTAATCGGCAAAGCCGCCCACGGTGGGGGCATAGGACCGGCCGTTGTCATTGACCACAATGACCACCCGGCGCCGCTTGTCGGCGGCGATGTTGTTGATGGCTTCCCAGGCCATGCCTCCGGTGAGCGCGCCGTCGCCCACCACGGCGACGACGTGCCGGTCGCCTTCCCCGGTGAGCTGCCGGGCGCGCGAGATGCCGTCAGCCCAGGACAGCGACGAGGAAGCGTGCGAGCTTTCGACGATGTCGTGTTCGGATTCGGCGCGGGACGGATAGCCGGAGAGGCCGCCCTCCTGGCGCAGCGTGCTGAAGTCCTGGCGGCCCGTCAGCAGTTTGTGCACATACGACTGGTGGCCGGTATCAAAGACAATGCTGTCGCGGGGAGAGTCGAAGATGCGGTGCACGGCCAGTGTCAGTTCCACCACGCCGAGGTTGGGTCCGAGATGCCCGCCCGTTTGCGAGACGTTCGTGATCAGGAAATCCCTGACCTCCGAAGCCAGCTGCTCCAGCTGTTCTTCGGACAACTCGTTCAGGTCCTGCGGATTCCGGATGGTGTCCAAGATTCCCAATGACCCCTCCTTCAGGTGGTAGACGTGCCGTTTAACTCTAACGCCTTGGTCAGCAGGACCAGACTTAGCCGCAAAGCCGAAGCCCCGGCTGGTCGGTGACCGGCCGGGGCTTCAGCAGGTGGTGCCTGCTTGGCAGTTACCGCTAGTTGGCGGAGATCTGGCGCAGTACGTACTGCAGGATGCCGCCGTTGCGGTAGTAGTCCGCTTCACCCGGAGTATCGATGCGCAGCACGGCGTCGAACGACGTCGAGCTGCCGTCCCCGGCTGTCGCGGTGACCTTGAGGGTCCTCGGCGTGGTGCCCTCGTTCAGGGCGGTGACGCCCTCCACGGAGAACGTTTCCGTGCCGGACAGGCCCAGGGTTGCAGCCGATTCACCGGCCGGGAACTGAAGGGGCAGGACGCCCATGCCGATGAGGTTGGAGCGGTGGATGCGCTCGTAGCTCTCGGCAATGACTGCCTTGACACCCAGCAGGGCAGTACCCTTGGCAGCCCAGTCGCGGGAGGAACCTGAACCGTATTCTTTACCGGCCAGGACAACCAGCGGAGTGCCGGCGGCCTGGTAGTTCTGCGCAGCGTCGTAAACGTAGGCCTGCGGGCCGCCTTCCTGGGTGAAGTCGCGGGTGAAGCCACCTTCGACGCCGTCCAGGATCTGGTTCTTGATCCGGATGTTCGCGAAGGTTCCGCGGATCATGACCTCGTGGTTGCCGCGGCGCGAGCCGTAGGAGTTGAAGTCCTTGCGCTCCACGCCGTTGGCCAGCAGGTACTGGCCCGCAGGGGTGTCGGACTTGAAGGAACCGGCCGGTGAGATGTGGTCGGTGGTGACCGAATCACCCAGCTTCAGGAGCACACGGGCGCCCGTGATGTCCTTGACCGGCTCGGGCTTGGCCTTCATGCCCTCGAAGTACGGGGGCTTCCGGACGTACGTGGAGTTCGGATCCCAGGCGAACGTGTCACCGGCGGGGGTATCAAGCGCCTTCCAGCGGTCGTCACCCTCAAAGACGCCTTCGTAGCCCTTGGCGAACATTTCCTTGTCGATCGAGGAATCGATGACCTGCTGGACCTCAACCGGGTTCGGCCAAATGTCCTTCAGGAAGACGTCGTTGCCGGCCTGGTCCTGGCCCAGTGCGTCGGTTTCGAAATCGAAGTCCATGGAACCGGCCAGGGCGTAGGCAATGACCAGCGGCGGGGAGGCCAGGTAGTTCATCTTGACGTCCGGGTTGATGCGGCCTTCGAAGTTGCGGTTGCCGGAGAGGACGGCCGCAACGGCGAGGTCGTTTGACTGGATGGCTTCCGAAACTTCGGTTTCCAGCGGGCCGGAGTTACCGATGCAGGTGGCGCAGCCGTAGCCCACGATGTAGAAGCCGAGCTTCTCCAGGTAGGGGGTCAGGCCGGACTTCTCGTAGTAATCGGTGACCACCTTGGAGCCGGGGGCAACCGACGTCTTCACCCAGGGCTTGGACGTAAGGCCCTTGTCCACGGCGTTGCGGGCCAGGACTGCGGCGGCCAGCATGACCGACGGGTTGGACGTGTTGGTGCAGGACGTGATGGATGCGATGGTGACTGCACCGTGGTCCAGTTCGAACTCGCGGCCGTCCTCCATCTTGACCGGGACGGGGTTGCTGATGCGTCCCGCTCCCCCGTGGCCCGCCGAGTATTTCGGGGGCTCGCGGTCGGTGTCGGAGATGTGGGTGGCTCCGGCGGTGAAGGAGGGCGAGTCGGAGGCCGGGAAGGTTTCTTCCAGCGATTCGTCCAGGGTACCGGCGTTGGCGTCGTGCGAGACGTAGTTCTTCAGGTCGTGCCGGAACTCGTCCTTAGCCTCGGTCAGCTCGATCCGGTCCTGCGGGCGCTTGGGGCCGGCGATGGACGGAACAACGGTGGACAGGTCCAGTTCCAGGTACTCGGAGAACTTGATCTCGCGGGAAGGATCGTGCCACAGGCCCTGTTCCTTCGCGTATGCCTCAACGAGGGCGACGTTCTGCTCCGAGCGGCCGGTGAGGCGCAGGTAATCCAGGGTGACGTCGTCGATCGGGAACATGGCAGCCGTGGAACCGAATTCCGGGCTCATGTTGCCGATGGTGGCGCGGTTGGCGAGCGGCACAGCGGCCACGCCTTCCCCGTAGAACTCCACGAACTTGCCCACAACACCGTGCTTGCGGAGCTGTTCAGTGATGGTGAGAACAACGTCCGTCGCGGTGGCACCGGCCGGAATGGAACCGGTCAGCTTGAAGCCCACAACGCGCGGGATCAGCATGGACACGGGCTGGCCCAGCATGGCAGCCTCGGCTTCGATGCCGCCGACGCCCCAGCCGAGGACGCCCAGGCCGTTGACCATGGTGGTGTGCGAGTCAGTGCCGACGCAGGTGTCGGGGTAGGCGCGCAGGGCGCCGTCAACTTCGCGGGTCATCACGGTGCGGGCCAGGTACTCGATGTTGACCTGGTGCACGATGCCGGTTCCGGGAGGAACCACCTTGAAGTCGTCAAAGGCGGTCTGGCCCCAGCGCAGGAACTGGTAACGCTCCCCGTTGCGCTGGTATTCGATCTCCATGTTGCGCTCCAGTGCGCCGGAGTTGCCGAAGGCGTCGATCTGGACCGAGTGGTCGATGACCATTTCGGCAGGTGCCAGGGGGTTCACCCGCTTGGGGTCACCGCCCAGTTCCTTGACTGCTTCACGCATCGTCGCCAGGTCAACCACGCAGGGAACGCCGGTGAAGTCCTGCATGATCACGCGTGCAGGCGTGAACTGGATTTCTGTATCGGGCTGGGCGTTGGGATCCCAGCCTGCCAAGGCGCGGACGTGATCGGCAGTGATGTTCGCGCCGTCCTCGGTCCTCAACAGGTTTTCAAGCAATACCTTGAGGCTGAACGGAAGGTTTTCTGCACCTTCAACGGAGTTCAACCGGAAAATTTCATAATCGGTTCCGGCTACATTAAGTTTGCCTTTTGAACCGAAGCTGTCCACAGTGCTCATCGCAGGACTCCTCTCGCAACAGTTTCATCTTTGTCGCGCGGTTGACCGCCTGCTAGTTAGGGAGCCCTAATTAGTGCAGGGCCCGAAAATTGCACACGGCCGGCCGTGATTACGGAGCGCGACGTGGGACTACTACCGCCATAGTAGTCGATACCAGTTGCGGCATCAGGGACCCGGGGCCAGCAGCGCCACCGTCTCCAGGTGGTGGGTGTGGGGGTAGAGGTCGAAGGCCCGAAGGCCGGCCAGCTCCCAGCCCGCCTGGCGGAAGTACCCCACGTCGCGGGCGAACGACGCCGGATCGCAGGACACGTAGGCAATGGCGCGCGGGCGGGCTGCAACAAGCTGGCCCACCACTGCCTTTCCGGCGCCGGCCCGGGGCGGATCGAGGATCAAGGCGTCGAAGTCCCGCGGTTTCTGGCGCAGGACCCGCTCGACGCGGCCCTGGACGATCTCCACCTGGGGCGCTGCGTGCAGGTTCTTGCGCGCGTCCCGGCTGGTCCCCGGGGCGCCTTCCACCGACAGGACCGACCCCGTAGCGCCCACGGCGTCGGCAAGGACGGCAGTGAAAAGGCCGGCTCCGGCGTACAGGTCCGCCACTACAGCGCCGGGGTGAAGGAAGCCGCCGCCCTGCAGGAATTCTGTGACTGCCCCCACAAGCGTCCCGGGCGCGTCGCGGTGTATCTGCCAGAACCCGGCGCCGGTGACGCGGTACTCGTGCCCGGCGGCGGATTCCTGCACCCACAGCCTGCCGCGCAACTGCTGGACGTCCTCGGTAATGGGATCGAAGGCTGCAACGGAGACGTCAGCGGGAAGGGCTGCTGCAATGGCGGCAAGACGTTTGGGCTTGGTTCCGGCGGCAGGAGCGAGCAGCACCAGGGGGCGGGAGCCATTGGCCGGAGCAGCCACCTCAACACGGTCAACACCCTGCAGGTCCATGTCCCACAGGCGCAGGTTATTGATGGCGTCAATGGCCAGCGGCATCTCCTGGATGGGGACGATCTCTGCCGAGCGGTGGGCATGCATTCCGAGCTTGCCGCCGGGGGTGACGGAGAAACTTGCGCGCGTGCGCCAGCGGAGGCCGTCCCCGCCGTCGTGCGTTGCCCCGTCCCCTGCCCCGGGCGCGGATGTGCCGCCCACCGCTTCTACGGTGCCGGTCCAGCCGTCCGGGAGCTGCCCGACGCCGGCCAGCCGGTTGAGCTGTTCCGAGAGGACCTCTGCCTTGAGGCTGCGCTGGCGGGCAAGGGTGATGTGGCCGAACTCCGCGCCGCCGACCGGCGGGTGCCCGCGGCGCCAGGCGCGGAGCGAATCCGCAGGGTGCCAGAAATGGTCCACCCGGTCCGGCGAGGCTTCAAGGATCTCGACTACGTCGGCGCGCCAGAACTTGGCTTTTTCACCGGCGTCCGTCAGCCGCGCCCGCACTTTCTCGCCCGGGATGGCGTGCCGCACAAAAATGACGCGTCCTTCGTGCCTTGCGACGCAGTGCCCGCCGTGGGCGACAGGCCCGACGTCGAGCACTACTTCCCTGCCGGTTTCTCCGGTCAGTTCCGCCTGGGTTTGGGTCTTTGTTGTCACTGAATGTCCTGCAAATTCTTTGCTTCTTCGGATGATTTGAGCTGCCAGGGAACGCTGGCCACCATGACGCCGGGCTCGAAGTGGAGCCGTGTCTTAATGCGCAGGGCGGTCTGGTTGTGGACCAGCTGCTCCCACCACTTACCCACGACGTATTCGGGGATGTAGACGACGATCAGGTCCCGCGGCGAGTCACGCCGCATCTGCTTGACGTACTCCATGATGGGGGTGACGGTCTCACGGTAGGGGCTGGCCAGCACGGTCAGCGGCACGGGAATCTCGAGCTTTTCCCAGTCGGCCACTGTCCCGGCGGTTTCTTCGGGGTCGATGTCCACCGTCACTGCGTCCAGCCTTGATGGCCGGGAAGCCCTGGCGTAGGCGAGGGCCCGGAGGACGGGTTTGCGCACATGGGACACCAGCAGCACGGCGTGCACCCGGGTGGGCAGGGCGCGCGGGGAGGAGTCTTCGTCCACTGCCAGCTCCCTGGCCACGTTGTCGTAGTGCGCCCTGATGCTCCACATGATCAGGAAGAGGACGAACATGGCGAGCAGGGCGATCCAGGCCCCCTGCTCGAACTTGGTGATCAGGACAATGACCAGGACCAGGGCGGTCATGCCGAAACCGACGCTGTTGATGGCCCGGGACCTGGCCATCCGGCGTCGGACGCCTTTGTCCTTGGCCAGCTTCAGCTGCCGGCCCCAGTGCCGGATCATCCCGAGCTGGCTGGCAGTGAAGGAGATGAAGACGCCCACGATGTACAGCTGGATGAGCCTGGTGACATCGGCGTTGAAGGCGAGGATGAGCACCAGGGCCCCGGCAGCGAGGGCAAGGACGCCGTTGCTGAAGGCCAGCCGGTCACCTCTGGTGCGCAGCTGGCGCGGAAGGTACCCGTCCTGGGCGAGGATGGATCCCAGCACCGGAAAGCCGTTGAAGGCCGTGTTCGCGGCAAACACCAGGATGACGCCGGTGGCGGCCACCACGATGTAGAAGGGGATGGATCCTGGACCGAAAATGGTCTGCGCAATCTGGCTGATGGCGGGAGTTTGGATGTAGCCCTCCGGAAGAGGGTTGCCGTTCAGCAGGAACTCCGTGGCGGGATCGAGGACTATGTGCACCTTGGTGGCGTTGGCCAGGTAGATGATCCCCGCGAGCATGGACGCCCCGATCACGCCCAGGAGCAGCAGGGTGGTTGCCGCGTTCTTGCTTTTCGGCGGCTTGAAGTTGGGGACTCCGTTGCTGATGGCTTCCACGCCGGTGAGTGCGGCGGCACCGGAGGAGAAGGCGCGCAGGAGAAGGAAGGCGCCGGCGAGTCCCACCAGCCCTTCGTCAAAGCCGGGCGCGGGCACGATGGTGAAGGCCGCGGAGGGCGCTTCCCCCAGCTGGCCGGTGGCCGCCTGGAAAATGCCCACCGCCGTCATGCCCAGGATTGAGGCCATAAAGATGTAGGTGGGCACGGCAAAAACGCTGCCGGCCTCTTTGACTCCGCGGAGGTTCACCAGCGCAAGGACCACCACGCCGATGGTGGCGATCCCGGCCTGCTGGCCGTGCAGTGCCGGAATGGCAGTGGTGACGTAGGAGGCAGCCGAGGACATGGACACGGCAACAGTCAGGACATAGTCCACCAGCAAAGCCGATGCCACGGTGAGGCCGGCGTACTTTCCCAGGTTCTCCCCCGCTATTTCGTAGTCCCCGCCGCCTGAAGGATAGGCGTGCACGTTCTGCCGGTAGGAAGCGACAACCGTCAGCAGGACCACCATGACGGCCAGGCCCACCCATGGTGAGAACGCCACCGCGCTGACGCCGGCCAGCGCCAGGGTGAGCAGGATCTCGTCGGGGGCATAGGCAACGGATGAGAGGGCATCGGAAGCATAAACCGGAAGTGCGATCCGCTTGGGAAGCAGCGTATGCGCCATCCGGTCGTTTCGGAACGGCCTGCCTACGAGCACGCGCTTGGCAGCGTTCAGTATTGTCAGCACTCCACAAAGCTAGTCTGATTCCCGGGCTGTGTCATGACGGCCCGTGGACAGCTGCCTTCCGGCGCTGACGGTAGAGTTCTAGCGGCAGGACCGTGGGAAACACACAGAGGAGATACTGGTGGCGCATTTCGTGATCATGGGATGTGGCCGGGTGGGGGCGACGCTTGCGCATACGCTCGAAGACGCCGGGCACTCTGTGGCCATCATCGACCAGGACGACCGCGCTTTCCGCAGGCTTCGCCAGGGATTCACCGGACGCAAGGTCACCGGCGTCGGGTTTGACCGCGACACCCTGAAGCAGGCAGGGGTTGCCGACGCATATGCCTTCGCCGCGGTGTCCAGCGGCGACAACTCCAACATCCTGGCCACCAGGGTGGCCAGGGAAACGTTCCATGTGCCCCACGTGGTTGCCCGGATCTACGACCCCGGCCGTGCCGAAATTTACCAGCGCCTTGGAATCCCCACGGTGGCGGCGGTGCGCTGGAGCGCCGACCAGGTACTGCGCCGCATCCTTCCCGAACAGCACCTGGCCGGGGACTTCCGGGAGCCTTCCGGGCGGCTCGTGCTCGCCGAGCTGGATCTCGACGCCGGTTGGGTGGGCCATCGGATCAGCAGCATCGAAAAGGCGGCCAATGTCCGCGTTGCGTACCTCACCCGGTTTGGTGAAGGACTTTTGCCCGACGCCGGAACCGCCTACCAGGACGGCGACACCGTCCACGCCATGCTGCAGGTGGACCGCAGCGCCCAGGTGGCCCAGATCCTGGCCAAAGCCCCCGTCAAGGAGTTCCAGTGAAGGTCGTGATCGTGGGTGCCGGCAGCGTCGGTTCGTCCATCGCCAGGGAATTGCTGGCGCACAAGCATGAAATCCTGCTGATCGACCTCAAGCCGGAGGTTATCGGACGGAGCGGACTCCGCGGGGCCCACTGGCTTGTGGGGGACGCGTGCGAGCTCAGTACGCTGCAGGGCGCCAAGGTGGAGGACGCGGACGTGGTGGTCTCCGCCACCGGTGACGACAAAGTCAACCTCGTGGTGTCGTTGCTGGCCAAAACCGAGTTTGGCGTTGGACGCACGGTGGGCCGGGTCAACAATCCCAAGAACGACTGGATGTTCAACGATTCCTGGGGCGTGGACGTTGCCGTCAATACGCCGCAGCTGATGACAGCGCTGGTGGAGGAGGCGGTGGAGATCGGCGACCTCGTGCGTCTGCTCACCCTTCAGACCGGGGTGTCCTCGCTGGTGGAGTTCACTGTTCCCCATGATTCACATGTGATTGGCCTAACCGTAGGGGAAATCCGCTGGCCGGAAGATTCCACCCTGGTGGCCATCCTGCGGGATCACGCGCCGATCACACCGAGCCGGGACGATGTCATCGACGGCGGCGACGAGCTCTTTTTCGTCACCACCATCGCCGCCGAGGACGAGCTGCGTGCCCTGCTCTCCCCCGAATCGGCGGAGCCGCAGCCGCGCCCGGGCGAAGATGCGGGGCACCTGGAGCAGCAAGGCCCGGACGACGACGGGTTCGACGGTTAAGCCGCGCGCTCAACCTTTCGCGGGGCCGTCCGCTGCCTCGTCCTCAATGGGAGCGGGCTTGGTGACGAGCCAGGCGATCCAGACGCCAAGGATATACAGCGGCGTACCCATGATGAGCCGGGTGGTCGCCAGCGCGGCGAGTCCGTCCGTCCCCATCAGGTACAGGGGTACCTGCACCACAAGCCGAAGCACCAATACGGCGACGATGATCCAGGTGCCGATCCGGTAGGCCTTGACCCTGGCAGGGTCCTTGCGCCAGTCCAGGCCCTCATTGCGGATGAACCCAAAGAGCAGCCCGGCCACGGGCCACTTGACCGCAATGGAGATCACCATGGCTACGATGTAGGCGGCGTTGGTGAAGAACCCGGGAAGGTAGAAGTCTTCGGCTTTTCCGGTGGTGTTGGCCACCCAGGCGGATATGCCGACACCCACCACGCCTGCGAGTGCCTGCGTCAGGGGACGCCGCTGCACGAGCCGCACCACGGTAAACATGGCCGCGGCAGCCAACGCGGCCACAAGGGACACCGTAAGGTCCCGCGTGATGGTGTAGGCCACGAGGAACAACAGTCCCGGAACGATGCTTTCGGCGATGCCCTGGAACCCGCCGGCGCTGCGCAGCACATCCACCCGGCCGTCATGGGTCCGGTGCAGCCCGGCTTTTGCTGCGTAGCCGGCAGCGAAGCCCGCTGCCGGGGACGGTGCCTGGCCTGTGGCGTCATCGCCGGCAGCGCCTGGCAGTTTGACTTCACCGGCGCCGTTAAGGTCCGCGCCGTTTTCCAGGCTGCCCCGGCCGTTCGACGAAGCACCGTCCGGGCCTGAGGCATTGTTCGGGCCGGTACCGGAAGGGCGGGGCGTGGACGCAGTCATTCGTTCTCCTGGCGGGACAATATCTCGTAGCGTGGGTTGAACATGGTGGGCATGCCCTCTACACGGGACACCATTCCTTTGAGCCGGACTTCGGCGCCGGCCTCGATGCCTGGGACGCGGTGCCGTCCGAGCCACACCACACGGAGCCGCCCTCGGGGTCCGGCTGCGGTTCCGGCTCCTGATTCCCGGGGGTCGGCGTCCGAGACTATGGCGCTGAAGGCTGCAGTCCTGTCGGCCGGTACGTAGGTCACCGATTCGATGCGGCCGCGGCAGACCAGCCGGCCCTTGAGCGGCAGCCGGCTGAGGGGAACATCGCCGCTTTCGTCCAGCGGAGCTCCCCCGGCTGCGGCATCAGCCAATCTGTGTGATTTCAGGACCACGTTCAGGTTCCTGAAGTGCAGGTGCAGCCGGTGGCGGCGTGGGGGTGGCGTCCTTCGGCAGCCGGAGCTGCAGCAGGTCGCGCGGCGGCATGGGGCTGTCTCCGCGGATCACAACTACCTGGCGGAACAGGGCTTCAAGGGGTTCAGCGGCCGGGCGCTCCAGTGCAGCGGCTCCACCGAGAACGCCCCGGAGGAACCACCGGGGACCGTCCACTCCTATAAAGCGCGCCGCCCGGTAGCCCTGGCTGCCATCCGGCAGCCCTGCCGGCAGCTTTGCCACGAGTTCAGTGCCGAAAGCGCCTTCGACTTCCTCAACCTGGCCGCCCTGGGCTCCCACGGACTGGCCGATCTGCTCGCGGATCTCGTCCCAGAGCCCCTCGCTCTTGGGGGCTGCGAAGGCCTGGAGCTGCAGGCTGGAGCCGTTGAGGTCCATGGTGACGGCAACGACCCGCTGGGTGGCCTCCTCCACCTCGAGCCGGAGCTGCAGTCCCTCGCTGGGTGTGATCAGGAGCGCACCCAGATCGACATAGCCATCACGGCTGCCGATTTCGGACTCGTCGAACGGGCCGTTCGAGCGAGGTCCAGGAACGGGCGCTGCCTCTTCCGCGGTCTCCGCGTCAGCGGACAGTTCCTCCGGTTCGGCTGCTTGTTCCTTCTTGGCTTTCCTGCCGAGCCCAAAGACCATTGGGTATCTCCTTAATTGGTTGCCGGTCCGGCCCTTGGGGCCCCGCCGTCGTGCTCTGTTGCCGTCCGGCATGCCTGCGCCGGTACGGAAGAAGGGTTGAGGAAGAGCTAAAGTTCAGGCGCCCGGGGCGTTGAAGCCGCCGGTAGAGCCGAAACCTCCTGTGCCACGTACAGATCCGCTCAATTCGTTGACGGGGATGAACTGCGCGTACTCCACGCGCTGGATGACCATCTGGGCAATTCTATCGCCGCGGCGCAGTTCAATACTCTCCCTGGCGTCGGTGTTCAGGAGGGTGACGGCGATCTCGCCGCGAT
The DNA here is from genome assembly GCF_059089645.1 of Arthrobacter sp. K41. NCBI lineage: Bacteria > Bacillati > Actinomycetota > Actinomycetes > Micrococcales > Micrococcaceae > Arthrobacter > Arthrobacter sp. K41. Next base: position 137,436 of record NZ_JBNHEW010000001.1, on the reverse strand, counting down.
AGCCCGCATCGACAGTTCCGGGCGCGTTCACAATGGTCAGGCCGTGCTTTGTGGCCAGGCCCGAGCGGGGATGGATCAATGCGACGAAACCTTCAGGAAGGGCAATGGCCACCCCTGTGGGAACCATCTTCCGCTCTCCCGGCTCCAGCACAACGTCCACGCGCGCACGAAGGTCGGCCCCGGCGTCGCCCGGGTGGGCGTAGGACGGGGCTTCAAGGTCCTGGTCCAGCATCTTCAGCTGAACCTGCAAGGTGGGAGCGCCCGGGGCCGCGGCGGGGCCGGCTGCGGCAGCTTCAACGGGAAAGGCATCTACTGTGGCGGGATGATCAGTCACAGTCACTCACTCTAACCCGCGTGTGGCAATCGCTCCTAGGGACGGCCTCCTGCCGGCGGCTGCACCTGGCGGGGAGGTGACGGTGGCGGGAACAGTCCCGCGCAGGAAGAAACAGCCCAAGATGAATTAGCAGGGCAAAGATGGAAAGCTTGGCTCATGCCCGAATCAAGCTCTCCCGCGCCCGTCCCCCAGAGACCGTCCACCGGGGGCGCGGTGATTTACCGGGAGAAGCTTTGGCCCAACATGTGGATCTGGATCATTGCTGCCGGCGTGGCAGGAGCCGGGATCCTGGTCTTCGCGCCCATCAGCACAGCAGCGGGTTTCACGGCCGCAGGAGTGCTTTTTGCCATCATGGCGGTACTCCTGGTTTTGTCCACTCCGGCGATCACGGTTACCGAGGATTCCTTGACAGTTGGCCGGGCCAGCATCGAGCGCCGGTTCGTGGGCGAGGTCGAGGCGTTCCGGGGCGAGGAGGCAACTGCAGAACGCGGCACCCGCTTGAACGCGCTGGCCTACCTCTGCTTCCGCGGCTGGATCGACCCTGTGGTCAAGATCGGAATTACCGATCCGTCCGACCAGACGCCGTACTGGCTGACCTCCACGCGGCGCCCGGAGGAACTCACCGCCGCCCTGTCACGCAGGTAACCTGCCTGGCCGGGCAGGATCCCGCCGTCGTGACGCCTGCACCCCGCCTTGCCTGCTGAACTGCCCTGCCAGGCTGGCTCAGCGCAAATGCCCCCGCGCCGGACCGTGTTCAGCCTTCACACTCCCTGCAGTAGAAGCGCCCGTCCTTCTCGCGTGCAATCTGGGAGCGGTGCCGGACAAGGAAGCAGGAAGAACAAGTGAACTCGTCCTGCTGCGCCGGAATCACCTGCACCGTGAGCTCTTCGCCGGAAAGGTCGGCACCCGGCAGCTCATAGCCTGCGGCAAGATCGCTTTCGTCCTCGTCCACCACCGCAACCGGTTTTTCTGACCGCCGGGTCTTCAGCTCTTCGATGGAATCCTCCCCGAGCTCTTCCTCGGACTTGCGCGGCGCATCATAATCGGTGGCCATTGTCGCTGTAACCCTCTTCCTTTGGCCCAAACCTGCGGACATCACCCTCCATAACGCCGAACGTCCCCGCTTTGTGCCCGGCCGCGGCATGCCCGCACGGGGGCCCTTCAGCCGCCCAGTACCCGGCGTTGGGCCGGAATATCGCGGCGCGCCCTGTCCCTTGAGCCAAAACAGGTTCAGCGGGTGGCAGAGTACCGACTGATAGTAATGCCAGGGTGGAGGATTTGTATGCAGGATCTACGGCTTGTAGGCGTGCACGACGACGGAGCGCATCTCCTGTTGAGCGGTGCCGGCGGCGAGATGTTCCAGCTGCCGATCGACGAAGCGCTGAGGACCGCGAGCAGGTCAGCCGCAAGGCCGCCCGCTGAGCGGCCTGCCATTCCCATGTCTCCGAGGGACATCCAGGCCCGAATCCGGGCGGGAGCGACCGCTGCGGAGGTGGCAGACCTGTCCGGCCTGCCGCTGGCCAAGGTGGAACGGTATGAAGGACCCGTTCTGGCAGAACGCGAGTATGTTGCCCAGCAGGCGCGCAAGGTGGAAGTAGCTTCACCTTCGCCCGGTCACGACATCTACAGGTCGGCCTTCGGCGACAACCCAGCCACGCTGGCGGACATGGTGGCCCACCGGCTTTCAGCCCACGGCATTGACCCCTCTACCGTCGAGTGGGATTCCTGGCGGCGCCAGGACGGAACGTGGACGGTTCAGGCGAGTTTCGAAACCAACACGGGCGGGAAGGCCGGCATCGGTGAGGAACCTCCGGCACTGTGGACTTTCAGCCCGGCCAGGAGGTCACTGCAGAACGCAAACAGGTGGGCGCAGCAGCTCAGCGAGCTCGAGCCCCTGGACGGGCCCGTACCGGCGCGCCGGCTCTCGGCGGTATCCGACCGTCCATTCGACTTCGAGGCTGACGCAGACTCGGCCCGCCCTTCGCCCGGTTCCGGGCCCGACGCCGGACAGACGGACGGCAAGGAGTCAGACGGACTCCTTGACATGCTCCGGTCGCGCCGCGGCCAGCGTCTGGGCGTCGACGAAAATTCCGACGACGCCTTGGCCCTGTTGCTGACCCACGGCGTTCCCGCAGCACACCCGCGGCCGTCGGAAGTGACCCCTGACGCAGAAGAGCACAACGACCAGCCTCAGAAAGACACACCGGAGGCGCCCGCTGCACACGGTCCGGCTGGACAAGGTGCGGCTGCACAGGACCCGGCGGCCCAGGGCAGCTCCTTCATCCGCCGGCGTGACGCCCGCCCTTCCATGCTTTCGCGCCTGAGCCTCATTCCGCCGCACCGGGACGCCCCGGATGACACTCTGAAGCTGCACGACGGCGTGAGCACCGACACCCGCGAAATCACCATTGTTGCCTCCCCCCAACGCTCCTCCGGCAGCACCTCCGAGGCTGGCCATGGGGACGCCAGCGGCACCAGTTCGGATGGTTTCACCAACAGCGGCACCAACAGCGGGTCCGCCAGTGGCGGAGGCCTGAACGAGTTGTTGGGCGGGAACCTCGGGCGCTTAGCCTCACGCAGTGAAGACGCCTCCCCCACTACCGGCCAGTTGCCGGAGACCGGCGCTCCCGAGCGCCAGCCGGGCAGGCCCAAGCGGTCCAGCGTTCCCTCGTGGGACGAGATAGTCTTCGGTACGCGGGGCGACTAACTGATAGCCCGCACGGCGTCCAAGCAGCGCAGCAGGCAACGCTCCTGTGTTGGGTTTCCGTCACAAAGCGGCTCTAACAAGCGGGTTCTTACTGCTCAGGTAGTCCCCTCGGTCCAGTACTGTATTCCGGCGAGGTGCTCCAACTCCAGCCCAATAGCCGGTCCATGAGGTTCGGCACCGGTGCCGGAGTCATTTGTGCGGGCGCGTCAGAGCGACGAAGGAGCAGCAAGCGGCAGAGGGCTGCGAACCCGGAGCATCAGGCCAGGCGCCGAAATTCAGGCCTCCGTAACTCCGGTTCCGCCTGAGCCGCGCCACAGGCACGCATCAATTTCAAAGGGCAGCAGCGGGTCCTGCTGGCCCATCAATGCGGCCCCGTGCGCGGTAACGCGTCGCATGTAGTGCCGGCGGCAGAGCGTCTCGTACCCCACCACGGGGACGTGATCCGCGGGAATCAAAACGGCGGTGGAGTCTCCCGCCATGTCCACATCGCCCACCACTACCTGCGCACCTTCGGTGACCATCACGCCGTCGACCGTTCTCGCGTTGTGGGTGGCACGGCGGCCGCACCAGCAGAGCGCCTCCACCTGGAGGACCTGCACCCGGTCGGCAAGTTCAACGAGCCGCTGGGATCCGGGAAACAGCCGGGTACGGAAGTCGGCGGTGATGCCGAACGCGAAGACGTCCACGTCAATCTCGTCCACGACTTTTGCCAGCTGTTCCACCTGCTCAGGGGTGTAGAACTGTGCTTCGTCACAAATCAGGTAGTCCACCCGCTGCCCCTGTGTGCGCCGGCGCATGACTTCCTCCCAGAAGTCAGTGCCGTCCAGCACCTCCACCGCGTCTGTTTCCAGGCCAAGCCTGCTGGAGATGCGCGATTCCCCTGCCCGGTCGTTGCGGCTGAAGCGCACTCCGCCGCGTCCCCGTGCCCGGTGGTTGTGGTCCATCTGCAGGGCGAGGGTGGACTTTCCACAGTCCATGGTGCCGGAGAAGAATACGAGTTCAGCCACGCCGGGGGCTCCTGCCGCCGGCGCTGAAGCAGAGCAGGGGAACCTCCCGCTCGGCCTTGGTGAGTGAGCCGTGCTGGCCCACCACCTCCATAGCGGTTGGGCGGACGCGCCGCGTGTCGTAAAGGGCGACGGCGTCCCGCGCCGCGATCATCACGTCGCCGATCCTGCCCTCGACGGCGGGACGGACCGCGCCGAAGAGGCCCGCTGCCAGTGCGTCTTCCCGCGTGAAGGCCCACACCTGATCACCAAAGCGTCCCCGCCATGCTGCGAGCAGCCGTTCCCGGACGTCTTCCCCTGCCCCGTTCTCAAGGTAGAGGTGGACCATCCGGGGTTCCCCGGCCGTATGCCGCACCCCTTCCACCAGCGCGGGGTCGGCGGAGAAATCGATGCGTCGCTGTTCGGGCACGTCCAGCATTCCGTGGTCGGCGGTGAGAAGGATGGTGGTGCCGGCCGGAAGGGAAGCGTTGAGCCGCTTCATGGTTGCGTCAAGCTCTTCGAGCTGGTGCTCCCATTGCTCGGACTGGCAGCCGTAGCGGTGCCCGGCCTTGTCCAGCTCGTTGAGGTAAAAGTACATAAGCGACGGACCGGCGCCGGACATCGCTTCGGCCGCGGCCTCCGTCCGGGCATGCGCTGTTGTGGCGGAGAGAAAGTTGCCGCCCCGCAGTGCAGCCCGTGTCATGGGGGAACCGCCGAACTGGGGCAGGCTCACCGTGGTGACGTTCACGTGTTCCGCCGCGCGTTCCAGCACGGTGGGAAATGGCTGCCATACCGCGGGATCAACGCCGGCGTCCCAGTTCCCGAGCAGGTTGACTACCTTGTCCTGCTCCGGGTCGAGCACGTCATAGCCCACCATGCCGTGCTGGCCGGGCGCCAGGCCGGTGCCGAAACTGGACAGGGCAGCTGCGGTGGTGGAAGGAAACGCGGAATCCAGCCAGACAGGGACCTCACCCTGCCCTGCCTGGATAACGGAGCGCAGGAAGGGTGTGTGGGCCGATTTTTGCTTCAGGAGGTTCCGGCCGAGCCCGTCCGCCAGCACCACGCAGACACGTGATGCCGCCGGCAGGCCAAGGGTGTTCGCGAACCCCTCCACGCCCAGGCTCGCCGCGGCGCTGGTGAGCACCTCCGCGACCGAGCGCTGCCCGTAGGCGGGAGCGGACGGCAGGACAACCTGGCTGCGGGGCCGGGCGGAAACAGCATGGTTCGGGTGGCGGTCTTCCGGCATCAGCGCGGCTGGTGCCCGCGGCTGAGGCGGTTCCCGAATACCCCGGCACGCGGCCGCGGCGGCAAAGATTGGACGTGTGCCTGCGGAGCCGGGGAACCGGTGTTGACGGCCCGGAGCGCGCGGGCAAAGAGCTTGGCGTCCTGGACTGCCTGCAGGCCGTCCGCCTCCGCGCTGATACGCAGGACGATGTCCTCCTGGGCGATGGTTCCGCTGTAGCCGTGGTCAGCTTCGCACTGCGGGTCACCGCAGCTCGCCGGACCCATGTCCAGCCGTTGCCCGCCCGACCAGGCGATGGAGAGCGTTAGTTCACGGACAGGATCCGATGGCTTGTAGTCCTGCGGCTGTGCGTACATGTAGCTGAGCACCACGGACCGGATCTGCGCCACAGGGACGGACTCAGTGGAAATCTGGGCCACGATCTGCTCGCCTGCCTCGTCCAGCTGCTGGTCGTCCACATGTGTAATGACCAGCATGTCTGCAGTAAGGACGAGCACCGTGATGTGGCGGCGGACCTCGGCGCGGTCGAAGTGGGTTTCCAGGTGCACCAGGTGGGCAACACAGTCGCGGCCGTCCAGGGCGTCGTCCACCACATCGGCCACGAGAAGGGGGTAAAAGCCTGCCTTCTGGAGCGCACCATCGAGGCTCTGGCCCTGCGCGCTGTGGTTGTGTGAGCTGTGGTGACGCAGTGCCGTGGTTTCATTGCCGGGCGTTTCTGGCGCCGAGGCGGGAGGCTGAGAGCTCATTCCCCCATTTTCACAGATCGGCCGGTCACTTGCTAACCGCCTCAGCCCAGCATGGCCCTGCGCGCGCTGTCCGTCCGCTTGGCGGCGTTGCCGATCCGAACGTCCGCGGCGAGGGTGGTGGCTCCCGACGTGCCGCACAGCACCGGGTTGAGCTCCACCAGGGCGATCTCGGGGTGGTTGTCCTTGAGCCAGGCGAGCCGGCCGGCCAAGTCTTCAAGGGCTTCGACATCCACGGCGGGCAGCCCCTGGTATCCGAACAGCTTTTGGGCTGCGCGGGGCCCCCGGATGAAGTCGTCGACGTCGGCAGCGGACAGCGGCGGCACCCGGTGGGACCAGTCATCCAGCAGGTTCACGGCGTCTCCGGCAAGCCCGAAGGAGATAACCGGCCCGAGCAGCGGATCCTCAATAGCCCTGAAGGTGCAGGCCTGGCCGACCGGAGCCATGCTCTGCACCTCCAGTGCCGGGTTGCCGTAGTTCGAAAGCACGCGCCGCATCTGCTGCACGTTCAGCCGAAGCGATTCGGCGTCCTGGATGTCCAGCCGCACGCCGCCGAGGTCAAGGCGGTGCCGGAGGGCGGGATCGGTGGTCTTGAGCACCACCGGCCAGCCGAGGGAGTCGGCAGCTTTAACCGCCTGGTCAGGGTTATCAAAGCCCACGGACGGCAGAACCCTAATCCCGTAGTGGCCCAGCAGCGACGCCGCGGCGGCAGGATCCAGCTTTTTCAGCTGTTCGCCTTTGACATCCTGAAGCAGGGCTTCAAGTTCCGCCCGGGCAAGCTCCGGATTGCAGCCTTCAGGTTCCACAAAATGACCCTGGTCTCGGGAGACCCATTCGGAGTAGCGCACCACGGCGGCGAGCGCGGCAACAGCGGCACCGGGATTGGAGAAACTGGGCACCCCGCACTCCGGGGACCCCAGCATCCCCTCAACGGAGATGGAAGGGTCAAGGATGCCGGTAAAGGCAGCGACGACCGGCTTTCCGGTAGCAGCCGAGCATTCAGCCAGGACTTCTGCGATGCTGTCCACCGTCAGCCCGCGTGCCGGAAGCAGGGCCGCAACAGCCGAGTGGACAGCGTCGGACCCCAGCGTCTTGAGCAGGCTGGCCCGCAGGGCGGGAAGGGCAACTGACTGGCCGGCGTCGAGGTCCACTCCGGTGACCAGCTGTTCGACGGCGAGTCCCTGGGACGTGGCGCTGTCCGCCACCACTTTGCCCAGTGCCTGCGAGTTGCTGAAGATGGCAAGTCCCGGGCCGGCGGGAAGCGGCTGGCCCGAGACCACCTGGGCGACGTCCACCAGCTGCTCGATGGTTTCCACCCGGATAACGCCGGACTGGCGCAGCATTGCATCCAGCGCCCCGGAGGGTGCCTGGGTGGTGCGGACAGCGTGCCCGGGCGGCAGCCGCAGCCCCATGGCGTCGGACTTGGCCACGATCACGGGTTTGATGCGGGCCAGCCGGCGGGCCAGCCGGGAGAACTTGCGCGGATTGCCGATGGATTCAAGGTAGAGCCCGACGGCGGTAGTCTCCGGGTCGTCCTCCCAGTACTGCATCATGTCGTTGCCCGAGACGTCGGCCCGGTTCCCGGCCGACAGGAACGTGGACAGGCCCAGCCGCCGCCGGCTGGAGGCGGCATACAGGGAGACACCGATGGCGGCGGACTGGCTGAACAGGCCGAGCCCGCCGCGCTGGGGCAGGGTGGGCGCCATCGAAGCGTTCAGCGACACCTCGGGATTGGTGTTGACGATCCCCAGGGACGCCGGTCCGATAACCCGCATGCCGCTCGCCCGGGCCTGGCGGACAAGGTCCCGCTGGCGCAACAGGCCGCGTTCGCCGTCGTCCGCGAAGCCTGCCGAGGCGACCACCAGTCCCCTGACGCCGGCTGCGGCACAGTCCGCCACTACGGCAGGGACTTCCTCGTAGGGCACGGCGACGACGGCCAGCTGGACAGGGTCGGGGACCTCGGACAGTTTGCCGAAGGACAGCATGCCGGCCAGTTCCAGCGCTTCAGGGTTGATGGCGTAGATGGGGCCGCGGAAGCCGCCTTCAATAATGTGCTCCAGGAGCTGGTAGCCCACTGTCCCCCATTTGCGGCTGGCGCCAATCACGGCAATGGACGACGGCGTCAGCAGGTCCCGCACGCTCCTCGCCTCGGCGCGGTGTTCCCGGGACTCCATCACCGCACGGGACTTCTCGGTGGGGTCGATGTTGAACTCTAGGCTGACGACGCCGTCATCGAAGTGCCGCCGGACGTCGTAGCCGGCCTCGGAGAAAACCTTCAACATCTTACGGTTTTCCGGCAGCACCTCGGCACTGAAGCGCCGGATCCCGTTTTCGTGCGCTGCGGCGGCAAGGTGTTCCAGCAGGATGGAGCCGATCCCCCTGCCCTGGTGGGAGTCGGCGATGTTGAACGCCACCTCCGCTTCGGTGGGGTCATCGAGCCGGTCATAGCGGCCGATGCCCACGATCTCGCCGCGGATGGTGATGACGAAGGCCACCCGGTCCTTGTAGTCAACTTCGGTGAAGCGCTTGAGCTCCTTGCTGGACAGCCTGGCTTTGAAGGCGAAGAAGCGCATGTAAATTGAATCCTGCGACTGCCCGATGTGGAAGGCCTGGACAGCGTCCGCATCCGAGGGGTGGATGGGCCTCAGGTGCGCTGTCCCGCCGTCGCGCAGTACGACATCGGCTTCCCAATGTTCCGGATATTCGCCGTCCCCGGGCTGATCCACCATAGGCTTAGCCTAGCCAAAAACTCCCGCAGCACCGCAGCTTGCGCACAATAGACCGATTGCACAGTACCCAGAAGGATTTACCAACCCCATGGCCCGCCGCCAAAGTACCGCCCCCGCTGTGGCTGACAGCTCCCCCTACACGGAGAACATCGTGGATATCGATGTCACCTCCGAGATGGAAGGCTCCTTCCTGGAGTACGCGTACTCGGTGATCTACTCCCGTGCACTTCCGGACGCCAGGGACGGACTCAAGCCCGTGCAGCGGCGCATCCTCTACATGATGAGCGACATGGGCCTGCGGCCGGACCGCGGCCACGTCAAAAGCGCGCGCGTGGTTGGCGAAGTGATGGGCAAGCTGCACCCGCACGGCGACACCGCCATCTACGACGCCATGGTGCGCATGGCCCAGGACTTTTCGCTGCGGCTGCCGCTGATCGACGGGCACGGAAACTTTGGCTCGCTCGACGACGGCCCTGCGGCACCGCGGTACACGGAGGCCCGCCTGGCGGCCGCTGCGCTCACCCTCACCAACCATCTCGATGAAAACGTGGTGGACTTTGTCCCCAACTACGACAACCAGCTGACCCAGCCGGAGGTCCTGCCGGCGGCGTTCCCCAACCTGCTGGTCAACGGCGCCACCGGCATCGCCGTCGGGATGGCCACCAACATGGCCCCGCACAACCTGGTGGAGGTCATCTCCGCTGCCCGGCACCTGATCGCCAACCCGGACGCAACGCTGGACGACATCATGCGCTTCGTTCCCGGGCCGGACCTGCCCAGCGGCGGGCGGATTGTGGGACTGGACGGAATCCGCGATGCGTACGCCACCGGCCGCGGGTCCTTCAAGACCCGCGCAAAGGTGGAAGTCGAGCAGCTTTCCGCCCGCCGGACCGGTTTGGTGGTCACTGAACTGCCCTACATGGTGGGCCCGGAAAAGGTCATCGAGAAGATCAAGGACGCCGTCAATGCCAAGAAACTGACAGGCATCAGCGACATCGTCGACCTGACCGACCGCAAGCACGGCCTGCGCCTGGTCATCGAACTCAAGAACGGCTTCAACCCCAACGCCGTGCTCCAGCAGCTCTACCGCTACTCCCCGATGGAAGACTCCTTCGGCATCAACAACGTCACCCTGGTGGACGGCCAGCCCCAAACCCTGGGCCTGGTGCAGCTGCTGACCGTGTACGTGGACCACCGCATTGACGTGGTGCGCCGCCGGACCGTTTTCCGGCTGGGGAAGAAAAAGGACCGCCTGCACCTGGTGGAGGGCCTCCTCATCGCCATCGTGGACATCGACGAGGTCATCCAAATCATCCGGTCGTCGGATGAAGCCGCGGCCGCCCGGGCCCGGCTGATGTCCATCTACGACCTCACCGAAATCCAGGCGAACTACATCCTGGAGCTGCGGCTCCGCCAGCTGACCAAGTACTCGCGGATTGAACTGGAGAAGGAACAGGACGAGCTGCGCCGCGAAATCGCGGAGCTGGAGGCCATCCTTGGCTCCGAGGAACGGCTGCGCACCCTTGTGTCCGACGAACTGGGCGCCATTGCTGAAGAGCACGGCACGCCCCGCAGGACCCTGCTGCTCGAATCCGAAGCCGTGTCCCCCACCGTCGCCGCCGACCTCGCCCTGAGCAACGGAAAGAAAGGCAAGGCGGCCCCGCTGGCGCTGGAAATCGCCGACGACCCCTGTTGGGCCATCCTCACCGCATCCGGGCAGATAGCGCGCACCACCAACCGGGAACCACTGGCTGAGGCCGGGCCGAGGACCAAGCATGACGTGTACACCTCCGTCGTCAAGACCTCCGCGAGGGGCGAGATCGCCGCTGTCACCTCCCAGGGGCGCATGCTCCGCCTGCAGGTGATGGACATGCCGGTCCTGCCGCCCGTCTCGGGCCTGCCCAACCTCGCCGGCGGGGTTCCGGCCAAGGACTTCATCACCCTGCTGAAGGGCGAAACCCTGGTGGCATTCGCTCCGCTGGACGAGGTGCTGGCCATTGGCACGGCCCAGGGCGTGGTGAAGCGGGTGCAGCCGGACTACCCCCTGAACCGGGAGGACTGGGAAGTCATCGCGCTCAAGGACAAGGACTTCGTGGTGGGAGTAGCCCCCGCCGGAGCGGACGATGCCGAACTGGTGTTCCTGACCAGCCAGGCCCAGCTGTTGAAGTTCGGCGCTGCAGTGGTGCGGCCGCAGGGACGCACTGCCGGCGGCATGGCAGGGATCAAGCTTGCTGCCGGTGACCGCGTGCTGTTCTTCGGCGCTGTCCAGCCCAAGGATGAGGCCGCAGTGGTGGTGACCATTGCCGGTACCACCGGCGCCCTGCCCGGCACGGCACCTGGCACGGCCAAGGTGACGGCGTTCTCGGAGTACCCGGCGAAGGGACGGGCGACCGCCGGAGTCCGGGCACACCGGTTCCTGAAGGGCGAGGACACCCTGCTGCTGGCGTGGGCCGGCCACGGCCCGGCGAAGGCATCCTCTGCGGCCGGGGTGGCACGGTCCCTCCCCCAGGAGCACGGCCGGCGTGACGGTTCCGGCGTGCCGCTGTCCCAGCCGGTGGAAGTGGTGGGCCCTGCCATGGCCTGGACTGATCCCGCTTAGACTGCTGCCATGCCTATCGTTCCTGATGAAAAGGACTGGACCTGGGTCCTGACCCGTCCGTGCCCGGAATGCTCCTTCGACGCCTCCACCGTGACGCCGTCGACAGTCCCGGGCAGTATCGACAGCATGCTCCCCCGCTGGCGTGCGGTGCTCCGGCGTCCTGATGCTGCCGAGCGCCCGGACGACCACACCTGGTCCGCCCTGGAATACGCCTGCCATGTCCGCGACGTCTTCAGCCTTTTTGACCAGCGCCTGAACCTCATGCTCGATTCGGAGGACGCCCGGTTCGACAACTGGGACCAGGACCAGACCGCCGTTGACAAGGACTACGCGAACGCCGACCCCGCGGTTGTCAGCGCAGAACTGGCGGCGGAAGGCAAGCAGGCGGCGGAGTCCTTCGCCGCGGTCCGCGAACCGCAATGGGGGCGCAAGGGGCTGCGCAGCAACGGCTCAGAGTTCACCGTCCTGACACTGTCCCAGTACTTCCTGCATGACCTGATGCACCACCTTCACGACGTGGACGGCTGATTCCCCGGAAACGACGCCGCCAGGTCCTGTCCTTGCTCCGGGGACGGCTGTCCTGAACCGGTGGCGAGCACCAGCCGGGCATCCTCTGGCCTGATGTCGGCAGGGTTATGTGTCACGAGCACCACCGTGCGGCTGCGCAAGCCCTGCCGCAGGTCTGCCAGCATGGACCGGGCCGATTCCGCGTCCAGGTGGGCGGTCGGCTCGTCCAGCAGGATCACCTCGGCCCCGGTCATGAGCGTGCGGGCCACCGCCAGCCGCTGACGCTCCCCGCCGCTGAGGAACGCGCCACCGGGGCCAATCCTGGTGTCCAGGCCCGCGGGAAGCCGCTCCAGTAGGCCAGTCAGGCCCACTGACGCAAGCGCGGCCAGCATGGTGTCGTCGCTGGTTGTTTCGGGGCTTCCGGTGTCAGAGGAAGGCCGGCCCAGCAGCAGGTTCCCGCGGATGGTTGAATCGAACAGGTGCGCTTCCTGGGGACACCATGCCGCCCGGCCGGTCACGCCGATCCGTCCCGCCGCAACCGGCAGGAAGCCAAGCAGGACCGAGAGCAGCGTGGACTTCCCCGACCCTGAGGGTCCCGTAACGGCCAGCCACTGCCCGGGCTTCGCCACGGCGTCCAGCCCGGAAAACACCGGGGCACCCCCGGGCCAGGCAGCGGCAAGCCCTGCCAGTTCGACGCCGGGAACCCCGTTAAGCCGAGCAGGCACCGCTTGCAAACCGTCACGAAGTCCACTGCCGGAACCATCCCGGACATTCTCGTCAAGGGCCCCGGACTCACTGACGCGCTGCATCACGGCCTGCAGCGCGGGGAACTGCCGCACCGCCGTCGTCATCGCTGCGAAGGGTTCCACCAGTGCAAGGAGCAGCAGAACCACCACGGCCGCCGTCGCCGGCGCGAGCTGGCCGGCCAGCACGGCGGGGCCAGCCAGCAAGGCAGCTGCCAGGGCCGCAGCTCCGCAGGCTGCGGTGGTGAAGGCCTGGCCCAACCCGTCAGCCCAGGCAGAGCGCTGGGAGGCCTTGGTGGCTTGGCGGTCCTGGTCCCGCAACACGTCCATAACGCGGGCAGACACCCCGTTGGCAAAGAGTTCGGCGCGGGCGTCCAGGGCTGCCGAAACACGGCGCAGGACTCCGGACCGGAGGAACTGCTCGGCAGTGGCGGACTTGCGGTCGCCCCACAGTGCTACTGCCGGGGCGAGCAGGAGGCCGGTGAGGCCGGCTGCGATCACGGCAGGAAGCGCCGCCGGGACCAGCAGCGAGGTGGCCAGAAAAGCCAGGGCGGCAACCGCGAGTGCTGTGACCGGCGGCAGGACAACCCGCGGAAGGAGATCGCGGACGGTGTCGACGTCGTCGATCACCGTTCCCAGGACGTTGCCGCCCTGCAGGAGCCGGCGGAGCGGCAGTGCGCGCCGGCTCAACGCTTCCCACAACCTGCCGCGCAGGCGGGTCAGTGCCGCGAACACGGCGTCATGAAGGAGGAGCCGCTCGCAGTATCGAAGCACTGCCCGGCCGATCCCAAAGAACCTCACCCCAACGATCGCGGTCAGCAGGTAGAGGATGGGCGGCTGCTCGCTAGCGCGGATGATGAGCCACCCGGACAGCCCGGAGAGGGCGACGGCGAAGACCGCCGCCAGCGTGCCCACGAGTGCTGCCGCGGCGAACTTGCCCTTCACGGGCGCCAGAAGTGCCGCGAGCAGTTGTGCTGAGCCGGGTCCGTTGACGCCACTTGTGCCGCCGCATTCATCAGGGTGTACCTTGGCTGCCGGCTCCGGCTCTTTCGCGGCCGTCTTTGGATCGCTGGAGAGGGCTGCACCAGCACCGAAGGCGGCCGCGGGTTGGGCAACCTGCGAGCTGCCGGGGAGCGGATGTGTCAGGCCGTTTCCACCCACGGGCACCAGGTGTTCCGCCAGCCCCCGGGTGCGTTCTTCATGGGCCACCAGGATGACCGTGACGTGTCCGCGGAGCTTCCTGATGGCCTCTTCCACCAATGCTGCCGACTCGTCATCCAGGTGTGCTGTTGGTTCATCCAGCAGCAGGACGGTGGCCCCGGCCTCGATCCTCGCCAGACCACGGGCCAGGGCCACGCGGCGCAGTTCCCCCGGGCTCAGCTCCGCGGGGTGCTTTGCCGCGAGGTGTCCGGCTGCAGCGCGGGCCAGGCAGGCCCTGGCGGCAGCTTCCACTGCCGTGCGCCGGTGTTCAATGGTTCCCGGCTCACTGGTACGCGGCTCAGTGGTTCGCGTGCCGGAATCACCGCCCATGTAAAGCACGATCTCATCGAGCACCGTCTCCGCCACCATGACCGGATGCTGCGGAACCCAGGCAATCCTGCTGCGGTCCAGGCCGGTGAGGGTGCCACTGACGGTGGTGCCGGCGCCATGGCCGATGGTCCCGGCAAGGACCCCGAGCACGGTGCTTTTGCCGGCGCCGCTGGGCCCGTCCAGCGCGGTGATCCTGCTCTGGGGCGCGGTGAAGGTGAGGGGGCCGACGGCGGGACGGGATCTTCCGTCATAGGTCACGGTGAGTCCGGTGACGGTTATCGGGGCACCGGGCCGGCCGGCTTTGGCAGCGGGCAGAGGCTGCGGCTCCGGCGCGTCAGTCACTGCCGTTGTTTGGGCGAGCGCCACCCGGCCGTCATCGCTGGCGTGGTGGGCGGTTCCCAGTTCGCGCAGCGGAAGGTAGCAGTCCGGCGCCAGGATCAGGGCCAGCAGGCCGGCCTCCAGGGGCATGTCGCCGTGGACCAGGCGGACGCCGATGAATACAGCCACCACGGCCACGGAGATGGTGGCGATGAGCTCGAGGGCCAGCGCCGAGAGGAACGCGGTCCGTAATGTGCCCATGGTCCGGGCCCGGTACTCCTCAGATATTTCTTCGAGTGCCTTCCGCTGGGCGGTGGCGCGGCCAAGACCCACCAGGACCGGCAGCCCCTTGGCGAGTTCCAGCATGTGCGTGGAGAGCCGGGCGAGGGAGGCCTGTGCCTCGCGGACACTGTCCTCCGTGTACCGGCCGATCAGCACCATAAAGAGGGGCACCAGCGGAACGGTCAGGACTACAACCACAGCACTGACCCAGTCGGCAAAGAGGATGCGCGCCCCCACCAGGAGCGGGATGGCCGCACAGTTCACCAGCGCAGGCAGGAACTGGGTGTAGTAGCTGTCCAGGGCATCCAGTCCGCGGGTGGCCAGGACCGCCAGTCCGCCGTCGGCTGGTCCCTCGCTCCGGACGCCGTTACGCAGTGCCCTTTCGAGCAGTCCGGACCGGAGTTCCTCCTTGATGCCCAGCGCAGCACGGCGGGCTGCAACTGCCTGCCCCCAGACCGTGAGGGACCTCAGCACCACGCCGGCCATTCCGACAGAAATCTGCTCCGCCCAGCCTGTGTCCCCGGCCGCGAGGCCGGCCAGCGCCGAGGCCACAGCATGGCCGATCAGGACCAGCGACAACGCCTTGAGGGCTGCCAGGAGTCCCAGCCAGTAAATGGCGGAGCGGGTTGCCGGGCCGGCAGGGAAACTTGGACGCATCTCAGCCCTTGGTGGTGAAGGCCCTGGCGGCGATGGCCGGCAGGAAGCTGTGGGCTTCCGGAATATGCGCGGCGCTGACCCGCCGCCGGAACACCCAGTAGGTCCAGGCCTGGTAGGCGATGACCAGGGGCAGGCCGAACGCTGCCACAACACTCATAAGGCCCAGAGTGTAGTCAGAGGATGAGGCGTTGGAAATGGTGAGGTCGAAGGCCTCGTTCAACGTGGACGGCAGTACCACCGGGAACACCGCCCCGAAGATGGAGGCCGATCCCAGGGCCAGGAAGGCGCCAAGCGCAATAAAGGCCTTGCCCTCCCTTCCCTTGCGCGCCGCGGCCCAGGCTGCACCCGCGGCGGCGACAGCCAGCAGCACCAGTGCCCAGGTCCAAAGTTTTCCTTCGAGGAACTGGATGCTGAGCGCCCAGCCCGCAATCGGCAGGAGCAGGGCGGGGAGAAGGCGGACGAACCACTTGCGCGCGCGGTGCCGCACGTCGCCGTCGGTCTTCAATGCCAGGAATGCGAGGGCGTGCACCAGGGAGAACCCCACCACGGCCAGCCCGCCCAGCACGGCGTAACCGCTGAACCATGCAAGCGGCCCGCCTTCGCGGTCCCCGTTGGCGTTCAAAGGAAGCCCGGTAGTGGTCAGCGCAAGCGCCGCACCCACGCCGAAGGCTGCGAAGAAGGACCCCAGGGCAATGGCCCAGTCCCACCGGTTCCGCCACTGGTCCGCGTCCACTTTGCCCCGGTACTCGAAGGCCACAGCGCGGAAGATCAGTGCTGCCAGGACTACCAGCAGCGGCAGGTAGAGGGCGGAGAACAGCGAGGCGTACCAGAGCGGGAAGGCGGCAAAGGTTGCCCCGCCGGCGGTCAGGAGCCACACCTCGTTGCCGTCCCAGACCGGTCCCACGGTGTTGAGCAGGACGCGGCGCTCGGTGTTGTTCCGGGCGAAAAGCTTCATCAGCATCCCGACGCCCAGGTCGAAGCCCTCAAGGAAGAGGTAGCCGGTCCACAGCACCGCGATGGCGATGAACCAGATGGTTGGCAGCAGTTCCATTCGTCGTTTCCTCTGATCTTCGTTGGCAGGCGCGGACTAATAGGCGAAGGCGAGGACGTCGTCCGCGGGTTTTCCGCTGCCCTGGCCTCGCTGGCCCGGGGTGGCATCCTCGTTTTCATCGACGGGGGCGTGCACCAGTTCCGGCATGGCGGACACCACGCCGCCCCGGATGTACTTGACCAGCAGTTTCACTTCCACTACGAGCAGTACCCCGTAGATGGCTGCCAGGGTGACGAGTGAGGCCAGCAGCTCCCCGGCGGTGACCCCGGGTGACACCGCAGCGGCGGTGAACATGAACACCTGGTCGATGCCGCTGGGGTCGGGGTTGGGGGCCACCACAAAGGGCTGGCGGCCCATTTCGGTGAAGATCCAGCCGGCGGCGTTGGCACCGAACGGGGCCAGGATTCCGAAGACGGCCAGGCGCATGAGCCACCTGGACTCGGGCACGGTTCCGTTGCGGGTCAGCCATAGTGCCACGAGGGCCGCCAGGGCGGCTATCCCGCCGAAACCGATCATCATGCGGAAGCCCCAGTAGGTGACCTCCATGACGGGGAGGTAGTCGATTTCCTGGCCGGCGCGTTCGCCGTAGATGGGGTTGTCCGGCAGGTGGGTGCCGTAAGCCTCCTTGTACTGGGGCAGGAGGCTGTTGACGCCCTGGACTTCGGTGGTGAAGTCGCCTTTGGCCAGGTAGGAGAGGATGCCGGGCACCTCGATCAGGGCAACGATGTCGTCGCAGTTCTGCGAGCCGAGGTTGCCGATGCTCAACACCGAGAAGCCGGTGCCGTCGTGGCAGGCTGCTTCCGCGGCCGCCATTTTCATGGGCTGCTGCTCGAACATCAGCTTGCCCTGGAGGTCACCGGTGAGGGCGGTTCCGGCGAAGGAGATCATGGCTACCACCGCGCCGATGCGCAGGGACCGGATCCAGACTTTGTGGTCGTTCTTGTCCCGGCCGGGAATGTCCTGGGCTTCGCCGGCGATGACCTTGCCATCGGCACCGACGGTGTCCACGCCGTCGCGACGCCTGCGCCACAGGTGGTACCACGCGATGCCGAGCAGGAAACCGCCGGCGACGGCGAGTGCGCCGAACAGCGTGTGCGGAACTGCCACCAGTGCGGTGTTGTTGGTGAAGACCGCCCAGGCATCTGTCATGACGGGCCGGCCATCAATCATTTCAACACCTACCGGGTGCTGCATCCAGCTGTTGGCCACGATGATGAAATAGGCGGAGAACACGGAGCCTATGACGGCAATCCAGAGGCACGCCAGGTGGACGGCCGGCTTCAACTGCTTCCAGCCGAAGATCCACAGGCCCAGGAACGTTGACTCAACAAAGAAGGCCAGGAGCGCCTCGAGTGCCAGCGGAGCCCCGAAGACATCGCCGACGAAGCGGCTGTATTCGCTCCAGGCCATTCCGAACTGGAACTCCTGGACGATGCCGGTGGCCACACCCATGATGAAGTTGATCAGGAAGAGCTTGCCCCAGAACTTGGTCATCCGGAGATACTCGGGCTTCCCTGTCCGGTGCCAGGCAGTCTGCATTACGGCCACCACCAGCCCCAGGCCGATGGTCAGCGGGACCATCATGAAGTGGTAGACGGTGGTGATGCCGAATTGCCACCGTGCGATTTCCAGAGCGTCCAAAGCGTCCAAGGCGGTCCCTACTGTCAGCCATGCAGGTTTTCTACGTGCTGTAGAAAGTCTAACTTCTACAAAGTGTAGAACAGCGCCGCGGGCAGTGTAAAACGCGCCGTCTGATCGATGGGTCACGCTTTTGGCGCCCACTGTGATGGCTGTTCTACTCAATGTAGAAAGTGACGGGGAATAGGGGTAAATTGGTTCCTGTAGGTGAAACACACGCATGAGTCACCGCGCTGCCTCTGCGGCTGCGGTGCGGGGAAACAAAGGAAAAAATGCAATGGCTAGTCTTGGTGAACTGGAACGGGCAGTGATGGACCTGCTCTGGGCGGGCCATGAAGCAGCCACCGCGAACACCTTGCGGGACCGGCTTGCGCAGACCTCGGCCGGCCAGGGCGGAGCAGCCGGGCACGAAGGCAAGGAACTTGCCGTCACCACCGTCCTTACCGTGCTGTCCCGGCTGGAGAAAAAGGGCCTGGTGGAACGCGAACGCGGCACCCGCCCGCACCGCTACCAGGCAGTGTCCAGCCGCGAGGAGCATACCGCTGAGCTGATGCACGAGGTTCTGGGGTCAGCTCCGGACCGCGAGGCCGTGCTGGCCCGTTTTATCGGATCCGTTTCCGAAGGTGAAGCCGAAACTCTGCGCAAACTGCTTGGCCACATCTAACGGACCATGTTCTGGGCCTCATACCTGCTGGCAGTCCTTGCGATAGTCCTGGCATGGCCGGTGCCTATCCTCCTGTCAAGGGCGCAGTGGCCCGCGCGCAGCCCTTTCACGGCCATGCTGCTCTGGCAGGCCATTGCACTGGCCGGCGGGCTGTCCATGATCGGGGCAATGCTGGTGTACGGCCTGGAGCCCATTGGTGACAATCTCCTCGCCGGCCTCCGGGCTCTTGCGGGGATGGTGCTTTTTAATGCTCCCACCACCGCGCTGGGCTTCTGGCACATCTTCGCACTGTCCGCCGCGGCCCTGCTGACGGCCCACCTGGTATTCACCCTCCTGCTGACTTATTACAAGATAGAGCGCCAGCGGCGGCGGCACCGCGAGCTTCTGGCGCTCCTGGCCTCACCGTCCGCGGAGGGAGCCGGGACGCTGGTCATCAGCCACGATTCGCCCGTGGCCTATTGCCTCCCCGGCGGCGCGCGCTCGGTGACTGTGCTCTCCGACGGCCTGATGGCAGCCCTCGAACCGGCCGAACTCCGGGCCGTCCTGATCCATGAGAACGCGCACCTGAGCCAGCGGCACCACCTGCTGCTGTGGGCCTTCGCCGCCTGGCGCCAGGCACTGCCCTGGCTGCCCACCACCCGGCTCGCCCAGGAGTCCGTCAACTCCCTGATCGAAATGCTGGCAGATGACGTCGCACTCAAGACCGAGAGCAAGGCCACGCTCATCAAGGCAATCGCGATTGTGGCCAGCGGCTCCGCCGGGACTGCCCGTGACGCCGAACTTCAGTCCGGAGCCCCGAGTCTGGCCCTTGCCGGTATCGAGTCCGCGTCCGGCTCGGATTCGGCCCGCACCACTGCCTCGCGTGTCAGCCGGCTGCTCTCCCCGCAGCCCCAGCTGTCCTCCCCGGTCCGCAGCCTGGTGCTCGCCGGCTGCGTCCTTCTGCTGGCACTGCCCACCGCACTGCTCGTGGTGCCGGGTTTGCTCGGCTGACGCGCCGCCGTCGTATTCCTGCCTGACGTCCCGTGGTCAGGCGTCGATGCGCTCCCGGTCAAGGCTGGAGGCGCCGGCGATGATGAAGTCCTTCCGCGGCGATACATCCGAGCCCATCAGGAGGTCAAAGATCTCCTCCGCCTGCTTTGCGTTCTCGATCCCCACCTTCCGCAGGGTGCGGTGGCGTGGGTCCATGGTGGTCTCGGCCAGCTGTTCAGCATCCATTTCGCCCAGCCCCTTGTAGCGCTGGATGGGTTCCTTGTACCGCTTGCCCTCCTTGGCGAGCCGGGCCAGCAGTACGTGGAGCTCGGCCTCCGAGTAGGTGTAGATCATTTCATTGGCCTTCTGGCCGGCGTTGATGACTTCCACCCGGTGCAGCGGCGGGACGGCGGCAAACACGCGTCCCTCATCGATCATGGGCCGCATGTAACGGAAGAAGAGGGTCAGTAGCAGCGTGCGGATGTGCGCGCCGTCCACATCGGCGTCGGTCATCAGGATCACCTTGCCGTAGCGCGCGGCGGCGATATCGAAACTGCGGCCCGATCCGGCGCCCACCACCTGGATGAGGGCCGCGCATTCGGCGTTCGAAAGCATGTCCCCCACCGATGCCTTTTGCACGTTGAGGATCTTGCCGCGGATGGGCAGCAGGGCCTGGAAATCCGAGGACCTCGCCAGTTTGGCGGTCCCCAGCGCCGAATCGCCCTCCACGATGAAAAGTTCGGAGCGTTCGACGTCGTCCGTGCGGCAGTCCGCAAGCTTCGTGGGCATTGAGGAGGTCTCCAGGGCGTTCTTGCGCCGCTGGGTTTCCTTGTGCACCCGGGCTGAGATCCGGGATTTCATCTCGCTGACGATTTTTTCCAGGAGCAGCGCGGACTGTGCTTTGTCGTTCCGGTTGGCAGAGGTGAGCTTCGCGGTGATCTCACGCTCCACCACCCGGGACACGATGGCGCGGACGGCTGAGGTGCCCAGGATCTCTTTGGTCTGGCCTTCGAACTGCGGCTCCGCCAGGCGTACGGTCAGGACGGCCGTAAGGCCGGCGAAGATGTCGTCTTTTTCAATTTTGTCGTTGCCGGCCTTGAGTTTGCGGGCATTGTTTTCCACTGCCTTGCGGAAGGTCTTCACCAGTGCCTGCTCAAAGCCGGACTGGTGGGTTCCGCCCTTGGGCGTGGAGATGATATTAACGAAGCTGCGGACCGTGCTGTCGTACCCGATCCCCCAGCGCAGCGCCACATCCACTTCGCAGTCGCGCTCCACCTCGGCTAGCTGGCTGTGCCCCCGTTCGTCCAGCACGGGAACCGTCTCCTTGAACTTCCCGGAGCCGTGCAGCCGCCACACGTCGGTGACGGCGGGGTCGGCGGCAAGGAACTCCACGAACTCGGAGATGCCGCCGTCGTGGTGGAAAACCTCTTCATGGGGCCCGGCCTCGCCCGGGGTTCCCGGGACCTTGCGCTCATCGCGGACCGTCAGCTTCAGGCCGGGCACCAGGAAGGATGTCTGCCGGGCCCGGGAAGCAAGCTCGTCGTAGGAAAACTTCGCGTCAGGGGTGAAAATTTGCCGGTCCGCCCAGTAGCGGATCCTGGTTCCCGTGATGCCCCGCTTAGCCTTGCCCACGACATCGAGCACTGAGTCGTCCACAAACGGGGTGAACGGGGCAGCCGGATCGGACTTCGACCCGCTGTCCTTGAAGCGCCCGGGCTCGCCCCGGCGAAAGGACATCTTGTAGGTTTTACCGCCGCGGTCCACCTCAACGTCGAGGCGGGAGGACAGCGCGTTGACCACGGACGCGCCCACCCCGTGCAGGCCGCCGGAAGCGGTGTAGGAGCCGCCGCCGAACTTGCCGCCGGCATGGAGCTTGGTGAAGACCACCTCGACGCCGGTGAGTCCCGTCTTGGGCTCCTTGTCGATGGGGATGCCGCGGCCGTCGTCGTGGATCTCCACCGAGTTGTCCGCGTGCAGGATGATCTTGATGTCGTGGCCGAATCCGGCCAGTGCCTCGTCCACAGAGTTATCGATAATCTCCCAGAGGCAGTGCATCAGGCCGCGGGAGTCAGTGGAGCCGATGTACATGCCGGGGCGCTTGCGGACGGCTTCGAGGCCCTCCAGCACAGACAGGTGCCGGGCAGTGTAATCAGAGCTTGGTGCCACTGGTGACGATCTCCTTCAGGGAGGGAAAAAGCGGGCTGGGGTCGCTCTTTCTAGGGTAGTCGGCGCGGCCCGGCAGCGCGGACTGCCACACCTTGGGCCCCGTGTGCACCGCGCCACGTGCCGCGTGCCTGGGTTCCGCTTCGCAGCCCTTGACGCAGTCTTGAGGATACGCGCACAGCGAACTTGGGCCATCCTTGCGATGGTTTTGATACGAATGCTGGTTATATAGACGTACTGATCTACTAAGGAGGCCGACATGACAACAGCAGTGGCAGACCGCACACTCAACGCACTGGACCGGTGCGATCGTTGCGGAGCTCAGGCATATGTCCGGGTTGTACTGGAGTCCTCCGGCGGTGAGCTGCTGTTCTGTGGCCACCACGCCCGTGCAGTTGAGGCAACGCTCAAGCCGTTGAGCTCGGACTGGCACGATGAGACGGGGAAGCTTCACGAGAAAGCAGCCGTGGAAATCGACTAGTTCTACTGAAGTTGTTGGGTCCCTGCCGGAAGGCAGGGTCCCAACCTTTTTAAGGGGCTCCTCCATAGGGCCAGCAAAGAATCGGAAGAGGGCCAGCAGAAAGCGGCCCACCGGTACCGCGCCTGGTGTGGGCGCGGCAGCCGGCGGGCCGCTTTTTGTGTTCTGCTTTAGTCCAGGTAATCCCGCAGCACCTGCGAACGTGAGGGGTGGCGGAGCTTGGACATGGTCTTGGATTCAATCTGCCGGATCCGCTCACGCGTGACTCCGTAGACCTTGCCGATTTCGTCTAAAGTCTTCGGCTGTCCGTCGGTCAGGCCGAACCGCATGGCCACCACGCCGGCCTCGCGCTCGGAGAGTGTATCCAGCACGGAGTGAAGCTGTTCCTGCAGGAGGGTAAAGCTCACGGCGTCAGCCGGAACCACAGCCTCGGAGTCCTCGATCAAGTCGCCGAATTCGGAGTCGCCGTCTTCGCCAAGCGGCGTGTGGAGCGAGATGGGCTCCCGGCCGTACTTCTGGACTTCCACGACCTTTTCAGGGGTCATATCCAGTTCGAGGGCAAGCTCCTCAGGCGTGGGTTCGCGGCCGAGGTCCTGCAGCATCTGGCGTTGGACGCGGGCCAGCTTGTTGATGACTTCCACCATGTGCACCGGAATACGGATGGTGCGTGCCTGGTCCGCCATGGCACGGGTGATCGCCTGGCGGATCCACCAGGTGGCGTACGTGGAGAACTTGAAGCCCTTGGTGTAATCGAACTTCTCGACCGCACGGATCAGGCCCAGGTTGCCTTCCTGGATGAGGTCCAGGAACAGCATGCCGCGGCCGGTGTAGCGCTTGGCGAGCGAGACCACAAGGCGGAGGTTGGCTTCCAGCAGGTGGTTCTTGGCACGCTTGCCGTCGTGGATGATGAATTCAAGCTCGCGCTTGTACTTCGGGTCCATGGAGCCGTCGTCAGCGGCGATCTTTTCTTCGGCGAACAGTCCGGCTTCGATCCGGAGCGCAAGGTCCACTTCCTGCTCGGCGTTGAGCAGCGCTACCTTACCGATCTGCTTCAGGTAGTCCTTGACGGGGTCGGCAGTGGCTCCGGCGGACATGACCTGCTGGACAGGTGCGTCGTCGTCATCAGCGTCGGAGTAGACAAAGCCCTTGCCCGAGCCGGCTGCTCCCTTGACGGGGTCGGCCTCGGCGTCCTCCTCGACAACGTCAGGTCCTTCAAGGACGATGTCGTCGAGGTCTTCCTCAACTTCCTCGACTTCATCGGCGTCGGCACCGGCAGATTTTCCGGCGGCCTCAGCAGCAGCCTTCGCGCCGGGCTTGGGCCCGCGCTTTTTGGGCTCGCGCTTGCCGTCCGCACCAGCTTCAGCGGCCGAAGCCTTGTTGGCTGCCCGAGTGGCGGCCCGCTTGGCGTTTGTTGCCGCCTGCTTCTGCTCAGCGGACAGTTCGTCCTGGGCGGCGGGGTCCTTCTTCGTGGAAGACGGGGTCACAGAAAACCTTTCTAGCGGTGGTCTGTGGAATCGCCATACGGGCAACACCACTATGACCCTGTCAAGTCCGTGGTGAAAACCAAGCGCCACCACGGCCGGCAGAGTCCATAAATAGAACTGCCGGAGCGGCCGCAATGTTCCCGTAAGGGTTCGCTGCGAGCACCTGATACACGGACCCAACCGGGTCTCGACCTCCATTGTCTCACGATTTCGCCAAATAAAGCCCAACCCGCTGTTCCTGCCGCCGTCACTTCATGCCGCGTCGGGGCCGAACTTCTGCCAGGCAGCCTCCTTCCGCGCGGCCCAGCCGCACAGCGTACCCCGGCGGACCATCTCGAGCAGCAGCTCTGCCAGCCGGTAGCCGGGCTCGGCTTCGAGCGCCTCCCCCAAGTACGAGGCCGAGTAGGAGCCGCGTCCGCGGCACCAGGCAATCCAGCCCCTCCCCGTCAGGGCAGCCGCTGACGGCGGTCCACCGAGCACAGCCAGGTGCTCCAGGACGTGATCAAGGGCGTCGAGGCTGGGCCAGAGGGGAACTGCAGGCTCGTGCCCCATCAGGACGTCCCCGTAACCAGGAATTCCCGCCTGGCGGCCGGAGGCGGCCAGGGCTCCACTGCAGAGGCCGGCTGCGGAGAAGGATCCGGAACCAGGCGCCTCCGCAGCTGTTGGCGCTTCTTCTGCACCGGCTTCTTCCGCAGGTTCCAGCGGACCAAACCGGGCGTCCTCGCTGAAGATTCCAAATTCTTCGGCCCCGGCTGCTGCCGCTGCTTTCCCGGCCGCTGCCATGACCAGGACAGCGTCCCGCCAGGCGGGCACCAGGAGCGTTGCCCGCAGGAAAGCATCCCGGTGTACCGACCGCCGTTGCAGGTCCCCAACCGGCCTGGCGAGCATCAGCTCCCACTGGCCCAGCACCGCGGCGAACTGCGCCCTGCTGTGCCGCCGGAGATCCAGTTGGGCCGACCACGTGGCTTCCGCCTTCAGCACAGCGGCACGGTGGAGTTCCGAAACAGGGCTGGCCGCCTGCCGGTGCCCGGGGGCCGGTCCCACGCTGCTTCCCCGGAACACCATCTCTGTGTTCAGCAGGCTGTCCTTAATTTCATGGACGGAACGCCCCGGCAAGGGACAGCAGGCTGGTCCGGTGCAGTGGACGTGCCGCCAGTACTGGTCACCGACGTTCCAGGCGTCCCTGACGGGCATCCCGGCTTCACCCAGGGCTGCTTCAAGGCTCTCGAGCAGTGCCTGGCAGCGGTCCGGCCCCACCAGCCAGCCGTTGTTGGTGTAAAAGGCCAGCAGGGTCCCGTCCGCATCTTCGTCTGCTGCAAGATACCCGCAAACTGTCCGGGCAAAGACGGCCGGATCAGCAAGGACATCCCGCCCGGGAAGATCCAGCCGCAGTGTGGCTCCCAGCCTTTTGCCGTGCAGTGTCATGGCCACGAGGCTCTCCGCCGGCCAGTATCCCAGCGAGTGCGGAATGAAACCCAGGATGTCTTCCGGGCCGCGGATTGTCAGGCGTTCTGGGAGTGTCATGGCTCCAGCATCCGCCGCCGGAGCACCCCTCGAAAGCACTGCCCGTTGGTATGTGGATACACCCGGCGGGTCCGGCGCTGTGGAGGACCAGTCAGTCCTCTGAAGCCGCCGCCCTGCTCCGCCGGGCAAGGCTTTCCCGGCGCTGGCGGGCGAGCGCGCTGCGCAGGGGCGGAACCACCACGCCCTGGGCTGCCATCTGCCGCCGGACCTTGCGGCGGCAGACCAGGGTGGCGGCAGCTCCGAAACCAAGCAGCAGGAACTGGACACTCAGTGCGATCCGGAACGGGTCCAGCCCATACAGGACACCGTTGGAGAACCCGCTGGCATAAAGCACGTCCAGCACGAGGCCAATCAGGAAGATGGCTATCAGCGCGGCAAAGAACCCGCCCACATTAACGATGCCCGTAGCGGTTCCAATCCGGTGTGCCGGGTTGAAGGTGCGGGCGAAGTCGAAGCCGATCATGGAGCCGGGCCCGCCGATCGCGAGCACCACCACCAGGCCGGTCAGCAGCCACAGCGGCGAGCGCCCGGGTGTCACCAGGACTGCGGCCCAGGCTCCGGCGGTGGCACCGGCGATCAGCAGGACCATGGTTGAACGCCGCAGCGGGTGGCGGGAAACGAAACGGCCAATGAACGGCCCCACTGCCATGGCGGTGGCAACGTACAGGGCCATGAGGGCGGCAACCGTTCCGGCATCGAGGCCCTGCCCGGACAGCAGGAACGGGTATCCCCACGTCATTGCAAATACGGTGCCGCTGAACTGGATGGTGAAGTGGCTCCATAACCCCAGCCTCGTCCCGGGCTGGCGCCAGGCGCGGGCGAGGGAGGCTCCTGTCGCCTTCAGCCCCTGCTGGGCCTGCGGCCGCTGCGTACCGGCCGGCACGTCCTGCAGGAGCAGCAGAACCAGGACAACGGCGAGTCCTGACATCCCTGCCAGCATCAGGAACGCCGGGGTCCAACCGGCGGCGTGCAGGACGAAGGCAAACGGGATGACACTGAACAGTTGGCCCAGCTGGCCGGACATACCCGTCAGCTGGGTCACGAGCGGGACCCGGGCGGGCGCAAACCAGAGTGGAATCAGGCGAATCACCGAGATGAATGTCATCGCGTCCCCGGCACCTACGAGCACCCTCCCGGCCACTCCGCCCGGAATACTGTCGGCAAAGGCCAGCTGGAGCTGGCCCAGGCCCATCAGCACGGCACCGCCGGCGATCATGGCCCGGGAACCGAACCGGTCCACCAAAAGGCCCACGGGAATCTGAAGCCCGGCATAGACCAGCAGCTGAAGGACCGTAAAGAAGGAGATGGCGGAGGCACTGGCGTGGAACCGCTCCGTGGCCTCAAGGCCCACCACCCCAAAGGACGTGCGCTGGGTGACGGCCACCAGGTACCCGAAGATGCCAATGGTCCAGATCAGCCAGGCGCGGGGTGCAGTCACCATCTCATTATGCCCGGACTGCCCTTGCCGCCCGGCAGCAGCGTGATCCGGCTGCCGGCCGGGGAATCGGCAGTGTTGTTACTGGCCGGGGTTCTCGCGTGCGAGGTAGGCCTCTACGGCAGCACCGAGGACATCCGCATTGGGCAGCTCGTCGTTCTCGTCCGCAAGAAGGGAGCGGCGGACCGTGCCTTCGGCCTTTTCGTCGTACCGGGTCTCCAGGCGGGCCACCACCTGCTGGACTTCTTCTGAGGCGTCTATCTGCTCGGCGATCTGGCGGCTGACTTCACGGCCGGCTTCGCGGAGCCTGTCCGAGGGCAGCATCAGTGACGTGGCCGCACCGAGATATTCAAGGCCTGCGACGGCGGCGGTGGGGTATTCCGCCTCGGCCAGGTAGTGCGGGACGTGAATGACGTAACCTGCCACGTTCCGGCCTGCCTCTACAAGGCGGAGCTCCAGGATGTGTCCAACAGCTGCGGGCACTTCCACGGTGGGCTTCCACACGGAGATGCCTTCGATCAGTTCCGGCCGGTTGCCGTGCACTGTCACGCCCACTGGACGCGTATGCGGTACCGGCATGGGAATGGAGTGGATCCAGGTGACCAGGTTGACGTCCAGCTTCTCAACGATGCCCACCACCGCGCGGGCAAACCGCTCCCACTGCAGGTCGGGCTCAAAGCCCGCGAGCAGAAGGAAGGGATTGCCCAGGCCGTCCTTCAGCCGGTAGAGGGCGAGCCGGGGCTCCTGGTAGTCCTGAAGGTGGTCCTCGACGAACGTCAGGTGCGGCCTCCGCGACCGGTAGTCAATCAGCTGGTCGGCGTCGAAAACTGCAACCGGTTCGGCGTCGAGCGTGTCAAGCAGTTCCGCGTTGATCTGCCTTACCACGTGACCGGCGTCGGCGAACCCGGTGAAACCCATCACCAGGTTCAGCCCACGGAGCGCCGGGCTGTGGAACAGCCCGATGTTGCTTGCATAAAGCGCATCGGGGTCCAGCAGGGAGCCGGAAATCCGTTCAAGCACGGCATGTTCCTTTCATAGGTGCGGGTGGTTACCTTCTACAACGCCGCAGGAGAGCCGCACATTCCTGCTGCGCCTGTGGCGCACCTCTCAGGAAATACACCGGCCCGGGCGGGGACGGGCTACGATCGGAACTGGCCTGCCAAACGGGCCTGCAGACACCCGGACTGCGTCCCGAACGATTGCATCCGGGCATCCATGGCAGAGCGCCGAACATGCATTCCTGCCCGAACATCTCTCGAGAATTGAGGACTGATCCCTGTGGTCAAGAATACTGAAATCAACCTTAGTACCCTCTCAAGGGACCTGAAGAAGAGCCCCAGTGACGCAGTGGTCATAGGTGTGGGTAAGGGCACTGACGGGCCGGTCCTCCTGGATAACCCCCTCACCGCCAAGTCCGCGGAGGCCCTTGCCGGCTCCCTTAAGTCCCTGGGCGTCACGGGCGCCGCCGACCAGATCGTCCGCCTTCCCGGCCTGCCCGAAACCGGCGCCGGGATCCTGGTCCTCGCCGGCACCGGCAAGGTCTCCGCAGCAGAGCCCCTCACCGGTGAGGCACTGCGCCGCGCAGCAGGTTCCGCCGTCCGCCAACTCGCCGGCCTCGCAACGGTTGTCCTGGCCCTTCCGACGGCGTCCGTTGCCGACGTCGCGGCCCTCGCCGAGGGTGCCGCCCTCGGCGCCTACTCCTTCACCGAGTTCCGGTCGTCGAAGGACGGCCTGAAGGATCCGGTCCGGAATGCGGTCATTTTCACGGAGCTCGCCGACCACGCCGAAACCGGTGCGGCACTGAAGCGTGCCCGGTTGATCGGCAAGGCCGTCAACGCCACCCGTTCACTCGTGAACCAGCCGCCCAGCCACCTCTATCCCGAAACCTTCGCCGAAGCTGCGAAGGAGCTGGCCAAGGGCCTGCCCGTTAAGGTCACCGTCTGGGACGAGAAGCGGCTGGAGAAGGAAGGCTTCGGCGGCATCATGGGCGTGGGCAAGGGCTCCGCCCGCCAGCCGCGGCTGGTCAAGGTGGAGTACTCCCCCGCCAGGCCGACGTCGAAGATTGCGCTCGTCGGCAAGGGCATCACCTTCGACACCGGGGGCATTTCCATCAAGCCGGCCCTTGGCATGGGCGACATGAAGAGCGACATGGCCGGTGCCGCCGTCGTCCTTAATACTGTCCTGGCCCTCGCCGGGCTTGGCCTGCCGGTCAAGGCGACTGCCTGGCTCTGCATCGCCGAAAACATGCCCTCCGGTGCAGCGTCCCGTCCGGCTGACGTCCTCACGATGTTCGGCGGCAAGACCGTTGAGGTCCTGAACACCGATGCTGAGGGCCGGCTGGTCATGGCGGACGGCATCGTCGCAGCCAGCCGCGAGTACCCGGACGCCATCATCGACGTCGCCACCCTCACCGGTGCACAGCTGATCGCACTGGGCAACCGCACCGCAGGCGTCATGGGCTCCGACAGCGTGACCGGTCCGCTCAAGGCCGCAGCGGACCGGGCCGGCGAACTCGTGTGGCCCATGCCGCTTCCCGAGGAACTGCGCCCCAGCATCGACTCCCAGGTAGCAGACCTTGCCAACATTGGCGAACGCCACGGCGGCATGATGACGGCTGCGGTTTTCCTGCGTGAGTTCGTGGGTAAGGGCAAGGACGGGGAGCAGATCCCCTGGGCCCACATCGACATTGCCGGGCCTTCCTTTAACAACGGAAGCCCCTATGGCTACACCCATAAGCAGGGCACGGGCTGCACCGTGCGGACCCTGGTGGCCTATGTAGAGGACATCCTGGCCGCGGCGGCCTGACACAGGTGTCCGCGCGCAGAGGCTGCGCGGTACTGCGGTGCGGGTTTGTTCCCTGCACCGCAGTACCGCGTGACTCTGGACACAAGCGCTCCACAAACGCGGCGCCAAGGTGGAGCATGGATAGGTGGTTCGCTAAGGTGAACCACGGTAGTCACAAATGCAAGAGAACAGGCCTGCTGGCATAATCACGGCAGTGTAAGTTCCAAGACCAGATGATGCGCGCAGAACGCGTCATCGTTCACGCGAGGGAGCGTTTAAGTGGCCGATCAGGCAACTGCGCAAGAATTCGACATCCTGGTACTCGGCGGCGGCAGCGGCGGGTACGCCGCCGCACTGCGGGCCGTACAGCTTGGCCTTACCGTCGGCCTCGTGGAGAAGGCAAAGCTGGGCGGCACCTGCCTCCACAATGGCTGCATTCCCACCAAGGCGCTGCTGCACTCTGCAGAACTCGCCGACCACGCCCGTGACTCCGCCAAATACGGCGTGAACGTCACCCTCGACGGCATCGACATCACCGCCGTCAACGCCTACAAAGACGGCATCATCGCCGGCAAGTTCAAAGGCCTCCAGGGCCTGATTAAGTCCAAGGGCATCACCGTCATCGAAGGTGAAGGCAAGCTCCAGGGCACCGACACCATCGTCGTGAACGGGACCGCGTACAAGGGCCGGAACATCGTCCTGGCCACCGGCTCGTACTCGCGCACCCTTCCGGGACTGGAAATCGGCGGCAAGGTCATCACCTCCGACCAGGCCCTGACCATGGACTCCATTCCCAAGAGCGTCATCATCCTGGGCGGCGGGGTTATCGGCGTCGAGTTCGCTTCCGTCTGGAAGTCCTTCGGCGTGGACGTCACCATCGTGGAGGGCCTGCCCTCACTGGTTCCCAACGAGGACGCCACCATCGTCAAGAACTTCGAGCGAGCCTTCAAGAAGCGCGGCATCAAGTTCTCCACCGGCGTGTTCTTCCAGGGCGTCGAGCAGAACAGCGACGGCGTGAAGGTCACCTTGGTGGACGGCAAAACGTTCGAAGCCGACCTGCTGCTCGTCGCCGTCGGCCGCGGCCCCGTCACGGCCAACCTGGGCTACGAGGAAGCCGGCATCACCATCGACCGCGGCTTCGTCATCACCAACGAGCGCCTCCACACGGGCGTCGGCAACGTCTACGCTGTGGGCGACATTGTCCCCGGCGTCCAACTGGCCCACCGCGGCTACCAGCAGGGCATCTTCGTGGCCGAGGAGATCGCCGGCCTGAAGCCCGTGATCGTCGAGGACATCAATATCCCCAAGGTCACCTACTCCGATCCCGAAATCGCCACCGTCGGCTACACCGAAAAGGCCGCCAAGGAGAAGTTCGGCGAGGACCAGGTACAGACCCAGGAGTACAACCTGGCCGGCAACGGCAAGAGCTCCATCCTGGGCACCTCAGGGCTGGTCAAGCTGGTCCGCCAAAAGGACGGCCCCGTGGTGGGCGTCCACATGATCGGCGCCCGCATGGGCGAGCAGGTTGGCGAGGCCCAGCTGATCGTGAACTGGGAAGCCTACCCGGAGGATGTTGCCCAGCTGGTGCACGCCCACCCCACCCAGAACGAGGCCCTGGGCGAAGCCCACCTGGCACTCGCTGGCAAGCCGCTTCACGGCTAGTCTCCCCCCAGCACCAAAGGGCCTGGTGCACCCGGCACGAAATGCCGGGTGCATTAGGCTGGCCAACAAGGCAGCAATCATCCGCACTAAAGATCAATAAGGAGAACGGGGACGACATGTCTGAATCCGTTAACTTGCCCGCCCTCGGTGAGAGCGTCACCGAAGGAACCGTCACCCGCTGGCTCAAGCAGGTAGGTGACCGGGTAGAGGTGGACGAGCCGCTGCTCGAAGTATCCACCGACAAAGTAGACACTGAAATCCCCTCTCCTGTCGCTGGCGTGATTGAGGAAATCCTGGTTGCCGAGGACGAGACCGCCGAGGTCGGCGCTCCCCTGGTCCGCATCGGTGACGGCTCCGGCGGCGGCGCCCCCGCCGAAGAAGCCCCCGCAGCAGCACCCGCTGCAGCTCCCGCGGAAGAAGCCCCCGCAGCAGCACCCGCTGCAGAAGCTCCCGCAGCAGCACCGGCCCCTGCACCTGAGGCACCGGCCAGCGGCGGCGAAGGACATGAAGTTACCCTTCCGGCGCTGGGCGAAAGCGTCACCGAAGGCACCGTCACCCGCTGGCTGAAGGCCGTGGGCGACTCCGTGGAGGTTGACGAGCCGCTCCTGGAAGTCTCCACGGACAAGGTTGACACCGAAATCCCGTCGCCGGTGGCTGGAACTCTCCAGGAAATCCGCGTCAACGAAGACGAAACAGCGGAAGTCGGCTCCGTCCTGGCTGTCATCGGTTCAGGTGCAGCTGCTGCCCCGGCAGAAGCACCCTCCACCGAGGCACCGGTCCAGGAAGCCCCCAAGGCTGAAGCACCCGCCCCCGCACCGGCACCGGCACCTCAGGCTGCACCGGCTCCGGAAGCACCCAAGGCTGCACCGGCACCGCAGGCTGCTCCCGCCCCCGCTGCGGCCCCGGCCGCAACCGAGGCCGCACCAGCCAACGGTGGATCCGAGTCCGGCTATGTCACTCCCCTGGTCCGCAAGCTGGCCAACCAGCACGGCGTGGACATCGCATCACTGTCAGGCACAGGAGTAGGCGGACGCATCCGCAAGCAGGACGTCATCGCTGCCGCCGAAGCCAAGTCCGCGCCCGCCGCAGCCCCCGCAGCCGCGCCGGCCGCGTCAGCCCCGGCCGCTTCCAACGCCGCTGTTTCTTCCCTGCGCGGCACCACGCAGAAGGCTCCCCGCATCCGCCAGGTCATCGCCCGGCGCATGCGCGAGTCCCTCGAGGTCTCCACCCAGCTGACCCAGGTGCATGAAGTGGACATGACCAAGGTCGCCAAGCTGCGCCTCAAGGCTAAGAACTCGTTCCAGGCCCAGAACGGCGTCAAGCTGACCTTCCTCCCGTTCATCGCCAAGGCTGTGGCTGAGGCGCTCAAGCAGCACCCCAAGCTCAACGCTGCCTACGACGAGGGCAAGCAGGAAATCACGTACCACAACGCTGAGCACCTGGCCATCGCCGTCGACACCGACAAGGGCCTGCTGGTCCCGGTTATCTCCGACGCGGGCAACCTGAACCTGGCCGGACTGGCTGCCAAGATTGCCGACGTTGCGGGCCGCACCCGTGATGGCAAGATCGGCCCGGACGAGCTGTCCGGCGGTACCTTCAGCATCACCAACATCGGTTCGGTGGGCGCCCTGTTCGACACTCCCATCATCAACCAGCCGCAGGTGGGCATCCTGGGAACCGGCGCCATCGTCAAGCGCCCCGTGGTGGTGGCCGATGAGAACGGTGACGATTCAATCGCCATCCGCTCCATGATGTACCTGTCCCTGACGTACGACCACCGCCTGGTGGACGGCGCCGATGCGGGCCGTTTCCTCCAGACGCTGAAGGCACGCCTTGAGGAAGGCGCCTTCGAAGCGGACCTCGGGCTGTAACGCGTCACAACGCACGACGGCGGTGCAGGCAGCGGTGGGAAACCACCGCAAGGCCTGCACCGCCGTCGCCGGTTAACGCACGTGCGCCCGCCCCCGATGCTGAACTACTACAAGCCGTAGAAGGACTGGCTACACTGGTCCCATGAACATCGTTTATAACACCGTGGTCTTCCTGCACATCATTGGCGCCGCCATGATCGTCGGCATCTGGATCGGCCAGATGAAAAAGCCCACCGTCCACCCGCGCCAATTTGACGGCGCCATGCTCCAGCTCCTCACCGGCGTAGCCCTGATGGGACTGATCCCGGCCCTGGACATGGACGCCAACTACGCCAAGCTCGGCATCAAGTTCGCCATCGCCCTTGCCGTCGGCGTCCTGGCCTTCATCGGCCGCCGGAAGTACAAGGCAGGCGAGGACATCAGCAAGGGCCTGGCGCACAGTGTGGGCGGCCTCGGGCTCCTGAACATCGCCATCGCCACTATCTGGCAGTAATTACCCCAAGTTGCGGCCTCACGACGGCGGCGCTCCCCTTTGGGGGGCGCCGCCGCCGTCGTCTTACGCCATGGGGTCATAATCCACCAGAAGCGGACAGCGGGTGCACGCTTCCCGTGAAGTCCCTAGGATGGGAAACGGCGGGGCGGGCACCGGCCTGACCCCGGTTCGAAACAACCTTGAGGAGTGGACATGGCAGCAACACGTTCAGCAAATGCAGTATGGAACGGCAACCTGACGGAGGGTGCCGGAAGCACCAGCCTCGCCACCTCAGGCCTGGGAACGTTCGACGTCACCTGGAAGGCGCGTACCGAGGCGGCCAACGGCAAGACCAGCCCGGAAGAACTGATCGCAGCAGCGCACGCTGCCTGCTTCTCCATGGCTTTCAGCAACGAGCTGGCCAAGGCCGGCCACACCCCGGAGGAAGTACGTACCAAGGCGGACGTGACGTTCGTGCCGGGCACCGGCATCACCGGCAGCCACCTGACCGTCTCCGCCACAGTGCCGGGTATTTCTGAAGACGAATTCCAGAAGATCGCCGGCGAAGCCAAGGTGGGCTGCCCGGTTTCCGGCGCCCTCGCCAGCATCGACATCACCATGGACGCCACCCTGGAGTCCTGATCCGGCCTCTTCGGACAAGAAATATGGCCCTGCCTGGCCGGAGTTCTCTGGCCAGGCAGGGCCCTTTTGTTGTTTGCGGGCCGCCGGCTACCCCTGTTGGCGCGCCGGAAGCGGCGCGGGACGCAGCCGGCGGTACCCCTCCCGGGCAGGCGGGCGGTCGGTAGGAAGCTCCTGAATCATCTCCTTCAGTGCCCCGATGCCGTATTCAAGCTGCGGATCCCGCCCGGCGGCGTAGGCGTGCGGCGGGTAGGTGACCTCGATGTCGGGGTCGACGCCGTAGTTTTCGACGCTCCAGCCCACACCGCCGCCGAACCACGTGGCGTAGCGCGGCTGGGTGACACCCGTGCCGTCGGCCAGGGCGAACCTGTTGTCGATGCCCACCACGCCGCCCCAGGTGCGCGTTCCGATCACGGGTCCGATGCCCCGCAACTTGGAGACCTGGGTGATGATGTCGCCGTCGGATCCGGCAAATTCGTCGGCAAGGATAATGACCGGCCCGCGCGGCGCGTGGTGCGGATACGTGCGGGGCTTTTCGCCCCGCGGCATGCTCCAGCCGGTGACCTTGCGCCCGATCAGTTCGGCCACCAGCTGCGAGGTGTGGCCGCCGCGGTTCCGCCGCACGTCCACAATTAGCCCGTCCAACGCTGTTTCGGTGTCGAGGTCGCGGTGGAGCTGGGCCCAGCCGTTGGCCATCATGTCCGGGATGTGCAGGTAGCCGAAGCTGCCGCCGGAGGCCTCCCGGACGGTCCGCCGGTTGGAGGCAACCCATTCCTGGTACCGCAGGCGTTCCTCGTCCTTGACGGGTACGACGGCCACGCGGCGCTGCCTGCCGGTGCCTCCGGCGTGTGCTGCACCGTTGAGGAGCGTCAGCTCCACGGCCCGGCCCGCCGCGCCCACCAGCTGCATGGCAGGGGTTACGGTTCCGGAGAGAGGAACGCCGTCGATGGCCAGCAGGATGTCACCGGCTTTTGCGCCGACGCCCGGACGTGTCAGGGGCGAGGTGGCCAGGGGGTCCGAGGATTCGCCGGCGAGGATGCGGGTGATTTCCCAGCCGGCGGGCGTGAGCGCGAGGTCAGCCCCGAGGCGGCCCTGCCCGTGGCTGCCGTTCTCCGTGACCGGTGCGGGCCGGACGTACGCGTGGGAGGTTCCCAGTTCGCCGTGAAGTTCCCACAGCAGGTCCACCAGGTCGTCATGGGAGCCCAGGCGGTCCACCAGTGGACGGTAGCGCTTGAGGATGGACTCCCAGTCCTGTCCTGCCATGTCTTCGGTCCAGAAGAAATCTCGCTGCAGCCGCCATGCCTCGTCGAAGGCCTGGCCCCAGACGCTGAGCGGGTCCATCATCACCCGGATCCGGCCAAGGTCCACCTTGACCAGCTCGCCCGAGTCTTCATCAGCCTTCTTGTCGGCCGGGACAACACTGACCTTCTTGTCCGAGATCAGCACAACCTTCGTCCGGTCACCGGAGAGCCGGAAGCTGTCCAGGGACTCCACCAGGGTGGACTGCTTCCGCCGGGCGAGGTCGAACCGGGCAAGGCTGGGACGGGCATCCTTGTCTTCCTGGCTGGCTTTGCCGTCACCGGTGACGCCGGCCAGTGCCCAGTCGAGCCACAGCAGTGCGCCTTCGGTTGCCTTAAGGGACGTGTAGTTGCCCTGGGGCACGGGAACACCGATGACGCGGTGGGCGAGCCCGTCCGCGTCCACGTTGACTTCCGCGGCCGCTGACGCTGCGTCCTGCTTCGGTTCCCCGTCGCCGGTATCTGCCTCGTCCATCGCGTCCTGGTCCACGGAAGGACCAAAGGGCGACGGCGTGTCGGCGGCCAGTGCCACGAGGTAAGGCTTGATGGGGCTCGGGAAGGACAGGTCAAAGGAGTGACCGTCGTACACGGGGTCGAAGCTGCGGTTGGAGAGGAAAGCCAGGAACTTGCCGTCAGGGGTGAAGGCCGGTGACGTGTCGCAGAAGCGGCCATCAGTGACGTCCACCGGGTCGGCCTTGGAATCGGTCACCTTTGCCAGCCGGAGCCGGCTGCGGGAACCGAAGGAGGTTACCGGTTCGGACCAGACCAGCCATTGCGAATCCGCCGACCAGGCCAGGTCAGAGATGGTGCCCTCCCCAATGCTGGCCACGAGTGCCAGTTCTCCGGTCCGGGTGTTGGCCGTGTATACCTCGCCGAAGGACGTGCCCAGGGCAAGCCAGCTGCCGTCCGGGCTCGCCTCCAGCGAGCTGGTGCGGGTGGGGCCGGGGAAGGCGATGCGGGTTGCTGCTGCCGGATCCGGCACTGCGGCGGCTGTGGGTGCATTCTCGGGGGCGACGTCAGCCTGTTGGTCGTCCCTGGCAGGAGCCGGACCGGCTCCTGCCAGGACGGCAGCCCCGGCGGCCGGAACGGGCTGGGGCAAGGCTGCCTCGGCCTCGGCCTTGCCCGGCGTTGAAGGGGAGTCGCTGCCGGGGTCTCCGACAGGCGGCACGGACGTCCCCAGGGCGGCTGCGGCGGCTGCGGCGGCTGTCCCGGGTACCGGGGCGGCGACGTCCTTAATGTACAGCGCCTCAACGCCGTCGTGATCC
Organism: Arthrobacter sp. K41; assembly: GCF_059089645.1. Taxonomy (NCBI): domain Bacteria; kingdom Bacillati; phylum Actinomycetota; class Actinomycetes; order Micrococcales; family Micrococcaceae; genus Arthrobacter; species Arthrobacter sp. K41. Next base: position 100,664 of record NZ_JBNHEW010000001.1, on the reverse strand, counting down.
GCCACGTAGGCCAACCGCCCGTTGCGCAGTGGCCTGGGTAGCCGGGCGCGGACGCCCGGCGAAGCTTCGATGATGCGGGACGGCCCGTCCTTGTGCCGCAGCCAGTGGATGGTGCCGTGCGCTTCGATGGCACTGGCGGCCCCAGTGGCATCCGGGACCGCAGCGCCAAGATGCTTGGTGGTGTTGAGCAGTGTGGGGCGCCGCGACTGGGAGGCGGACCCCAGGCTGATGTCCAGCCGCTCGGCGTCAGCTTCCAAACTGGAAAGCATCCAGAGCTCACCGGCGGATTCGAAAATGACGCGCTTGCCGTCGCTGGCGGCATGCCGGACATAGAAGTCCTCGTGGTCCGTGTGCCTGCGCAGGTCCTTGCCGTTCGGGAGGACTGAGTACAGGTTGCCATAACCTTCATGGTCGGACAGGAACGCGATCCGGCCATCAACCCACATGGGATCGGCAAGGTTTCCGTCAAGCTCCGGCAGCAGCCGTTCAAATTCGCCGTTGCCGTCATTGTCCAGCCAAAGCTTTCCAGCTGTGCCTCCACGGTAGCGCTTCCACCAGGCCGGCTCGCGGGAGAGCACGCTGCCCACCACCACCGGGCGCTCATCCCCCACTTCAGGACCAAAGGCAACAGACTCCACCGGCCCGAACGGCATTTCCTCCGCCCAGCCGCCCTCAAGGGGGACACTGTAGGCGTGCGTGTGCCGGCTCTCAGCCTGGCGGAAGGCGCTGATGACCACCACGGAGCCGTTCGCGGTAAAGCCTTTGACCTTGGTGGTGCTGTGGCCAAAGTACGTGAGCTGCCGGTAGTCGCCGCCGTCCACCGCCGCAGAGACAACTTCCGGCGCCGTTCCCTGTACCACCGTCCACACCAGCCGCTGTCCGTCCGGGGTGAAGCGGGGGTTGCGGGCCGGAAGCTGGAGCGAGGAGACACGCCAGGCGCGGCCGCCGCCCAGAGGCGCAATCCACACGTCGTCCTCGGCCACAAAAGTGACCAGATCGCCGTGCAGGTGCGGGTAACGGAAGTAGCTCGAAGATGTCATCGTTTGATCATAGTCAGCCCCCGGTTAACCCTGTTGGAGGTGCCGCGGGCGCGCCAGCCGTGGTGTGATGGACCCCATGCGCATAGTCATCGCCGGCGCCTCCGGGCTGATCGGAACCCACATGTCAGCGGCCTTCCGCGGTGCCGGCCACGAGGTCGTGTCCCTGGTCAGGCGCGAGCCGGCGTCGGCGATGGAAGTACGGTGGAACCCCGCCGCGGGCGAATTGGAACCGGCGGCGCTTGCCGGTGCGGGGGCCGTCATCAATCTGTCCGGCGCGGGCATCGGGGACAGGCCATGGACACGCAGTCGGGTCAAGGAGCTTTTCAGTTCCCGGGTGGACTCCACACGGACGCTTACACGGGCGATGCGGCAGCTCGACTCACCACCGCCTGTCTTCATCAGCCAGTCCGGGTCGGGTTACTACGGCGATGCCGGGAACACTGTGCTGCGTGAGAATGCTCCCCAGGGAACCGGGGCCCTCGCCAGTATCTGCGGGGAGTGGGAGGCTGCAGCTGCCACCGCTCCGCAGGGTGTCCGCGTAGTGGTTCCGCGGACCGGGGTGGTCCTCAGCCGTTCCGGCGGCGCCCTGGGCAGGTTGCTTCCGCTGATCCGGCTGGGTGTTGGCGGACCCTTCGGCAATGGCCGCCAATACTGGCCCTGGATAACGCTGCCGGATGTCTCGGCAGCTTTCCTCTTCCTGCTGGAATCCCCACTGACCGGTCCGGTCAACCTTTGTGCCCCCGAGGATGCCGACGTGAACGCCCTGGTGGCTGAGCTGGCCAGGGCGCTGCACCGTCCCGCTGCCCTGCGCGCGCCGGCCCCGGTGCTGCGCCTGGTGATGGGCGACTTGGCTGACGAACTGCTCCTCGCCAGCCAGCGCATGGAGCCTGCCCTTTTGTCCTCTGCGGGTTTTTCCTGGCAGCACCCGACTCTCGCCCAGGCCGCGCAGTGGGTGGCGGGCGGAAGGTAGGGGCTCCTTTTGCAGGAGCGCAGGGTCAGCCGGTGCCGGGAAGGATCTCGCTGACCCGCCACCTGCCGTCCACCGAGACCAGCACCACGCGGAGCCGCTGCCCGGCCGCGGCTGCTCCCGTTGCCATCACATCGCCCTGGCCATCCGTTTCCTCATAAGCGGAAGAGGCCGAGGTAACAGCAACTACCGTGCGGGTCCCGTTACCGCCCTCCTCCGCCTGCACCTCTGTCAGCGTGGTGGAAAATCCGGACAGCCTGCGGCCGGATTCCCGCAGCTGTGCGCTGATTCCGAGATCAGCAGCCGCTGCACCCGAGCCATGCTGGTTCACCTCGTCCAGGAGTTCCAGCTGTCCTCCTCTAAAAGCCAGTGATCTCAGAAGCGCGAGGCCCTGGACAGCTACCGCCGGATCCGGGGACGCTGCCTGCTGCCTTGCAGCCTTTACCGCAAGGGCATGCTGGTCCATTTCGGCAGGAGCGGACTCGCCGGCAGCGGCGGTACCCGGGCCGGCGGTCGGAGGCCCCGACAGCGCAACGGGACCGGCGAAGGTGACACCTCCACCGGAGAGCCACCAGGCGGCAGCAACTGCCGCGGCGGCTGCACCGGCAAGAATGCTGCGCCGCAGCTGCCGGCTGCCCCTGGGCTGGGCGTGGCGTCCTGTCCTGAGGGCGTCCGGGGAAACGCGGGGCTTAAGCATCTTCGGCTCGGGAAAGGGCAGCTTTTCCGGGGGAACGAACGGGCGTGCCCACTTTGCCGTCGTAAGCCTTCGCCGCAACCCCCTGATCCTCCCGCCGAGCCGGCTGCCGGGGCTTGCCGGCACATGCAGGCGGGTTACCAGTTCCGGCACAACGGTGGGGTGGACCGCCGGTGCAAGGTCCAGCGGCAGGGGCTCCGCGCTTCGGTAGACCGCCGTGGCCATGGCAGCGGCGGTGGGCCGGAGCCGGCGGTCTTCGTTCAGTCCGGACTCCAAGGCAGCCGCCAGTTCCTGGGGGACCCCGGGAAGCAGGATGGTTAGGGGCGGCCGGTCCGCGGTGCGCTGCGGAGGCCGGCCCGTCAGGCAAAACCAACCCAGGGCGGCAGCAGAATAGACGTCGCGTTCAGGTTGCAGCCCGGCACGCACTGCGTCCACCGGCGCCGGGTCCATGAATCCCGGGGTGCCCGCACCGGCCCCAGGGGCAGGATCGCCCAGCATCCGGGCAATGCCGACATCGGAAAGCATCGGCTTACCCTGGCCCGTGAACAGCACGTTGCCCGGGGAGACGTCCGCGTGCGTGAACCCCTTGCCGTGCAGATACGCCAGGACCTGGAAAATGGGCGTCAGCACCGTCACCGTTTCCCCCACAGTCAGCTTCCCCCTGGCAGCTACCAGGCTGGCCAGGGACCCGCCGGGCGCATAATCCATGATGAGTGCGGCACGGCCTTCCACGCCGCTTGCCAGCGGCACCGTGTCATGGGCTTTGATGAGATGCGGGTGATCGAGGACCGACAGGATGCGGATCTCCCGGCGGATCACTTCTTCAGTCATCGCTGCACCGCGCGAAGACCTGCGGGCCGGCGGGCGGAAGCACTTGAGGGCGAACTCCCGGCCGCTGCGTTCCTCCCTTGCCAGCCATACCGAGGCACTGCCGCCGCGTCCCAGCAGCCGTCCTATGGCGTAGCCGGACACCGTCATCCCCTGAAGATCTTCCATGCCCCATGTCTAGTCGAATCCAACTTTGCGTGCAGAAGTTATCCACAGGCTTCGGACAGAGGCGCACGGCTCGCGCACGCACGGTGAGCTTAAGCACTAAACCCGGCCTGTGGCCGCCCAAGGTCTAAGCTGGATGCCATGACTCTTGAGTTTTCACAGCTGGGTCTTGCTCCGGACTACGTCGACTACACCCGCGGTTGGGCCATTCAGAGTGAACTCCATGACAGCGTCGTCGCCGGAAAGGCCCCGAGCACTGTCCTTTTCCTTGAACACGCCCCCGTGTACACGGCGGGCAAACGAACTGAGGACCACGAACGCCCTTTCGACGGCACGCCGGTGGTTCCGGTGGACCGCGGCGGCAAACTGACCTGGCACGGACCCGGCCAGCTGGTGGGTTATCCCATAATCAAACTGAAGAATCGGGCAGGGATTCGCGACTACGTTGAACGCCTCGAGTCAGTCATTATCACCGTCCTCGGGGACTACGGCATAGCGGCTGTGCGGATCGCGGGCCGGGCAGGGGTATGGATCGAAGCGGACGGGAAAGGTCCGGACAGGAAGATCGCCGCTATCGGCATCCGTGTTCATGAGGGCGTCACCATGCACGGGTTTGCCATCAACTGCAACAACGACCTCGCCCCGTACACGCAGATCATTGCCTGCGGTATTACTGACGCCGGGGTCACAACCATCGCCCAGGAAACCGGTTATGACGTCGCCCCTGCTGACCTCGTTTCCAGAATCACCGAAGAACTGCGCAAGAATGAAGACGCCCTGGTCGCTACCCACGAAGGAGCTCTACTGTGACATTGGCACCTGAAGGCCGGAAGATGCTGCGGATCGAGCAGCGCAACTCGGCTGTCCCGGTGGAGCGGAAGCCGGAGTGGATCAAGGCCAAGGTCCAGATGGGCCCGGAGTTCGTGGGCCTGAAGAACCTGGTCAAGAAGGAAGGCCTGCACACGGTGTGCGAGGAGGCCGGCTGCCCCAACATCTTTGAGTGCTGGGAGGACAAGGAAGCCACGTTCCTGATCGGCGGGTCCGAATGCACCCGGCGGTGTGATTTCTGCCAGATCGATACCGGCAAACCGTCACCGGTGGACCGGTTCGAACCCACCAAGGTCGCCCGGTCCGTGCAGTCAATGCAGCTGCGCTACGCCACCGTCACCGGCGTGGCCCGCGATGACCTCGAGGACGAGGGAGTGTGGCTGTACGCCGAAACGGTCCGCAAGATCCACGAGCTGAACCCCGGCACCGGCGTTGAACTGCTGATCCCGGACTTCTCCGGCAAGCCCGAGCACATCGCTGCGATCTGCGATTCCCGGCCCGAGGTGTTCGCGCACAACGTCGAGACCGTGCCGCGGATTTTCAAGCGGATCCGGCCCGCGTTCCGCTACGAGCGGTCTCTTGATGTGATCACGCAGGGCCGGAAGCTGGGCATGGTGACAAAGTCCAACCTGATCCTGGGCATGGGCGAAACCCGCGAGGAAATCTCCGAAGCCCTCCGGGACCTGCACGAGGCCGGTTGTGACCTGATCACCATCACCCAGTACCTGCGCCCGAGTGAGCGGCACCTGCCGGTGGACCGCTGGGTCAAGCCGCAGGAATTCGTGGACCTCCAGGACGAGGCCGCCGAGATCGGCTTCCTCGGCGTCATGTCCGGGCCGCTGGTCCGGTCCTCCTACCGGGCCGGCCGGCTCTGGGCCACCGCGATGCGGAAGAAAGGCTGGGAAATCCCCGCCGAACTGGCCCACATCGAGTCCTCCGGCACCACCCGCCAGGAAGCCAGCTCACTGCTCGCAGCGCATTCCTGACCCTCTAAACGCGTCTCCCCGAAGGGCCGGCACCGGAGAACTCCGGTGCCGGCCCTTCGGCTTTGGTCACGTAGAATTGAGGCACTATGGCGAAATCCCCTGATTCCAGCAACCCCACTCCTGCGGGCTCAAGCGCAGTGAAACGTGGCTTCTTCTCCCGCAAGCCGAAAGAAGCAAAGGTCAAGAAACCAAGCCGGCTAAAGCAGATCGGTGAGGTCTTCAACATGACCCGCCGCCACGACCCCATGGTTCCGTGGCTTATGCTGCTGGTTTTCCTCGGCGTTGTTGCTGTCAGCTTCCTCGTGGGCTTCTGGCTGGACAACTGGATCACCGGCTTGATCATCGGCATCCCGCTGGGCCTGCTGGGCGCCACGCTGATTCTCTCCCGCCGCGCCGAACGCGCGGCCTTCGCCCAGATTGAAAACCAGCCCGGCGCGTCGGGCGCTGCACTGGGAACCCTGCGGCGCGGCTGGATCACCGAGGAACAGCCCGTCGCCGTCAACCCCCGCACGCAGGACGCCGTGTTCCGCGCCATCGGACGCCCCGGCGTCGTGCTGGTCAGCGAAGGTCCCACGCACCGGGTAAAGCCCCTGCTGGAGGCAGAGCGCAAGCGCCTTGCGAGGATCCTGCCCAACGTCACCGTGCACGTCATCGAAAGCGGCCGCGGCGAAGGCCAGGTTCCCATCAGCCAGGTGGCCAAGAAGATGGGCAAGCTCAAGAAGGAACTGACCAAGCTTGAGGTCAACGCCGTATCCAAGCGCATTGCTTCGCTGGGCAACAAGCTCCCCATCCCCAAGGGAATTGACCCCTACAAAGCCCGTCCCAACCGCGGACGCTGAAGCAAGCGCCCCGGTTCCGGCACCTGCCGGAACCGGGGCAATTTTTTGACCGGCCAGTGCCCAACGACAGGACAGAACACAGTGGAACAGGACCAGCTGCAACAGGACCAGGTGCAATCCCCCGTGAGGAACGCCGTCCTCCGCGCTTTCCGCATTCTCGCGATCGCCGAAGCATTCAGCTGGGCGGCGCTGCTCGCCGGCATGTACTTCAAGTGGATTGCGCGAACCACGGAGGTTGGTGTGCAGGTAGCAGGGCCCATCCACGGTGCGTTGTTTGTGGGTTACGGGATTGCGGCCCTGATGCTCTGGCGGCTGCAGCGCTGGCCGTTCCCGGTGGCCCTGTTTGCCGGCCTTTCCGCAATCTTCCCGTTTGCCACGCTCTGGTTCGAGCGATGGGCGGGCAAACGCGGATACCTTGCCGCTGCGGCCGCAAGTGCTCCCGCAGCGAAGGAAGCAAGCCGCGTCTGAACACGCTGCTTCTAGCGGCGCAGGAGCAGCGTGTTCATAGCCTTGTCGTGGAGGCCGCGGTGGTCCGGGTCGAAGATAACGGCGGGAACCACCAGGCAGAGCAGCACCGACCTCACCAGCGCAGCGAGCGGTCCGGGGGCTCCTCCGCCGGCCTTCAGCACGTGGATGCCGGCCACGCGGTGGCCGATGCTGTAACCCAGCGTTCCCACCAGGAGGATTTGTTCGACGGCGAAAATCGCCAGGGTGGCCCACGCGTCGCCGGCAAAGGCGTAGTTGCTGATCAGCAACGCGACGCCCCAGTCGATCATAATGGCGATGATCCGGCGCCCGGCGCGGGCAATGGAACCCGGTCCGGACTCCGGCAACCCAAGCCTTTCACCGGGATACTTCGAGATGCCCGAGGTGTCAGGGCCGGTGAGCCAGGAGCCAATGTCTTTGCGATCTACCACCGTCCAAGTTTACCCGGGCAGGCGCAGCCCAGAGTGTGGAAGCAGTTAGACCACAGTGTGGACTGCCGATAGCGTAGCCCTAACAGGGCATTCTGTAACCTGCCCGAAACAATGTGGACACGGACGGGAAATGCCGCGTCCATAGGCTGTTAGCAGTTTCAAGCAAATCCCCCGGCAGGTGCTCAGAGCAGGGAAACCTTGTGTTTTCCCTGCCTTCGGATTGCGCTGGATCAGATGGCTTTCACGCCAGATATTTACATATGCGTTAGGAGCATAGATGTTCACCACTGCGGACGAAGTCCTCAAGTTCATCAAGGACGAAGATATTAAGTTCGTCGATATCCGCTTCACGGATCTGCCGGGTGTCCAGCAGCACTTCAACGTGCCGGCCAAGAGCGTTGACGCCGACTTCTTCATCAACGGCCAGCTCTTCGACGGATCCTCCATCCGCGGCTTCCAGGGCATCGCCGAATCCGACATGCAGCTGATTCCGGACGTCACCACCGCGTTCCTGGACACCTTCCGCATGGAAAAGACCCTCGCGCTGAACTTCTCGATCGTCAACCCGCGCACGGGCGATCCTTACCACCGCGATCCCCGCGGCGTGGCTGAAAAAGCCGAGGCCTACCTCGCCTCCACCGGCATCGCCGACACCGCTTTCTTCGCACCCGAAGCTGAGTTCTTCGTCTTTGACAACGTCCAGTACCAGTCCTCCCCGCAGGGCAGCTTCTACAAGATCGATTCCGAGGAAGCCCACTGGAACACCGGCCGCGAGGAAGAAGGCGGAAACCTCGGCTACAAGACCCCCGTCAAGGGCGGTTACTTCCCGGTCTCCCCCACGGACAAGCAGGCCGACCTGCGCGATGCCATGTGTGTCGCCCTGGACGAAGCCGGCCTTGAGGTTGAACGCAGCCACCACGAAGTTGGTTCCGCCGGCCAGGCTGAGATCAACTACAAGTTCACCACCCTGACCCACGCTGCCGATGACCTGCAGAAGTTCAAGTACGTCATCAAGAACACCGCGGACGCCTGGGGCAAGTCGGTCACCTTCATGCCCAAGCCGGTCTTCGGTGACAACGGCTCCGGCATGCACTGCCACCAGTCGCTGTGGAACGGTGGCGAGCCGCTGTTCTACGACGAGAAGGGCTACGCCGGCCTGTCCGACACCGCCCGCTGGTACATCGGTGGCCTGCTCAAGCACGCTTCCGCCGTCCTGGCCTTCACCAACCCGACGGTGAACTCCTACCGCCGCCTGGTTAAGGGCTTCGAGGCTCCGGTCAACATGGTTTACTCCCAGGGCAACCGCTCCGCCGGTATCCGTATCCCCATCACGGGCAGCAACCCCAAGGCCAAGCGCATCGAGTTCCGCGCACCGGACCCCTCCTCCAACCCGTACCTGGCATTCGCTGCCCAGCTGATGGCCGGCATCGACGGCATCCGCAACCGCATCGAACCGCCGGCACCGATCGACAAGGACCTCTACGAGCTCCCTGCCGAAGAAGCCAAGGACATCCCCAAGGCTCCGGGCACCCTCGAAGAAGCCCTCGAGGCCCTGGCCGAGGACAACGAGTTCCTGCAGGCCGGCGGGGTGTTCACCCAGGACCTGATCGACACCTGGATCGAGTACAAGTACGAAAACGAGATCCGTCCGCTGTCGCTGCGCCCGAACCCCTACGAGTTCGAGCTCTACTACGGCGTCTAGCTGGATCAAGCGGGTGAAGCGGGCATAGTCCGCAGGCAGTCCGCTGGAATGGAATTACTGCAAGGGCCGGTCCCCACGGGACCGGCCCTTGCAGTTCCCGGGCGAAAATGATCCGTCAGCCGGCAAGCGCGCCGGTCCCGAACCAGCCGGGATCGGCAATTTTGTCAGCGGCCATCCCGGCAGGATCCGCCGGCCCTCCCGCCGCGGAACATTGTTCACAGCGGCCAACGAACTGATGCGGGCAATCCATCGGATCCAGCCCGTCCTCGGTGTGTACTGTGATTCGCATGGCACCTGCCGCTTTCTGGGCCGGCACGCCGGCTTCCCCGTTCAGCAATCCTGGTGCCGGCGGAGGCTGGAGGGGCTACCGAACTTCCAACCTGCCGGCACTCATATCTAACCGTTCCCGACGGTTCCGAACACCAGTAGGCTGTACTCGCCTTTTGCAGGGGCGCCTACGCGTGCCCCGGCCCGGCCACCGGCGGCTGTAGGTGGGGATCCAGCTCCAGACGTGCTGAGACCGGGAGCCGGATCCCCTGACAAGTGCCCCCCGAGACGAAGACTGTGGAAGCCTTCCCCCCAACAAGGTTTGAAGAACACCGCCAATCCACATAATCAAGCAATCCGGGGCTGAGCGCAATGCCGGACCGCCTGGCCTATGCCCGGCCGGACCGGCCGAAGCTCCTGAACATGATGCGCTGGGGTCCTGCTGAGCCCCCGGAGTACTGCCCGCGGTCTTCGAATCCAGCCTTGCGGTAGGCGGACAGTCCCGCCGGGTTCGCCTCGTTGACGGAAAGAACGACGCCGGTCTCACCAGTCCCGTGCCGGTCGCTGAGTTTTGCCGCGGCCGCCACGGCGGCGGCAGCACCCAGCGGACCGAGCCCCTTGCCCTGTTGCCGCCGGTCTATCAGGAAACCCCGCAGCAACCAGGCTGAATCGTCGTCCCGCCAACCCGCAAGCCGGGCTGCCCCGGCCTGCAGGGTGAGGACGCCCACGGCGAGGCCGAGGGACTCTATGACGTACGGACGCCGGGACTCCTCGGCCAGCCCTGCAAGGGCCATCCTGAGCGGATCGCCCACGAACCGCTCCTGGCCCGGCGCAAGTTGCAGTTCCGCCACTGCGCCGAGCTGAATGGCGCGGGCGTCGTCGTCGAGGTCCCGCAGCGGGATCAGCCACACACCGGCATTCACAACCTTCAGGACGGCGCCCCGGCGTGCGGACTGGAGGAAAAGGCCGGGGCCGCGGAGAAGTCCGCGCAGCGCCCCGGACCCTTGACGGGGAGGTTGACGCGGATATGGGTGGTCATGGGCTCAAGCTAGCACCGGGCCCCTGGCACGTGCCAGCCGCCCGCCGGGGACAACGGCGCGAACGCCACGCTAATGGCCGTAAAAAACCCGTTCAAAAACGGCTCTGGCACGGCGGCTGACCCGAAGGTAGTCCTCTTCCAGGACCGCGGCCTGGCCGGGCTCGTAGCCGCACCAGCGCGCCACCGCTTCCAGGTCGCGCCGCGAAGACGGAAGCAGGTCCGAGGCCTTGCCGTTCCAGATGACGTTGGCGGACCTGATCCGGCTGGCCAGGCGCCAGCCCGACGCCAGCAGGTCGGCGTCGTCCCTGGCCAGCAGACCGGCTTCGGTTGCGGCTTGGAGGGCTTCAATGGTGGAGGTGGTCCGCAGCTCCGGGTGTTTGCCGGCGTGCTGGAGCTGCAGAAGCTGGACCAGCCACTCCACGTCGCTAAGCCCGCCGCGGCCGAGCTTAAGATGCCGTGCAGGGTCCGCGCCGCGGGGCAGGCGTTCAGATTCCACCCTTGCCTTGATCCGCCTGATTTCCCGAACGTCCTGCCCCGAGACCGACTCCGGATACCGGATGGGGTTGATGAGTTCCAGGAAGTCCGCGGCCAGGGCGTCGTCACCGGCCATCGGCCGGGCGCGCAGCAGCGCCTGCGCCTCCCAGATGAGCGACCAGCGCCGGTAGTACTCAGCGAAGGAATCAAGGGAGCGCACCATCGCTCCGTTTTTACCCTCCGGGCGCAGGTCGGCGTCCACCTGCAGCACCCGTTCGGCCATGATCGCCGGTTTCAGGGGCTGGGTCAGGAGGCTGGAAACCTTGGTTACGATCCGTGTTGCCTGCTCCTGCGCCTCCGCCTCGGAGAAGCCCGGCAACGCCCGGTGGACGTACATGACGTCAGCGTCAGACCCGTAACCGATCTCGCGCCCGCCCTGCCGGCCCATGGCAACCACCAGGACAGCGGTCTTCAACGGACCTTTGGCGGATACAACGCCTTCGGCAACGCGCAGGGCGCCCAGTACCGCCGCCCGGTCAGTGTCCGCCAGTGCCGCTCCCACCTGATCCTGGTTCAGCAGCCCGGCAGAATCGGCGATCGCGATCCGGAGAGTCTCCCGCCGCCTGATCAAGCGAATCAGACGCATGGCGCTCTCCGGGTCAGCATGCCTGGACATCTTGGAGGTAATTTCCTGCCATTGGGCCTCGAAGCTGACCGGGACGAGGTCCTTGTCATGGCCAAGCCACGCCACCGATTCGGGAGACACTTCCAGCAGGTCCGCGATCAGCCGCGAATTGGAAAGCACATGGCACAGCCGCTCAGCAGCCGCCTTGGAGTCACGGAGCATCCCCAGATACCAATGGGTGGTTCCCAAAGCCTCGCTGACCCGGCGAAAGGCGAGCAGGCCGCCGTCGGGATCCACTCCTTCAGCAAGCCAGTCGAGCAGGATGGGCAGCAGCTGGCGCTGCAGCGCTGCGCGGCGGCTGACGCCGGCGGTAAGAGCCTCCATGTGGCGCATAGCGCCCTTCGGGTCCCGGTAACCGAGGGCGGCGAGCCGGCCCTGCGCTGCTTCCGGGGTAAGCCTGGCGTCCTCGCTGCTGAGTTTCGCGGCGGTGTTGAGCAGGGGCCGGTAGAAGATCCGCTCGTGAAGCTCACGTACTGAGCGCTTGGTCTTCTGCCACGCGGCCAGCAGGGCGTCCGGGTGCGGGCGTTCATTGGAAAACGGCCCCAGCACGGCCTTGGCCAGCGCGCGCAGCGCGGGCTCTCCCACCGGCATCAGGTGTGTCCTGCGCAGCTGGAAGAGCTGGATGCGGTGCTCCAGCAGCCGCAGGTACCGGTACGCGTTGTCGAAGGCGGCAGCATCGGTGCGCCCAATGTAACCGCCAGCGGAAAGTGCCGCGATGGCGGAGGTGGTGTCCCGACGCCGCAGGGATTCGTCGGACTTGCCATGGACCAGCTGGAGCAGCTGGACCGTAAACTCAACGTCCCGGAGTCCGCCGCGGCCCAGCTTGATTTGCCGTTGTTCCTCCGCCTGCGGAATATGCTCCGTGACCCGCCGGCGCATGGCCTGCACGGACTCAACGAACCCGTCGCGGCCGGCTGAGCTCCAGATCAGCGGCGCAATGGCGTCCTCGTACTGTTGGCCAAGGGCAGCATCGCCGGCGATGGTGCGGGCCTTCAGCAGCGCCTGGAACTCCCAGCTTTCGGCCCACCGCTCGTAATAGGACCGGTGTGAAGCCAGGGTGCGCACCAGCGGCCCCGACTTCCCCTCGGGCCGGAGGTTTGCGTCCACTTCCCACAGCCCGGGTTCCCGGGCCACGGAGGAAATTGCCCGCGATATGCCGCTGGCCAGGGCCGTGCCGATGGTGCTGGCCTGCGCATCCTCCAGGCTGCCGGCATCCACTACGTAGATCACGTCGACGTCGGAGATGTAGTTCAGCTCCCGGGCCCCGCATTTGCCCATGCCGATGACCGCCAGGCCAATCTCGGCCACCTGCGGGCCGCTGAACTGGCCGGCAGCCTCCGCGCGCGAGACAGCGAGTGCGGCCTCCACCGCTGCGCCGGCAAGGTCTGCCAGTTCCCCGCCCGCCAAGGGAAGGAAGTCCAGCGGATCGGCAGCGCAAAGATCCTTCACCGCAAGGTCCACCAGTCCCCTGCGGTACGCGGTCCGGAGAGCTGCGTAGGCTTCCACGCCGGTGACAGCGGCAACGGGCCGGGCGGCACGCGGATCAGCGCCTACGGACGCAAGGAGTTCCGCGCGCAACTTCGCCGGATCCGCCTGCAGCGGCTCGGGGCTGGGCCGGACCTTGAAGGCGTCGAGGTGTTCCGGATGGCGGATGAGGAACTCCCCCAGTGCCTCCGAAGCACCCAGCACGCGGTAGAGCGGTTCACTCGTTTCCGGATCTGCTCCGGCCAGCTCCCGAAGGTCCGGATGCTTTTCGATCAGCCGCACCACGGACTGCAGGGCGGTGTCCGGGCTGGCCGCCATCTGCAGCCCCGCAAAGAGGCGGTCCTCATCCAGTCCTTCGAGCTCACGGGCAGCGAGGAACCGCTCGGCCTTCTCCAGATCACTGAAGCCGGCCGAGATCAGTCGCCGCGCGAGGCTCACCGCCACCTCCTAGAGGATGGCCAGGTTGCGCTGCAGCTCGTAGGGCGTCACCTGGAGCCGGTAGTCCTGCCACTCGGCCCGCTTGTTGCGCAGGAAGTGTTCGAAGACCTGCTCGCCCAGGATCTGCGGCAGGAGTTCGGACTCCTCCATGGTGCGGATGGCGTCATGCAGGCTGGCGGGAAGGGGATCATGCCCCATCGCGCGGCGCTCGGCCGAGCTGAGCGACCAAACGTCGTCCTCGGCGGCCGCAGGCAGGTCGTAACCGCCTTCGATGCCCTTCAGGCCGGCCCCAAGGAGGACCGCGTAGGCAAGGTAGGGGTTGGCTGCGGAATCGATCCCGCGGTACTCGATCCGCGCGGACTGGCCCTTGCCCGGCTTGTAAAGGGGAACCCGGACCAGGGCGGAGCGGTTGTTGTGCCCCCAGCTCAGGTAGCTGGGGGCTTCGCCGCCGCCCCACAGCCGCTTGTAGGAGTTGACGAACTGGTTTGTCACGGCAGTGAATTCAGGTGCGTGCTTGAGGATGCCGGCAATGAACTGGCGGGCGGTCTTGGACAGCTGGAATTCCGCGCCGGCCTCGTAAAAAGCGTTCGTGTCACCCTCGAACAGGGAGAAGTGGGTGTGCATGCCGGATCCCGGGTGCGCGGTGAAGGGCTTGGGCATGAAGGTGGCGTACGTCCCCTGCTGGAGCGCCACTTCCTTGATGATGGTCCGGAACGTCATGATGTTGTCCGCCGTTTGGAGGGCATCCGCGTAGCGCAGGTCGATTTCGTTCTGCCCGGGTCCTGCCTCGTGATGGCTGAACTCCACGGAGATACCCACGGATTCGAGCATGGTCACGGCCGTGCGGCGGAAATCCTGGGCCACGCCACCGGGAACGTGGTCAAAGTAGCCGCCTTCGTCAACGGGCACCGGCGCGCCGTCCGGCCCCGGTTCCTGGGACTTGAGGAGGTAAAACTCGATCTCGGGATGCGTGTAGCAGGTGAACCCCATGTCGGCCGCCTTGGCGAGGGTGCGCTTGAGGACGTTGCGGGGATCTGCCGTGGAGGGTTCGCCGTCCGGCGTGAGGATGTCGCAGAACATCCGGGAGGTCTGCTCGGTCTCGCCGCGCCACGGCAGGATCTGGAAGGTGGACGGATCCGGCTGCGCGAGCATGTCGGACTCAAACACGCGGGCGAGGCCTTCAATGGCTGAACCATCAAAACCGAGGCCTTCTTCGAAAGCGCCTTCCACTTCCGCGGGCGCCAGAGCCACGGACTTGAGTGAACCCACGACGTCGGTGAACCACAGACGCACGAAACGTACGTCGCGCTCTTCGATTGTGCGCAGGACAAACTCTTGCTGGCGGTCCATTAGTGGCCTCTTCTCCGGTCAACGTCCATGCCCCGGTCGCAGAAAGCCGGCAGCAGTTCACAATCACTGTACTAAGCAATTGACGCCGGTGCTGGAGCCTGCCGGCCGCGTAACACAGCGTTAACACGAAGGGCGGGGAATCGCGACGCCGGCGGCCGCGGACCGGACCGCCGCCAATCTTCCCCTATGGCGTGAATCACCGCTGAGGTTGACGCTGCCGGTGGCTAGGACCGCGGGTGTCGCACTACGCTCATGCCATGGCCTCAAGCAACAGTTCCGACCAAAGCATGTCCGCCGACGTCCCCGCCCCCTATGGCAGCGGTCCCGGCCAGGGCGTCCCGCCGGCCCCGGAACGGAAGCCGGCCAAAGTGCGGATCCACCACCTCCAGCAGGCCAAGAACGAGGGCACGAAGTTTGCGATGCTCACAGCCTATGAGCAGTACACGGCCGAAATCTTCGACGCCGCCGGCATCGAGGTGCTCCTGGTGGGCGACTCCGCGTCGAACAATGTCTTCGGCAATGAGACCAGCCTTCCGGTCACCGTCGATGAACTGCTGCCCCTGTGCCGGGCAGTGGCGCGATCTGCCAGGCGGGCCCTTATTGTGGCCGACCTGCCGTTCGGAAGCTACGAAGTTTCCCCCGAGCAGGCCGTTGCCGCCGGCGTCCGGTTCCTGAAGGAGGGCCTGGCGCACGCCGTCAAGATCGAGGGCGGGAAGTACTACGCGCCCACAGTCCGGGCCATGGTGCAGGCAGGCATTCCCGTGATGGCTCACATCGGCTTCACACCGCAAAGTGAACACGCGCTGGGCGGCTACCGTGTCCAGGGCCGCGGCGACGACGCCCAGCGCCTGATCGACGACGCCGTTGCCCTGGCCGAAGCCGGCGCCTTCAGCGTGCTGATGGAGATGGTGCCGGCGGAGACTGCGGCAGCTGTGGACAGAGCCGTCACCGTTCCCACTGTGGGCATCGGCGCCGGCAAGGAAACCACGGGTCAGGTGCTGGTCTGGCAGGACATGGCCGGACTGCGCGGCGGCCGGATGGCCAAGTTCGTCAAGCAGTACGCGGACCTGCGCAATACGCTCCTGGACGCAGCCGCCTCTTACGGGGAGGATGTCAGGTCCGGCCAGTTCCCCGGGCCCGAGCACTCCTTCTAGCCCAAGGGTCCGGCAGGCAGGCCGGCGGCGCTGGCCTGCCTGCCGCCGGCCTTCAGTCGTCGTCGTCCTTTTCCCAGGCTTCATTGCGGGCGCGGACCTTCTCCAGGGCGTGTTCCGCTTCCTCCCTGGTTTTATAGGGCCCGATCAGCTGGCTCCAGTCGGAGAGCCGGTCCTCCTCGACCTCGTGGGTTTTGATGTTGTACCAGTACTCAGTCATCCCTTGTTCCCCGTTCCCGCAGGCAGGGAAGCTGCGGCGTGACGCGCGTAACTTAAACCACTGCGCGCGGCAGACGCGGCTCCCGGTTGTTAGGCCTTCTGTGGTGCCTTATATGATCAATCTATGCCTTCCCTTGCCTCGACTGCACCCATCGGCACCCTCACCCCGGGAACCGTCAGCCCGCAGCGTCCCGTACCGGCGTCCATCGCCCGCCCCGAGTATGTCGGCAAGCCGGCACCGGCGAAGTTCACCGGTTCCGAGGTCAAGTCCGCTGAAACCATCGAGAAGATCCGCGTCGCCGCCAAAATCGCCGCGCAGGCCATCGTGGAGGTGGGTAAGCACATTGAGCCGGGCGTCACCACCGACCAGCTGGACAAGGTGGGCCACGAATTTCTCCTTGACCATCACGCGTATCCTTCCACCCTGGGGTACCGCGGGTTCCCCAAGTCGTTGTGCTCGTCCCTGAACGAGGTCATCTGCCACGGCATCCCGGACACCACGGTGGTCAACGACGGTGACATCCTCAATATCGACATCACGGCCTTCATCGACGGCGTCCATGGCGACACCAATTACACCTTCCTCGTCGGAGATGTTGACGAGGAGTCCCGCCTGCTGGTGGAGCGGACGCAGGAATCCCTGAACCGGGCCATCAAGGCCGTTGCCCCGGGCCGGGAGATCAATGTGATCGGCCGCGCCATCCAGTCGTACGCCAAGCGCTTCGGCTACGGTGTGGTCCGGGATTTCACCGGACACGGCGTAGGTGAAGCCTTCCACACCGGGCTCATCATCCCGCATTACGATGCCGCCCCCGCCTACAGCACGGTCATGGAGCCCGGGATGGTGTTCACTATCGAACCGATGCTGACCCTGGGCACCGTGGAGTGGGACATGTGGGCCGATGACTGGACTGTTGTCACCCGGGACCGCAAGCGCACTGCCCAGTTTGAGCACACCCTCCTGGTCACCGAGTCCGGCGCGGAGATCCTTACCCTGCCCTGACCCGTGCCGTCCAGCGGTACCGGCCCGGCACCTGCCATCGGCAGGCCGCCGGCCAAGCAACACCCCGGGGCCGGCTGCCGGCCGCCCCTTCCCTGCCCGCCCCTGCCACGAACGGAAACCCATTGGCCAAGAAGGACGAAAAGTCGCACAAGAACGCCCCGCTGATCGGCATCGACATCGGAGGCACGGGAATCAAGGGCGGCATCGTCGACCTCAAAAAAGGCAAACTGCTGGGTGAACGGTTCCGCGTTCCCACTCCGCAGCCTGCCACCCCCGAAGCGGTTGCCGAAGCAGTGGCCCTGGTGGTCTCCGAACTCTCGGCCCGCCCCGAAGCCCCTGCTGCCGGTTCCCCGGTAGGGGTCACCTTCCCCGGCATCATCCAGCACGGTGTGGTCCACTCCGCCGCGAACGTGGACAAAAGCTGGCTCAACACGGACATCGACGGCCTCCTGACGGCGCGCCTGGGCCGTCCGGTGGAGGTCATCAACGACGCCGACGCTGCCGGGCTTGCTGAGGCCCGGTACGGTGCGGGCGCGGGCGTTGCCGGCACCGTCCTGGTAATCACCCTCGGAACCGGCATCGGTTCAGCCTTCATCTTCAACGGCCAACTCGTACCCAACGCCGAACTGGGCCACCTGGAAATTGACGGCCATGACGCCGAAACCAAGGCCTCCGCCGTGGCCCGCGAGAGGGACGGCCTGACATGGGACGAGTACAGCGTCCTGCTGCAGCGTTACTTCTCCCACGTCGAGTTCCTGTTCTCTCCCGAACTGTTTATCGTTGGCGGCGGCATCTCCAAGCGTGCGGATGAGTATCTGCCCAACCTCAAGCTGCGCACGCCAATCGTGCCGGCAGTCCTGCGGAATGAGGCCGGCATCGTGGGCGCTGCCATCGAAATCGCACTGAAGCATAAGCTCGCGAAGTAGCGGGGGCGCCTCAGCCGGTCCGGGATGGGGCGGCTTGGCGGCCACCGGTGCCGGCGGGGGCACCGGTGCCCCCATCGCCAGGCGCCTTGAGCGCGGGCGTGGTGCCGGTGGTGGCTGCGGCTTCCCCTCCAGTGCCACCACCGGAGCTTATAAGGGGCTCTTTTCGGAGCTTTTGGCGCCGTTCGCGCCCTCTGCAGCTTCCTGGCGGAGCAGGGCAATGGCGGTTTCGAAGTCCTCGAGGGATTCGAACGCCTGGTAGACACTCGCGAAGCGAAGGTAGGCCACCTTGTCCAGCTTCTGCAGGGGGCCGAGGATAACGAGTCCCACCTCGTGGGCGTCAATTTCCGCGGCGCCGGAGGAGCGGATCTGCTCTTCGACCTCCTGGGCGAGCAGCGCGAGGTCGTCCTCGCTCACCGGGCGCCCCTGGCAGGCTTTGCGGACACCGTTGATGACCTTGCTGCGGCTGAAGGGCTCCCCTACGCCGGAACGCTTGATCACGGACAAGCTGGTGGTTTCCACCGTGGTGAAGCGGCGTCCGCACTCGGGGCACTGGCGGCGCCGGCGGATGGCCGAGCCGTCGTCCGCCATGCGGCTGTCAACTACCCGGGAATCGGGATTGCGGCAGAACGGACAGTACATGGCGTCCCTTCTTTCGCTGGCTCTTCTTCGCTTGGTGGACGGTTGCTTGTCCAAGCCGCAGGCAAGGCAAGGCTCTGCCCGCAGCGACTTCAGTTTACGTCCGGCACGGAGCTAATCACAACCCTGTAATTACTACATGTTGTGGTGGGCACTACTACATGACGGTGCCTGCCGGCTCTGCGCGCTCAGGAGAAGCGGGCGGTAACTGCCTTGCCGTGGGCCGGAAGGTCTTCCGCGCCGGAGAGGCTGACAATGTGGCCGCTTACTTCCGCCAGCGCCTCCCGGCTGTAGTTCACCACCTGGATGGCCCGCAGGAAGGTTGTGACGTTCAGGCCTGACGAGAAAGCAGCTGTACCGCTGGTGGGCAGTACGTGGTTGGAGCCGGCGCAGTAGTCCCCGAGGCTCACGGGGCTGAAATCACCAACAAAGATGGCACCCGCGTTACGGATCCTGGCGGCCACTGCCGCGGCATCGCGGGTCATGATCTCCAGGTGCTCGGCCGCGTAGGCGTCACAGGCAGCGATGCCCTGTTCCAGGCCGTCTACCAGGACCACCCCGGATTGCGGGCCGGACAGCGCTTCCCGGACCCGGGCGGAGTGCTTGGTGGCCGTCGCCTGCCGGTCCAGCTCCACCCGGACGGCGGCGGCAAGGTCCTCCGACTCTGTGATCAGCACTGAGGCTGCCTTGGGGTCGTGTTCGGCCTGGCTGATCAGGTCCGCGGCAACCAGGGCAGGCTTCGCCGTGGAGTCCGCCAGGATGGCAATCTCGGTGGTCCCGGCTTCGGAGTCGATGCCCACCGCCCCCTTCACCAGACGCTTGGCCGTCGCAACGAAGATGTTGCCCGGGCCGGTCACTACATCCACCGGTTCCAGTGCCGGGCCGGCCTCCGCTGCGGTCACTCCATAGGCGAAGGCTGCGATGGCCTGGGCACCGCCGATGGCGTACACCTCGGTGATGCCCAGCAGGGCGGCGGCGGCAAGAATGGTGGGATGCGGCAGGCCGCCGAACTCCTTTTGCGGAGGCGACGCCAGAGCTATCGACTCCACCCCGGCGGCGAGGGCCGGAACAACGTTCATGATCACGGAGGACGGGTAGACGGCCAGTCCCCCGGGCACGTAGAGACCCACGCGAGCCACCGGTACCCAGTTCTGGCTCACCAGCGCGCCGTCGCCAAGCTGGACTTCCACGTCGCGGGGACGCTGGCCGTCCGCGAACCGCCGTGCCCTGCTGATGGATTCCTCCAGCGCCCGCCGGACGGCGGGGTCGAGCTGCTGCAGCGCCTCCGCGAGGGCCTCCCGCGGGACCAGCGGGTGCTCTTGCGCCACTCCGTCGAAGCGAAGGGCGAGCTCTCCGAGTGCCTCGAAGCCCCGCCGGCGTACAGCAGAGATGATGTCAAGGACCTTCTCTTCGGCGTCGACCATGGTCTGGCCCTGCGCGCGCGGCACGGCGGCGCGAAGTTCCGCGAGGGTCAGGTTCCGGCCGCGAAGATCAACAGTGCGGAAGTTCACAGTGGCGGCGGGGGTGGCGGGAAAGCCCGAAGAAATGGTCACCGCACTATTTTACGGGCCCGAAGGCAACGTGCCGCGTCCGCCCGGCCCGGCCCTCGTCCTTCCCTCCGCTGTCCTTCTGTCCGAGGAGGTGCATCAGCTCCAGCACAAAGACGGATACGGCAGTCGCAGCGGGCCACAGCAGCAGCACGGGCAGGGAGCGCAACGAAAACGCGATGCTCGCGTTGGCCGAGGCATCCACCGCGGGCCCCCACAGCAGGGCTGAGAGCAGGCCCGCCTGCCAGGCAAGGACAGCGCCGCAGAAAGCCCCGGCCAGCCCCATCAGCAGGGCGGCCTGCGGATCCTGGCGCTTTTTGTCCGCCACAAACACGGCCAGCAGGCACCCGGCAAAGACGAGGATCGCGGCCAGCGTGAGGTCCCTCGGCAACCAGACCAGCGGATTGGTTCCGGCCGCCAGGCCGGGATCCCGGGTGATCAGGTTCAGGCCGCCGGGAGCCAGGAGCCACCAGAGGATTCCCGCGGGCACTCCCGCCGCTGCCGGGACCGCGAGCATGGCCCAGGGCAGTCGCGTACGTGTGCGGCGGGTTGGTTTCGTCATGCAACAAACCTTAACAAATGTTCCGCCGGGGCAACGGCCGGACGTGGGGCTTCAACTGATTCCCTGCCTGGCCAACCGGCCCATAGGCTTAGAGGAGAACATGCATCCACCCACGATCAGGAGTTCCCGTGACCGCAAATGACGTGCCGTTCGAGCGGACGTTCAGGGAGATGTTCCGCCGCCATGCCGCGGGTGTTGCCATCATCACGGTCAATTACCAGGACAGCCCGTTCGGATTTACCGCCACTTCCGTAGCATCGCTGTCAGCGCAGCCACCCCGTTTCACCTTCAACATGGCCCGCAGTTCCCGGTCCTGGCCCGCCGTGGCGAACACCACCTACCTCGGCGTCCACATGCTGGGGCTGGAGAACCTGCAACTCGCTGACAGGTTCGCAGGGGCCGGCAACCGGTTTGAAGGCGACCACTGGGACGTCGGGCCGCACGGTGTACCCGTACTGAAGGACGTGGCCGGCTGGCTGATCGGCGAGGTGCAGATGCGCCTTTCCTTCGAGAACAACGCAGTTGTAGTGGTTCAGGTGGTGGACGGCCAGGTAGGCGGGGACGGGTTGCCCCTTCTTTACCACGGGGGCGCCTACAGCCAGCCCGCACCCCTCGACTACGAGATTTAGAAGGCCCACCCTGCCGCCCCGTCTGGCCAGTCAGGGCTGGCGCCCCGGCCTGGCGTAAAGACGTCACCCGACGACGGCGGAAAGTTTCCGCCGTCGTCCGGCCGGCGTCGGTCAGGCGTCCAGGCAGGCGGGGCCGAGCAGTACCTTCAGGTCACCAAAAAGGGACGGGCTCGGGTTCACGCGGAGGTGGACCGGCAGGCCCATGATTTCAGTCCGGGTGTCGCCCTGCAGGTGCAGGCGCACTTCGGAGTTCCCGCGGTGCGTCCGGAGCACATCGCCCAATTCAGTGACCACTGCTTCCGTGGCTTTGTGGGTGGGCATAGTGATCACCAGCGGTCCGTTCAGCCCTTCGCTCAGGTCCGGCACCGACAATTCCATGCAGTTAAGGGTGATGGCGCCGTCGTCCCGCTTCTGCAGGCGGCCCTTGACCACCACGATCAGGTCCTCTGCGAGCACCGAGGCGATGGGTCCGTAAACCTGGCCGAAGAACATCACTTCCATGGAACCGCCGAGGTCCTCGACCTCTGCCCGGGCGTAGGCGTTGCCGCTGGCCTTCGCGATGCGCCTGCTGAGCGAGGTGATCATGCCGGCGATGGTGATGATGGCGCCGTCCTGCGGCCCGTCCTCGCCCAGTACGGACGTGATGGTCATTTCGGCGTGCTGGCTCAGCACCCCTTCGAGGCCCTGCAGCGGGTGGTCCGAGACATAAAGTCCCAGCATGTCCCGCTCAAAGGAAAGCTTGTCCTTTTTCTCCCACTCCGGCAGGTCTGGAATCTCGATGCTGAGCGATGACTCCGATTCGGCTTCCTCGAAGCCGGCGAAGAGGTCGAACTGGCCGATCGCTTCATTCCGTTTAAGCGTGATGACCGAATCGATGGCCTCTTCATGGATCATGGCCAGGGCGCGGCGGTGATGGCCCAGGGAGTCGAAGGCACCGGACTTGATCAGCGATTCAATGGTCCGCTTGTTGCAGACCACCGCGGGCACCTTCATCAGGTAGTCCTTGAAGGACGTGTAGGCGCCCTCACTCTCGCGGGCAGCCACCATGGCTTCCACCACATTAACGCCGACGTTGCGGATGGCCCCCATGCCAAAGCGGATGTCGTTGCCGACCGGAGTGAAGTTCAAAGCCGACTCGTTGACGTCCGGCGGGAGCACGGTGATACCCATGCGCCGGCATTCATTGAGGTAGATGGCGGACTTGTCCTTGTCATCGCCCACGGACGTGAGCAACGCGGCCATGTACTCCGGGGCGTAATGGGCCTTGAGGTACGCGGTCCAGTAGGAGATCACTCCATATGCCGCTGAGTGGGCCTTGTTGAACGCGTAGTCGGAGAAGGGCAGCAGGATGTCCCAGAGGGTCTTCACGGCCTCCATGGAGTAGCCGTTGTCCTGCATGCCCTGGGAAAAACCGGCGAACTGCTTGTCCAGCTCGGATTTTTTCTTTTTGCCCATGGCGCGCCGGAGGATGTCTGCCTGTCCCAGCGAGTAACCGGCGAGCTTCTGGGCCACGGCCATCACCTGCTCCTGGTACACAATCAGGCCGTAGGTTCCGCCCAGGATCTCCGCGAGCGGTTCCTTCAGTTCGGGGTGGATGGGGATGACTTCCTGGATCCCGTTCTTGCGCAGCGCGTAGTCCGTGTGGGCGTTGGCACCCATCGGCCCCGGCCGGTACAGGGCGAGCACTGCCGAGATGTCTTCGAAGTTGTCAGGCTTCATCAGCTTGAGCAGGGAGCGCATCGGCCCGCCGTCGAGCTGGAACACGCCCAGGGTGTCACCGCGGGCCAGCAATTCGTAGGACGGGGCGTCGTCGAGTTCCAAGGACTCCAGGTCCAGGTCGATGCCGCGGTTCATCTTGATGTTTTCCAGGGCGTCGGAAATGATCGTGAGGTTCCGCAGACCCAGGAAGTCCATCTTGATCAGGCCCAGGCCCTCGCAGGTGGGGTAATCGAACTGCGTGATCACCTGGCCGTCCTGGATGCGGCGCATGATGGGGATGACGTCGATGATCGGGTCCGAGGACATGATTACACCGGCGGCGTGGACGCCCCACTGCCGCTTCAGCCCCTCGATGCCCAGCGCGGTCTCGAACACCTTGGCCGCTTCGGGGTCCGTGCTGACCAGTTGCCGGAAGTCACCGGCTTCGCCGTAGCGCTTGGCTTCCGGGTTCTGGATATCGGCCAACGGAATGTCCTTGGCCATCACAGCCGGGGGCAGTGCCTTGGTCAGCTGCTCGCCCATGCTGAAGGGGTACCCCAGCACGCGTGAGGAGTCCTTGAGGGCCTGCTTCGTTTTGATGGTTCCGTAAGTGACGATCATGGCCACGCGCTCATCGCCGTACTTGCGGGTCACGTAGTCGATGACTTCAGAGCGGCGCCGGTCATCGAAGTCGACGTCGAAGTCAGGCATGGAGACGCGGTCCGGGTTCAGGAACCGCTCGAAGATGAGTCCGTGGCGCAGCGGGTCAAGGTCGGTGATGCGCATGGCGTAGGCCACCATGGACCCCGCACCGGAACCACGTCCGGGACCCACGCGGATGCCGTTGTTCTTGGCCCAGTTGATGAAGTCCGCCACCACCAGGAAGTAGCCGGGGAACCCCATGGAAGTAATGACGCCAAGCTCGTAGTCGGCCTGCGCGCGCACTTCGTCCGGAACGCCGCCGGGATAGCGGTACTCCAGGCCCTTGGCCACTTCCTTGACCAGCCAGGAGGTCTCGTCCTCCCCCGGCGGGCAGGGGAACCGCGGCATGTAATTGGCGCCGGTGTTGAAGGAAACCTCGCACCGTTCGGCGATGAGGAGGGTGTTGTCGCAGGCCTCCGGGTGGTCCCGGAACAGCTCCCTCATCTCCTGCGGCGACTTCAGGTAGTAACCGCTGCCGGAGAAGGCGAAGCGGGAACCGCCGTTGTCGTACGTGGGTTCCAGGAGGGTGGAACCGGACTGGATGGCCAGCAGCGCCTCGTGGGCTTTGGCGTCGTGCTCGTGCGTGTAGTGGAGGTCATTGGTGGCGACGAGGGGAAGGTTCAGGTCCTTGGCCAGGCGGAGCAGGTCACCGGTGACGCGGCGTTCAATGTCCAGGCCATGGTCCATCAGTTCGCAGAAGTAGTTCTCGGCACCGAAGATGTCGCGGAACTCGGAGGCCGCTTCCAGCGCTTCGCGGTATTGGCCCAGCCGCAGGCGGGTCTGCACTTCCCCTGACGGGCAGCCCGTGGTGGCAATGAGCCCTTCGGAGTAGGTGTTGAGCAGCTCACGGTCCAGGCGTGGCCACTTGCCGAATACGGCGTCCAGCGAGGCGATGGAGGACGCCCGGAACAGGTTCCGCATGCCTGCGTTGTTGTAGCTGAGCAAGGTCATGTGGGTGTAGGAGCCACCGCCGGAGATGTCGTCCTTGCGCTGGTGCTCCTCGCCCCAGCGCACACGGCTTTTGTCGCCGCGGGCCGTTCCGGGCGTCACGTAGGCCTCGACGCCGATGATCGGCTTGATCCCCTTGTCCGTGGCCTTCTTCCAAAAGTCGAAAGCACCGAAGAGGTAGCCGTGGTCCGTGGTGGCGATGGCGGGCATGCCCAGCCGTTCGGTTTCGTCGAACAGCTCGCCGAGCCTTGCGGCACCGTCCAGCATTGAATACTCGGTGTGGTTGTGGAGATGGACAAACGAGTCGTTGCTGGAAGTCACCGGACTATTCTATGCGCCGGGCACCCCTGCCGCAGGTCAGGCCCGCCCGGACTCCAGCACTTCGAGGGCAAACGCAAGGTCCTGCGGGTAGTCACTGATGACCCGGACGGGATCTCCCGTCACCGGGTGTTCGAAGCCGAGCTCGCGGGCGTGCAGCCACTGCCGGGTCAGGCCGAGCGTGGCAGCGAGGCGGGGGTCAGCGCCGTAGGTGAGGTCACCGGCGCACGGATGGCGCAGGGCCGAGAAATGCACGCGGATCTGGTGGGTGCGGCCGGTCTCCAGGTGCACTTCCACCAAACTGGCCTTGCCGAACGCTTCCACCACTTCGTAGTGGGTGACCGAAGGGCGGCCGTCCTCGATGACTGCGAACCGCCAGTCATGCCCCGGGTGGCGGCCGATCGGTGCGTCGATGGTGCCGGTCAGCGGGTCGGGCAGGCCCTGGACCACTGCGTGGTAAACCTTGTCCACGGTGCGTTCCTTGAATGCCCGCTTCAGGGCAGTGTAGGCGCGTTCAGATTTGGCCACCACCATCGCTCCCGAGGTTCCGACGTCGAGCCGGTGGACAATTCCTGCCCGCTCCGGCGAGCCGGAGGTGGAGATGCGGTACCCGGCGCCGGCCAAACCGCCCACAACGGTGGGACCCACCCAGCCCGGAGAGGGATGGGCGGCAACACCAACGGGTTTGTCCACAACGACGAAATCGTCGTCGTCCAGCAGGATCTTCAGGCCTTCCACAACTTCCTCCACGACTTCCAGGGGGTCACGCCGTTCCGGCAGGCTCACCTGAAGGACGTCTCCGGCTACCAGCTTTGCTGACTTTCCCAGCGCTTTGCCTTTGCTGAGGACGTTGCCTTCAGCGATAAGGGTGGCCGCAAGTGAGCGCGAGATGCCCATCAGTGCAGCAAGGCCGGCGTCGGCGCGGGAACCGGCATACTCTTCTGCGACGACGATGCGTTCAGGCATCGCCGGGCTTTTCCTTGTGGCCGGACGTCAGCCGGGTTCCGTCCAGGGAGATTCCGCGCAGTGTCAGGATGCAGATGATGGTGACGGCCGAGACGACAGCGGAGTCGGCGATGTTGAAGATCGCGAAATTCGGCAGCTGGATGAAGTCGACCACGTGGCCCATGCCGAAGGACGGCTCCCGGAAAAGCCTGTCGGTGAGGTTGCCCAGGGCGCCGCCGAGCAGCAGTCCGAGGGCGAGCGACCACCATTTCGAGCCCAGCTTGCGGACCTGGAACAGGATGGCCACAGCAACCGCGGCCATGATGATGGAGAACACCCACGTGACATTTTCTCCGATGGAAAACGCAGCCCCGGAGTTCCGGATGAAGTACCAGTGCAGCAGCGGCGGAAAGACCGGAATCCGCTCGCCTTCCACCATGGTGGAAGTAACCCAGATTTTAGTCAGCTGGTCCAGGACATAGGCGAAAGCTGCGACTCCCACAAAGAGGGACAGCAGTACGGCCTTCCGGGGGCGCTGCGAAGGCGGTACGGGGCGGGCGGGGTCGGCGGCGAGTTCGTCAGTCATGGTGCTTTCATCTAAGAAACCTGGTTCAATGCCAAAAAGCCGGTGGCCGAGGAATCTCCAGCCACCGGCTTTCAGAATACGTGCTTGCCGGACTAGTTGGCTTCGCTGACTTCCGGCGTAGCCACTGAACCGCGGGCGTCCAGGTCGCGGAGCTGGCCTTCGATGTAGGCCTTCAGGCGTGAACGGTAGTCGCGTTCAAACCCGCGCAGCTGCTCAACCTTGCGCTCCAGCACGGAACGCTGCTGTTCGAGGGCACCCAGGATCTTGCGGGACTTCTCCTGGGCATCGTTGACGAGGCTGCTGGCTTCGATCTGCGCTTCGGCGATGATCTTGTCCTTCTGCGCCTGTCCGTCTGCAACGTGGCGGTCATGCATCTGCTGGGCCATGGCCAGCAGGCCGGCGGCGGACTCGGCTGAAGCGGTGGAGGCGACCGGAGCGGCGGCGACGGGAGCGGCAGCCACCGGAGCAGCCGGCTGGATGTCCTTCTTCTTGCGCTCTTCGGCGGCCTTGGCTTCGGCTTCAGCCTTCTCGCGCGCTTCGTCCTTGTCGGACTTGACGGGTGCGGGGACCTTCTCCACAACGGGGGCGGCGGCGGAGCTGGCCGGAACGCTCGATCCGGCTTCGGAGAGCTTCTTGCGAAGTTCGTCGTTTTCCTGGTTCAGGCGGCGGAGTTCAACAACGATCTCGTCCAGGAAGTCATCAACTTCATCCTGGTCGTAGCCTTCGCGGAACTTGGTCGGCTGAAAGCGCTTGTTGACAACGTCTTCTGGCGTCAAAGCCATCTGGTCACCTCACTGGTCTGGTTAGTCAGTAGGCCTTCCGGCCGTCAAAACTACGGTACCTAAAGTTGGACTGGTTCCTCTAATTCAACACTGCGGTGTCAAACGCGAGTTTTCTTCGCATTGCATGGGTGGTTCCCGCGGGTTCCATCCGGGTGCGCTGCTGGGTCTATCGGGTGGATCAGGCGAGGCCTCTGGTGATCCCCATGGCAATACTGACGCCGATGAAAAGGACCAGGAAGCCCAGGTCCAGGGAGATGCCGCCAAGGCGCAACGGCGGGATCAGCCGGCGCAATCCGTTGAGCGGCGGGTCCGTGATGGAGTAGACGGCATGGGCAACCACCAGGGCTGCTCCGCGTGGGCGCCACTCCCGTGCGAACATCTGGACCCAGTCGAATACCAGGCGGATGATCAAGGCCACAAAGAACAGCAATAGCGCGAGATAGACAAGCCCGAAAACAATTCCCATGACTTAATTCATATCTCCATGTCCATAGTGGTGGTTACTGCGACGCCCGGCCGATGCTTCTTGTCTATTTCAGCACAGATGCCAGGCAGGTGTGTCCCTGCCTGGCATCGCTCAGGTGGTCCGGCTAGCTTTGGTTGAAGAAGCTGGCCTGGGTCTCGCTGACTTTTTTGTCATCGCCAATGACCTCGACGTACGAGGGCGAGAGCAGGAACACCTTGTTGGTGACCCGTTCGATGCTCCCGCGCAGCCCGAAGACCAGGCCGGCAGAGAAATCCACCAGGCGCTTGGCGTCGGCCTCGCCCATGTCCGTCACATTCATGATGACCGGGATTCCATCCCGGAAGCTTTCGCCGATGAGCTTGGCATCGTTGTACGAGCGCGGATGGATGGTGGTGATCTGGCGGAGACCGCTGGTCTCCTCGCGGCTCGAGGCCGCGCGCTTGATGGGGGTCACTGGGGCGCGGTATTCCTCTTCGGGGGTGTAGGACGTCTCGCGGCTGACCTCACGGACGGGTGCAGGTGCACGGCGATCCTCGCGGTCAGCTTCCATCGTTTCGTCCTCATCCTTACGTGTGGTCTGTTGCTCGGACTCGTAGTGTTCATCGCCGTCGGCGAGCCCAAGATAGATCATTGTCTTGCGCAGAGCGCCGGCCATGGTCGACTCCTAATCGTGTCCGTAAGCGGGCCGCCCAATGGCTTGACAGCACTGGAGTCCCCCGCCCATCACTTCCAATAGCCCCGACGCTACCCCACGGGGGGACGCGATCCGAGAATATCGGAGCCGATTCGCAGGTGTGTCGCTCCGAACCGGATGGCTGCTTCCAGGTCCTGGCTCATGCCTGCCGAAATGCCCGTGGCCTCGGGATACTCCGCCACCACTCCGGCTGAGACGGCGGCAAGCTTTTCGAAGGCGGGCTCCGGCGGGGCACCCAACGGAGCCACCGCCATCACCCCGGCAAGTTTGAGGCTGCCCGCTGCCGCTATCCGTTCGGCCAGCATCCCGACGTCGCCGGGGGCCGCGCCGCCCCGGTGGGTTCCGGCGTCGTCCTCCAGGCTGACCTGGATGAAGCACTCCAGCGCCGCCCGTCCGGCCGTGTCCTGCTGGGCCTGCGCTGACTTGGCCAGCGCCTCGACAAGCTGCGGCCGGTCCACGGAGTGCACGGCGGCGGCGTACCGGACCACTGACTTGGCCTTTTTGGTCTGCACCTGGCCCACAAAGTGCCAGGCCAATCCGCAGTCGGCGAGCTGTTCCGCCTTGGCGGCCGCTTCCTGGTCACGGTTTTCGCCCACGTCGGTAACACCAAGCGCAGCGAGCCGTCTGATGTCCTCCGCCGGGTGGAACTTGGTGACCACGATCAGGGTGGGGAGGTTGCCTCCGCGGCCCGCCGAAGCTGCTGCGGCAGTGATGCGGCCTCGGACCGCATTGAGCCGGCTTTTCAGCTCCTCGAGGCGGGGGTCCGCCCCTGCTCCGCCATCAGTCATGGCACCACACCACGCCTGCGAAGCGCCCGGTGTTCCTGTTCCGGCGGTAGGAAAAAAGCGACTGTGTCTCAAGGGTGCATGGTCCGTTGTACTCCACGCCTACGCCCAGCTGCTCCAGCTGGCTCCGGGCACCGGCGGGCAAATCCAGCCCGGGAGTGTCCCAGGAGGTTGTGCTCCGCGCCGCAGGCACAACCGCTGCCACCTCGGCCTGCATCCCGGCAGGCACCTCATAGCAGTTCCCGCAAATTGACGGCCCGAGCCAGGCGCGGATGCCGAAGGCGCCAAGGGATTCCATCCGCCCCACAGCGGCCGGAATCACCCCGCTGGCAAGGCCGGGCCGGCCCGCGTGCACAGCGGCGAGGACCGGCCCTTCCGCTGACTCCCCTGCCAGCAGGACAGGAATACAGTCGGCAACCATGACTGCCAGCGGAAGCCGGCGCGAAACCATCGCGTCCGCTTCTGGCGCCGCACTTCCTTGAGCCATGACCGCCACGGTGCTGCCGTGGACCTGGTTCATGAAGCGCAGGTCGTGCGGAGCGAGGCCGATGGAACGTTCAAGGTCCCGCCGGCGCCTGCCCACTTCTGCGGGATCGTCGCCCACGTGCAGTGCGAGGTTACCCGCAGCAGCGTCGGTGAAGCCTACGGACACTCCAGGCCGGACTTCGGCACGCCAGTGGAACAATCCGGCGCCTACTTCAGGAAGTCGGGGACATCCAGGTCATCCGAGTGGCTGCCGGAGAGGTCCGGCTCCACGACGGAGGGGAGGTCGACGTCGAAGCCTGAGTCAGCGGGAACAGCGGAGGGACGCTGCTGGCCCCAGTTGCTGAGCCCTGCTGCGCCGACTCCTGCGTGGACCGGCTGCGCGTTCAGGGAGTGGTTGCCGGCGGAAGGAGCCTGGGCAGGCGCCGGAGCGACAGCGGCGGCCGGCCGCTGCGGGGCTACCTGCGGCTGTGACTGGTCCATGGACGGCGAGGTGGCCTTGACGTCGTCGAAGCCGGCAGCGATGACCGTCACGCGGGCTTCATCGCCGAGGGCATCGTCGATGACGGCGCCGAAGATGATGTTCGCTTCCGGGTGCGCCACTTCCTGGACCAGGCGTGCGGCTTCATTGATCTCGAACAGGCCGAGGTCCGAGCCGCCCTGGATGGACAGGAGCACGCCGTGGGCACCATCGATGGACGCTTCCAGCAGCGGTGAGGCGATGGCCAGCTCAGCGGCCTTGACGGCGCGGTCTTCGCCCCGGGCGGAGCCGATGCCCATGAGGGCAGAACCGGCGCCCTGCATGACGGACTTCACGTCCGCGAAGTCAAGGTTGATCAGGCCCGGGGTGGTGATGAGGTCAGTGATGCCCTGGACACCCGAGAGCAGCACCTGGTCAGCGGAACGGAAGGCGTCCAGAACGGAGACGTTGCGGTCGCTGATCGAGAGGAGGCGGTCGTTCGGGATAACGATCAGGGTGTCCACTTCGTCGCGGAGGGCGTCGATTCCGGCCTCGGCAGAGCCCGCGCGGCGGCGGCCTTCGAACGTGAACGGGCGGGTTACCACACCGATGGTCAGGGCGCCGAGGGACCGGGCAATGCGGGCGACGACAGGAGCGCCGCCGGTGCCGGTTCCGCCGCCCTCGCCGGCGGTGACGAAGACCATGTCGGCGCCGCGGAGCACTTCCTCGATCTCGTCTGCGTGGTCCTCTGCTGCCTGCTTGCCCACCTCGGGGTTCGCGCCTGCCCCGAGGCCACGGGTCAACTCGCGTCCCACGTCGAGCTTGACGTCGGCGTCGCTCATCAGCAGGGCCTGGGCGTCAGTGTTGATGGCGATGAACTCAACACCCCGGAGGCCGACCTCGATCATGCGGTTGACTGCGTTCACGCCACCGCCGCCGATGCCGACGACTTTGATGACGGCCAAGTAATTCTGCGGAGCTGCCACGTTACGTGTCCCTTGTTCGTGTCCTATTGCGAAATCTGATGAAGAGCTTAGCGACTGAAACCCTAACCTTCGAGTTGAAGGTTATAGTTATGTCAAGTAACTCATGTCTGTGACGGTATTTCCTCTGGTACCCACATTCAATAACCGGCTCCGCGTGTCGGATTAATACCGGAAAGAAAGCACTCAGCGGGTCACCGGATGCCGGGGCACACTTACGTCGTACACCTTAACCGGGTTTTTGGGATCCGCCGGAACCTTGAGCAGGGCGGCCAGCACTTTGGCCTTGAGTTCCTTCTCCCCCGCGTTGCCCCAGATGATCGTTTGACCGTCCACGAGCTTCAGTTCCACCGCGTCCACTGACTGGGCGGAAGCGTTGGACAGTTTCGCGAGCACATCTGCCGGCAGCGCCCCCAGCACGTCGGCGGTGGCGCGGAAGAGGTCCTTGCCGACGGTACCGGCGCCACCGTCAATCACGGGCAGCGAGACGGATGCGGGATCTGCGGTTGCCGCCAGCTGGATGCCCTCCACGTCCACCAGCTGGTACTGCTCCCCCTGCTTGACCAGCGCCACCGGCACGCGTTCGCGCACCGCCACGGCAAGGCCGGACGGCGGACGCGCCTCGGCTGAGACGGACTTGACCTGGACCAGGGGTTCGAGGAGGCGCCCTACCTCCTCGTCCGTAACCTGTGGCAGGGGCTTGCCGCGCAGGGGTTCCAGCGCGGCCTGGACCTGGGCGGGCGTCAGCAGGCGTGTCCCCGAGACGGAAATAGTGTCAACGGCGAGGACCGGGGTGAATACCGCTGCGGCCAGCAGTCCTGCTACAAGGGCAACCAGCACTGCCGCCACGGTCAGTACATGGCGTTTTCGCCGCTTGCCCTTGGGCTCGGGAAAGGCCAGGACGTTGCCGGCCGGGCCTGCCGTGGCAGCGGAGGATGACGCCAACTTGTCCTTGCCCCGGCGCATGAACGGGGTATTTGTGGCCTCTTTGGCTGGCTCCTGAAGTTGCTCAACCGGGCGGGAGGCAGAAATAACGTCGGAGCCGCTATCGGCAGCAACGTCTGCCTTGGCAGCACCCGGGGTTCGGCCGGCCGGAGCTCCGGCCGCAGGGCGCCGGCCGGTGGATGCGTATGTGGGGCGGCGGGAGCTAGGCACGCAGCGCCTCGACGATCAGCGGCCCGTACGCGGTCACATCGCCTGCACCGGCCGTGAGGATGATGTCGCCGGCACCGGCGGCGGCGGCGAGGGCAGCTACGGCCGCGTCGGCCCGGACCAGCCGCCCGCCGTCGTCGAGGTGGTCTGCGATGAGCTGGCTGGTGACACCGGGGATAGGGTCTTCTCGTGCCGGGTAGATGTCCAGCACCCAGGCAGTATCGGCAAGGTTCAATGCTTCTGCGAACTCCCGGGCGAACTCGCGGGTCCGGGAGAACAGGTGCGGCTGGAAGAGGACATGCACTTTATGGCTGCCGGCCACGGAGCGGGCTGCGGCCAGGGCTGCCCGGACTTCGGTGGGATGGTGGGCGTAGTCGTCGAAGACCCGCACGCCCCGCGCCTGGCCCTTCAGCTCAAAGCGCCGCGAAGCCCCTGAGAACTGGGCCAGGGCGCCGGCAGCCACGGCCGGCTCCACGCCGAGCTCAAGGGCCGCGGCAAAGGCGGCCGCCGCATTGAGGGCATTGTGCCTGCCCGGGACCTGAAGCTCGAGCGGAAAGCGGCCGGACGGCGTGGACACCGCAACGTCTCCCGGGCCGCCGTCGTGCAGCACAAGCTCTGCCTCACCGCCCGTCCCGTACAAAACAACACGGGCATTGCCCCGCGCCCGGGTGCGTTTTGCCAGGGCCAGTGCCCCTGGATCGTCGGCGCAGGCGATCAGTACGCCGTCGGCCGGAAGCAGCTCAGTGAAGCGGTCGAAGGATTCGTAGACTGCCCCGGCAGTGCCGTAGTAGTCCAGGTGGTCCGGCTCCACATTGGTGACCACGGCAATCCTGGGCCGGTAGTTGAGGAAGGAGCCGTCGGATTCGTCGGCCTCAGCCACGAAGATCGGGGAGGTTCCGGAGGCGGCATTGACGCCGAGGGCAGGCACGTTGGCACCGATGGCAAAGGAAGGGTCCAGGCCTGCCCCCTGCAGCAGGACCGCGACCATGGAAGTGGTGGTGGACTTGCCATGGGTTCCGGCGACGGTCACCACCACGTCCCCGCCCATGGTTGCCGCGAGGGCAACAGACCGGTGCAGCACCGGCACTCCTGCTTCCCTGGCCGCCATCACTTCGGGGTTGTCCGCCTTGATGGCTGAGCCTGCCACCACAGTTTGTGCGTCGGCAAGGTTGGCACCGTCGTAACCGACGGCGATGCGCGCCCCGGCAGCAGAGAGGTCCGCCATAACGGGAAGGTCCTTGGCATCGGAACCGCTGACCTGCACGCCGCGGGCCACCATGATCCGGGCGACGGCGGACATGCCCACGCCGCCGACGCCGACGAAGTGGACCTTGCCCAGGGACGCGAGGCTGGGGATGGTGTCGGAGGTCATGCGGATACCGCTTCCAGGACGAGGCCGGCCATGCGCTGGTCGGCGTTGCGGATACCAAGTCGGTAGGAGTTTGCTGCCATGGTGGCGAGGCGGGGCTGGTCGGTGACGAGGGGAACCAGTTCGTTGCCCACCCACTCAGGGGTGAAGCTCCGGTCTGCGACAAGCACGGCGCCGCCGGCGGCTACGAGTCCTGCCGCATTGAGGGCCTGTTCACCGTTGCCGATGGGCAGCGGCACCAGGACGGCCGGCACGCCGACGGCCGCGATCTCACAGACGGTCGCGGCGCCGGAGCGGGCAAGCAGCACATCGGCGGCGGCGTAGGCCAGCTCCATGCCGTCGATGTACTCCACCTGGCGGTAGCCTTCGGCGGCCAGCGGCAGGCCGCCGTCGTCCAGAACCGACTTGCCGCGGCCGGTGATGTGCAGGGTTTGGATTCCTGCGGCTGCGAGCTGCCCGAGGGAGGCTGTGATGGTGCGGTTGATGCTTTGCGCGCCAGATGATCCGCCCGTGACGATCAGCGTGGGCTTCCCAGCATCCAGTCCGAGGGCCTCCCGTGCCGCGGTCCGCGCAGCTGCCCGGTCGAGGCCCGAAATCTCGGTGCGCATCGGCATGCCCACGTGCAGGGCTCCCTTCAGCGGGGTGCTGTCAAAGGCTACTGCCACACGCTTGGTGAACATCGCGCCCACCCTGTTTGCGAGCCCGGGACGGATGTTTGCCTCATGGATCACGATCGGGATGTTCCGTTTTCGTGCGGCCAGGTACATGGGCGTGCACACATAACCTCCGACACCCACCAAAACGTCCGCGCGGGCGTTGTCCAGGACGGCGCCGGCCTGCCGGACGGCGCCGCCGAGCCGTCCGGGAAGCCGAAGGAGATCCACGGAGGGCTTCCGGGGAAGGGGCACGCGGTCGATGGTGGCCAGCTCAACCCCGGCGGCGGGCACCAGCCGGGTTTCCATTCCTGCAGGTGTTCCGACGGCGAGGATGGCGGCGCCGGGTACTGCGGTGCGGATGGCAGCGGCGATGGCCAGGAGGGGGCTGATGTGGCCGGCGGTTCCGCCGCCCGCCAGGACGATGGAGGGATTTGGGGAATTCATGTGGGGCTTAGGCACGCTTTCTTGCAGTCTTTTTCCTGGGCGCGGCCGCTGTGGCCGGCTTCGCCTTGAACTTCAGCATCCGTTTGGGCCGGATGGCCGGGGCCATCTGCTCCCGGGCCAGGGAAAGCACCACGCCGATGGCACACAGTGACATCAGCAGGGCGGACCCGCCATAGGAGATGAAAGGCAGCGGCACACCGATAACGGGCATCAGGCCTGTCACCACGGACATGTTCACGGTGGCCTGACCGAGCAGCCACACCATGATGGTGCCGGCCAGGACACGGTGGAACATGCCCTCCTGTGCCACCACCACGCGGTAGATGGCCGCGCCGAGGATGGCGAAAAGGATGAGTACGACGACGGTGCCCACCAGACCGAGTTCCTCGCCGATGATGGCGAAGATGAAGTCGTTGTGGGCTTCGGGGATCCAGCTGTATTTCTGCCGGCTTTGCCCAAGGCCCACGCCAAACCAGCCACCGGAGGCCAGGCCGTAGAGGCCGTTGGTGGCCTGGTAGTTGGCGTCGATGCCGTCGGCGCAGGACTGCCCGGTCCACCAGGACGTGATGCGGCACATGCGGTTCGAGCTGGTCACGGCCATGACACCGGCCAGGACAGCTCCGAAAAGTCCTGCAATACCGAAGAGGTAGAGCGGAGCCCCGGCAAAGAAAAGCGCGGCCGCGGTGATCATCATGATGATCATGGCCGTTCCGAGGTCGTTGCCCACCAGGACCAGGCCAACGATGATGATGGCCATAGGCACGGCGGGAACTGCCACGTGCTGCCACTTGCTGAGCAGCTTTCCCTTCATGGCCAGGACCGTGGCCATCCAGAGGGCCAGGGCGAGTTTCGATGCTTCCGACGGCTGGAAGGTGATACCGCCGAGGTCGATCCAGTTCTTGTTGCCGTTGACCTCGTCACCCACCACCTGGACGAGGATCAGGAGGACCAGCGCCGCCCCGATTGCCGGCCAGGCGAGCCGTTTGAGCCAGATGACGTTGATCCGGGACAGCACGAACATGGTGAAGATGCCGATGGCGGCAAACATGCCCTGCTTCAGGGCATCTCCGTAGGGCGACTTTCCGGCGGCAATGGATTCGACGCTGGAGGCTGAGAGCACCATCATGATGCCGATGGCGGTCAGTGCGAGGGTTGAGCCCAGAATGAGGTAGTACGTAGAGCCGTTCCGGGAGGTGCCGTTCCCTTCCAGTGCGGACCAGAACCTGCGGTACATCGTTCGGAGCCTGGCTGCGGCCGCCGCCGGCCGCGGGCCGGCTGTTGCCGAGGAACCCGGGCGTGGCTTGCCGCTCTGCTGTCCAACCGGCTGCTGCTGCTTCGCTGGCTGCTGGCGCATTGGCGTGCTGGCCATTGTTACTCCTCGCCAATCTGTGCCTGCCCTTCCACCAGCCCGCGGACAGCTTTGATGAAGGTGTCGCCACGGTGGGCATAGGAAGAGAACTGATCCATGGAAGCAGCCGCCGGAGCCATCAGCACAGTGTCGCCTGAGGCGGCGAGCTGCGCTGCTGACGCTACGGCCCTGGCCATTACCGTCTCACCAGGTACGGAAGAACCGGATGGGACGGCGCCGGCCGCCGCGGCAGTCTGCACCATTTCAGTTTCGCCTGCGGCCGGGGTTATCACGGGGACATCGGGCGCGTGTCGCTGGAGGGCCTCGGTGAGGGCAGTTGTATCGCTTCCGATCAGCACTACGGCTTTGAGCCGCTGGACGTTTTCCCGGACCAGATCGTCATAGGTCACACCCTTGGAGAGTCCGCCGGCGATCCAGACGACGTTGCTGAACGCAGCCAGCGAGGCAGCCGCCGCGTGGGGATTGGTGGCCTTGGAGTCGTTCACCCAGAGGACACCGTTGTGGCGGGCCACGGGCTGGATGCGGTGGTCGCCGGGGATGTAGTCCTGAATGCCCTGCCGGACGGCTTTTGCCTCTACGCCATAGGCGCGCACGAGTCCGGCGGCTGCCAGGGCGTTGGCCACCATGTGCCGCGGGGCGAATGCACCGAGGTCGCTCATGGAGGCGAGTTCGGCGGCGCTGTCCTTGCGTTCGGCAATGAACGCCCGGTCCACGAGCAGTCCCTCCACCACGCCCAGCATGCTGACGGCCGGGGTGACGGTGGTGAAACCGACGGCGCGGCAGCCCTCCACCACGTCGGCATTCTCCACCATGCGCTCGGTTTCAATCTGCTCGGCGTTGTAGATGCAGGCCTTTTGCGTCTGTTCATAAACCCTGGCCTTGTCCGCCAGGTAGGAATAGTAGGAGCCGTGCCAGTCCACGTGGTCCTCTGCAACGTTCAGGCAGACACTGGCGACCGGTGAGAGGGACTGCGCCCAGTGGAGCTGGAAGCTGGAGAGTTCCACAGCGAAAACGTCGTATTCCACGGGGTCCCTGAGGGCATCGAGGATGGGGGTGCCCACGTTGCCGACGGCGATCGCCTTAAGCCCGGCGGCGCGGAGCATCGACTCGGTAAGGCCAACGGTGGTGGTCTTTCCGTTGGTTCCCGTGATGGCAAGCCAGTCGGCCGTCTTCCGGCCTTCCCGCACCCGCACCCGCCAGGCCAGTTCGACGTCGCCCCACACCGGTATGTGGGCCCTTGCAGCAGCGGCCAGGAGGGCCTGGTCCGGGCGCCAGCCAGGCGAGGTCACGATCAGTTCGGGAAGTTCACCGTCGATCCGGGGGATGCGCTGTACCGCGTCCTCGCCGAGCAGGACATCAGCTGCGCCAACGATCCTGAGGGTTTCCGCGTGGGCCTTGGCAGTATCGGTCGTGGCAGCGTCCACCACAACCACCCGGGCACCGAGTTCGATAAGGGTATCGGCCGCTGCAAAACCGGAGACCCCGATTCCGGTCACGGCTACGCGCAGCCCCGACCAGTCGGAGTCCCAGGTGGTGAGGTTTTCGAGTCGGGGGGAAACGGTCACAGCAGCACAACCCATTCAGCGTAGAAAATCCCAAGCCCGGCGGCGACGAACAGCCCGCAGAGGATCCAGAACCGGACCACCACCGTTACTTCCGCCCAGCCCTGCAGCTCAAAGTGGTGCTGCAGGGGGGCCATTTTGAAGACGCGTTTTCCGCCGGTGGCCTTGAAGTAGCCCACCTGGATAATGACGGACAGGGTGATCAGGACGAACAGGCCGCCGATGATGCCCAGCAACAGTTCGGTACGGGACAGGATGGCGAAACCTGCGATGGCGCCGCCAATGGCCAGCGAGCCGGTGTCACCCATGAAGATTTTGGCCGGTGAGGTGTTCCACCACAGGAAGCCCACCAGCGCGGCGCTCATGATGGCTGCCAGCAGCGCGAGGTCGAGGGGATCACGGACGGAATAGCAGCCGCCGCCGGCCTCACGGGGTGAGCCGCACGCCTGGTTGCTTTGCCAGATCCCCATCAGCGTATAAGCGCCGAAGACCATTACGGCGGCACCTGCGGCGAGCCCGTCAAGGCCGTCGGTCAGGTTTACGCCGTTGGTGGCGGCGGTGACAATCAGGTTCGACCACACCACGAACAGGATGGCCCCAAGGACGGTTCCGCCGAAGGC
The DNA here is from genome assembly GCF_059089645.1 of Arthrobacter sp. K41. Classification (NCBI taxonomy): domain Bacteria; kingdom Bacillati; phylum Actinomycetota; class Actinomycetes; order Micrococcales; family Micrococcaceae; genus Arthrobacter; species Arthrobacter sp. K41. Next base: position 62,265 of record NZ_JBNHEW010000001.1, on the reverse strand, counting down.
AAGGTCCAGCCAGGGCAGGTCACGGACCAGCGAAATCTTTGTGGAGGCGGGCGTGACACCGGCCCGGTTGGGGAAGTTCAGGGCGAGTACCGCAAAGATGATGCCGACGGCTGCCTGCAGGATCAGCTTTGCCTTGGCATTGAGGCCGAGGCTCCGCTGGCGGGAGATTTTGATGAAGTCATCCAGGAACCCCACAAGCCCCATTCCCACCATGAGGAACAGCAGGATAAGGGCAGACGCGGACGGGCCCGAAGAGCCCGGGTTCAGCATCAGCATGATCAGGTGCGTGAGGCCGTAGCTGAGCAGTACCGCCGCCACCACCACGGTCCCGCCCATGGTGGGCGTGCCGCGTTTGGTGTGGTGCGAGGTGGGACCGTCGTCCCTGATGAACTGGCCGTAGCCGCGGCGGACCAGAAGCCGGATGAAGAGCGGGGTCCCTACGAGGGCGAACAGGAGTGCCAGGCCCGCGCCGATCAAAAGTGCAATCACAGCAGAGTGCTCCTTTCATCGGCGGTGCTGGGGGTTTGTCGGGGTAATGCTATCCGATCGCCCAAATGGCGAAGCCCCACGCTGTTCGAGGACTTGAACAGCACCAGGTCCCCGGGCTGCAGCTCAGCGTCCAACAGTTCGTAGGCCTCTTCCACTGTTTCAGCGAAAAGGCATTCGTCGCCCCAGGACCCCTCCTGCACCGCTGACACGTACAGTGCACGTGCTTCCCGGCCCACCACCAGCAGCCGGGAGATATTGAGCCGGACCACCTGGGTACCCACGGCGGTATGTTCGCGGATGGAGTCCTCGCCGAGTTCGAGCATTGCTCCCAGCACGGCCCAGGTACGCCTGCCCCGGCCCAGGTCCGCGAGTGTCCTCAGGGCGGCCCGCATGGATTCGGGGTTGGCGTTGTAGGCGTCGTTGATGACGGTGACGCCGTCCGGACGCTCGGTGCGCTCCATGCGCCACCGGCTGGCGGCGGTCTGGCTGCTGAGGGAGGACGCTATGTCCTGCCCGGAAACACCCGCAGCCCACGCTGCTGTGGCAGCGGCCAAAAGGTTGCCCACGTGGTGTGCGCCGATAAGGCGGCTGCTCACGTGCAGGCCGGCTTCGCTGTCCGGCAGCTGAAGATCGAATTCAGGGTGGCCGGCGGCATTGGTGTCGGCGTTCACTGCCTGGACGGCGGCGTCTTCGCGGCCTTCTGCCGAGAAGCCCAGGACCTGCGCCGAGGTGCGCGCGCGCATTGCGGCCACCCGCTTGTCGTCGAGGTTTATCACGGCTGTGCCGGCCGGGGCTAGGGCCTCGACAAGTTCACCCTTGGCCCGGGCGATGTTCTCCACTCCCCCGAATTCGCCGGCGTGTGCTGTGCCGACGGCGAGCACCACGCCGATGTCAGGTTTGACCATGTCCGCGAGGTACTGGATGTGGCCAATTCCGGTAGCGCCCATCTCGATCACCAGGTAGCGCGTCTCTGTTCCTGCGCGGAACACGGTCAGGGGGACACCGATTTCACCGTTGTAGGACCCTTGCGGCGCCACGGTGTTTCCCTGTGTGGCCAGGATGCCGGCGAGCAGGTCCTTGGTGGTGGTTTTCCCGGCCGAGCCGGTGATACCCACGACCGTAAGTTCGCTGCCTTGCCTGGCGCGGGCAGCCCGGATCCTGCGCACGGCCTCGGCGGCCAGGGCGCCCATGGCAAGGACGGCATCCTGGACCAGCACCGAGGGGTAGGGTGTTCCGCCCGGTGCGGACACCGGCCGCTCCACGAGGGCAAGGGTGGCGCCTGCTGTAATGGCAGCTGCCACGTAGTCATGGCCGTCCGCGTGCTCACCCGGCTTTGCAACGTAGAGCGAACCCGGAGTGGCTTCGCGTGAGTCCGTGACCACCGAAAGGGGCGTGATCCCGGGATCGGCGTCCAGGCGCCCGTTAGTGATTTCGGCGATCTCCGCCGCAGTAAATGCAATCATCTCGGTCTAGGACTCTATCCGGTCGTCTTGGAGAACGTTGAATCCCCTGGCTGTCAAGGCGCTGCGCAGTTCCACCCGGTCGTCGAGGGCAAGGTTGACGCCTTTGACCTCCTGCCACACCTCATGGCCCCGGCCGGCCACCAGGATAGTGTCCTCCGGCCGGGCCAACTCCACGGCATGGCGGATGGCGTCGGCGCGGGGGAAGACTTCCAGGACTTCACACACCAGGGAGTCCTTTTCCTTTGCTTCCCTGGCTCCGGCCAGGACGTCCGCGCGGATAGCGGCGGGATCTTCATCGTGGGGGTCGTCATCGCTGATGATCACGGTATCCGCGAGCCGCGCCGCGATGGCGCCCATGGCGGGGCGTTTGCCCTGGTCACGCTGGCCGGTTGCACCGAACACGACGATAAGGCGTGACCCCTGCTGCGGGGACCGTACGGCCTCGAGGGCACGGGCCAGGGCGTCGGTGTTGTGGGCAAAATCCACCACCGCGGCCGGCCGCCTGGAGACCAGCTGCATGCGTCCGGGCACCGCTACTGTGAAGGGGTCGTGCTCGTCCAGTGCCGCTTGCAGCGCGGCGGCGTCCACGCCTGCCGTCAGGACCATCACTGCGGCCAGCGCCGCATTGGCTACGTTGAAGCTGCCGGGAAGTCCGGTGTGCACAGTGAGCATGGCGCCGTCCGGGCCGCTGAGGGTGAATTCCGTGCCGAGGCCGCGCGCGGCGGTAGCCGTCACAGTCCAGTCGGCAGTGGTTCCGGCGGTCGTGGAGAGGGTGGTGACCGGCACCTCAGTGGCACCGGCGAGACGGCGGCCCCATTCGTCGTCGACCGTCACAACGGCAGCGCGGGCGCGGCGCGGGGTGAAAAGCTCCGCTTTGGTGGCGAAATAGTCGTCCATGGTGTGGTGCAGGTCCAAGTGGTCCTGCGTGAGGTTGGTGAAGCCTGCAACGTCGAAAAGCACTCCGTCCACCCGCTGGAAGGAGATGGCGTGGGACGAGACCTCCATGGCGGCGGCGGTCAGTCCCCTTTCCCGCATGAGGGCCAGCAGCGCGTGCACGTCGGTGGATTCGGGCGTGGTGAGCAGGCTCGGGATGGGGTCGCCGCCGGCATGTATCTCGATGGTGCCGATAAGACCGGTCTTCCGGCCGAGGGCGCGCAGCAGCGAGTTGATGAAGTAGGTGGTGGTGGTTTTCCCGTTGGTGCCCGTGACGCCAAACAACTGCGGCTGGGCGCCGCCCGGCTGGCTTTGATAGATCAAGGCGGACAGTGGACCCACCACGTTGCGGGGCGAGTCCACGATGATTACCGGTACCTGCACCTCGGTGGAGAGCGCGAGCAGCCTGGCTCCGGCATCGTCGGTGAGGACGGCAACGGCTCCCCCTTTGATGGCCTGCGGCGCAAAATCCGCGCCGTGGCGTGCCGCGCCCGGAAGGGCGACGTAGAGGTCACCCTGTTCGACTGTCCGCGAGTTCAGCGAAATTCCGGTGACTTCCACTTCAGCGGCCGGACCGGGAACCGCTACGTCGATGGCATCGCCGATGCTTGCCAGCCGGACCGCTTCTACAGTTGACGGGCGGAAGCGGCTTTGGCCGGCGGGTCCCTCCGGGACGGCGAGGCTATCGGACGGATTGAGGTCAGACAAGGAATCTCCGATGGTGCTAGTGGATCGGGCCCGGCATGGATGAACCGGTGGTGCTGCTGGTTGGCTGTTGCGGGGGTGCTACTTGGCGAACTGGGGAAGCCTGGCCGGTTCGCCGGTGGACGGCTGGACATTGTAGGTCCGCAGCGCCTGGCTCATGACGGACCGGAAGACCGGCCCGTTGGTAATCCCGTAGATGCTGCCCTTGGGCCGCTGGAGTACCACCTCCACAATAAACCGCGGATCATCCATTGGTGCCATGCCCACCATGGAGGCGGTGTAGCCGCAGAACCCGGACTTGCCGTCGTCGCAGGGGGATTCAGAGGTGCCCGTCTTTGCGCCCACGCGGTAGCCGTCGATGGCAGCGTCCTTGATTTGGCCCTCCGTCACGGCGCTTTCCAGTATGTCCCGGACCTGCTGGGCCGTGTTCTCCGAGACGACCTGCCGCGACGGTGCGGCGGGCACCTTTTCCTCGCTTCCGTCCGGGGAGACGTGGGCGTCGATCAGCCTTGGCTGGAGCATCACGCCGTCGTTGGCGATGGATTGGAATGCCCGTACCGTCTGGAGGGTGGACTGGGACACGCCCTGCCCGAACAGCACGGTGTATTCCTGGCGCCCGTCCCACTGCTGCCAGGGCGTGAGGATGCCGGAGGCCGTGGCAGGAAGCCCGATGTCCGGCGCCTCGCCGATGCCGAACCTCTTCAGCCAGTCGTACCGCTGCTCCTTGCTGAGGCGCTGGCCGGCCATGACAGTGCCGGTGTTCATCGAGTAGCCCAGGATGCCCGCGAGGGTGCGCTCCTCGGTTCCGTGGGCGAAGGAGTCGCTGAAGGTTTGGCCGTCCACGGTGTAAGTGGGCCCCAGGGTGAATGAGTCGAGCGGCTTGGCCTTTCCCTCTTCAATGAGGGCTGCCGCGGTCATCATCTTTTCAACAGAGCCGGGCTCGTATGCAGCCGTGACTGCGCGGACACCGCGATCCTTGGCGGCCACCCGGCCGGGGTCGTTGGGGTCGGGGGAATTGGTGTCGGCCATCGCCACCAGGTCCCCGGTCTTGGCGTCCATCACGATGATGACGCCCCACTCTGCGTCGAGCTTGTCCGACTGGCTTTGAATGGCCTGCTGCGCAAAATACTGCAGGTCCGAGTTGAGCGTGAGCTTGATGTCCTTACCGTCCTGCGGCGCTGTGAGCTCATCCACTCCCACGGGGATGCGCAGGCCGTCGGCGCCGATTTCAAAAAGGCGTTCGCCGTCAGCGCCCTTCAGCAGTTCGTCCTGGGTCTGTTCTATGCCGGCCTGGCCAGTAGCGCCGTCGGCCATGAACCCGATGATGCCACCGGCGACGGAACCGTTGGGATAAACCCGCTTACTGACGCCTTCGGTGACGATGCCGGGGATCTGGAGCTGGGAGATCCGGTCCTCAATGTCCGGCTTTACGTCCTTGGCAACGATGTAATAGGGCTGCCCGCCGGTGACGGCGTCCCGGACAGCGTCCTTTTCCATGCCCAGCGCGGCGGCGAGCTCGGTGAGGCCCTGGTCACGGCTGACATCCACCAGCTTCTCTTTGCCGTCCACCGTGTCCAGGCGCTTGAAGGTTTCGGTTTTGGTGTTGACGCGCTGGTCCACCACCACGTTGTAGCGGATCACGCTGTTGGCCAGCACGGTTCCCCGGGAGTCCAGGATGCTGCCTCTCTCGGCAGGCAGGACGGTCCGCTTCATCCGGCTGTTCAGTGCTGCTTCGGCCATTCCACCGACGTCCAGCCCCTGGACCAGGAAGAGCTTGCCGCCCACCACCAGCAGGAGTGTCAGCATTATTCCCAGTCCCAGCCGGAGCCGCTTTTTGGCGCTGGGTACCTTGCCGCTGCTTGCTTTGCCGGTCCTCTGCGCCACCGTGATATTTCCTTGCTGCTCGACCTTGTTGCCTGTCAGACCTGCCGCGTTACTGTCCGGGGACCTTCTGCTCGGGTGCCGGTACTGACCCTCCGTGGAGCTCTGCCGGCGGCAGGGCCGGCGCCGACGACGGTGTCTGGGCAGGCGCGGACGACGGCGATGCCTGGCCAGGCGTGGCGCCGGCGGCGGGCTTGGCGTCTGTGGGGGCGGAAGCAGCCGCAGGTGCCTGGGCGGGCTTCCGGGCTTCCAGCGGATCCTGCTTGCTTGGCGGCGGAACCACGGTTACCTGGCCTGCGACAGCAGGCGCCGGGATAACGGCGCCGGCAGCACCGTCCTTCACAGCCGGCGTGGCCTTGCCGGTGACGGTGAGGGTGGACAGGTCAATCTGGCCTTTGACGGTGGAAGGAACCATGCCCAGCTTCGTCGCCTGCGCTGCAAGGTTTTGGGGTGCTTCGAAGTTCTGGACCTGCTGGGTGAGGTCCTGGTTCTGCTTGGTCAGGGTGCTCTGCCGGGCGCGCAGTTCCACCAATTGGTACTGCGCCGTGGATACGGAAATGTTCAGGACAAGAACAGCGATCAGGGCCACGGCAAGCATGGCGAAGCAGAGCACCACGAAGGGGGCGCGGCGTTTGCGGGGAACGGTCCGGACTACGGACAGCGGGGTGCGGTTCCGGCGGGGACCGGCCGGCGAACCCGCAGGAAGCTGCTTGGCCGCCGAACCGGAAACGACGGGAAAGTTCTTGACGGCAGCGGTGCTCACTAAGCTCTCCTGGTTCGGATACGTTCCACCGCGCGCAGCCTTGCTGAGGCAGCGCGGGGGTTTTCGGCGATTTCGACGGCGGTTGGCACCTCGGTGCCTTTGGTCAGGGTCTTCAGTTCGGGTTTGTGCTCTTCCAGCTCCACGGGAAAGCCGAGGGGAGCGGAGGATTTGGATCGGGCCTGGAAAACTCCCTTGACGATCTTGTCCTCCAGGGAGTGATAGGACATGACCACTATTCGGCCGCCCAGGGCCGTGGCGTCAACGGCCGCGGGGACCGCCCGCTCCAGCACGTCAAGCTCCTCGTTGACTTCGATCCGCAGGGCCTGGAACGTCCGTTTGGCAGGGTGGCCGCCGGACTTTGCCGCTCCGGCCGGGACGACTGCGCGGATCTGTTCCACGAGCTCGCCGGTAGTGGTGAAAGGTCGGGAGGCCCGGGAGGCAACGATCCTGTTTGCTATGCGTCCGGCGAACTTCTCCTCGCCCCATTTCCGGATGATCCGGACGAGTTCCTCTTCGCTGTAGTTGTTGACGACGTCGGCCGCAGTCTGTCCGCGGCTGGTATCCATCCGCATGTCCAGGGGTGCGTCGAATGAATACGCAAAACCCCGTTCGCGCTCATCCAGCTGGAGGGAGGAAACGCCCAGGTCCATGAGGATGCCGTGTACTTCGGTCACGCCAAGGTCAGCGATGACTTCTTCGATTTCGTCATAGACCGCGTGGACCAGGTCTGTCCGCGCCTGGAACGGAGCCAACCGCTCCCCTGCCAGGGCAAGGGCTTCTTCATCGCGGTCGATGCCGATCAGGTGGAGGTCCGGGAACCGCTGCAGCATGGCTTCGGAGTGGCCCCCCATGCCCAGCGTCGCGTCGATGGCCACCGGGGTTTCGCCGCGGCTCCTCGCCGCTTCAAAACCCGGCGCCAACAAATTGATGCACCGGTCGCGAAGGACCGGCACATGGCGTTCAGACGTTGGCTTCTGTTGATCGTGCATGCCCCGTCCTCTCTCGCCGTCGCTGTCACTGGTATGGTTCTTGGCCCAGATCCCCATCCGCGCCTATCGTCGTGCCCGCCTGGCTCCGGGGAAGTGAGCCAGGTTGGCCAGCCGATGGGCCGGCTGGAGATCTCAGCCAAGACATCTGCCCGCGGTCCTGTTCCGGTCAGAGAATGCCCGGAATGGGATCATCGGTTTCGGAGAAGGCGGTTTCCTTCTCCGCGAGGTATTCATTCCAGGCCTGGGCGTCCCAGATCTCGGCGCGGGTTCCGGCGCCGATGACGGCCAGTTCCCTCCCGAGCCCTGCGTACTCCCGGAGCGCCGGCGGAATAGTCACGCGCCCCTGCTTGTCAGGTACCTCGTCCGAGGCTCCAGAAAGAAAGACGCGGATGTAGTCCCGCGCCTGTTTTGAGGAGATTGGTGCCTCCCGCATTTGCTCGTGAACCCGGGCAAATTCCTTCTCGCTGAAGACGTAGATGCAACGCTCCTGGCCTCTGGTGAGTACCAGTCCGCTGGCAAGTTCCTCGCGGAACTTCGCGGGGAGAATGATCCGGCCCTTCTCATCCAGACGTGGCGAATGCGTGCCCAGAAACACTGGCCCACCGCCTGTCCGATGTCAGGAACTGCACATCCCCTATGTTGCAACCACCCTCTTATGTCCTCCACATTACTCCACTTTCCACCACAGTCAACGTGAAAAGCGCGGGGAAGCGCTCAATTCCTGGGAAAGGCACCCCTAAAACACGCGGAATTGCGTTGGTGGTGGGAAGTGGAGGACTTTCGGCAATTCCCGCAGTGCGGACGCGCAAGGCGCCTGTGCCCCCAACGTATCCGCGGACATCGCGAAAGATGGAGGCCGCTTAAATGCGAAAAGACCCGCCGAAGCGGGTCTTTTTGGCAATAACCCCACGTTGTGGAGCAAAGTGGTGCGTACTGCGCTTTTGGTGTCAGCGGACGCCGTAGCCTTTAGGGCTCTCCCCGGCGCCTCTCGTCCCAGCGCTCCTCAAGGTTGCTCATGAAGGAACTCCGTTGCTTGCCGCCCTTACCGGTGCCGGGCTTGGCGGTTTTCGTTGCTGACGAATTGCTGCGCATCGTGGCGAAATAGACGCCGCCGCCCATAACAACAAATCCCAGGACACCGACAAAAATGTTTTGGAGGGTGACTCCCACAAGCAGCAGGAAGACGCCGGCCAGCGCGCACAGGACGCCAATCACGACGTGTCTGGTAGACCACGAACGCCCGGGGTCCGATCCCATGGAATTCGCGAACTTTGGATCATCCTCGTGAAGCTGCTTCTCCAGCTGCTCAAGCAGCTTCTGTTCGTGCTCCGACAGCGGCATCACGACCTCCTTTGTAGGCCAACGTCCGGGCTGATCCCAGCCATTTCTTCTGCTCGGATAACGTCTGGTATGCCCTGGTGGTTCCCGTACCCGCCTGCTGTAGCGGTAAACGGCAACCCGGGCATGCAAACGGTGAGCGGAAGCATGTCCAGGAGAGCCAGGCAGTAAGTCCAGTCACTCCAAAACTTCGTATCTATAAGGATAGTTTGTTCAGGGCCGTTCTGAAAGACGGCAATGACTTTCCCGGCAGCCGCCAAACGGCTTATTTGCAGGCTTATTCGGAACCGCTGCCGGGCTCAAGCAGCCGGGCAGGAAGGACCGATTTTCCACCGAATTTGCGGGCTACCTGGTCTACGGCCTGCTCCGCGGCGCGCCAGTTTTCGTCCCTGCGGTCGATACTCAGCTGCAGCGAGGTCCGCGCGGCCTCTTCAAGCTGCTCAGCCCGCACTCCCACCAGCCTGACAGTCATGGGCCTGTCCACGGAGTCCAGGAGCTGAAGCGCCACGGCATAGATGAGCTGCGCGCTGTCCACGGGAGTCTGGACGGTACGGCTGCGGGTGATGGTGGAGAAGTCCGCGAACCTCAGCTTCAAGGCGACGGTCCGGGCCACCATCCCCGAACTGCGCAACCGCTCCGCCGTACGGTGCGAAAGCCGCAGCAGTTCCCGGTGGAGGAGGGCGTCGTCGGCGGTGTCCACAGCAAAGGTTTCTTCCGCGCCGATGCTCTTTTCGACACGGACGGGTGTGACGGGACGCGGGTCCAATCCCCAAGCGAGTTGGTGGACATGAACCCCGCCCGCGCCAAGCATCTTCTTGAGGGACGAGACCGGCGTGGCTGCCAGGTCTGCGACCGTTTTGATGCCCATCCTCGCCAGGACGTCGGTGGTCTTCGCGCCAACCCCCCACAATGCGCCGACGGGCAGACTGTGGAGGTACGGAACCGTCTCGTCAGGTCCGATCAGGAGCAACCCGTCCGGTTTGCAGCGGGTGGAGGCAATTTTTGCCACAAACTTTGTCTCAGCAACCCCCACCGAGGCGGTAATGCCGAGCTCCGCAGCCACCCTGCGCCGAATCAGTTCTCCGATGGTCCGGGGCGGACCCAGCCTGCGTATCGCACCGCTGACGTCCAGGAACGCCTCGTCCACGCTGAGCGGCTCCACGAGTTCGGTGACGGACTCGAAGATCGTCATCAGCTGGGCGGAAACCTCGTAATACTCCTTGTGCCGGGGCTCGATGACTACCGCCTGGGGGCACATGCGCATGGCCACTGCCATTGGCATCGCGGATTTGACGCCGAAGGCCCTGGCTTCGTAGGACGCGGAGAGGACTACTGAGCGCTCCGCCGGATAACCCACGATGACCGGCCTGCCACGCAGTTCGGGCCGCGTGCGCAGTTCCACGGAGACGAAAAAAGCATCCATATCCACGTGCATGATGCAGTTGCGCCTCCGGGGCAGGAGGCCTGCTCCGGCCGGCTCGATCGTCCCAACAGGTGCCACGGCTGCAATCCTATCGCCTTGTACTGACTAAACTGGTGGCTGAATCCGGCATCTACACCAGGAGGAATGTCCCTGTGACGGTCATTGGAAAACCTAAGCCAGCAGCCCTGGCCGCTTTTGCTGCCGGTGCAGCCTTGGCGCTCGCTGCCTGCAGCCCAACGCCCTCAGGAACACCGGACCCCACAGCCTCCGCCTCTGCACCGGAAACGGTGCAGTCCACTGTGACAGCCGCGGCCAGCCCCTCCGCCTCGCCCAACACCTCCGCTACCGTAGGGGCCGTCGTCGAAGGTTTCCCCCAGCAGCTCCTGCCGCTCATGCCGGGCGCGGGCGTGGTGTCCAGCAGCTTCGACAAGGCATCGACGCCGGCCACCGCAGCCTTGGTTGCCACCATCACTTCGCCCACTGCGGCCGTCCTGGACTTTTACACCAAAGAACTTGAGGCGCGCGGGTTCAAGGCAGTGCCGGGCGAGGCCGTGGGGGCGGTAGCTTCCAAGGACTTTGTCCGCGGAGACAGTGAGACCGTCAACATCTCCGCCGTGGAGGCCGGCGGCGTTGTCACCTTCACCATCGGTGCCAACGTGGCAGCTGAGTCAGCCAAGTGACGGCAACTGAGCAGATAAGGGATGAACAGGCCGCCTTCGTAGCGGCGGTCGCCGGTGAGCTGACCGACTTCCTCACATCCCGGCAATCCATCATGTCCGCCATCTCCCCTGACATCGAACCCCTCACGGGTTCCATCTCCAACCTGGTGACCGGGGGGAAACGGCTCCGGGCGCTGATGTGCTACTGGGGTTGGCGGGCCGCCGGCGGTGAACCGTCCGCCCGGCAGATCGTGACAGCCGGTGCCGCGCTGGAGCTGTTCCAGGCTGCCGCGCTAATCCACGATGACATCATCGACCGCTCGGACACCAGGCGGGGCGGACCCAGCGTCCACCGCCGGTTCAGCCAACTGCACGGAACCCAAGGCTGGGCCCTGGACAGCGAGCGGTTTGGGCAGGCAGCTGCAATCCTCACCGGCGACCTCTGCCTCTCGTTCAGCGAAGAAGCGTTTACGGACATCGGCGAGCGGGCTGCTGCCGGCAGCCGAGCCCGGCTGATCTTCAACCTCATGCGCGCAGAGGTCATGGCCGGCCAGTACCTGGACATCCTGGAGGAAGTAGCCGGACCCGTGCGGGACCGGGCGGGAGCCGTCAGCAGGGCCCAGTCCATCATCAGGTTCAAGTCGGCCAAGTATTCAACCGAGCACCCGCTCGCGCTGGGCGGCGCACTCGCCGGTGCTTCCAACGAACTTCTCCGCGGGTACTCTGCATTCGCGTTGCCCCTTGGCGAAGCCTTCCAGCTTCGTGACGACGTGCTGGGTGTCTTCGGCGATCCGCTCACCACCGGCAAGCCGGCCGGAGACGACCTGCGCGAAGGCAAGCGGACCGTGCTGGTAGCGCTTGCCCTGGACCAGGCATCGGAGTCCGAATCGGCGTATATCGACGCACGCCTGGGCAGCCCCGACCTCACGGAGGAGGACATTTTCGAAATCCGGCGGATCATCGAAGAATCGGGGGCTTTGCAGGCCACCGAAGTCCTCATCAACGAATTCGGCGCGGCAGCCTACGATGCTCTCGAGGCACTTCCCCTGGACCAACTGCCGAAAACCGCCCTGCAGAGGCTGGCCGAAGCAACCGTCAGCCGCGCCTCCTGATTCGATCGGCGGAAAAGCCGGCACCTACCAGGCCAAAGTCTGGGCCCTGCGCCTGATTTCTGTTTTCCTGCCCTCCCGCAAGGCGTCAATGGGACGTCCGCGCAGTGACTCATCAGGCCTGAACAGCCAGATGATGAGGTCCTCGTCCGAGTAACCTGCGTCCGCCAGCACAACAATGGTGCCTTTAAGGCTGTCCACCACCTGGCCGTCCTGAATGAATTCAGCCGGGACCGAACGGATTTTCCGTTCTCCCACCCGCAAAGCCGCCAAAGCATGCTCGTCAATAAGGCTGTGGACTTTGGTAATCGAGACATCCAACAATTGGGCGACGTCGGGCAGGGGCAACCATTCGCCCACGAGGTTTTCTACATTACTCACGGATCAAGGTTGCCACGGTGGATACCGTCGCGCCTAGTCGGTTCATCGCTTGCCCGCAGCTGACCTGCGGACACTCCACAAAGTCCTGCTTACGGCAAATGCCGAAATTCTTGTGCTACGGACAAATTCGTGAGAGATTCACATAGATCACATTCGTAACAGGAATAACACCTGTAACAGTAGTATCGGAATGACAGCGGCATCCCCGCCCGCGCCCGCAGTTGAGAAGAGGATTCTTTCCATGACGATGTCCCGCTCGCCCAAGCAGCCCCCAAAACCGAGCCTGCCCACAATCGCTGCCACTACGGCAGCGCTGCCTGCGGTCGTATTGTCATCCCTGGCCCTCGCCCAGCCCGCTGCCGCGGAGCCGCCCGCCCGCGTTGTTCCGGCCACCCTCGCCGCGGCCATGAAGGCCCAGGCAGCGCAGGCGGCACAGGCGACGGCGGCCGTCATCCCGGCGTCGTCCGTCTCCACCACCATCCCCTCGGCCTTCAAGCCGGCCCAGCCCTCCGTGCCGGCCGAGTACACCATCGCCCGGGGTGACACCATCAGCGCTGTCGCCGGCAGGTTCGGGCTGAACACGGGCGACATCCTGAAGCTCAACAACCTGCAGGCGAACACACTTATCTACCCGGGACAGAAGATCAAGCTTTCCGGTACCCCGGCGCCCGCAGCTCCCGCTCCGGCCCCTGCACCGGCTGCCGCACCGTCGACGGCCAGCGGCGGTGCCAGTTACACCGTGAAGCCGGGCGACACGCTGGGGGCCATCGCCGCCAAGCACAAGGTAAGCCTGTCGGACGTCTTTTCGTGGAACAACCTCAACATGCGCTCCATCATCTACCCGGGGCAAAAGATCAAGGTTGGCGGCGGCGGCTCAGCTCCCGCACCGGCGGCCCCCGCTCCTGCACCGGCGGCACCTGCCCCGGCTCTGGCAAACACCTCGGCTGCTGCCCCGGCATCCGGCTCGTACACCGTCAAGGCCGGTGACACGCTTTCTGCCATTGCCTCCCGCCACGGTGTCAAGCTTTCGGACCTCCTCTCCGCGAACCAGATGAACCTGCGTACGGTGATTTACCCGGGCAACAAGCTGGCCATCCCGGGGGCCGGCCAGCAGGCACCCCAGCCACCAGCCTCTGTTACGCCCCTCGTGCCCAGTTCCTTCCTTGGCTTTACCTACCCCGCCGCCGTGGTGAGCTCAGCGAACGAAAACAAGGCACTCCTGAACGCTTCGCCGGTGCCGTCACGCGATCAGATGCGCGGCATTGTCGCGAACACGGCGCGGGCCATGGGCGTGGAGCCGTCTCTCGCCCTCGCTTTCGCCCACCAGGAGTCCGGCTTCGACCAGCGTGCGGTATCCCCTGCGAATGCCATCGGAACCATGCAGGTCATCCCCAGCTCGGGCCAGTGGGCATCGGACCTGGTGGGCCGGAAGCTGAACCTTTTGGATCCCTACGACAATGCGACGGCAGGTGTGGCGATCATCCGCCAGCTCCTCGCCACCAGCAAGGACAGGGATTCAGCCATCGCCGGCTACTACCAGGGGCAGTATTCGGTGAGCAAATACGGCATGTACGAGGACACCAAGGCCTACGTCGCCGCCATTAAGGCACACCAGAAGAACTTCGGCTAGCAACCCCGGCTGCTCCCGCAACGCGGGGGCGGCCAGCGGAAGGCGGCACGGGTCCGGACCGATATCGGTTCGGACCCGTTTCATTGCTGGATTACGATCGTAGGGTGCAGGAACACGTGTCAGACCCTCTGGTAGGAACCCTGGTGGACAACCGGTACGCCGTCAGGTCCAGGCTGGCGCGGGGCGGCATGTCCACCGTTTATGTGGCCACCGACCAGCGGCTGGAACGGGACGTGGCCCTGAAGGTACTGCACCCCCACCTCTCCGCGGACGAAAACTTCCTTGACAGGCTCAGCCGGGAAGCCAAGGCCGCAGCCAGGCTTTCCCACCCGCACGTCGTGGGAGTTCTGGACCAAGGCACCGACGCCAACACCGCGTATCTGGTGATGGAGTACATCAAGGGTCATACACTGCGGGACGTCCTCAAGGCCAAGGGCGCGCTTCCGCCCCGGCTCGCGCTGGCGCTCATTGATCCGGTGGTGGAAGGCCTGGGCGCCGCCCACGCAGCCGGGTTCATCCACCGGGACGTGAAACCTGAAAACGTCCTGATAGCCGAAGACGGCAGGATCAAGATCGGGGATTTTGGCCTGGCCCGGGCAGTCACCACCTCCACCAGCACCGGAACGCTGCTCGGAACGGTGGCCTACCTCTCCCCCGAACTCGTTCTCGGCAAACCCGCCGATGCCCGGAGCGATGTGTACTCCGCGGGCATCATGCTCTACGAGATGCTCACGGGCCAGCAGCCGTTTACGGGCGAGGGCCCCATTCAGGTGGCCTACCAGCACGTCAACGGGACGGTGGGTCCACCCTCGGCACTGGTGCCGGGCCTGGCGGCCGAAGTGGATGAACTCGTTCAGTGGTGTACTGCCAACGATCCGGAGAACCGTCCCATCGACGGCAACGCCCTGTTACAGGAGCTGCGCCATATCAGGACCAACCTCAGTGACCGCGAACTGGACCTGCAGCCGCCTGGCGCCCTGGCTGCAGGCAGCCCGGGTCCCGCCGGGAACCACAACCACACCGAAGTTATAGCCCGTACCAACAATCCAACGAGCGTTATGCCCTTTGGCCGGCCGTCGTTACCGCCGTACCGCCCGTTGCAGCAAGTGGAGGAGCAGGGGCCGGGCCAGGTCACCGGTCAGGCAGCCAGCTCTCCTGCTCCCGGTCTTCGGCATGAACTCACTCCCCCTGGGACGGACGATGACGCACCATGGGCGGCGGCGCCTGCGGCGATCAGTAAGCGGGCCCAGCGCAAGGCTGATAAGGAAGAGGAAAAAGCCCGCGCACGGGCTGCGGCCACTCCGGCACGCAACCTGCGCGAGGGCAGCCCGCGCCGGCGGGGGGTCTTGTGGGTGGTTGTCCTGCTCATCGCCGCGCTGCTGGCAACAGGAGCAGGCTGGTTCTTCGGCATGGGGCCCGGTTCGGCTGCGGCCATTCCTGCCGTGGCGAACAAGACGGTGGCACAGGCCCAGGAACTCCTCAGCCAGGCGGGGTTCCGGTCCACCACCAGGGACGTTTTCGACGACGCCGTGCCGAGCGGGCTGGTGGTGGGCACCGAACCCCCGGCCGGGTCGGAAATCCGGAAGTTCCAGCCTGTTTCGGTCTTTGTCTCGAAGGGCCCGCAACTGTTTCCTCTGCCCGGGCTGACCGGGGCAACCATCGAGGAAGCAAAAACCGGGTTGAACAGTGCCGGGATGGCATTGGGAACGGTCACGGAGCAGTTTGACGAGGCTGCGCCGGCGGGAGTTGTCCTGTCCCAGGATCCGGCCGCCGGTACCCCGCTACGGCACGGCACTCCGGTCAACCTGGTGGTGTCCAAAGGTCCGGAGCCAATCCCGGTACCCAACGTTGTGGGCCTGGACGAGGATGATGCCAAGGACGCCATCGAGGCGGCCGGCCTGGAGGCGGAGGTAGCGCGGGAAGAGGTCTTCGACAGGAATATCCCGGAGGGCGCCGTTGTGAGCCAGTCTCCGGCAAACGGCACCCTCACCCGGGGCGGGACGGTGACCCTGACCATCTCAAAGGGACCGAGAATGGTGGAGGTGCCCAGCTACATCGGCCGGCAGGCGGCTGAAGCGAAGCGTGCCCTCGAAAGCCTGGGCTTCCAGGTTCAGGTAGATAATATCCTGGGCGGCTTCTTTGGCACTGTGCGGGACCAGGACCCCGTGGATACCGAAGTACCCGAAGGATCAGTCATCACACTGACTGTGGTGTAGGCGGATCCGCTCCGCCCACACCCGTCGTGCCGGTTCCCGATCGTGCCAGTCAGGACAAGCGCCTGCGCGCTTCAGGGATGGGCCCGGCTCAGCGCTTGGCCAGTGCCCCAGCCACCAGGAAGGCCATCTCCAGCGACTGCATGTGGTTCAGCCGCGGATCACATACTGACTCATAACGGTCCAGGAAGGCGTCCTGGTCGATGGGGTCCGCGCCGCCGAGGCACTCCGCGACGTCGTCGCCGGTCATTTCCACATGCAGGCCGCCAGGGACGGTCCCCAGGGCGTGGTGCACTTCGAAGAAGCCGCGTACTTCGTCAATGACGTCGTCGAAATTGCGGGTCTTGTACCCGTTGGGGGACGTAACCGTGTTCCCGTGCATGGGATCGGTGACCCAGAGCACCTGTGCGCCTGAGGCCGTGACCTTCTCGACGACGGCGGGCAGTTTCTCCCGGATGTTCCCGGCGCCCATGCGGGTGATGAAGGTCAGGCGGCCGGGCTCGCGCTCCGGGTCCAGCTTGTCGATCAGGCGGAGGGCGTCGTCGCCGGTGGTGGACGGGCCCAGCTTGACGCCGATGGGGTTCCGCACGCGGGACAGGAAGTCGACGTGTGCGTGGTCCAGTTCGCGGGTCCGTTCCCCGATCCAAAGGAAGTGCGCGGACGTGTCGTAGGGGAACCCGGTGCGGGAGTCGATGCGGGTGAGGGCACGCTCGTAGTCCAGGAGGAGAGCCTCGTGGCTGGCGAAGAACTCGACGCGCTTGAGCGCCTCGAAGTCCGCTCCGCAGGAATCCATGAACATGATGGCACGGTCGATGTCCCGCGCCAGGGACTCGTAGCGTGCGTGGGCCGGGTTCTCGGTGAAACCCTTGTTCCACTGGTGTACGGAGCGCAGGTCCGCGAATCCGCCCTGGGTGAAGGCGCGGATGAGGTTAAGCGTGGAGGCGGAGGTGTGGTAGGCGCGGAGCATGCGGGCGGCGTCGTGGCCGCGGGATTCCGGGGTGAAGTCGTAGCCGTTGACAATGTCGCCGCGGTAGGCGGGAAGTGTAACGCCGTCGCGGGTCTCATCGTTGGACGAACGGGGCTTGGCGAACTGGCCCGCCATGCGGCCCATCTTGATGACGGGCATTGCGGCGCCGTACGTCAGGACCACTGCCATCTGCAGGATGGTCTTGACCCTCGCGCTGATTTTGTCCGCTGTGGCGGCTTCGAACGTTTCGGCGCAGTCGCCGCCCTGGAGCAGGAATGCCTTGCCCTGGGCAGCAGCGGCCAGCCGCTCGCGGAGCACGTCCACCTCGCCGGCGAACACCAGCGGAGGAAGCACGGACAGTTCCTTGACGGAGGCATCGAAAACGTCCCGGTCCTGCCAGCTGGGCTGCTGGGAGATGGGAAGGTCCCGCCAGTCGTCGAGTCCGGGATAGTTGGCCGCGCCGCTCTGTGCGGTGCTGGACAGCGAAAAGGCAGGTTTTGCAGATAGCTCAGTCACCCTCTAAGACTAACGGTCCCGCAGGTGCTCCGAACACCGCCGCGTCACGCATCCCAGGCCCGGCGTCATAGACACCACCGGCCGCGGACGGGTGCCGGCCGCGGCCCCTGGCAGAAGGGCTCAGGCGCTGGCGGCAGCTCCGCCGTCGTCCTGCTGTTTCTCGCTGCCGGCGCCCGGCTGCCCGGCCTCGGCACTTGGACCGGCCGCGTCAGCATCGAAGCTGCCGCGGGCACTTTCGATGGGCGCCGGCGCGGCGGGGGGTGCTGCGGCAGCGACCGGGTCCAACGGCTTGCCGGCGAGCCGGAGCTTCACCACCGCCGCGTATTCATCCACGTATTCCTGTCCGGAGAGACGCATCAGCTCGAACATGATCTCGTCCGTAACCTGCCGCTGGATCAGCCGGTCCCCAGCCTGGTCGTGATACCTGCTGAAATCCAGCGGTTCACCAAAAATCATGCCGATCCGGCGGATGTTCGGCAGGCGTTTGCCGATGGGCTGGACCTTGTCCGTTCCAATCATTGCCACTGGAACCACCGGCACGCCCGCCTTGAGCGCAAGCCTGGCCACGCCCACCTTGCCCCGGTACAGCCGCGAATCAGGGCTGCGGGTGCCCTCCGGGTAGATACCGAGCAGCCCGCCATGCGAGAGGACGTCCATTCCGGCGCTCAGCGACGCCTCCGACGCCGCGCCGCCGGACCGGTCCATGGGGAGCTGGTTGGTGAGGCGGAAGAACATTGCCGTCAGCCTCCCCTTAACCCCCGTGCCGGTGAAGTACTCCGACTTGGCCAGGAACACCACGGGGCGGCGGACCATCAGCGGCATAAAGATCGAGTCGGAAAAGGAGAGGTGGTTGGACGCGATAATCGCCGGACCATCGGCCGGAATGTTATCCAGGCCCTTTACCCAGGGGCGGAAAAGCAGCTTCAGGACCGGACCCAGAAAGATCCTTTTCATCACCCAATAGAACACGTGCAAAACCTCTCCGAAAGGCAGCCGCCAAGCCCCGCGTCGGGCCTGACCGGCAGTTCAGTGCAACCATACTCTAGTGAGATTTGCCCGGAACAGTGACACGATGGAGTCATGAGCGAAAGCAGCATCCCGTCCCGTCCTGCCGCTTTCAGCTATCCGGGCCATGGGGAAAACGCCCGCGTCGGAGTGGCAATCTGCCACGGTTTCACCGGCAGCCCGCTGAGTGTTCTGCCTTGGGCGGAACACCTTGCCTCCCAGGGGTACGCAGTAACCGTTCCGCTTCTGCCCGGGCACGGGACGGACTGGCGCCAGCTTGCCCGGACACGCTGGAGCGAATGGTATGGCAGCTTTGAAACCGCCTACCTGGAGCTTGCGGAGCGGACTGAGACCTGCTTTGTGGCAGGGCTGTCCATGGGCGGAGCGATCGCGCTCCTGACTGCGTCCAGGCACCAGGTGGCGGGGGTCTCGGTAGTGAACCCGGGGCTGAGCTTCTATGACCGGCGGGTACGTGTCATTGGCGTGCTCAAATACTTCCAGAAGACCACCCTCCCCATCCAGGAGGAGCAAGCCACGGCGGTGGTCACCGAAGACGGCGACTATTCCCGCACTCCCCTCGCCGCCGTGCACGAGCTGAAAAAGCTCTTTGGAGCCGCCACACGGGGCCTGCCCCGGGTCACTGCCCCGGTGCAGGTGTTCAAGTCCAGCACCGACGCGGTAGTTCCGCCCACTTCGCTGGCAGTACTGCGGAAACGCCTCGGCACGCACCTGGTGGAGGTCGTCAGCCTTGCAAGCAGCGGCCATGTGGCTACGCTGGACGTGGACGCACCGGAGATCTTCGCCAAATCCAGTGCCTTCTTTTACGCCCACTCCAGCCAGAACACCTCAGTGGAGACCCCATGACCTCCAGTCCGGACCACAGCCCCTACAGCTGCGTATTTAACGGCGAGGGGCCCCGGATCGGCGTGGTCCTGTCCCACGGATTCACCGGAAGCCCCCATGGCCTGCGGACGTGGGCGCAGGCCTTCTCCGCTGCCGGTTTCGCTGTCCGCATGCCGCTGCTGCCGGGTCACGGAACCAGTTGGCAGGAGCTGGCCAGGACCACGTGGCAGCAGTGGCACGGCGCACTTGACGACGCCTACCTTGAACTCGACACGGACTGCGACTACGTTTTTTCCGCCGGCCTCAGCATGGGAGGGGCGCTGGCGCTGCGTATCGCAGCCACGCGGCCGGTGGCAGGAGTCGTGCTGGTGAACCCGGCACTGGTGATCGATGATCCCCGCGCGCCGCTCGCCGGAATCCTGAAACTGGTCATGAAGAGCACGCCGGCCATTGCCAACGACATCCTCAAGGAAGGCATGGACGAGGGCGCATACAACCGCACCCCGGTGGCCGCCGCCCATGAACTCAACAAAATGTTCAAGGACACCATCCGGATCCTGCCGAGGGTCACCGCACCTGTGCAGGTTTACCGTTCCACCATTGATCACGTGGTGTCCGACGCCAGCATCGTGGCACTTCGCCGCGGCCTCACCCACGCTCCCCTGGAGCTGGTCCGGCTGGAGAACAGCTACCACGTGGCTACCATGGACAACGACGCCGACCAGATCTTTGCGGGTTCGGTGGAGTTCATCCGCAGCGTTGTTCCCGCTGCCGGCCCTGCAGCCGCAGCTGGTGCACGCCCCAGCCAGGAGGCCCTCCGTGAACAGGCCTGACGCCGGCCCGCCGGACCAGGGGGCCAATCATGACGACGCCGTTTGGCGTGACCTCGTGGCCCGCCTTGAAGCTGACTCCCCCACCGGCCCTGCAGCCACCGAACCGGCCGGCACTCCGGAAGGGCAGGAGGGCACTCCCGCCGCAGCGGGCAGGTCCGCCACTTTCCGTGACTTTGACCCCTTGGGACTTGCCGGGGCAGCCCCCACCGAGCTGTCCGCCGCCGAGCGGCAGGACCCAGCCGGTGGCAGCGACGGCAACGGCGCTGCAGCTGCCGGCCCCCGCGATTATGACGTGGACGCGGACGACGGCGAGTTCATTCCCGAGGAACCGCCGAGCCTGGCCGGAACGGACCCGTTGACCATGCTGGCCTGGCTGGCTGCTGTGGGCGGGCCCATAGCCCTGCTGCTGTCAGTCATGTTCTGGCGGTCGGCGCCAGTGCTCGCCGTTCTAGGCATTGTGGCGGTGTTTGTGCTGGGTACGGTCTACCTGATCATGAAGCTTCCGCAGGAAAAAGACGAGAACGACGACGGCGCCCGCGTTTAGTGCCTGGCCGCTAATACCCTAAGCACGTAACCTGCTGCTCACGCGGGAGAGGTCCGCCGCCCCGATCAGCCCTGCATTCGGTCCCAGTGCCGCCAACTGAATGCCGGCGGCAGGGCGGAAGCCACGGCCGGTGAGGTTGCGGGAAAATGCTTTGCGGGCGGGTTCCACCAGCAGGTCCCCGGCGGAACAAAGGCCGCCGCCAATAACGAACAGGCCGGGATCCAGTGCGGCCGCCAGGTTGGCCAGGCCGAGACCCAGCCACCCACCTACTTCATCGATCAGTTCACGGGAAGCGGCATCACCTGCCAGGGCGAGCTCTGTGACGACTGCCCCGGTGATGATGTCGGGATTGCCACCCATGGCTGCCAGCAGGTCCTGGGCCACCGGGGAGTTCGCCCGCGCCAGGATGCGGGCTTCGCGCCCCAGCGCATTTCCGGATGCATACTGCTCCCAGCACCCCCGGTTGCCGCACTCGCAGCGGTGCCCGCCCGGCATGATGATCTGATGGCCGAACTCGCCGGCCACGCCGAACCTGCCCCGTTCCACCCGCCCGTCCATCACCATGGCGCCGCCGATTCCCGTGCCCAGGGTGATGCACACCAGCCGGTCCTCGCCCTGGCCGGCGCCAAAGCGCCACTCCGCCCAGGCAGCGGCATCGGCGTCGTTCGTGAGCAGGACGGGACGGCGCAGGAGGCGCTGCAGGTTTTCCCGCAGAGGTTCGTTCCGCCAGGCGAGGTGCGGGCTGAAGAGCACAGTGCCGCCGTCGAGGTCCATCCATCCCGCAGCGCCGATCCCCACGGACCAGATCCGGTGCCCCCGGCCAAGTTCCGCCACGAGTTCAACGATGACCTGTTCCACTGCCCGCGGGTCCGTGCCCGGCGTTGAGCGGCGCGCCTCGTTGAGAATCCTGCCCTCGGCATCCACGACGCCGGCAGCCACCTTGGTTCCGCCGATGTCGATGCCGATGGCCAGGCCTTTTCGCCCAAGGCGCAGGTGTTCCCGGAAGCCTTCACCGTGACGCAGCCTGGTCGGGCCGGTAGCCGGGCGCCGCCTCCAGGGAACTGGTCGTCGGAGCGGTCCGGCCTGTTCGCCGGGTGGCGGTACATACATAGTCAACAATTCTAGGCTTGCGGTTGCGGAGACAGAGGAGGCAGCCCCGCATGTCCCGCCGGCACCATTGACGCCCAAGTTACTGGTCAGTAGTTTTGTTTACTGCACGGCCCGTTACAGGCGTACTAGTCTTTAGGCATACCCTGCGCGGGTCTTCGGATATCAAAGGAGCTATAGTGCGCGAATTCAGTGTTCCGCCTCTTGTTGTTGTCCCACGGGAAACCAACATCACTGACCTGGTGTTGCGGCAGGCCGCAAAGCCCAGCAACCCTGCACTGTTTTCGCGGCTCGACTCCGCCGGCGCCTGGCAGGACATCTCAGCTACGGACTTCCTGGCCGACGTCTCGGCCCTGGCCAAGGGGCTGATGGCAAGCGGCGTGGCGCCGGGTGACCGGGTAGGAATCATGTCCCGCACCCGCTACGAGTGGGCCCTGGTGGATTTTGCCATCTGGTTTGCGGGAGCAGTATCCGTTCCAATCTATGAAACTTCATCCCCCTCCCAGGTGGCCTGGAACCTCGGGGATTCCGGTGCGGTGGCAGCCTTCGGCGAGGCGGCGCACCATGAGGACGTGATCCGCCAGGCCGTGACCGCCGAAGGGCTCACAACACTCCAGCACGTGTGGCAACTGGAAGGCCAGGGCCTGGATGCCCTGCGCGAAGCCGGCCGCGGGGTCAGCGACGCAGACCTTGAGGCACGGCGCGCTACCGCCAGCCTGGACGACGTCGCCACGATCATCTACACCTCCGGCACCACTGGCCGTCCCAAAGGCTGCGAGCTCACGCACGGAAACTTCGTTGAACTCTCGGACAACGCCCTTGCAATCATCGGCGAAATCGTCCATGAAAACGCGAAGACCATTATGTTCCTGCCGCTGGCCCATGTTTTCGCACGCTTTATCTCCGTCCTGGCGATGGCTGCCGGAACAACAGTGGCCCACACGCCCGACATCAAGAACCTGCTCGCGGACCTGCAAAGCTACGAGCCCACCTTCATCCTTGCCGTGCCGCGCGTCTTCGAAAAGGTCTACAACTCGGCATTGACCAAGGCAGAGGACGGCGGCAAGGGCGCCATATTCCATAGGGCCGCGGACACCGCCATCGCCTTCTCCAAAGCGCGCCAGAGCGGGCGGGTGGGCCTTGGCCTCAAGCTCCGCCACGCCCTTTTCGACAAACTGGTGTACAGCAAGCTGCGCGCGGCCATGGGCGGGCACGTTGCGCACGCCGTCTCCGGAGGCGGCCCCCTGGGTGAACGCCTGGGCCACTTCTTCCAGGGCATCGGCCTGCAGGTCCTCGAGGGCTACGGCCTGACCGAAACCACGGCCCCCATTTCCGTCAACACCCCGTCCCTGATCAAGATCGGATCCGTCGGCAAGCCACTGCCCGGAAATGCCGTCAGGATTGCCGAGGACGGGGAAATCCTCGCCAAGGGCGTCTGCGTGATGCGCGGCTACTACAAGCGGGAGGACCTGACCTCGGAGACCTTCGCCGACGGATGGTTCCGCACCGGGGACATCGGCCGCCTCGACGACGACGGCTTCGTGTGGATCACCGGCCGCAAGAAGGAAATCATCGTCACCGCCGGCGGCAAGAACGTCATCCCGGCACTGCTGGAGGACCAGATCCGCGCCGATGCCCTGGTGTCCCAGGTGCTGGTGGTCGGCGACAACAGGCCCTTCATCGGAGCCCTTGTCACCCTGGACCAGGAAGCCCTGCCCGGCTGGCTGCAGCGCCACAACCTTCCGGCCAACACCTCCCTCGAGGAGGCGGCCAACAACTCCGTCGTGAAGGCCGCCGTCCAGGACCTGATCACCGCAGCAAACGCCTCGGTGTCCCAGGCCGAGGCCATCAAGTCCTTCCGGATCGTTCCCGCCGACTTCACCGAAGCCTCCGGACACCTGACACCCTCAATGAAGGTCAAGCGCGCCCAGGTGATGAAGGACTTCGAAACGGTCATCGAAGAGATGTACGCGGCCCCACGCCAATAACTCCCACGTGCTGGGCCGGCAGGCCGCAATCCTCTGCGTGCTATTCCCCGCGCCCGGCTGAGGCCGCTTCGCGGCGAGCCTGGGCGCGGGGCCCCTTTTACGCACGCTGCCGGACCGTGGCCCGCCTGCATGCGGGCCCCCGGTCCAGCGGCGGCCGGCTTCGCTGGAAAGAGAAGAGAGGGTCCCCGCCCGGGGACCCTCTCCTTTTCAATCAGTTACCCGGTTACTGCTCAATCACCAGCAGCAGGTCTCCGCCCTGGACCTGCTCAACCGAGGAAATGGCGAGCCGCCCAACCTTGCCGGCTACCGGCGTCGTGATGGACGCTTCCATCTTCATGGCTTCGATGGTGGCTACGGTGTCGCCCACGTTCACGGCGTCGCCGGGCTTGACCGTCACCGTGACGGCACCGGCGAAGGGGGCCGCGACGTGGCCGGGCTGGGCGGGGTCGGCTTTCTCGGCGGCCTTGACGTTGCTGACCACCGAACGGTCCCGGACCACTACAGGCCGGGACTGGCCGTTTAGGGTGCACATCACTGTGCGCATGCCCTTTTCGTCAGGCTCGGATACAGCTTCGAGGGACGCGATCAGCCGCACACCCTTTTCCAGCTGGATCTCGTGCTCCTGGCCGCGCTGGAGCCCGTAGAGGTAATCGCGCGTGTCCAGAACCGAGATGTTGCCGTAGGTCTCCACACTCTTCAGGTAATCCTTGGTGGGCCCGTCGAAGAGCAGCCGGTTCAGCGTGTGCTGCCGGGTCTTCGAATCGGACTTCAGGGCGGCGCTGTCTTCGGCGCTGAGCTCCACGTCGCGGACCTTCACGCTCCGGCCCTGGAGGGCCTTGGTGCGGAACGGCTCAGGCCAGCCACCGGGAGGGTCACCCAGTTCACCGGAGAGGAATCCGATCACGGAATCCGGGATGTCGTAGTTCTGCGGGTTTTCGTTGAAGTCCGCAGGATCGGCGTTCAGGCCTACGAGGTGCAGGGCGAGGTCGCCCACCACCTTGGATGACGGCGTGACCTTGACCAGGTGGCCGAGGATGCGGTCAGCGGCGGTGTACATGTCCTCGATCGCTTCGAAGCGCTCCCCCAGCCCCAGGGCCATGGCCTGCTGGCGGAGGTTTGAAAGCTGCCCGCCGGGAATCTCGTGCTGGTACACACGCCCGGTGGGGCCCGGAAGGCCGGACTCGAACGGGGCGTAGACGCGGCGGACCGCTTCCCAGTACGGCTCCAGCGAGCTGACGGCGGCGAGGCTGAGGCCAGTGTCCCGCGGAGTGTGCGCCAGTGCTGCAACCAGGGCGGAGGCCGAGGGCTGGCTGGTGGTTCCGGCCAGCGATGCGGAGGCCACGTCCACTGCGTCCACACCGGCATCCACGGCGGCCAGCAGGGTGGCCAACTGGCCGCCTGCGGTGTCGTGCGTGTGCAGGTGCACCGGCAGGTCGAAACGCTCCCGCAGGGCCGAAACCAGTTTCGCCGCGGCCGCGGGTCGGAGCAGGCCCGCCATGTCCTTGATCGCCAGGATGTGGGCTCCCGCGTCCACGATCTTTTGCGCGAGCTCCAGGTAGTAGTCCAGCGTGTAGAGCTTCTCTTCAGGGTCCAGCATGTCTCCGGTGTAGCACAGCGCCACTTCGGCGACGGCGGTGCCTGTTGCCCGGACAGCGCGGATGGCCGGTGCCATCTGGCTGACATCATTCAGCGCATCGAAGATACGGAAGATGTCGATGCCCGTTGCCGCAGCCTCGTTGACGAACGCTTCTGTGACCTCTTCCGGGTAGGGCGTGTAGCCCACGGTGTTGCGTCCGCGCAGGAGCATCTGGATGCACACGTTCGGAAGCGCCTGGCGCAGCGCGGCGAGCCGGTCCCAAGGGTCTTCGCCGAGGAACCGGAGGGCGACGTCATAGGTGGCACCGCCCCAGGCCTCTACGGAAAGCAGCTCCGGCATAAGTGCGGTGACCGCGGGACCGGCGGCCACCAGGTCACGGGTACGGACGCGGGTGGCCAGGAGTGACTGGTGGGCATCCCGGAAGGTGGTGTCCGTGACGGCTACGGCGTTCTGTTCGCGCAGAGCCTTGGCGAAGCCCTCAGGGCCCAGCTCAAGAAGCTTCTGCCGTGAGCCGGCTGCCGGCTGCTTGTCCTTCACGGACGGCAGCTTGCTGGCAGGATTCGAGTGCACGGTCAGCTCGCCGTTCGGCTTGTTGACTGTTACTTCAGCCAGCCACGTGAGGAGTTTGGTTCCGCGGTCAGCCGAGACCCGTGCCTTAAGCAGCTGCGGGCGCTCGTCGATGAAGTTCGTAGCGACGTCGCCGGCGATGAAGTCGGCGTCGTCAAGCACCGCCTGCAGGAACGAGATGTTCGTGGAGACACCGCGGATGCGGAATTCGGCAAGGGCACGGCGGGCACGGGCGACGGCTGACGGGTAGTCCCTGCCGCGGCAGGTGAGCTTAACAAGCATGGAGTCGAAGTGGGGGCTGATCTCGGCACCGGAGTAGACAGTGCCGCCGTCGAGCCGTACACCGGCCCCACCGGCGGAACGGTAGCCGGTGATCTTTCCGACGTCGGGGCGGAAGCCGTTCGCCGGGTCCTCGGTGGTGATGCGGCTCTGCAGTGCCGCGCCCCGCAGCTTTACGGCGTCCTGGGAAAGCCCGAGGTCCGCAAGCGTTTCGCCGGCGGCAATGCGCATCTGTGCCTGCACGAGGTCGACGTCGGTGACTTCTTCGGTGACAGTGTGCTCCACCTGGATGCGCGGGTTCATCTCAATGAAGACGTGCTGGCCGGCGCGCTCACCCACGGTGTCAACGAGGAACTCCACGGTGCCGGCGTTGACGTAGTTCAAGGCCTTGGCAAACTTGACGGCGTCGCGGTATAGGGCCTGCCGGATGCCTTCGTCCAGGTTTGGGGCCGGGGCGATTTCAATGACTTTCTGGTGGCGGCGCTGAATGGAGCAGTCACGCTCGAAGAGGTGCATCACGTTGCCCTCGGCGTCAGCCAGGATCTGCACTTCGATGTGCCGCGGCCGCAGTACGGCCTGCTCGAGGAACATGGTGGGATCGCCGAAGGCCGCATCGGCCTCACGCATGGCGGACTGCAACGCCTCCGGCAGTGCCTCGCGGGTGTCCACCCGGCGCATGCCGCGTCCGCCGCCGCCGGCCACGGCTTTGGCGAAGATGGGGAAGCCGATTTCATCGGCAGCCGCAATGAGCTCGTCCAGGTCCTTGGAGGGGGCGCTGGACTTCAGCACGGGGACACCGGCGTCGCGGGCTGCCTTCAGTGCCGCCACCTTGTTACCCGCAAGTTCCAGAACCTCGGCCGGCGGGCCTACAAAGGTGATGCCTGCCTCCTTGGCCGCGCGCGCCAGGTCCGGATTTTCCGAAAGGAAACCATAGCCGGGGTAAATGGCGTCCGCGCCGGACTCCTTTGCCACCCGCACCACCTCAGCGACGTCAAGGTAAGCCCGGACAGGATGTCCCTCTTCGCCAATCAGGTAGGCCTCGTCCGCTTTCTGGCGGTGGATCGAGTTCCTGTCCTCATTGGGGAACACAGCAACGGTCTTAGCGCCCAGCTCGTAGCCGGCGCGGAAGGCCCTGATCGCGATTTCGCCGCGGTTGGCCACCAGAACTTTGGAAAACATACTTCTCCTGCATCATTGCGGGTGGATCGGTGAGTGGTCACAGTGTCTAGGACCCGCAAGGACAAACACAAATCTTTGTGGCCACCATCACAGATTTCCCCGTCATGTCCCGTGCCCTTCTGTCGGGCCGGGCAGAAACCGCCCTGGCAGCATAGTCGGTGCCATGCCAACGCCTGATAAAGCAGGATTCGCCGACGCATCCACATATGATGTGTAGGGCGGCAGGACCGTCCGGCTTCGGCACTGCCGGAGCAAACATTACTCCCAACACGGCATCCGGCGTTAGGTTTTGGTCTCTCAAGTGCAAGTAGTCAGCATCAGCAGCCTCAAGGGTGGAGTCGGCAAGACTTCAGTCACCACCGGATTGGCATCTGCAGCCCTTGCCGCGGGCGTCCGTACGCTGGTGGTGGATCTTGATCCCCACGCAGACGCGACCACCGCCCTGGGCGTGCAGCCCGGTGACCAGCTGGACATCGGCAGGATGCTCAAGAGCCCCCGCCGCGCCAAGCTCACTGAGAACGTTGTTGGCAGCAGCTGGACGGCTAAGGCCGGTTCCAACGGTTCCGGTCCGGCGGTCCTGGACGTCGCCGTCGGCTCTGCCTACACGGGCATCTACGACCGCCCCGATCTCAGCCGCCGCGATCTGCGCCGGCTTTCCACGGTGCTGGGCTCCGCGGAGAACTACGGGCTGGTCCTGATCGACTGCCCGCCATCCCTCAACGGCCTGACCCGGATGGCATGGTCAGCCAGCGACAAGGTGGCCCTTGTTGCCGAGCCCGGACTGTTTTCCGTTGCCGGGACCGAGCGCACCATGAGGGCCATCCAGCTTTTCCGGCAGGAATTCGCGCCCAACCTGTCCCCCGCCGGCATCATCGCCAACCGGGTGCGCTCGGGATCCTCCGAGCACAGCTACCGG
Organism: Arthrobacter sp. K41; assembly: GCF_059089645.1. Lineage (NCBI taxonomy): Bacteria > Bacillati > Actinomycetota > Actinomycetes > Micrococcales > Micrococcaceae > Arthrobacter > Arthrobacter sp. K41. The sequence continues at coordinate 33,948 of NZ_JBNHEW010000001.1, read as the reverse complement.
CTGGCCGAAATGGAGTCTATGTTCGGCGAGCTCCTCCTCAGCCCCCGGATACCGGAGCAGGCGAACTGGCAGCAGATCCAGGGTGCTGCCCATCCGGTGCACCACTGGCCCGGTGAGTCCGCCAAGGCCGCCGCAGCCCTGTTCGATGACCTGCTGGCCAACGTGATGGCGGTCGGAAGCGGCTTGCGCAGCCGGGTACGCTAAGAAACGCAGCAGAGGCCGCCCTCCCCTCGGGAGAGCGGCCTCTGCAGTACACAAAAGGGTGCGGGGCAGGCCTCAGCTGATCTTGCGGGCAGCCCGTCGCTTGCTCAGTTCGTCGTCGGGAAAGGACTGCTCAGCGTGCTCGCTCGGTAGCGATGCGAGGCTGCCTTCCACCTCCCGCCAGACTCGTCCGACGGCGATGCCGAAAACACCCTGGCCGCCCTGCACAAGGTCAATGACTTCGTCCGCAGACGTACATTCGTAGACGCTGGCGCCGTCGCTCATCAGCGTGATCTGTGCCAGGTCCTCCACGCCGCGTTCACGCAGGTGCTCCACGGCCGTGCGGATCTGCTGCAGGGATACCCCCGTATCCAGCAGGCGCTTGACGACCTTGAGGACCAGGATGTCGCGGAAGCCGTACAGCCTCTGGGATCCCGAGCCGGCGGCGCCGCGGACCGCGGGTTCCACCAGTCCCGTGCGCGCCCAGTAGTCCAGCTGGCGGTAGGTGATACCGGCTGCCTTACAGGCGGTGGGGCCCCGGTATCCTGCGTCCTCGTCCAGGACAGGGAGGTCTTCGGTGAACAGGAGGCCCTGGGCACCGCTTGCGGGCACAGCAACACCGGCCGTGGGCTGTTTAAGCCCGCCTGCTTCGCCTTTGGGACTCACCTGGATCCTCCTTGTCATAAGCTCCGCGGGAAGAACTGCAGCAGTCTCAACAGGTATGAAATTCATGCCTGTAATTCCGCGGGGCGCACCTTCCAGTGTGACTTGCGCGGCTGCCGTAAGCAATGGGAACTCGATACTTAGACGTTAGGCCCGCGGGGACCCGAGGTCAAAGACGTTGGGCCTTTGAAAGAGGCGTGTCGAAACTCTAAGGCTGAACTTTAAACTTAACGTGACCTTAACCGTCGAAGTCCTCCGGTTCCACGTCGTCCAGGAACTCACGGAAGCGGCGCATCTCACGCTCTTCATCCACGGTGGGGCCGGGCTCTGCGTCCTCACCCTCATCGTGTTCGGTAATCCGGACGCCGGCTTCGTCCATCACTGAATCGGCACACCATATCCGGCATTTTGCACGGAGGGCGACGGCGAGGGCGTCGGAGGCGCGGGAACTGACGGTGGTGCCGTTCTCGAACTGGAGCTGGCCGTAGAAAATGTTGTCCTCCACGGCCACGATGTTCACACTGACCACGGAGTGGCCGAGCGACTCGACCACGTCCACCAGGAGGTCGTGTGTCATTGGCCTCGGCGGAACCACACCCTGTTGGGCGAGTGCGATGGCGCTGGCCTCAGGGGTGCCGATCCAGATGGGCACGTGGCGTTCCCCGTGCATCTCCCGCAGGAGGACCAGCGGCTGGTTGGAAGGCAGTTCGATCCGAACGCCTACGATCTCAACTTCAATCATCAGATGTCCATGCGTGAGATGTGGTCCTGCACCAGAGCACGGTGCAGGGTGAGGCAGAGGTCGCTGATTTCGCGGGCTGCCTCCGCTGCCCGCGCCTGTGAGGAAGCGTCCTTGCGTGAAGCAAGGGGCGCAACGGCGCGCTCCACCAGGCCGAACTCCCTTTCGGCAGCAGCCTGGAAGGGCCGGAGGTGCCGCGGCTCAAGCCCGTGGCTTTCCAGCTGCACGCAGGCCTTGGCGACTTGGAGGGCGTGTTCGTCGAACTGCCCGTTGGAGTGGCTGATCAGGCCGAAGCTCAGGAGGGCCTGGAGCAGCGGAACGCTGGCGCCGGACTCCGTGCGGAGCTGCTCTTCGGTGAGCTTCCGCCCCCGGTTCTGCAGTTCTGCCGCCAGTTCATCCGAAACGATGCGCGGGGACACCACGACGCCGGGCGGCAGGTTTTCCGGGCGCTCTCCCCTGTCGATGGCATCAAGGTAGTCCTTGATGACCTTCAGGGGCAGGTACTGGTCCCGCTGCAGAGCCAGGACAAAGCGCAGGCGTTCCACGTCGCCGTCGGAATACTGGCGGTAGCCCGCCGGGGTGCGGCGGGGATTGATCAGGCCTTTTTCCTCCAGGAACCGGATTTTTGACGCTGTCATGCCAGGGAAGTCCCCGCTGAGCTGAGCGAGGACTTCGCCGATGTTCAGGACCTGGGGTCCGCGGCGTTCCGGTTGTGCCATTGCCACAGGCAGCGGTCCCCGGATCAGGCGCGGCCTGCAGCGCTGGCAGGGCTCAGGTAGAAGGTGAGGCGGAACTTGCCGATCTGGACTTCACTGCCGGACTTGAGTTCAACGCTGTCCACGCGGTCGTGGTTTACGTAGGTTCCGTTCAGGCTGTTCTTGTCCACTACTTCAAAGCTGCGGGCGGTGCGGCGGAATTCGACGTGCCTGCGGGACACCGTGACGTCATCCAGGAAGATATCAGCGTCGGGGTGCCGGCCGGCGGTGGTGACGTCCGAGTCCAGCAGGAAGCGGGCGCCGGCGTTGGGTCCGCTGTGCGCAACGAGGAGGGCGGACCCGGCGGGCAGTGCCTCAACAGAGCTGCGCTCGTCGGATGAGAGTTTGGGGGTGATGGTGGGTTCATCGCGCACCGGGGTGAGATGGATTGAGGTGGTCTCCGACGCCCTGGCCGCACCATTGCCGTATTCCCCATCGGCAGGGTTGTTTGTGTGGCCAGCCATGGATTCCTCCTCTTCCGCTGCAGCTCTCACGCCTGCAAGTGTCGTTTGCCGTCCGGGCCTGCCTTGCAGGTCCGGCACCGGCTCCCGATCCGGCCGCTGACGTGCGAAGACGTGCCGTCTGCTCAGCTGGCCGAACCGGATTTACCGGATAGCTTTTAGCCTACCTGTTGTTCGTACTCGGATGCACTGAGCAGCGACTCAACGGCGTCCGCTTCGGCGAGTTTTACTTCAATGAGCCAGCCGTCGCCGTAGGGATCGGTGTTGATCAGCGCTGAATCAGTGTCGAGGGACTCGTTCCGGGCCACCACTTCGCCGCTGACGGGCGCGTAGATGTCACTGACGCTTTTGGTGGATTCGACTTCACCAACAACTTCGTTTGCCGTAATCTTGGTGCCCACTTCCGGCATCTGGGCGTAAACGACGTCACCCAGTGCGTCCTGGGCGAAGTCGGTGATGCCCACCCGGACCACACCGTCGCCATTGGGAGCAGATACCCACTCATGTTCGGCGGTGTAGGACAGGTCTTCGGGAATGTTGCTCATCAGGGGCCTTTCATGGGTGGAACACCAATGTCAAAGGGGCCCGAACGGGCCGCCGCTGAAAGTATAGGCACAACTGCCGGAGCGTTCGCCGGGGATTCTGACAAGATGGGACGCATGAGCGCACGCACCCTTCCGGGACGCCGGGAAGCAGCGGGGTAGGCCATGCCGGAACTTCCCGAGGTGGCCGGCCTGGCTGAATTTCTCGACGATCATCTAAGGGGAACCTCGGTGACCAAAGTGCAGATCGTGTCCTTCGCTGTCCTCAAAACGGCAGATCCGCCGTTCACCGCCCTGGAAGGCAGGACGGTGACGGGCGTACGCCGCTTCGGCAAGTTTGTCAGCATCGACACCGGCAGCATCTCTCTGGTTTTCCATCTGGCCAGGGCCGGCTGGGTGCGTTTTACCGACTCTCCCACCGACGCCCAGCTGCGGATGGGTAAGGGGCACATCGCGGCGCGCTTTACCTTCGGGGGCCCGGATGGGCCGCGCGGCATCGACCTTACGGAGGCCGGTACGAAAAAGAGCCTGGCCGTCTACGTGGTGCGGGATCCCCAGGAGGTGCCGGGGATCGCAACGCTCGGGCCGGATCCGTTCACCGAGGCGTTCGACGCCGACATGCTGGCCGAAATCCTTGCAGCCAGCTCACAGCAAATCAAGGGCCTCCTGAGGAGCCAGAGTGTGATCGCCGGCATCGGCAACGCCTACAGTGACGAGATACTTCACGCTGCCCGGATCTCCCCTTTCGCCACCGCTAAATCTCTGGACCGTGAGACGGTACAGGTTCTTTATGATTCCATCCACGGTGTGCTGGGAACCGCCCTTGCCGAGGCCCGGGGGAAACCACCGAAGGACCTAAAGGACGTCAAGCGCAGCCACATGCGGGTCCATGCCCGGACCGGCGAGCCGTGTCCCGTGTGCGGCGACACCGTGCGGGAAGTTTCCTTCGCCGATACCGCCCTGCAGTACTGCCCCACGTGCCAGACCAAGGGCAAAATCCTCGCCGACCGCAGGACGTCAAAGTTCCTGAAGTAAACGCGCTTCGCGCGCTTCAGCCAATTTGTAGTTTCTGCTAATTCCCTTGCGCCTGGAACCAAAGCGTGTTTCAACAGGGTCCAGGGAGCAAGTATGTGCCACGCAGCCGAAACTGGCCGGGCAGGCCCCAACTGGGCAGAAGGCTTCCAGCGGCGCCGCAATCAACGGGGCGGAATAAGTATTCGCAGAAACTTTTGCGTAATGGAACACCGAGCCTTCACAGCGTGCGCCCAGCGACTTATCATTGTTTGCACGTCCCCCCGCATACAAACCCGGCGGACGGCATCTGATTACATGAGGGTCCAGAAACCGGCGCTCAATACGAACATAAAGTGCCTCTCTGGGCCTTTACCGTGTGTTCAGTCATCACCCACGGCGCCCCTCAACAGATAAACCGGGGGAAGTAGCAGGTTTAACATTGGTACGGGCGCTCGCATCCTCAAGCTTGGTGCTTCCTGCACATCGATCGGGCTTGAGACAAAACCGTAGACAGGCGAGTCAACAACGGAGTGGACCGCGCCCAATGACGGCCGTGCCCACGCTGCCGGCTCTCCCGTTCCTGCGGTATCGATCATGCGATCACGTAAGGAAAGTGCAATGAACAAAGTATCCCGCCTCCTCGGCTCCACCGTCCTGGCCACCGGCCTGATTCTCGGTGGGACGGCTGGCGCCGCTTCTGCCGGCGATTACAAGGACGACGACCGTAAGTCGTCGTATCACAAGCACCACAACGACAGGGACCGGGACAGGCACGAACATGCCCGCCACCACCATGGCCACGACTACAACGGCCACAAGCATGATCGCGCCTGGGACGGCAACTATAAGTATGTTTACGTCCACAACCACTACGACAAGGACTGCCACGGCAAGTACCACCGCGCCTGGTACAAGAATTACAAGGGAGAGTGGAAGTTCGTCATCTACATCTACTTGGTGAGGTACTGACAACCGAAGCGTGGGGTGCTCTCGCGACGCCTCCACATAAGGGCTGAAAAGGCCCTCTTGGCAGCGCCCAGGAATACTGTCGGCTGGGCGCTGCCAAGCCTTGAGTGAATGTCCCGATGCTGGACAGTGGCTACAAAAAAGGCCGGAACCACGCGTTTCCGCGTGGTTCCGGCCTTTGTGGTCGGGCTGACAGGATTTGAACCTGCGACCCCTTGACCCCCAGTCAAGTGCGCTACCAAGCTGCGCTACAGCCCGCTGGTTCCGCCGTTCTCCGCTGTGCATAATCCAGGATTTCCCCGAGGATTCTCACCAGCAGTCCGGCCGAACCACCTAGAAGAGCTTACACGATTCCGGAGGGTGCCAGTGACACTTTCCGGCCTTCCAGGTCTCCCGTGTCGCAAAGATCACCGGAATCAGCGCTTCTTGCCGCGCTTTTCCCGCACCCGCATGTTGACCTCGATGGGAGTGCCCTCGAAACCGAAGGTTTCCCGCAGCCTGCGGGTGATGAAGCGGCGGTAGCCGGGGTCCAGGAATCCGGTTGTGAACAGCACGAATTTTGGCGGCCTGCTTGAGGCTTGGGTGCCGAAAAGGATGCGCGGCTGCTTGCCGCCGCGGACAGGGTGCGGGTGCGCGGCCACGAGTTCGCCGAGGAAGGCATTAAGGCGGCCTGTGGCGATGCGCTTGTCCCAGTTTTCCAGCGCCAGGTCCAGTGCCGGAACCAGGCGGTCCTTGTGCCAGCCGGTCTTGGCCGAGATATTGACGCGGGGCGCCCACTCAACATGGGCCAGGTCCTGCTCAATTTCACGTTCGAGGTAACGCCGGCGTTCGTCGTCGAGCAGGTCCCACTTGTTGAAGGCGAGCACCATGGCGCGGCCCGATTCGATGGCGAGCTGGAGGATCCGGACGTCCTGCTCGCTGAGGACTTCGTCCACGGCGAGGAGCACGACGGCGACCTCGGCCTTCTCGAGCGCGGCCTGCGTGCGCAGGGAGGCGTAGTAGTCCGCGCCCTGGGCCATGTGCTGGCGGCGGCGGATGCCTGCAGTGTCCACGAACCGCCAGGTGCGGCCGCCAAGTTCGATAAATTCGTCCACGGGATCACGGGTTGTGCCGGCGGTGTTGTCCACCACCACTCGCTCGGTGCCGGCCAGCTTATTCAGCAGTGAAGACTTGCCCACGTTGGGGCGCCCGATCAGCGCAATCCTGCGGGGGCCGCCGGAGCGTTCCAATCCTTCGATCGTGGAGAACTCGGGGAGGACGTCCATGACATGGTCCAAAAGGTCGGCCACGCCACGGCCATGCAGCGCAGAGACCGGATACGGCTCGCCGAAGCCGAGGCCCCACAACGTGGCGGAGTCGGCTTCCTGGGCGAAGTCGTCAACCTTGTTGGCCACCATGATGACCGGCTTCTTGCTGCGGCGCAGCATCCTCATCACACCTTCGTCGGTGGCGGTGGCACCCACAGCGGAATCAACCACGAAGAGGACTGCGTCTGCAAGTTCCACGGCCATTTCCGCCTGGTCGGCCACCCGCGCGTGAATGCCCCGCGCGTCGTGCTCCCAGCCGCCGGTGTCCACCAGGGTGAAGTTGCGGCCGTTCCAGTTGGCGGAGTACATCACGCGGTCGCGGGTAACGCCGGGGGTGTCCTCCACTACGGCTTCGCGGCGGCCCAGGATGCGGTTGACCAAGGTGGACTTGCCGACGTTGGGGCGCCCGATGATGGCCAGGACGGGATCGAGCTTGACCGGGCCTTCATAGTCCTCGTCGTCGTATTCGCCGCTGAGCAGCGCGGCGTCGTCCTCGTCAAGGTCGTAGTCCTCCAGGCCCGCCCGGAGCGAGGCAGCACGGAGCTCGGCCTCGTCGTCGTCTATCGCGGCCAGCCGTTCGGCCACCTGGTCCGCGCCGGAGGGGATGTATTCGTCGTCGCCGGCGCCGGTGTGGCCGGAATTCTGGGTTGTGTCGCTCATTGCATCGTCCTTAGTGGTCATCTGCCGGCGTCCCGGCTACTGCTGTGAAATCTTTAGAAAAGTGTGCATCCGGCAGGGGCTGGCCTGTGAGCTGGATGGAGTCCTGCACGTGCCCCGATAATGCCGCCCGGATCTCCAGGGCCGCCCGGTCCAGGGAAGCCCGGCCGCTTTCACCGGCCCTTCGTGTCAGCGTCAGCGCATTTCCGAAGCTGACATGGAACCGCCTGCCCGGCCGCGGAACCGAATCCAGGTGCTCGTCCCCCTTGCGGGTGCCCAGGATGGCCACCGGCACTACCGGAGCGCCGGAGTTCAACGCAAGCCAGGCCACGCCGCCATTGATGTCAGCGGCTGCCCCGCTCCCCCGCGTACCTTCGGGAAGGATCCCGACGCAACGGCCGGAGTCCAGCACGTCCCTGCAGCGTTGCAGTGCCGCACGGTCACCTGACCGGTCCACGGGCAACTGGCCGGATGCGGTCAGCACCCCGCCAAGAAAGCCCTTGAACATCTCCTGTTTCACCAGGATGTGCATGGGGCGCGGCGACGCCCCGAACATCACCGGTCCGTCCAGGAAGCTGATGTGGTTGCCTGCGAAAATGACGGGACCGCCGGTGGGAACGTTGTCCCGGCCAGTGACCGACGTCCGGTAGACCAGGTGGTCCAGGATCCAGCCGACGGGCCTGCTCCAGGCCATGGTCCAGGCGGATGGGATGTCCGGCCTGGGCTTGGCCGCGGTGGTATCAGTCACGGTTCAAAACCTTGGTCACAATCACGAGGGCCGCGGCAACTGTTTGGTCGAAGTCCAGATCGGAAGAATCGAGGGTCACTACGCCGGAAGCGGCCTGCGTGAAGTTGACCACCGTGGAGTCCTTGGCGTCACGGTGCGTTACCTGTGCGGCCAGCTGCTCGGCGTTTTGTGTACCGCCTAGCTGGATTCCGCGCCGGCGCAGCCGTGCTTCTTCGCTGGCCGTCAGCAGCATGCGCACCTCAGCACCGGGGGCGACGACGGTGGTGATGTCCCTGCCCTCCACCACCATTCGGCGGTGGTGCTTGTCGATCAGTTCGCGCTGGCGACGGATGAGCTCCGTCCGCGCCCCCAGGGTGGTGGCAACGGCACTGACTGCCGAGGAGATGGCAGGTTCACGGATGGCATCCGTAACGTCAACCCCGCCCACGCGGACGTACTCCTCCTGCGGGCTGGTGCTCAGGGCCAGGACCAGGTCCCTGGACGCCTGCTCCACCGCCGCGCCGTCGTCAAGGTCGATGCCCTGGTTAACGCAGTACCAGGTAAGAGCCCGGTACATTGCGCCGGTGTCCAGGTAGGCAAGCCGGAGCCTGCGGGCCACTTCCTTGCTGACGCTGGACTTGCCGGAACCCGACGGCCCGTCGATGGCAACCACCAACGGCCTGCCGACGCGAAGCGCAGGCACGGTGTCAAGGAGTTCTTGTGTCATTACTGGAGTACCCGCCATCCGCGGTCGTTGAGTGCTTCGATCAGGTGGTCATGCTTGTTCGGCAACACGGAGATTTCCACCATACCCACGTTTTGGCCTGACGAGTGGTCCAGGCGCAGGTCCTCGAGGTTCACGCCGATCTCGCCGATCTCGGTGAGGAGCCGGGCAATTTGACCCGGCTTGTCGTCCACCAGGACGGTGAGCCACGAATACGCCTGGGGAGGCCCGCCGTGCTTGCCCGGAATCCGCGCCTGTCCCGCGTTGCCTTCACTCATCAGCTGTGCCAGGTCAAGCCGGGCGCCCGGGGCTGTTGGCTCTTCCAGCGTGCTGATAAGGCGGTTGAGGTCCTCCCGAACACCGTAGAGGATTTCGACCACCTTGGCCGCGTTGCCGCCCAGGATCTGGACCCAGAGGGAAGGATCACTCGCGGCGATCCGGGTGACATCCCGCAGTCCGTTGCCTGCAAGGGACAATGCGTGCATCGGGGTTCCCTGCAGCCGGCTGGCCAAAAGCGATGACATGACCTGCGGCAAATGCGATACCAGGGCCACGGCTTCATCGTGTTCGTCAGCAGTGAACTGGGAAACAACCGCCCCCAGGTCCGTAGCCAGTGAGCGGGCGGTCTGAAGGGCAGCGCCGGACGTTTCCTCCGAGGGGCACACTACCCATGGCATCGAGGTGAATAGCTCTCCGCGGGCTGCAACGGGGCCGGACTTTTCCCGCCCGGCCATAGGATGCGTGCCAACGTAGCGGGAAAGATCCACGCCGCGGCTGCGCAGCGCAGCGAGGATTTCCGCCTTGACACTTGCGATGTCCACAACCACGGAGTGCGGGTAATCAGCCAGCGCCTTTGCCACAACATCGGCCGTGACGTCCGGCGGTGCTGCGACAACCACCAGCTGCGGGCTGGGGCCGGCAAGCCCGGCCAAGGGCTGGCCCGCGCCAATGTCCACGGCAACAGCCTGGTTGGTAGGCGAAGGGTCGGAAAGGAAAACCGGCACACCCCGGCCGCGCAGGCCCAACCCGATGCTGGTGCCCAGCAGCCCCGTGCCGAGGACCACCACGGGACCGTCCAGGTGCCCGCGGCCCTGGCTGTGGAAAGCGGACATGCCCTAGAGCCCTACGGACGCCAGCAGATGGCCGACTTCCTGCTTGCCAAGGTTGCGGATGCTTCCCTGGCGCTGGTCACCCAGGCCGATGGGACCTACCTTGACGCGGACCAGCCGCAGTACCGGGAATCCGACGGCGTCGAACAGGCGGCGGACAATGCGGTTCTTGCCGGAGTGCAGCACTACTTCGATCAGGACGTGGCCGGGAGTGGAATCCACGAGCCGGAAGGAATCCACTGACGCGAAACCGTCCTCAAGTTCCACACCTTCCTTGAGCTTGGCACCAATGCCCTGCGGGAAGGGGCCCCGGACCTGGACCAGGTACGTCTTGGGCACCTCGTAGGAGGGGTGCGTCAGGCGGTTGGCGAGTTCGCCGTCGTTGGTCAGCAGCAGCAGGCCCTCGGTAGCGACGTCGAGCCGGCCCACGTGGAACAGGCGTTCGCCCTGCTGGTGGCGGAGGAAGTCGCTGATGCAGGGGCGGCCCTCGGGATCCTCCATGGTGGAAACAACGCCCTTGGGCTTGTTGAACACCATGTACACCAGGTTCTCGTCGAGCTGGATCCGGAGTCCATCAACGTGGATGACAGCGGTTTTGGGGTCGATGCGGACGCCGAGCTCGGTGACTACCTGGCCGTCCACCTCCACCCGGCCCTCGGCAATCATTTCCTCGCAGACACGGCGTGACGCGACGCCGGCGGAGGCCATGACTTTCTGCAGGCGGACGCCGTCGGCATCATGGAGTTCGGACTGGGGAACCTCGCCCCGCGGGGCTTTCCTGCGGGAGGGCCGGCGGACCGGACCCAGGTTCTGGCCGAAGCGTTCGCTGCCGAAAGCACGGGAAGCTGCTGCTCCCGGCGCGCCAGTGCGCGGTTTTGGCTTGAGGGCTCCCGGGGTCCCTGGTGCTTTCTTCGCGCCGGGCTTGCGGGCGGCAGGCTTCCGTGAAGAGGGTTTGGCGGATTTTGGATCCGTTGCTCCACGGCCCGGCTGGGCACCGGCAGCAGCCTCGTCCGGATCGATGAAGCGCTCCTCGCGGGGCTTGGGTGCGCGGTGCGGGCGGTCGCTGCCGAATCCGGCACCGCGCTTTGGGGCCCCGCCGCGGAAACCGCCGCCCGGCTTGCCGCCCTGGGAGGTGCTGCGCTGTGATGAGTTTCGTTCCGAACCGTTGCGTCCCGAACCGTTACGTGGTGAACCCTGGCGTCCCGCCTGTGTCATGACCCGTCCTTCGATATGTTGACCGGCTGGGTGTCCATGGACAACCCTAGCCAGCCCTGCAGAAATAATCTGCCCTTGTGAGTACTCTTGCGTGCAGCCCGGGGTTACGCCCTGGCTACGTTCCTTCGGTGTCGTAGAACTCTGCGATGCCGTCCAGCCCCGGCAGATGCGGGGACAGCTGCGGCAGCTCAGCCACCGAGCCGATCCCCATCCGTTCCAGGAAATATGAAGTGGTCCGGTAGAGGATGGCGCCGGACTCTGGATCCGTTCCCGAGTCCTCGATCAGTCCGCGCTGGGCAAGCGTCCGTACGACAGAGTCAACATTGACTCCCCTGATTGCGGACACCCTGGCCCTGGATACCGGCTGGCGGTATGCAATGACCGCCAGCGTTTCCAAGGCGGCCTGGGTAAGCCTGGCCGTCTGGCCCTCCAGCACATATTTGCCCACGATGTGCGCAAACTCCGTACGGGAGTAGATCCGCCAGCCACCGGCGACTTTCCGCAATTCAAAACCCCGGGGGCTGGAGCCTAGACCAGTTCCACTGGCTTGATCCAAATCCGGGGCTTTAACAGTATAGCCGCTATACTCCCGCTGAAGTTCTGCGAGCAGGGCAGCGACGGTGGCAAGGGGAAGGTCAAGTCCTGCCGCCAGTTCTTCCTCCGAGGCCGGCTGGTCGATGACCATAAGTACCGCCTCAAGGGCGGCCTTGGCCCCGCCGGGAAGACTTTCAATGTCCGGCCCCGCAGCGGGGGCCGCTTTTGTTCGCTGCTCAGTCACAGCTGCTCCTCAAATTCTTCGCTCAGGTTTTCGGCAGACCATTCCGCCTTTCTGGCAGTCCAATAAACAGCCAGGTCCCCGAGCGGGGACAGTTGGTCGAAGGAAACAGCCTTGTCCCGGAACAGTTCCAGGAGGGCAAGGAACCTCGCAACAACCACCAGGGTGGATTCGGCATCGGCGATCAGGGCGCGAAAGGTCAGCGGTGATTCAAGCTGAAGCCGCAGGCCCATCGCTTCTGCCTGCTCCTTTACGCTGACATTGCCCCCATGAAGGTGTGACAGGCCGACTTCTGTTGGCTTTGGGGCCTTCGGCAGCAGGGCGGCCTCAGCCATGCGGGCAAACTGTTGAGGAGTGTGCTTCCAGACGAGCTCGGGAAGCATGGCGGCGAAGTGTCCCTCCAGTGCCACCTGCCGGGGAAAGCGCTCGGCCTCCTGCTGCAGGGTTTCGCCCAAAAGGCCCGCGACGTGCTTGAAGGCCTTGTACTGGAGCAACCGGGCGAAGAGCAGGTCCCTGGCTTCCAGCAGCGCGATGTCTTCATCGTTCTCGACCTCCCCGGCAGGGAGCAGCCGGGCGGCTTTGAGGTCCAGCAGCGTGGCCGCGATGACCAGAAACTCACTGGCCTCGTCCAGGGCCCACTCTTCGCCCAGTTTCTGCAGGTTCCGGATGTACTTGATGAACTCGTCGGTCACCGTGGCAATGGCTACCTCGGTGATGTCCAGCTGGTGCTTTGCAATCAGTCCCAGCAGGAGGTCGAAGGGTCCTGTGAAGTTGGCAAGCCGTACCTCGAAGCCGGGTTTTGATTCGGCCACCGGGTGGCTACGGTGCGCCGCCGCGCGAAATCAGCTCCTTGGCCAGCCTGCGGTAGGCGTCGGCACCCACGTGGTTGCCCGCGTAGCTGGTGATCGGTTCTGCTGCGACAGTAGCGTCCGCGAACTTGATGGAGCGCTTGATGACGGTTTCGAAAACCTTGTCCCCGAAGGCCTCCACCAGGCGGGTGATGACCTCGCGGCTGTGCAGCGTCCGGGCGTCGTACATGGTGGCCAGAACACCGTCCACCTGCAGGCGCGGGTTAAGCCTGTCCTGGACCTTGTCGATGGTCTCCACCAGTAGCGCAACGGCGCGCAGGGCGAAGAACTCGCAGATGAGCGGAATGATGACGCCGTGCGCGGCGGTGAGGGCGTTGACGGTCAGGAGGCCAAGGGACGGCTGGCAGTCGATGAGGACGACATCGTAATCGTCCTCCACTTTTTTGAGGGCACGGTCGAGGACCTGCTCGCGGGCCACCTCGTTGACCAACTGGACTTCCGCCGCGGAAAGGTCGATGTTTGCGGGCAGGAGGTCCACGTTTTCCACGCCTGTCTGGTGGATGGCGTCACGGATGTCCACCTTGCGGTCCATCAGCACGTTATAGACGGTGAGGTCGAGTTCATGCGGATTAACGCCCAGGCCGGCAGACAGTGCGCCCTGGGGATCAAAGTCGACCAGGAGCACACGGCGGCCGTACTCGGCCAGTGCTGCCGCGAGGTTGATGGTGGAGGTGGTCTTCCCTACGCCGCCCTTTTGGTTGACCATGGCAATGACGCGGGCCGGACCGTGGGAGGCCAGGGGCGCTGGTTCCGGGAACTCACGGTAGGGGCGCCCGGTGGGTCCCATCACCGCATCTTCCAGGTCGAATTGCGTGCCCTCCAGAGTTGCTGAACCCTGTTCGCTGCTCACGTATCTATCCACACTTTCGATGACGTTGATTTCCTGCCGCTGGCTGGCCAGCAACGCTCCTTCTTCTTCCCAAGGTTACAGCGCCCGACACGGTATTCGAGGCAACTTGACTTTCTGCGGATGTTGAGCCTTGACCCTCTAGCTGAGGTCGAAGGTTGGCCCGCAACAAGACAAAACCGCCCCCGCAGCGAAGGCTGCGGGGGCAATTTTGTCTTGTCGGCAGAGCTTCCGCCGTAAGGAGGATCAGGCGCTGGCGGGAACCGTCCGGGCTCCTTCTTCCTTGTGCGCCACCTCGCCGTGGTGGTGCGCCATCATGGTTGCCTCGTCGAACGGTTCGCGGCCGGAGAGGACGTCGTCCACCTGGGCGCCGTCGATTTCCTTGACCCAGGTGCCGATCAGGATGGTGGCCACAGCGTTGCCGGTGAAGTTGGTGAGGGCACGGGCCTCGGACATGAACCGGTCGATGCCGACAATCATGCCCACGCCGCCCAGCAGTTCCGGCTTGTGTGCCTGCAGGCCGGCGGCAAGGGTGGCCAGGCCGGCGCCGGTGACGCCGGCGGCGCCCTTGGAAGCGATGATCATAAAGACCAGCAGGGAGATCTGTGCGCCGAGGTCCAGCGGGGTTCCCATGGCGTTGGCAACGAAGAGAGAGGCCATGGTCAGGTAGATGGCCGTGCCGTCCAGGTTAAAGGAGTAGCCGGTGGGTACCGTGACGCCGACGACAGGCTTGGAGACGCCGAGGTGTTCCATCTTGGCGATCAGGCGGGGCAGGGCAGCTTCGGAGGAGGACGTGGAGAAGATGAGCAGGTACTCCCGGCCCAGGTACTTCATCAGCTTGAAGATGTTGACCCCGGTAACCACCTTGAGCAGGCCGCCCAGGATAATGACGATGAACAGGGCGCAGGTGATGTAGAAGGCGGCCATCAGGGTGAACATGCTGACGATGGCCTGGAAGCCGGTGGCGCCAACTACGGCGGCGATGGCACCGAAGGCGCCGACGGGGGCGAGCCACATGATCATGATCAGGATGCGGAAGACCAGTACCTGGCCGTGGCCGATGGCCTTGAGGATCGGCGCGCCCTGCGGGCCCATCTTCTGAAGCGCGAAGCCAACGAGGATGGCGGCGAACAGCGTCGGCAGGACCGGAATATCGCCCGGGATGATGTTGAGCAGGAAGGCGACGGTGCTGTCGACCTCTGCCTTTTTGTTGGGATCGTACGGCGCCAGCTTCAGGCCCTCGCCCGGGTGGATCAGGTTGCCCACCACCAGGCCGATCGCGAGCGCGAACGTCGACATCGCGACGAAGTAACCGAGCGCCAGGCCGCCCACTTTGCCCACCGTGGCCGCCTTGGCGATGGAGCCGATGCCCAGGACGATGGTGCAGAAGATCACCGGAGCGATCATCATCTTAATGAGCTTGATGAACCCGTCGCCGAGCGGCTTGAGGGATTTGCCAACCTCAGGGAACATCAGGCCGACCAGTGCGCCGAGGATGACGGCGGCGATAACGGCGATGTAGAGGTAATGCGATTTGTCGATGCCCTTGCGCCGCGTCCCCACGGTGTCAAGCGACTCTCCTCGTTGAGAAGCCATGATGTGTCTCCTTTGGATAATCTGATAGACGCTGCGGCACAATCTCTGGGCTCTACGCGTCCTCCGGTGTGATATCCATCATTGGGCACGTGGTGATCCAGCTCACCGTTGCGTTCATATTGGTCGTGGGAGGTACAGATGATCCACCGCTGGAGTATCGCCCGACGGCTCTTCGTGGCGAACCTGCTGATTGTGGCGGCGTTCATCGCCGTGGTTGGCACGGCCACGTATGTGGACGCCCGCGACCGCACCTATGACGAAGCGGGGCAGCGGATGGCGGGAATAGCAGCTGCCATCGCAGCCAGTCCGCTGGTGTTGGAAGCGGCCGCTTCCCCAAACCCGTCCCCCACCCTCCAGCCGTTTGCCAATAACGTCATGGCGGCAACCGGCGTGGACTTCATCACCATCATGGCGCCGGACCGGACGCGGTGGACGCATCCCCGGAACCAGGAAATCGGACGGCCCTACATTGGTTCCATCGAGGCCGCGCTTCGCGGCGAGGCCTTCACTGAGGTGGTGGCCGGAACCCTTGGGCCATCAGTCCGCTCCATCGTTCCAGTCAAGGACGGCACGGGAGCGGTGAAGGCTATGGTGTCTGTCGGCGTGACTGTGCGGACCATCGATGTGGCCCTCGCCGGGCGCCTGCCCGCCCTCCTGGCCATCGGCCTGGCCCTGCTGGTTGGGGGCTCCCTCGCGTCGTGGCTGCTGGGCCGCTACCTCCGCCGGGTCACCCGCGGCTGGGGGCCGGAGCAGCTTGCCCAACTGTTTGCATACTACGAATCGGTGCTGCATTCCGTACGGGAGGGACTGATCCTCATCGACACAAAGGGCCAGGTGGTGATGTACAACGACCAGGCGGCGGAACTGCTGGGCCTGGAAGGACCCGCCAGCAAAGACCCTGCCCGTCCGCCCTCGCTGGCCGACTTGCCGCTCGAGGAGGGGCTCCGGACGCTCTTCGAGTCCGGGCGAAGCGCCAAGGACGAGATCATCCTGACCGGTTCGCGCATCCTGGTGGTCAACCAGGGTCCCGCCAAGGGGCCCGGATCCCCGGGCAGCCGCGGCAGAACGCCCGTGTACGGCACCGTGGCAACATTGCGGGACCGCACAGAAATAGAAGCCCTTGGCAGCGAGCTGGAAACAATGCGCACCCTCTCCGATGCCCTCCGGGCCCAGACGCACGAACACGCCAACCGGCTGCACACCATGGTTTCCCTGCTGGAACTGGGCCGCACCCAGGAGGCCCTGGCCTTCGCCACCAAGGACCTGGAGCTTAGCCAGCAGCTGACCGATGACATGCTCAGCTCCGTGGATGAGCCCGTTGTTGGCGCCCTGGTGATGGGCAAGGTGGCTGAAGCCCACGAACGCGGGGTGCAGCTGGATGTGGCAACCCTCGGCTCAGCCAGCGTTGCCGGAATCGCCGTCCAGGACCTGGTGACCATCCTTGGTAACCTGCTGGACAACGCCATGGACGCGGCGGCGGACGGCCCGCCGCCGCGCCGGGTGGAGCTCACGGTGGAGTCCGACGAGGAAGGACTGGACATCACAGTCCATGATTCCGGCCCCGCCATCGATCAGGCCGCAGCGGAGAACATTTTGCGGCACGGGTACAGCACCAAACCGGCAGGCCCCGGCGGCCGGGGCATTGGGCTCGCCCTGGTACGGCAGGCGGTCCAGCGCCTGGGAGGCAGCCTTGCCATTAATGGACGGCGGGGCGCCAAGTTCGAGGTGTTCCTCCCCGCAGCAATGCCGGCACAGAAGGAGCACCAACAATGAGCATCATCCGGGTCCTCGTTGTGGAGGACGAGGCCATCGCAGCCGCCGCGCACGCAGCCTACGTGGGGCGGCTGCCAGGCTTCGAACTCGCCGGCACCGCCCCCGACGGCCAGTCAGCCCTGCGGTTGCTGAACGAATTCGCCGCCGCGGGAAACCCGGTGGAACTTGTTTTGCTGGACATGAACCTGCCCGACCTCCATGGCCTGGACATTGCCCGCCGGATGAGGGCAGCAGGAATACTTGCAGACATCATCGCCATTACAGCAGTCCGGGAGCTGGCCATCGTCCGCAGCGCCGTTGCCATCGGTGTTGTCCAGTACCTGATCAAGCCGTTCACCTACGCAACCTTTGCGGACAAACTGGCAAGCTACCAGCAGTTCCGGCAGCAACTGGCCGGACCGCAAGGCGGGTACGGGAAGTCAGGGGCCTCCCAAACGGACGTGGACCAGGCGTTTGCCAGCCTGCGGGCACCCTCCGAACTGCCCCTGCCGAAGGGCCTCTCGGTGTCCACCCTGGCTTCGGTCCAGGAGTTCATAAAGCAGCAGCACGGCGCCGTCTCCGCCACCGAGGTCATGGACGCGCTGGGCATGTCCCGCGTCACCGCGCGCCGCTACCTGGAGTACCTCGCCGACGCCGGAACGGTATCCAGGACAGCCCGCTACGGCACGCCGGGCCGGCCGGAGAACGAATACCGGTGGAGCGGCCGTTAACCCGGCCTGTACATTGGCTGGATCGAGCACCTGCAGAGCCGCTGTATACACACGGCGGGAGTTGAGGGTCTTTTTTCGGGGAACGGTGCAAAAGGCAGGCCCTCCTGTATACACTGGCCTTCCACCAGCGAAGGGAAACCAGTGCGAGCAAGCGACCGCGCCTACGCCGCGCTGCGGGATGACATCGTCCAGTGGCGCCTCCAGCCAGGCGCCCTGCTTGCCGAAGTGGAGCAGGCAGAACGCCTGGGCGTCTCACGCACGCCACTCCGGGAGGCGCTGGGGCGCCTGACCGCAGAAGGACTGACGACGGCGGCGGGCGGCCGCGGCGTCGTCGTCACAGATATTTCGCTGGAGGATATTGACGAACTGTTCGAACTCCGGGAGACGCTGGAAGGCAAGGCAGCCGCCCTCGCCGCCGAACGGGGCGATCCGGAAACGTTCCGGGAGCTCGAAGCCGGCTTCCGGGCAGCACCGTCGCTCCTTACCGGGGCTGCCCCCGCCCTGGAGGACTATTACCTGCTGGTGGGCCGGCTGGACACCGCCGTTGATTCCGCAATCTCCAATTCCTACCTTGCCCAGGCCATGCGCAGCCTTCGGGTCCATCTGGTCCGCATCCGACGCCTTGCTGCCGATGACGCTTCCCGGCTCACAGCAGCAGCGGCGGAGCATGCCACCATCGCCGAGGCCATTGCGGCCCGGGACCCGCGCCTGGCCCAGGCAGCCACCACCCTCCACCTCCACCGCAGCCTGTGCCACATCAAAGCCACCCACCCATCCCGCTAAGGAGCACCATGGTCAAGGAACACCACGTCCGCGTTTACAAAAGCGAAGAAAACCTGCCGCGCGAGGACCAGCTTGCGTACAAAATCGCGAAGGTTGCAGCCGATCCCGTAAAGGTGCCCGCCGACGTCACGGACATGGTGATCAACCGCGTTATTGACAATGCTTCGGTGGCAGTCGCCTCGCTCAACCGGGCACCGATCATTGCAGCCCGGGCGCAGGCACTCACCCACGGCCCCAGCTCCGGCGGAAAGGGCTCACATGTCTTTGGGATCGGCGAGCGCGTCTCCCCTGAGTGGGCGGCGTGGGCCAATGGGGTGGCGGTGCGTGAGCTGGACTACCATGACACGTTCCTGGCGGCGGATTACTCCCACCCCGGGGACAACATTCCGCCGATCCTCGCCGTGGGCCAGCATGTAGGGTCCAGCGGCCGGGACCTGGTGCGTGCCATCGCCACAGGATATGAAATCCAGGTGAACCTGGTGAAGGCAATCTGCCTGCACAAGCACAAGATCGACCATGTTGCCCATTTGGGCCCTTCCGCCGCGGCGGGGATCGGAACATTGCTGGGGCTCGACGTCGAAACCATCTTCCAGTCCGTGGGACAGGCCCTGCACACCACCACCGCCACGCGGCAGTCCCGCAAGGGTGAGATCTCCACGTGGAAGGCCCACGCCCCGGCCTTCGCCGGCAAGATGGCAGTGGAAGCGGCAGACCGGGCGATGCGCGGACAGACTTCCCCGGTTCCCATTTACGAAGGCGAGGACGGGGTGATCGCCTGGCTGCTGGACGGCCCCGACGCCTCCTACCAGGTACCACTGCCCGAAGCCGGCGAGGCCAAGCGGGCCATCCTGGACACCTACACCAAAGAACACTCCGCTGAGTACCAGGCGCAGGCCTGGATTGACCTGGCGCGGAAGCTGAACCGGAAGCACCCTGAGGCTACGGATCCCGCCAACGTGAAGTCGGTGCTGATCCGCACCAGCCACCACACCCACAACGTCATCGGGTCCGGGGCCAACGATCCGCAGAAGTACAGCCCCACCGCTTCACGGGAAACCCTTGACCACTCCATCCCCTACATCTTCACTGTCGCCCTGCAGGACGGCGCCTGGCACCACCTGGACTCCTACTCCCCCGCCCGTGCTGCCCGCCCGGACACTGTAGACCTGTGGCAAAAGGTCAGCACCGAGGAAGACCCCGAGTGGACCCGCCGGTACCACTCACTGGACATCTCAGAGAAGGCCTTCGGCGGCTCCGTGGAAATCACCCTCGCAGACGGGACCGTCCTCAAGGATGAGATCGCCGTTGCCGACGCCCACCCGCTCGGCGCCCGTCCCTTCGACCGTTCTCAGTACGTCAACAAGTTCCGCACCCTCGCCGCCGGCCTCGTGGAGGAAGCGGAGATCGATCGGTTCCTTGCCGCCGTCGAACGCCTGCCGGAGCTCGCTGCCGGCGAGCTGGACCAGCTGAACATCACCGCGGCGCCCGGCGTCATCGATCCCGCCGCCTCCCCCAAAGGACTCTTCTGATGCTGTACTCCAAGGTCACCCCCGAGCAGAAGCGGCTCCGGTTCCGCGAACTCCTGGCCGCCGGGACCATCGCCCAGTTCCCCGGGGCATTCAACCCGCTGTCAGCCCGGTTGATCGAGGAAAAGGGCTTTGACGGCGTCTACATCTCCGGGGCCGTCCTGGCCAATGATTTGGGCCTGCCCGACATCGGCCTGACCACCCTCACGGAAGTGGCCACCCGCGCCGGGCAAATCGCCCGCATGACGGACCTGCCCGCAATCGTGGACGCCGACACCGGCTTTGGTGAACCAATAAACGTGGCACGGACGGTGCAGGAACTTGAGAACGCAGGTTTGGCCGGGCTTCACATCGAGGACCAGTTCAACCCCAAGCGCTGCGGCCACCTGGACGGCAAAAACGTTGTGGACCTGGAGACGGCAACCAAACGCATCCGCGCCGCCGCGGACGCCCGCCGCGACCCGAACTTCCTCATCATGGCGCGAACCGACATCCGCGCCGTGGACGGGCTCGAGGCCGCGCAGGACCGCGCCCGGGCCCTCGTGGAAGCGGGAGCGGACGCCATCTTCCCCGAGGCCATGAAGGACCTTGGCGAGTTCCGGGCCATCCGGGAAGCCGTGAACGTGCCGATCCTTGCCAACATGACCGAGTTCGGCAAAAGCGACCTGTTCACCACGGAGCAGCTTCAACGTGCCGGCGTGAACATGGTCATCTATCCGGTAACGCTTCTCCGTAGTGCCATGGGCGCCGCCGAGCGTACGCTGGAATCGATCAAGGCTGAGGGCACGCAGGAAGCGCAGGTGGGCAGCATGCTGACCCGCGCACGCTTATACGATCTCGTTGACTACGAAGGCTATAACCGCTTCGACAGCGGAGTATTCAATTTCCGGGTCCCCGGGGAGTAGGGAAAGCCACGCCGGCCCGGTCCGGCACAACAGGCGACAGGAACGAAGGAGTTTCAGCATGGCTGAAGAGGACATCAAAAAAGGTCTTGCCGGCGTCGTGGTGGATTACACGTCCGTCTCAAAGGTCAACCCGGACACCAATTCCCTGCTCTACAGGGGGTACCCGGTCCAGGAGCTTGCCGCAAGGTGCAGCTTCGAGGAAGTGGCCTACCTGCTGTGGAATGGTGAGCTGCCCGACCGGCAGCATCTGGCAGAGTTCACTGCCCGGGAGCGGGCGGGCCGCGACCTGGACCCGGTGGTCAAGCAGGTTATCGACGCGCTGCCAGAGAGCTCCCATCCGATGGATGTCTGCCGGACCGCCGCCTCGGTGATGGGGGCCCGGCATCCCCTCGCTGAGGACTCCTCCCGCGAGGCCAACATGGCCAAAGCCATCGACCTGTTCTCGGCCATGCCGGCGGTGGTGGCCTACGACCAGCGCCGCCGCCACGGGCACGGTCTCATCGAACCCCGTGAAGACCTCGGCTATTCGGCGAATTTCCTGTGGATGACCTTCGGCGAGGAACAGGTGCCGGAGGTGGTGGAGGCCTTCAACGTCTCAATGATCCTCTACGCCGAGCACTCCTTCAATGCCTCGACCTTCACAGCCAGGGTGATCACCTCCACGCTCGCGGATCTGCACTCGGCGGTGACGGGAGCCATCGGTGCTTTAAAGGGGCCATTGCACGGCGGCGCCAACGAGGCCGTGATGCACACCTTCGACGAGATCGGCATCCGGCCGCAGGAATCCCTGGAGGAAGCGGCGGCCCGCGCCAAGGCATGGATGGAAGACGCGCTGGCCCAGAAAAAGAAAGTCATGGGCTTCGGTCACCGCGTCTACAAGCATGGTGACTCACGGGTTCCCACCATGAAGGCCGCCCTGGACAAAATGATCGCCCACTACGGCCGCCCTGAGCTGCTGGGGCTCTACAACGGGCTGGAGTCAGCCATGGACGAGGCGAAGGGCATCAAGCCAAATCTCGATTATCCGGCCGGCCCCACCTACCACCTCATGGGCTTCGATACCCCCACCTTCACTCCCCTGTTTGTGGCCAGCCGCATTACCGGGTGGACCGCGCACATCATGGAGCAGCTGGAGGCCAACTCCCTGATCCGGCCGCTGAGCGAATACGTGGGGCCCGAGGAGCGGCACCTGCCTTAGGCGCCTCATCGGCCAAGGTACGACGGCGGCCCGGTCACCTCCCGGTGGCCGGGCCGCGGTATGTTGCTCATTGCCTTAAAAGAGGAGGCTTTCCGAGGAGGCGACGGCTTCGTTGTCGTTGTCCATGGTGACCACGATGTTCACCCTGCCGCCTTCGAGAACCACCGGCAGCCAGTGGCCGGCGTCCTGCCACATCCGGTCCACCGGCAGGGCAGCGGTGTCGAACCAGGCCGGAGCAATCTCATCGCTCTCGGTGGGCTCGCCTTCCCAGCGGACGGAGGTGAACAGCCGCGTGTCCATGTCCCACTCGGGTTTGGCAGGAAACACGAAGCGCACGATGCCGGCGTCCCTCAGGTCACCGGGAAGGATTCCCACGTCGGCTTCCTCCCGAACCTCCCGGATGGCTGCTTCCGCATCAGTTTCCCCCGCTTCCACATGGCCGCCGATGCCGACGATCTTTCCACGCCCGAAGCCGGTCTTTTTCATCCCCAGCAGGACTTGGGAGGCGCCGTCCACCTCGCGGAGCAGGAAACACAGTGCTACTGCGGCAGCAGCCACGATCAGCCCAGTGCCCGCGGGTGTGCTGCGGCGTAAATCTCACGCAGGGTGTCCGCGGTGACCAGTGTGTAGACCTGGGTTGTGGTCACGGACGCGTGCCCCAGCAGCTCCTGGACCACGCGCACGTCCGCGCCGCCTTCGAGCAGGTGTGTGGCGAAGGAGTGCCGGAGGGTGTGCGGTGAGACGTCCCTGGTGATGTTGGCCTTCTCCGCGGCAGCCTTCAGGATGGTCCAGGCACTCTGGCGGCTGATGCGGCCGCCGCGGGCGTTAAGGAACAACGCCGGCGTTCCCTTTCCCTTCGCGGCCAGCAGCGGGCGGCCGCGGACCAGGTAGGAATCGAGGGCACGGGCGCCGTAGGAACCCAGCGGTACCAGCCGTTCCTTGGAGCCTTTTCCGAACAGCCGTACGATGGCCGGCCCCGTCTCCGGCTCCTGCAGGGAGATGTCATCCACGTCCAGCCCCACCGCCTCGCTGATGCGGGCGCCGGTGGAGTACAGGAATTCCAAGAGTGCGCGGTCGCGGAGCCCGGTGGCAGTGTCGGTTCCGGCCGCCTCCAGGATCCTGGTGACCTCGTCCACGCTGATGGCTTTTGGCAAGCGCTTCCCGGGCATAGGCGGGTGTACATCACTGGCGGGGTCCGTGGTGGTGAACCCTTCCAGGGCCCAATACTTGTGCAGCCCCCTGACGGCCACCACTGTCCTGGCGGCGGAGCGCACGCCGAGGGCGGACCCGCCGTCGGACCCGTCCGTGAGGGCGCGCACGAAGCCTGTCACATGGTGGCGGGTGATGTCGTCGGGGCGGCTGCAGCCGGCTGCGGCCAGGTGCCGGGAGTACCGGGCCAAGTCCCTGCGGTAGGCCGCCAGCGTGTTGGCTGCAACGCCCCGTTCAACGCCCATGTGCTGCAGGTAGTCCGTGATGCCGCGGTCAATGGCCGATGGCGGGGCAACTGGCCGCGCGGCGTCACTGACGTGTCCGGGAGCTTCCTGAACCGGTGCAGCAGGAGCCAGCTCAGCAGAGGGACCAGGGACCATCAGCGCTGGCTGGGGTGCGCGGGCCAGGGCGCGTCCGCGGGGCGGAGAGTGGCATATCCCTCAGCGCGGGCCGCTGCAGCGGCGAGAATCCCGACGACGGCGGACGGGTTGTGGAGCCGGCCGGCCAGAACGGACTGCACGGCGTCGTCAAGGGCGATCCAGTGAAACTCGATCTCGGCTTCCTCGTCCGTACGCAAATGGCGCTCATGGTCCGGGACGTAGGTGAGGTTTCGGGCCAGGTAAATTCGAATGGCCTCGCTCGAGGAACCGGGTGAGTTGAAGAAGTCGGCCAGGACATTCCAGGTGCCGGCAGCGAGATCTGCCTCTTCGGCGAGCTCGCGGGCGGCGCCCACCACGAAGTCCTCACCTTCGATGTCAAGCAGCCCGGCGGGAATCTCCCAGAGGTCCATACCCACCGGGTGCCGGTACTGCTTCAGAAGGAGGATCTCGCCGTCGTCGTTCATGGGCAGGACGGCCACGGCGCCGGGGTGTTCAATGTAGTCCCGGGTGAGGGCCTCACCCGTTTCCTGCAGCAGGAAGGTGTCACTGACCACGTCCCAGATCCGGCCTTCGTAAACCTTTTCCGTAGACAAAAGACGGCGCGGGCTCGGTGCATCCGAAACCTGGACTACATGGGTGGCTTCAGGTGTACCGGGCATCGCGCCGTCCTTTTGTCGTGCGGGAACTACTTAGCGGCTACCGTACCGGACTGCTCGGCCTCCGGAGCAACAGCACCAAGGCCGGCGGCCGTGTCGGCGCCCTCCTGGTGGTCCAGGGCTGCCTTCACAAGCCCGGCAAACAGCGGGTGCGGACGCGTGGGGCGCGAGCTCAGCTCAGGGTGCGCCTGGGTGGCCACGTAGTACGGGTGGACGTCGGCGGGGAGCTCGACGAACTCCACCAGCTTGCCGTCCGGCGACGTGCCGGAGAAGACGAGCCCCTCGGCTGCGATCTGCTCACGGTACTTGTTGTTCACCTCGTAGCGGTGGCGGTGGCGTTCGCTGACGGTGGTCTTGCCGTATGTCCCGGCGATCACCGAGCCGGCATCAAGCTTGGCTTCGTAGAGGCCCAGGCGCATGGTGCCGCCGAGGTCGCCGCCGCCTTCAACAAACTCCAGCTGCTCTTCCATCGTGGCGATGACGGGGTACTTGGAGTCCGGCTCGAACTCGCTGGAGGAAGCCCCCTCCAGCCCCACAACGTTGCGGGCGTACTCGATGACCATGCACTGCAGGCCCAGGCAGAGTCCCAGCACGGGAAGCTTGGTTTCGCGGGCAAACTTGAGGGCGCCGAGCTTGCCCTCCAGGCCGCGGATGCCGAAGCCGCCAGGGACGCAGATGGCGTTGACCCCGTCCAGGGCCTGGATGGCACCTTCACGGGTTTCACACTCGTCGGAGGGGACCCAGCGGATCTTGACCTTGGCATCATTGGCGAAGCCGCCGGCGCGCAGTGCCTCAGTGACGGACAGGTAGGCGTCCGGGAGGTCGATGTACTTGCCCACCAGTGCGATTTCAACGTGGTGCTTGGGGTTGTGGACGGCCTCAAGCAGCTTGTCCCAACTGGTCCAGTCGACGTCCTTGAACGGCAGGTCCAGGGCACGCACAATGTACGAATCCAGGCCCTGGCTGTGCAGGGTCTTGGGGATGTCGTAGATGCTGGGGGCATCTGCGGCGTTCACCACGGCGTCGATGTCGACGTCGCACATCCGGCCGATTTTTTCGCGCATGGCGTCCGGCACTTCGCGGTCTGAGCGGATAACGATCGCTTCGGGCTGAATGCCGATGGAGCGCAGCGCCGCCACGGAATGCTGGGTGGGCTTGGTCTTCAGTTCCTGGGAGGGCCCAATGTACGGCACCAGGGACACGTGCAGGAAGAAAACGTTGGTGCGGCCGATGTCCTGGCGGACCTGGCGGGCCGATTCGAGGAACGGCTGGGACTCGATGTCGCCAACGGTCCCGCCGATTTCGGTGATAATGACGTCCGGGGCGTTCTTGCCTTCGGCGGGAAGGCGCATGCGGCGCTTGATCTCATCGGTGATGTGCGGAATGACCTGTACGGTGTCGCCGAGGTACTCACCGCGGCGTTCCTTCGCGATGACGGTGGAGTACACCTGACCGGTGGTTACGTTGGCCGAGCCCTCGAGGTTTTCGTCGAGGAAGCGCTCGTAGTGTCCGATGTCCAGGTCGGTCTCGGCGCCGTCGTCAGTGACGAAGACTTCGCCGTGCTGGAAGGGGTTCATCGTGCCCGGATCCACGTTCAGGTAGGGATCGAGCTTCTGCATAGTTACAGACAGGCCGCGTGCCCGCAGCAGATGACCGAGGCTTGATGCCGTCAGTCCCTTACCGAGCGAGGACGCCACACCACCGGTTACGAAGATGTGTTTGGTCGTCTTGGACGAGCCCGGGAACCGGGAATTTACACGGGAATTTGATCGCTGCACCACGGAATTCGAGCCTATCATCAAATGAGCCTTCCACGGGTCCGGTAATTGTTCCCCAAATGATCCATGCTGCGGCTCCCGAGTTACGGCAGGCAAGGGGCCCACCGGGCCGGCCGTCCGTGGCCGGCGACGGGTCAGGCCTGCTGTGGCAGCAGTTTGGCGTCGTCCAGCAGCTCCTGCGCATGTGCCTGCGCTGACTCCGAGTCCTCCTGGCCGGCCAGCATCCGGGCCAGTTCGCGCACCCGTTCCGGGCCGTCGAGGAGTCGGACATCACTTGAGGTGAAACCGGTGGCTGTCTTGCCGTCCGCTCCCCTCACGGAGGTTTTGGTGACGGTAATGTGCTGATCCGCGAAGGCGGCCACCTGCGGCAGGTGGGTGACCACCAGCACCTGCACGTGGCGTGCCAGCATGGCCAGACGGCGGCCGATCTCGACGGCGGCCCGTCCGCCCACTCCGGCGTCCACTTCGTCGAAGACAAACGTGGGAACCGGGTCGACGGCGGCCAGCACCACCTCGATGGCCAGCATGACGCGCGACAGCTCACCGCCGGACGCCCCCTTGCCCAGCGGCCTGGCGGGAGCTCCAGAGTGCGGCTGCAGCAGGAAACTGATTTCGTCCGCGCCATGCGGTCCCGGCTGGCCGGTGCCCTCAAGGTTGATCACCAATGTGGCATCGGCCATGGCCAGGGCCTTCAGTTCAGCGCTGACGAGGGATGAAAGCTCCTTGGCCGCTTTGGTCCTGATTTTAGTGATGGCCGCCGCCTGCTTCTGCAGGTCCGCCCCGGCCCTGGTTACCTCGGCGTCCAAAGATTCGATCCGGGTTGAATCGTCCTGCAGCTCTTCGAAGCGCACCCGGGCATTGTTAGCCCATTTGAGGACTTCGTCGACGGAGGGCGCGTACTTGCGGATCAGCTTGGCCAGGACGGCGCGCCGGTCCTCGATCTCGGCGAGCCGTTCAGGTCCTTCGCTGTCCAGCCCGGCTTGGTAGCTGGCCAGTTCGGTGGCGATATCGTTCAGCAGGAACCCCACCTCAGCCAGCCGGGCTGCTGCGGAACCGAGCTCGGCATCGTGCTCAGCCACGTGCTCCAGGGTGCGTTTGGCGGCATCCACCAAGGTTGTTGCGTCGCCTGCTTCGCCAAAGTCCTCGGCGATCAGGGCCTGGTGGGCGGTGCTCGCCGCAATCCGCAGTTCCTCGACGTTGGCGAGCTTGACTGCCTCTGCTTTGAGGAGTTCGTCCTCCCCCGGCTGCGGGTCCACGTCGTCAATCTCAGCCAGTGCCGCCTCCAGGGACTCGGCTTCCCGGAGCCGGTCCCGGGCGGCGCTGCGGAGCGAGTCCAGCTCTGCCTGGATTGACTTCCAGTGGCTGTAAAGGTCCTGGTAGGCGCCCAGCGGACCGGCCAACGATTCGCCCGCGAACTTATCCAGCGCCCCGCGCTGCGCTGCCGCGCCTTTGAGCCGGATCTGGTCCGACTGGCCGTGGACCACAACAAGCGTTTCGCCGATCTCGGCGAGGACACCCACCGGTGCGGCACGCCCGCCCAGGAAAGCACGGCTGCGGCCATCTGAGCCAAGCCGGCGCGCGAGGATCAGCTCAGCGCCGCCGTCGAACTCTTCCGCTTCGGCACCTGCGTCGAGGGCGCGCGCAATGGCGGGGTGGCCGGAATCGAGCTTAATCACGGCCTCTGCAGTTGCGCTCTTGGCACCGCTGCGGACGGCGCCGGCGTCCGCTCGGGCTCCCAGGAGAAGGCCGACGGCGGTGACCACCATGGTTTTTCCGGCACCGGTTTCGCCGGTGACCACGCTGAGCCCGGGGCCCAGCGGCAGAGTTGCGTCAGTAATGACGCCCAGATCGCGGATTCTCAGTTCTTCAAGCATGGTTCACTTTGCGGTTGAGGGATCGGGATCGGCGTCCGGCTGCCCGCTGCCGGCCACCTGGAGCGGCGGCATGGGCCGGGGTGTCCGGACGATGGGAATGGGGCCCGTGTGGATGGATTCGGCTTTGGGAACAGGTCCCCGCCAGCCGTGGATGGGCAGTTCGAACTTCCGCACCAGCCGCGCCGAGAACGGGGTCTGATGGGTCCGCGCCAGCCGCACAGGAGTTGCTGACTTCGTCACTTCCACCCGGGCGCCCGGCGGCAGATCCACGGAGCGCCGGCCGTCACACCAGAGGACGCCCTGGGCATCTGTGCGGCCGAGGACTTCGACAGCGAGGCGTGAGCGGGGCGAGACCACCAGCGGCTTGGCAAAGAGTGCGTGCGCGCTGATGGGGACAATGACGAGTGCCTCCACCTCCGGCCACACCACAGGACCGCCCGCTGAAAATGCGTAGGCCGTTGATCCCGTGGGAGTGGCCACAACGATGCCGTCACAGCCGAAGGAGGTGAGCGGACGCTGGTCCACCTCGGTAACCACCTCGAGCATGCGTTCGCGGTTGGCCTTCTCGATTGCGGCCTCATTCAAGGCCCAGGTGTGCCAGATCTTCTGTCCCCGGACCCACACCTGGACGTCAATGGTCATGCGCTCTTCCACCGTGTATTCGCGGCTGGCGATCCATTCGACGGTTTGGGCCAGGTCCGCCCGTTCGCTTTCGGCGAGGAAGCCCACGTGGCCGAGGTTGACGCCGAGCAGCGGCACGTCCACTTCCCGGACCAGTTCGGCCGCGCGCAGGATCGTTCCGTCCCCGCCGAGGACCATCACCAGTTCAACGTCGGGGAGCTGGACGTGGTCGTGGAGCACCTCCACGGGCTGGGCGAGGTGTCCGAAGAACCTTTCCATGTCATCCAGCTCTGATTCCTGCATGACCGGGACTATGCCCGAGGCGTGAAGCTGGGCGCAGGCCTCCCAGGCGGCCTTCAAAGATTCCTCACGGCCGGTGTGGGCGAGGACCAGTACACGCCTGCTCATCAGGTTCCGCTTTCTAGTGGTTGTGCCAGATACGTCCGAGCAAGGCAGCGGTGGCTGCGTCTCGCTCTTCGATCTTAGGCAACTCTTGGTTGATCCTGCGCTTTATCCACAGGAAGTATTCAACGTTTCCGTCCTGGCCGGGCAGCGGGCTCTGGGCAAGGCCGGCGAGCTCCAGTCCCGCCTCCTGCGCTGCCCGGGCCACTTTCCCCACCGCCATCCGGCGTTCCCGTTCAGAGGTGACTACCCCGGTGCGGCCCAGGCGGTCCTTGCCGATCTCGAATTGCGGCTTCACCATCAGCACCAGGTCACCGCCCGGCTCGGTGCAATCCGCCAGCGGCTGCACTACCAGGGTCAGGGAAATAAAGGACAGGTCAGCCACGGTCAGCGAAGCCGCGCCGCCTATGTCCTGCGGCTTCATGTAGCGGACGTTGAGTCCCTCGTGGACTTCCACGCGCGGATCGTCCCGCAGCTGAGGGACCAGCTGGCCATGCCCGACGTCGACCGCCACCACCCGCGAGGCGCCGCGCCGGAGCAGCACATCAGTGAAGCCGCCGGTGGAGGCGCCGGCGTCAAGGCACCTTTTCCCGGCGGGAGAAACTTCGGGAAAGGCATCGAGGGCCCCTGCCAGTTTGTGCCCGGCGCGGCTCACGTAGCTGTCCTGCCCGTCGTGCCGGACCACGAGGTCTTTGTCCTCGGGAACCTGGAGTGATGCCTTGCCGAGCACTTGGCCCGACGAGCTTACTTTTCCTTCAGCTATCAGCATGGCGGCATGGGTGCGGGACCGGGCAAGGCCGCGCGCAACCAACGCCTGGTCAAGGCGCAGCGGCATCAGGCGCCGTCCGAATTCCTGATCCGGGCGCGGTGGTGCTCCGCCGGATCGGCGTCCAGGGCGGCGCGCAGTTCATCATGGAGTTCGCTGTAAACCGCTTCATGCTCCGCCACCGGTGTCCGGCGCAGAGCGTATAGGCGGCCGAGGGACTGTTGGACCAGAGGGTCCGCCACCTCGGCCTGGCCGGCTTGCGGCCAGTCCGGGGAGGGCTGGGCTGCTGTTGGATGGTCGGGTTGGCTCAGCACAGTCATGCAACCAGCCTAGTGATCCATCCACACAAGCTTCGGCGCCTGGGGCGTCGAAGCGTCCGGTGTCGCTGCCCACCACGCGGCGCACGCCGCACGCCACGAATCGAGGTTGTCCTGGGCGCCAATGATGCCGACGGCGCCGTTTGCCACACGTGCGGATGTCCCGCCACAGGTGTAGGTACCGTCGGCTTCCGTGACTGCCGGGTACGGGCGGTGCAGGCCGGCCAGGGAACTGATGATGTATTTAGGGCGTTCAGCAGAGCGGGCGGCCAGGATGGTCTGCCGGGTGTCGACGCCGGTAAGGACCGCCACGGTGGCGAAACCTGCGTTGTTGCCGCCCAGGATATCGGTGTCCAGCCTGTCGCCGACCACCAGGGGACGCTCAGCGGCAAGCCGCTTTGCGGCGGAGTGGAAAAGCGGCGCCTCAGGTTTGCCGGCGACGCGGGGTGTTTGGCCTGTGGCAGCGGTGACAGCAGCGACAAGGGTGCCGTTTCCGGGTGCGATGCCGCGGGCCTGCGGCACGGTCATGTCAGTGTTGGTGGCCACCCAGATCGCGCCGGCAGATACCACGTAGGCTGCCTCAGCGAGTTCCTTCCAGCCGATGGCCGGGTTGAAGCCCTGGACCACCGCCACAGGGTCCTCCTCCTGGCCATACACGGGAACCAGGCCAACCAGGTCGATTTCGTGTGCCAGGGCAGGGCTTCCCGTGATAAGCACCTTGGAACCTGGGGGCAGCTCAGAGGCCAGCAACTCGGCAGCAGCCTGGGATGAGCTCACCACCTGGTCGTCATCAGCGGGCGCACCGAGCTCCCGGAGATGCGCTGCGACATCGGCAGGACGGCGCGAGGCGTTGTTCGTCACATAGCCCAGGCTTACTCCCAAGCCCGCCAGCTGCTGGAGAGATTCCACCGCATCCGGGATGGCGTGCGGTCCTGCATAGACCACGCCGTCCAGGTCTGCGAGCAGTGCATCGAACCGGGAAATCAGAGTCGCTTCTGTCATTGGCCTTTAGTCTTCCCGGCGATCCTGGTGATCCTGCTGATCTTCAGGAGCGTTGCCGGCGGGCAGTTCCTCTCCGTCGTGGTCCAGTTCATCGGTTTCGACCGAGTCCTCGTCAGATTCGGCGTCGTCGGAAACGAAGTAGTCCGGTTCCTCGTCATCGATGCTGGCGTCGACGGCGTGGCCTGCTCCGGATGCCTCTTCTGGGACGGCTTCAGATATTGCGGCTGCGCCGGTTGTTGCACGCGTGTCAGCGGGAGCAGCTGAAGCCGAAGCGGAAGAGGCGCGGTCCAGCAAGCGCCGGCGTTCTGCTTCCTCGCGGGCTTCCTCCTGCTCGTCCCAGCCCAGGTCGATAATGTCGGGTTCTTCGTCAACGCCCAGGCCGAGGGCGTTCTCCGCCACCACCGCCTGCTTCTGCCACTTCTCCGCCTCGGCGGTACGGCCCACTGCGGCGAGTGCGTCCGCGTAAGCGCGGAAGAGGCGGGGGCTGTAGGAGAACGCACGGTTGATGTCCAGCTGCGGGATCTCCAGTTCGGCCACGGCGGCGTCGAGCTGGCCGAGGTCGGTACGCGCGCCGGCAGCCACGATGGCGAGCTCGGCCTTGCCGGGAGCGTCGAGGTCCTGGGCTTCCTCGGACCGTACTACGTCCAGCGCACGGTCCGGACGCCCGAGGCCGCGTTCGCAGTCAGCCATCACCGGCAGATGTACGTTGGAGCCGCTGATCCGGCGGTAGGTCCGGAATTCCCGAAGCGCCTCGCCGTAGTGGCCGGCAGCATAGGCCGTAAGTCCAACAGCTTCGCGGACAGCAGCGAGCCTTCCACCGCGCCGGCTGGCAGCAAGGGCGTGCTGGAACGCCAGTTCCGGCTCGTCGTCAATCAAGCGGCCGGCCATCACCAGGTGGCGGGCAACCCACTCCGCGCTGGCGGCCTCGAGAGTCTTGATCTGGTGCTGCGTGGCCCGGTCCAGCTCTTTCCCGGTAACATCGTCGTCAATCTGGGGAGACCGTTCGCGATCCGGACGGTTGGCGCTTCGGAGGTCGCGCAGGTTGGGAACGCGGGCAGGACGCTCTTCCTGGCGGTCCCGGCCAAAGGTGCGGGGTCCGGCGTCGCGGTCAAAGCTCCGGGGTCCGGCGTCGCGGTCAAAGCTCCGGGGCGCACGGTCCTGGCGGTCGCCGCGGCCCGGACGGTCACTCCGGTCGCCGAAAGGCTTCCGGTTCTCTCCCCCGCCAAAACTCCGGCGGTCGCCCTCACCGTCACGGCGCGGACGGTCACCAAAGGAGCGGTTTTCGCGATCACCAAAGGGTTTGCGGTCGCGGTCACCGTAAGGCTTGCGGTCACGGTCACCGGCTCCAAAGCTACGGCGCTCACCCTCACCCTCACGACGCGGACGGTCACCAAAAGGCTTCTTGTCCCGGTCACCGTAAGGCTTGCGGTCACGGTCACCGAACGGTTTGCGCTCACCACCGGAGAAACCCCGGCGTTCTCCCTCGCCATCGCGGCGCGGACGGTCCCCGGAGGGTTTGCGGTCACGGTCACCGGCTCCAAAGCTACGGCGCTCGCCCTCACCCTCACGACGCGGACGGTCACCAAAAGGCTTCTTGTCCCGGTCACCGTAAGGCTTGCGCTCTCCGCCGCCAAAACTGCGACGGTCGCCCTCGCCGTCACGGCGCGGACGGTCACCAAAAGGCTTCTTGTCCCGGTCACCGTAAGGCTTGCGCTCTCCGCCGCCGGCTGGCCGGCCCGGGGAATCGTTGTTGTCCCGGGTGGTCCGGGAACGGAATCCGCGGGGGTCACCGCCGGAATTGTTGTTGCCGCGGAACCCGCCGCGGTCCTGTCCGCCGCGGTTGCCGCCGTTGTGCTCAGCCATGTGGATTCCTCCTGTTGTGAGCCGACCACTGGCGCAACTGCAGCCGCTCGTATCCGTGTTTCGTTTTCCTACGCAACCCGAAATCAAGCGCTTCGAAGTCCGTACATCTGCATCAATTCTAGTGGAATCGCCCCGCCGGACAGGACAGAGCTCTCGCCTGGAAGCGCATCGTGGCAATGTTCACACCCTCTCCCACTTAACGCAGCTCCCAGCCCAACGCTCTCGCAGTTAAGGCAGCTCCCAGCCCAACGCTCTCGCACATTCTGCGGCGCGGAAGGTGGCCGGTCGGCAGCTGGGGCAACCTGGGCGGAAGGCAATTCCGACGCTGAGGGTGAAGGAGCGTCCGCCAGAAACGTGCAGAAAGTGAGAGAGGGTTTCGGCCGGGGGCTGGCATGAGGTGTGGTGCCGGCTTTGCTGGTGCTCGCCGGGGGTGGTGGTGTGGTTAAAGCAGTAGGGCCCTGACGTCGTTTGTCAGGGCCCTACTGGTAATTTATGTCCGGCGGTGACCTACTCTCCCACACCCTCCCGGGTGCAGTACCATCGGCGCTGTGGGTCTTAGCTTCCGGGTTCGGAATGGGACCGGGCGTTTCCCCCACGCTATGACCGCCGTAACCCTTGCCCCACCCGGTTAGGGGGTGGGAAATCTGTGGTTACAACTTGTGGTGTTGTTATTCAGTTGTGTTGTTCCCTGCAACAACGAACCGGTTTGGTTTGTTGTTCGGGAACCACATAGTGGACGCAAGCAGTCTTGTTATCTTTTTACCACCGCGGGGTGTGAACGTCTTTTGAATGCCGTTCACGCGGTGGTGTGTGGTGTAAGTTATCGGCCTATTAGTACCGGTCAGCTTCACGAGTCGTTAGTCCTCGCTTCCACATCCGGCCTATCAACCCAGTGGTCTGGCTGGGGGCCTCTCACACGCAATGGTGTATGGAAATCTCATCTTGAAGCGAGCTTCCCGCTTAGATGCTTTCAGCGGTTATCCCATCCGAACGTAGCTAATCAGCGGTGCACTTGGCA